>DASYJD010000021.1:0-17310 GCA_035996875.1 Thermoanaerobaculia bacterium
CGGTCCGGGTCGCCATGATCACGAACGCGAAGTTCTTGTCCTCTTCCTGAGAGCCGAGGATGTCGAGGCACTGCACCAGCGGCAGCCCGGCGTCAATCATCACCGAGAACTGCCGCGTGAACACCGCCAGGTTCTTGGCCGCGACCTTCTTGCCGGCCTTGCCCCCCTTGGCGTCCTTCTTGGCCGCTTCTTCCTTGGCCTTGGACGGGGTGATGCGGGTGACGTTGATCTGATCGCGCCGCAGCGCCGCGGTCGCCGCATCCATCGAATCGGCCACCCGCTCGCCGGTGACCGTCTGCCCTGCGCGTGTCCGTCCGGTGTAAGCGAAAGTAGGCATGGGCTAACTCCGCACCGGCCGCGGCGACGGCGCCGTCCCGGCCGATCGTCCCAACCCCGCGCCGGCGACCACGCCGACGCCGCGGTTGATCATGTCCTGCAGTTCGTCCTTGTTCGACGACGCCGTCATCGCCGTCTCGAGCGTGATCGCGCGCTTCATGTAGAGGCTGGCGAGCGACTGGTTCGCCGTCTGCATGCCGAGCTTCTCCTGCCCGGCCTGCATCGAGCCGTAGATCTGGTGGATCTTGTCGTCGCGGATCAGATTTCTGATCGCCGGCGTCGGGATCATGATCTCGAGCGAGCAGACGCGCCCCTTGCCGTCGGCTCGCGGCAGCAGCGCCTGGCACACGATCCCCTCGAGGACCAGCGAGAGCTGGGTCCGAATCTGCGCCTGCTGGCCCGACGGGAAGACGTCGATGATGCGGTTGATCGTCTGCGCCGCGGAGTTGGTGTGCAGGGTGGCGAAGGTCAAGTGGCCCGTCTCGGCGATGCGCAACGCCGCCTCCACCGTCTCCAGGTCGCGCATCTCGCCGATCAGCACCACGTCGGGGTCCTGCCGCAGCGCCGAGCGCAGGGCGGCGGTGAAGCTGTGGGTGTCGGCCGCCACCTCGCGCTGGTTGACGATGCACTTCTTGTGGCTGTGCAGGTACTCCACCGGGTCCTCGATGGTGACGATGTGCTCGCTACGCTCGCGGTTGATCTTGTCGATCATGGCGGCGAGCGTCGTCGACTTGCCCGAGCCCGTGGGCCCAGTGACGAGGATCAGCCCGCGCGGCTTCTCGCACAGCCGCTCGATGATGATGGGCAGCCCGAGCTCGCGGAACCCCTTGATCTCATAGGGGATCTGCCGGAACACCGCGGCGATGGCGCCGCGCTGATGGAAGATGTTGGCACGGAACCGGGCGAGCCCCTTGATGCCGAACGAGAGGTCGATCTCCAGGAACTCCTCCAACCGGTGCTTCTGGTTGTCGGTGAGGATGGAGTAGGAGAGCTGCTTGGTCTCCGACGGCGTCATCGGCGGCAGGCTGAGCGGCCGCAGATGGCCGTCCACGCGCACCTGCGGCGGCGAGTTGGTGGTGATGTGCAGGTCCGAACCCCCCATCTCCACCATCGACTTCAAAAGCTGATTCAGAGTCGGCGGCATGACGACAAACTCCAGCGGACGATCCTATCTCCTGATGGTTGAAACCGGATGGGAGTCTACACCATTGAGGGAATAGATGAAAGGGTATGAGTTCCCTTCACCTCACTCCCCAACCCCGGGTTCTCACCGGCTCCGCCGGTTTCGCGCACCGGAGCGTCGAAACCTCCGGCGACTCGTCTGAGAGTTTCCGCCGCCCGAAGACCCTCACCCCTGCCCCTCTCCCGCCCCCGCCCAACCCCCCTCACCGGGAGAGGGGTACCCCTGGGGTGTTTTTGCCTTTCTCCCTCTTCTCCCGGTGAGGGGGGTGCGGAGGGGGCGGGAGAAGAGGGCCGGGGGTGATGAGGGTCTTGGGCGGGGGAACGCTGAAGACCGAGCCGCCGCCCCACCCTGATATCCTCTCCCCGTGAGCGAGACACCCGATCAACACGAAGAAGAGGTGCTGGGCAAGGCCTATGACGCCCGCCTGATGCGCCGGCTCCTGAGCTACATCCGGCCCTACCGCGGGATGACGGTGAGCGCCCTGGCGTTGATCCTGGCCTCATCCGTATTCCAACTCGTGGGACCGCTGGCGACGGCTGTGGCGCTCGACCTCTTCATCCGGCCGCAGGGCGGCACGGGGCAGATCTCGGCGCCCAGCCTCTTCATCCGCGGCCAGCTCCTGGCGCGGGGAATCGATCCGGCGCAGATCGCCGCGCAGGGGCTCGCCGTCACCTCCCTCATCTTCCTGGCCGCCCTGGTCCTCACTTTCATCACCCTCTACGCCCAGGGCTACGTGCTCCAGCTCATGGGCCAGCACATCATGAACGACCTGCGGCGGCAGATCTTCGGCCATCTCCAGCGCCTGTCGCTCGCATACTACGACCGCAACCCGATCGGCCGGCTGGTGACCCGGGTGACCACCGACGTCGACGCCCTGAACGAGATGTTCACCGCCGGCATCGTCACCATCTTCGGCGACATCATGGTCCTCACTGGCATCGCCGCCGTCCTTTTCTGGCTCGATTGGCGCCTCGCCCTGATGGCCTTCTCCATCGTCCCCCTGTTGCTGATGCTGACCTCCTGGTTCAAGGCCAAGGTGCGGACGAGCTTCCGCGAGGTGCGGGTGAAGATCGCCCGCATCAACGCCTTCCTCCAGGAGCACATCACCGGCATGCCCGTGGTCCAGCTCTTCAACGGCGAGGCGCGGGCCTACGAGGAGTTCGAGGGGATCAACGACGCGCACCGCGACGCCAACGTGCGATCGATCTTCTACTACGCCATCTTCTTCCCTGGCGTCGAGCTGATCACCTCGGTGGGCACCGGGCTGCTGATCTGGGTGGGCGGTGGCCGGGTGCTGGTGAGCGCCCTGTCGATCGGCGGCCTGATCGCCTTCCTTCAGTATGCCCAGCGCTTTTACCAGCCGTTGTCGGACCTGTCGGAGAAGTACAACATCCTCCAGGCGGCGATGGCGAGCTCCGAGCGCATCTTCCGCCTGCTCGACATCCCGGTGACGATCGCCACCCCTCCCGCGGCCTTCAGCCCGGAGAAGGTCCACGGCGACCTCGAATTCGACGACGTCTGGTTCTCCTACAAAGAGAACGAGCCGGTGCTCAAGGGAATCTCCTTCCGCGTGCGGCCGGGCGAGACCCTGGCCGTGGTGGGGCATACGGGCGCCGGCAAGAGCACCCTGGCGAACCTCCTGCTGCGCTTCTACGACATCGACCGCGGCGCCGTGCGGGTGGACGGCGTCGACGTGCGGGAGTGGGATCTTGCCAAGCTGCGGCGCAGCGTCGCCATGGTGTTGCAGGACGTCTTTCTCTTCTCCGGCAGCGTCGCCGCCAATATTCGGCTGGGGGAGGAATCGATCGACGACGAGCGGGTGCGTTGGGCGGCGGGCGAAGTGCACGCCCTCCCCTTCATCGAGCGCCTCACCGGAGGTTTCGACGCCGCGGTGCGCGAGCGCGGGGCGGGGCTCTCCGTGGGACAGAAGCAGCTCATTGCCTTCGCCCGAGCCCTGGCCTTCGATCCGAGCATCCTCATCCTCGACGAGGCCACCTCCTCGATCGACACGGAGACCGAGCAGCTCATCCAGATGGCCCTGGAGCGCCTGCTCGTGGGCCGTACCAGCGTCGTCATCGCCCACCGCCTATCGACCATCCAGAAAGCGGACCGTATCCTCGTCCTGCATAAAGGCGAAGTCCGCGAGTACGGCACCCACCAGGAGCTGCTCGCCCTGCGGGGGATCTATTACCGGCTGTATCTGTTGCAGTACAAGGACCAGGAGGGGGCGGTGGTGGTGGCAGGGGTTGGGTAGGTGGCGATAACCGATAAAGTTTTGACTTATCGCCAGTCGCCCAACGCCGCCTGCCGCACGATTTCTCGCGCTTTCCTTTGCCGATCTCCGGCATCTCCATCGATCGTGTAGAACAGGATATTGGAATCGAGACTGACTCTCTCAACGCTCATGCAACTCGTCTCGCGAGGGAGCTCGGCCACCGAGGTGATGGCTCTGGCCGAGGAGGCGTTCCAGCGCTGCTTCCTGCGCCTGACTCAGAGACCGTTCCTGCCGGGGTAGCGGAGAGAGAAGCGCGACGGGCTTACCGCGCCTGGTGATGACGATCCGTTCCCCGTCTTCCGCTGCCTTCACATAGCGGGTCAGGTGTTGGTTGACTTCCCGTAGGCTAACTCGTTGCTCCATGAGGCCCTCCAGGTGAGCGTCGATTGTAGCCCGTAGAACGTGACGGCGGGGTCGGGGTGTGGGTCGGTCAAGGTGGGCAGCGCCAATTCCGCGCCCTGACCTTCGATCCGAGCATCCTCATCCTCCGACGATCTAATAAGCGTGGGATTCCCGGAATCAATCAAAAACGAGATGCCGGCGGCCTTCAGCATCCGAAACCGTCACGGGCTCGACGCCGAAGGCGGTGCGGACGTGCTCGGGCGTCATCACCTCGTCGGGCGCTCCGGCCGCGAGGACGGCGCCGCCGTGGAGCAGGACGAGCTGATCCGCGAACCTTGCCGCCAGCGCCAGGTCGTGGACCACGCCGACCACGACGAGGTCCTGGGCCGCTACGAGGTCGCGTAGCTTGCGCATGAAGTCGATCTGGTGGCCGATGTCGAGGAAGGTGAGCGGCTCGTCGAGGAATAGATACCGGCCGCAGAACAAGACTACGCGATCAGCCTTGAAACTGAATGAGAGGAGGAAGTATGGAGATCTCGTCCGTTTTCGTACGAGTGGTCGGAGGGCTTGGTTTGGTGGTTCTCGCAGTCGTTGTATGGGCCCTTGTCGCAGCCAAGCGCGGCGGTCTGACCGTGCGGCCGCTTGAGATCGAGCTCGGGTCCTCAACCGAAGACCTTCAAAAGATCCTGGAACCCGCGGGCAACGTGAAGCAGCTACGGCGGCAGATCTTCATCGATTGGTCTTTCATTGCTTCCTACTGGCTTTTTTTCCTGGGAGCCTCAGCCCTGCTCGCGGCACAGACCCGTTGGGCCGGCGGCCTGGCCGCTCTCCTGGCGACGGGGATGGCCTGGTTCGACGTCCGCGAGAATCTCGGCATCCTGGGGACGCTCCAATCGTTTCCAAAACTGGTTCTGGAGAGGATACGCGACACGCGAGAGGCATCCCTCCTCAAGTGGTTGCTGTTTTTCATCGCCCTCCTTCTGGTGGCCCAGATGTTTGTCTCACGGCCGGACTGGACACGGTGGATCGGTATCGTGCTCGCCGGGTCTGGTCTGCTCGGAATGGCTGGGCTGGTCCAGCGCGATGGGCAATCGCTCATCAGCGGGGCACTTGCCGTAGCGCTCCTGGGGATGGTTGTCGCTGCGATCTTCTGGCTGAGCTTTCCCGCTGTGTTTCTGAGATCCTCGTGAGCGGCCTCTAGAGCGAGGCGGGCTCTGTTTTTGCGCTTCCTGGGTGGATTTTTCTCTTTTGGCGGTATACCCTGCGGCCTGCACTCTGAGCGCTCCAAGCCTTTGTGTGGCCGTTGGTGTTCGTTGATGGAGGGTTCCCCTATTCGTGAAGTCCCGCCTCGCCTCGTTCGTCTTGCGGAAATTTGCCGCCGGCTGACAGAGCGCTTGCCCGCCTCATCGAGTGAAGAAGCGCTCGAAATTCTCATCCTCACAATGAACGAGGTGGAGGATGAATGGTCTGGCACGCCCTACGATCCGGGGAGTTGGAGCACGGATGGCCGCCTCTATCCGCCAGTGCCCGAGGGAATGCGCCCAGCCCAGTGCCGGGCAGGCCGGAGGTGACACGCTGGCGCTCCAAGGCGCACAATACCTACGTGCGGGCGAATGGAGCCCTGGAGATCGTCAGCGTCCGCGATGAGGCGACCATCTTCAGTGCTTCGGGGAAGAACGGGAAAGGAGTCTGGGATGATTGAGCTGCAGAAACTGGCGCAGAGGCTTCGGGCAGGTGCGTCGAGCCTTGAGGTCTCTCTCGACTGCCCCGCAGACTCAGGCCTCTCCGGATGGCTCGACGTGAGGAGCAAAGGGAAACTGGTGGCCGTCGAATGGAGGGCGGGGCGGGGCTTCGGTGTGTCCCTCATTCGTTCGACGTCTGACCCGCTTCAGGGACTCTTCGAAGGGCCTGACGAAATTTTTTCCGACCTGGACGCTGCCAAAGAAAGGATCCTCTCGCTCCTCGGCTTTGAGGAGGCCGGTGTCGTCCTGAAAGCTGCGGCCCGGGGCTAAAGTCCTAGCGTCCGGCTCGCCTTCAGGGTGCCTGCTCAGCCGACGGCGCCGTGACGGGCAGATCGAGAATCCTGCTTGCGGCCGCGTTGGCTCCCGCCAGCACGGCTGCCGCGGGGTCTCCGTTTCGCAGGTTGTACATAACCACGCCTTTGAGGATCGAGCTGCTCGTTCGGGACGCGGTGAGGGAGGCGAGGCCGCGGCCTAGGTGAAGCTCGGCTCGCTGGTCGTCGACCGACACCACGAGGAGCATGCCGCGTTCGTCGAGATCCCAGCTCTTGAAGAGGTCGGAGGCGAAATTCTCCTGCGAAACGCCGTCGATCCGGCTGACGACTGCCACGGCAAGCTCGGCGCTGCGCCTGACTTTGACCACATCGCCCAAACGATTGATCTGGTCGAGGGTCGCCTTGGGAAGACGCCCTGTGAGGTCGACGATCCAGCCCGCAGGACGGGGGCTGGGAATCTCCTGAGCGCTGACGGCGGCCTCCGGGCCCGTGGTCTGCGGCGAGTCGCTCTGCGCCGCGGCAGGCTCGGGCGATTGGCTCCGCGCCACGGTGGCTCCGGACGGGCGGTTCCCCGTGTCCTGCCTGGAGAGCCAGATCATGAGGCCGATGTGGGAAGCGATCAGGAGGAAGATCGCCGCTCCCACCTTCTGCCAGGCTTCGTTTCGGGTTTGGATCAGGGTGCGGATCTGCGTGCCGCGAACGATCTTCAGAAACTTCCTGGGCTGGGCCACGAGCTCGCGCCGGGCCGCCTGGTACAGGCCGATGACGCAAACCCGCTCGCCGATCGGGATGATCGTTTCCTCGGGTTTGTGAATTCTGGGATCGAGGACGAAGGGTCCTTCGCTGTGCCGGTAGTCCACGCGTTCTTCGTCGACGGGGTGGGACAAGCTGTTTTCGAGGTCCGAGAGGAAGTTGACCTTCTTCGAGCCGCTACGGTCGGCGAAGCGGGTGATCCGGAGATAATCGCCAGCATTGGCATAGTGAGCGGGCTCGGTCAGCCGGATCGGGAGGTAGCCCTGGCCCACGAAGCGACGGCCGACGCGGACCTCTCCGGTGCGGGTGCGGACGACCAGCGGAGTGCAGGCGTTGCCGCCGAAGTCCGCCCGGCTCAGGGTCTGAGTCGAGGGCCCCTCGTCCGTATCGACCTCGACGGTCTCGGTGCGGAAGATCCGGTAGAAGTAGAACGCGCACAGCGTGTTGCTGAACGGCGAGGTGAGGGCGGGTCCCAACGTATGCAGCGTGCCCACGACGGCCGAGCGCTGGCCGTCGACCGGCGGCTTTCCTGTCATGGCGGCATGGAACAGCCGCTCATCTTCTCGGGACCGAAAGATGCTGCGGATCGCACCGATGGAGAGGAGAACGAAGATCGCCATGACGAGGGCGCCGCGCGTTGCCGTCTCCGTTCCGTAGCCGTTCAAGGCGAGGAAGTACGCCCCGGCGATCGCCAGGTAGAGCGCCAACCACGGCAAAACGCTTCTTTTCATTCCAGCTCACAAGAAGTCTAGCACGCGAAAAGGGGCCGGCGCGTGGCATTAGCGTGACAGGTTTGCTGGCCCGGCGTAAAGTTTGGCGGCGCAGCGTAAAGTTTACTGGGCCAGCGTAAAGTTTGGTGAGACGCCGTAAAGTTTGCTGGCGCGTCGTAAGGTTTGGCGAAGCGACGTAAGGTTTGCTGGGCCGCCGTAAAGTTTGACGGACCCGCGTAAAGTTTGGCGGCGCGTCGTAAGGTTTGGCGAGCCAGCGTAAAGTTTGGTGGTGCGACCTAAGGTTTGCTGGGCCAGCGTAAAGTTTGGTGAACCAGCGTAAAGTTTGGCGGCGCGGCGTAAGGTTTGGCGGCGTGCCGTAAAGTTTGGCGAAGCGCCGTAAAGTTTGACGGGGCGGCGTAACGTTCGGCGGGCCGCCGTAACGTTTGGCGGGCCGCCATAAACTTTGCTGATCCGCTGTAAAGTTTGGCGGCGCGTCGTAAAGTTTGGCAGGCCAGCGTAAAGTTTGGTGAGCCGACGCAAGGTTTGCTGAGGCAGCGTAAGGTTTGGCGGCCCGCCGTAAGGTTTGACGAGCCAGCGTAACGTTTGGCGAGGCGACGTAAAGTTTGCTGGGCCGCCGTACTTTTGGGCCAAGGCGAAAAGAAGGGGAGCGCGCTGTTCAGCGCGCTCCCCCGAGACTCCGGATTCTAAGCGTCCGAGCTACGGCTGGGATGTGGCGCCGGCCTCGGAGTGGATGGCTGCCAGCTCCGGGAGCGGCGTGGTGGGCGCCTCTTGGGACTGCGGAGTCTTCGGCGTCCGGGCTTTGCGGCCGCGGAAAGGCTGCAGGCCGAACTCCGCCAGCTTCTCCGACCGGGTGCCGTAGTTCTGCTGGAGGAAGCTGCGCAGGCCGGACGCCAGCCGCTGGCCTTCCACGAGCGACACCTTGAGCTTCCTGGAAGCCTCCTGCTTACTGGCTGTGAGCGCCGCCTGCTGCTGGGCAATCCCCTCGGCCTCGCCCAGGATTTCCGCCAGACGGAGGCGAGCCCCGTCCAAATGAACCAGATCCTCGGCATTCGCCTCCAGCGCGGAGCTCAAGCGCCTCAGCTCTCCAAGCACTCCTGAATGCGACCTCTCGTTTCCCATGATCCCTTCTCCTTCCAGCCCTGAGGGCCTGAGCGGCGCCGTCATTGACGCCGGAACATCTGATACCAGAATGACGCCCTATCCACTATGTATGCGGTTACTGGATACTATTGTGCATACGCCGCGACCGGCTGTCAATAGGAGGTCTGAACCACTCGGGCTTCAGCAGCCCTTGAAGCTCTCTCTGAGGCACGACGCTTGCACATCGCGTCAGGGTCCGTGCGACCGGCGTGCGGCAGGCTCGGAACCTCGCGCGAAGATCCTCTTGCGGTGTATGGAGCCGAAACTCTTGCCGGAGGGGAGGCTCGCATGTCCCAATTTTCTCGCCGTCAATTCCTCTATGGCTCGGCCGCCGCGCTGGGCTCGCTGTCCATGGGGCGGTCCTCTCTCCTGTGGGCGGCCTCGGAGGCCAAGCCGCGCCTGCCGCTGCCCGAGAGGAGCGGAATCGACCACATCATCGTGGCCATGATGGAGAACCGATCCTTCGATCACCTGCTGGGCTGGCTCCCCAACGCCGGCGGCCGGCAGGCCGGCCTGATTTACAAGGACAGCCAGGGGAAGGCCTTCAAAACCTTTCCGCTGGCGCCCGACTTCCAAGGGTGCAGCCACGCCGACCCCGACCACTCCTACGACGGCGCCCGGGTCGAGTACAACAACGGCCTCTGCGACGGCTGGTTGCGTGCAGGAGCCAACGACATCTTCAGCATCGGCTACTACACCCGGCGCGATCTTCCCTTTCTCGGCAAGGCCGCTCCGGACTGGACGGTGTGCAACCGTTATTTCGCCTCGATCCTGGGGCCGACCTATCCCAATCGCATTTATCAGCACGCGGCGGTCACCGACCGGCTGGACGACTCCCTGTCACCCTCCAGTCTGACGACGATCTGGGATCGCTTGTCCGACGCCGGGCTGGATGGGCGCTATTACCACAGCGACACGTCCTTCCTCGATCTGTGGGGCACGAAGTACATCTCCATCATGCAGCCCTATACGCAGTTCCTCCAGGACTGCGCCTCCGGCGATCTCCCCGAGGTGGCCTTCGTGGATCCGCCGCTCAGCGGCGAGGCCGGCGGCACGTCGGCCGACGATCATCCCCATGGTGACATCCGCGCCGGCGAGTCGTGGCTGTATCAGACCTATCGCGCGGTGACGACGAGCCCCGAGTGGAAGCGCACGGTCCTGGTCATCAACTTTGACGAATGGGGCGGCTTCTTCGACCACGTCGTTCCGCCGGCGGCGCCCGACGTGGACCCCGCTTTCGAGCAGCGTGGCTTCCGCGTGCCCTGCCTGATCGTTTCGCCGTTTTCCCGGCCCGGCACGATCGCGAGCGACGTCTACGATCACACCTCGATTCTGAAGATGATCCAATGGCGTTGGAGCCTGCCGGCTCTCTCCGTCCGCGACGACGCGGCGAACAACCTGGCCGGAGCGCTCGACTTCAACTTCAGGCGTCACCACGTCCAGGACTACGCCGTGCCGCAGTTCACCTCGGTGGAGTGTCCGGGCTCGTAGAAGGGCCGCCCAGGCCGTAGCGCTGGCGACTGAGCGCAGTTTATGAAAAAATGTCGCCAAATATGCGGGCTCCTGCACTGCGCCGGCTCCGCCGGCGGCTTGCTCTCCTGGTCCTGGTCTACTTCTTCGCCGGTGTGGCGAGCCAGAAGCTGGTGCGGGGCGTCGACGAGATCATCCCCCTCTTCGGCTGGTCGCTTTTCTCGAAGGTGCCGAACGAGGCCAGCCGGTACACGCTCCTCATCCATCGCCACAAGAAGCAGGTTCTCAATCCGCCGGTCTCCTTCCTTCACGCCCCGGACACGATCGTCGTCGGGAACCGCTACGTCGGCCGAAAGGTCATCCAACGGCTCGGCCGGGCGATCGAGCGGCATAAGACGGCCGAGGTCGAGGACCTGCGGCGGCTCTTCGAGGAGAACTACCTGAGCGGGCGGGTGCGTTACGAGCTCGTCTTCGAGCGCTACAACCCGATGCAGAAGTGGAAAACCGGCGCCAACCTCGAAGAGCGCAGCCTCGGGCGGTTCGCGAATTGGGAGGAGCAGTGAGGCCGCGAAGCCGCTTCGAGGCGCTGATTGCCTTCTTCCGCCCGGCGCGCGGCGCCGCCCCCCTCCTGCTGTCGCGCGAGCGCTTCACCGCCGCCCAGACTCTGGTCACGGCGTTCTATGCGGTGGTGTTCTTCTTCGCGGCGGGGGAGCTCTTCTCCTGGCAGGGCTACCTGACCGCGGTCGACCTGGCGCCTCGCTGGCCGGTCTTCTGGCTGCGTTTCGTCGACACCGAAGCGGGTATCGCCGCGATCCTGTGGCTCCATCTCCTCGGCGGGGTTCTCGCCGTGACGCTCTCCCGGTACCGATGGGCCCGCGTCGCGATCTTTGTCTCCCTGCTCGAGCACATGGCGCTCAAGTTCTCGTTCGGAGCGGTCAACCACGGCGATCATCTCGGCGTTCTCATCGCCTTCGTGCTGATCTTCTTGCCCGCCGGCTGGCACGCCCGCGGCTCGGCCAACCGCACGGTGCGCTCGGCGACCCTGCTGGTTTTTTCGGGCGTGCAGGCCCTCATCCTGCTGACCTACAGCATGGCTGGGATGTGGAAGGCCGGAGGGATCCTCGAACAGTGGATCCGGGGAGAGGCCGTCACCTATCTTCACCCTCAGGGCCTCGCCTACCAGGTCGCCGCGAAGATGATCGAGGACGAGGCTCCGAGCGTTCTCGGGCCATGGCTGGTCGGGCATCCCTGGGCCGGCTGGCTTCCAGGTGTCGCCACGATCTACTTCGAGCTCTTCGCCCTCTGGGTGGTCGCTCGCCCGTCTCTGCACCGGGCCTGGGGGCTCGGGCTCGCCCTGTTCCACCTGGCCTCGCATTTGACCCTGGGTGTCGGCTTTCCCCAGAACGTCCTCTGGCTGGCCCTGTTCCTGGTGCTCTCGCCCTTTCGGCCGCAGGAGCCGGACTGGCGGAAGGCGGCCGGCGAGCTCCCGGTCCTCGGTGTATGGCTGCGCCGATTCGAGCGGCAGGCTCAGGCGTCCTAAACAGCTATCGATGTAACGAACTCCGCGGCTTCTCCGCCTGTGGCCTCCAGACGTTGTTTGTAAGGAGGTTCTTATGTCCGCAGTCACGCTGTTTCAACTGAAGGGTAGCTCCGGTGGAATGTTCGACGGTTCCGTGAATGGCATCTCCATCCTGAAGAGCACGAACGCCAAAATCCTTCCCGGCGACGCAGGGATCTCGTTGGATCATGGCCTGGTGGACGTTGCCCGCCACAAGGACCTCGACAGCCTGCAATCGTTCACCCTCGAAGCGACCATCACTCCCACCAAAGTAGGTGGGACGCGCCAGAACATCGTCGAGGGGCAGAGTCCTTCGATTGCCTTCTTCATCGAAGCCAACGGCAAGCTGGTGGGCTCGGTGCACACGGCGGCGGGATGGGTGACGGTGGATAGCGGCGCCACTCTGGTGAAAGCCGGAGCGGCGCAGCGCGTTACTTTCATCCGTGCCGCGGACGGCTCGACGGAGTTGGATATCGACGGCAACAAAGTGGGCAACGGCGCCGCTCCGGGTCCGATTCAGAACGTCGGCACGCTCGGGTTCCGGGTCGGATTGGGGATGGACGGCCAGAGCTTCCCGTTTGCGGGAACCGTCACGGACCTCAGCATCCGGCAGGGAGTCGTCACGCAGCAGTTCTTCGCGCAGAGGCAGCAGGAAGGCTTGCGCTTGGAGAACCTCGTCCGCCAAGCCGGGACCATCAAACAGATCTCGGTGCATTTGTTGCCGGACGAAAGTCATGCGCGTCTGCAGCACGTGAAGGACATCATGAATGCCGCGGGGGTCGCCACCGTCAGCGATCTTGCGACGCTCCCGGTGAAGCAACATACCCCGCTGAGCCGTGGGCAGATCCTGCTGGCTCCCCGCAAGACCTCCGTCGTCACCGTCAACTGGGCCGACGTCGCGAAGGCATTCCGCGCGGGCGATGCCGCGGCGCGCCGGGAAACGCTGGCCACGCACCTGACGAATCAGAATAGCGCCGCGTTCTTGAGCGCGCTGCCGGCCCAGCCGGCCGTCACGCTCCACAGGTCCGCCGCCGTGTCGTTCTTGAGCGCGCGGTCTCGCGTCACCGAGGTGCCGCACCGCACGGCCGAGCTCGTCCAGGTCACCAACAACAAGCTCACCGCCGTCGACGCGACGCTGGTTCCCATCCTAAAGGCCAACCAGCCCTGGAAGTGGCCCACGACGTCGACTCCCGTGGCCCAGGTGATGGAGCTGAAAACCATTCCGCTCAACAGTGCGGTGGTGATTGCCGGCACCCTGGACCTGACCGACGAGCAACTGGTGGTGGAGCCCAACGTCGAGACTTTGTACATCATCGCCGAGACGGTGATCTGCGGCAACAACGCCGCCGTTACGTGGCGGCGGCCCGGAGGCTCGACGCCCGGACGCGCGGACAACCCCGACCTCAATGGCCGCGACTTTCCCGGAATTCAGACGAAGCAGGACTCGCGCGACGGCATCGACGGCACCAACGGCGGGAATGGCGATACAGGCACCCCCGGCGCCTCGGGCCGCAATTCTCCCAACATCGAAATGTGGGTGAAGAACATGACCGGTTTGCCCAACCTCGACTTCAACGGCGAGGACGGCATCCGCGGCGGAACGGGACAGCGCGGCGGCCGGGGCGGCAACGGCGGCAGCGGTGCCGGCGGCAAGCGTTTCTGGCTCTTCGGCTGGCATTGCAGCTCCGATCCCGGCGATGGCGGCGATGGCGGCAGCGGTGGCCGCGGCGGCGATGGAGGCCGGGGTGGAAATGGCGGCAGCGCCGGCAAGATCAGCATCGGGGTGTTGACGGGAACCCTTGCGGGCACCGTCGTGAACAAGACTTTCAAAATCAAGAACCAGGGCGGGCGCAAAGTCGACGGCGGAGCCGGCGGAGCGGGCGGCGCCGGCGGTCTCGGCGGGCGCAGCGGCAATGGTGAAACCTGCACCAGCGCCAAGAATGGCCACAACGGTTCCCAAGGGCAGCCCGGTGGGCAAGGCGCCTCCGGCTTCACCGACGGCAACGACGCTCAGGTGACGTTCTTCGAGTTCACTCAGGCGGCCTGGGACGATTTGATGACGCGCCCGTGGATTACCGCGATCACGCCGCCCGAGGCCTTCCCCGGCGACACGCTGACGATCCGCGGCAGCCGCTTCACGGCCAACGACCACGTGTTGATCGGCGCCTCGGTGCTGCCGCCGACGGTCAACCCGGACGAATCGATCTCCGTCAACATTCCGCTGGCGATCGGTGGCGGAGAACAAACGGTGTTCGTCCGTCGAGACGACGGCACGGAAAGCAACCGCATCAATCTCGGCATCAAGCCGGAGCTCGACCCGTTCGCAGATCCGTTGACGCAAGGCAGCACGGTGACGCTGAAAGGGCGAGCGTTTCTGGGCGGTGCCACGGTGCTGTTGAACGGCGGCACGATTCCCGCCACGGTGGCGGGGCCGACCCAGCTCAGCTTCGCCGTGCCCGGAACGGGCGGCACCGGCAGCGCCGGCGGCACCGTCAGCATCCAGGTGCGCAACCCCGACGGCCGGGTCAGCAACACCCGCACCGCCACGCAGCCGCGCATCCTCGAAGTGCCCTTCCGCTACGGGCAGCACAATCTCAGCTTCCCGAACTTTACCGATGGCCTGCCGGACTGGGGAACCTATGAGGACACCTTCGGCACCGTTGAGGTCATGCACGAGCTCCTGGACCCGATCTTCGGCCACCCTGTGCTCACGGCCGCCTACTTCGAGTTCTACAAATACTTTCTGAAGGGGACGGCGAACGGCGGCCTGGCCACCGGTTTCTGCACCTCGCTCGCCAGCCTCGTCGCCGACCGCTTCTGGCTGGGCAAGGTCGACACGCCCACGGTACAGAAGGCCGATGTCCAGAAGATGCTCACCGGCGTGCATGGGAAATTGCTTAGCCGGCAGAGCCTGTTGACGTTCCACGATCAGGGCCGGGAGGGCATCGACCGCGTGGAAAAGACCTACCACGAGATCGAGGCCACGTTCCTGCGCGGCACGGACCGCCAGAACGCTCCGCTGCTGTTCTTCATCCCCTCGGGCGAGGTGTGGGACTCGGGTTACACCGACAAGCTGTCGGACTCGCACTGCGTCATGCCCTACAAGTTCGTCTATCCGGCGGGGCATCCGGCGCCGCAATTGACCGCGGACGGATCGTCGACGCTTTCGGATCCCGATGGGGTCGATCTGTTCGTCTGGGACTGCAACCACCCGACGTCGCCCAACTGCAAGCTGCACTTCCATCGCGACGGCGGCAAGATCAACTTCGACTACCTGCCGGACTCGACGACGCCGGAGTTCAAAAGTCAGGACGGCATCACCCTGGGCATGATGCGTCACGGCGATTACATGCTGGCGGATCACGATCTGCCGTTCAGCGGCCCCTTCGGCCTCACTTCGTTCGTCATCGACTTCCTGCTGTCGCCCGCGGACCTGCAGGTGACCGACGCGAACGGGTTGCGTGCGGGCAACTTCGCCGGCAAGCTGCTGTCCGAGATTCCCGGCAGCCATCCCGGCTACCTGATGAAAGGCCTTTATCTGCTGCCCGCGGGCACCTCGCTGAACCGCACCATCGTCGGCACGGGCGCCGGGACCTACGATTACCACTCCATTACACCCGACGGTACGTCGATCCTGTTGCAGGGAGTCGCGACTCAGCCCGGCCACCAGGACGCCCTGTCGATCAGCTCGGATGCGACCCAGTTCCGCTTCACCGCCGCGGCCGAGAAGAGCTTCTCCCTCTCCATCGCCCGCATGGTGGGTACGCAGGCCCGGGCCATCGCCATCACCGGAGTCGGCGGCGGACCCGGCAACGACGTGGATATCACGCTGTCGCCGGAATTGAATCTGCTGCGCGTCGGCAACCGCGGCACCGTGCGAAACATGGAGGTTCGGGCGCTCGCCGTCAGCAAAGGCGGACAACCGGTGGACAAGAAGCTCGCCGTCATGGCGGTGCCCGCGGCGAACGATCTCGCGGTGACGGTCACCGATTGGACGGTGGTGGACCTGCAAGCCCAGGCGGTACCGTTCCAGTAGCGGGTCTCGGCAGACAGCCGTCGCCGAGCACGACGGACGAGGTCACAGGCTTGACGATAGACTAGGGAGGTGCCCGAGAGGAAAGCGCGCGTCTTCATCAGCCACAGCGCCCAGGAGGACGCGGCCCGGGAGATCCAGGAGGCCCTCTATGAGGCGCTGAAGGAGTTGCCGGGCCTCGTCCCCCTGATGGACAGGACGGACCTGGAGCCCGGGGACATGTGGCGCTCCCGCATCAATCTCTGGGTCGGCGGCTGTGACGCGGCGGTGATCCTTCTCTCGGGCAAGGCCCTGCTCTCCGACTGGGTCGTCTACGAGGCCGCGCTCCTCTCCTATCGGCGCGAGCGCGATCCCGGCTTTCTCGTCGTTCCGGTTTACGTAGGGGTGGACGACGAGGCGATCAAGAAGAGCCGTCTCCGCCCGACGGAGATCACCGCGATCCAGGCCGTGTACAGCGTCGGCCGGCCCGTCCCGGACGTTGTCGCCGAGATCGTCAAGGCCCTGGAAAAGGCGGTCTGCTGCGGCGACTCGCCGGTCGAGCGGCGGGCGAAGCGCCTGGCGAGCCTCCTCGCCGGTTTCAGGGACGATCAACTGCGGACGGCCGCTGATTTCATTCACTATGATCTCAATCCCTGGCTCCCGGCTCACGACGCCCGCCTGTTCCTGGCCGTCCAGCTCCAGTGCGTCGGGATGAAGGCCGCGGTCCCGGCGCTGCTCAACCTTCAGGAGAGTCTTCCCGCCTCGGTCGGGGAGCAAGGGCGGGAGGATTGGCTCCAGAAGGTGGTCGATCTCGTGGCTTCGTCCTGGGTGGACCACCGCAACGTCGAGCGCATTCCGCCGATCGCCAAGGGCCTTGCTCCGCCCTGCGCCGTGAGCCTCAACGCGGCTTCACCGATCACGGCCCAGATGTACGTCCTTCGCTCCAGCACCGAGGAACCGGCAGCCTGGAAACTGGTTTCCTGCAGCGGGGTCGTCGGGCAGGACCGGATCGAGGAGACGATCTCCGAGCTGAGCGGCAAGGTTGCCCAGACCCTTGCGGCCGAGCTGAAGTGCCGTCCCGAGGAAGTGGCCGAGAAGCTCAAGAAGCGCAACTGGGCCAGCCCTCGTCCGCTCTTCATCTCCCTGCCCGGTGCCGGGATCACCGACGAGATCCTCGCGGCGCTGCGCAAAGCGTTTCCTCATGTCGTCTTCTTTCTCCTGATGGGGGACACCCCCGTCGAGGGACCGCTGCTGACGGACGCCATGCTGGAGGATCTCTTTCCGCAGCTCGTCCTGGGTGACGAGCAGATTTTTCTCGACGACTATGATTCGTTCAAAGAGAGCGTCCGTCCGTAATTCTACTTTGTCAGACCACCACCTCAAGAGAGGTGCCGTCGGCGGTACCCGGGCGTAGAGGCACGCTGGCCAGATCTCCGTCATTCGCCAGGCAACTCCCTCAATTCCTCCGAAGGGGCTCTCGCTGTCTCTCTTGGGCC
>DASYJD010000022.1:0-22394 GCA_035996875.1 Thermoanaerobaculia bacterium
CTTCCGTACGACGGACGTGACGGGTGTGGCGAAGCTTCCGGACGGCACGGAGATGGTGATGCCGGGCGACAACGTGAACCTGGAAGTGGAGCTGATCGCTCCGATCGCCATGGAGAAGGGTGTGCGTTTCGCCATCCGCGAGGGTGGCCGCACGGTCGGCGCCGGCACCGTCACCGAGATCGTCGCCTAGAAGTTTTTCGAGCAGAGACAAGGGGCAATTGGTCATGGTCAACGAGAAGATCCGAATCCGCTTGAAAGCGTTCGACTACCGCATCCTGGATACGTCGACGCACGAGATCGTGGACACCGCGCGGCGCACCGGCGCCCGGGTGGTGGGGCCGATCCCTTTGCCCACCCATATTTCGCGGTACACCGTGAACCGCTCGCCGCACGTCGACAAGAAGTCGCGGGAGCAGTTCGAGATCCGCACCCACAAGCGGCTGCTCGACATCTTCGAGCCCACCAGCCAGACGGTCGACGCCTTGATGAAGCTGGAGCTTCCCGCGGGCGTGGACGTCGAGATCAAGGCGTTCGGCAAGTAGTCGCCGGACTTGAGGCATCAAGGAGAGCTCGCGATGGACGGTATCTTGGGACGCAAGGTGGGGATGACCCAGATCTTCGTCGAGGACGGGACGGCGATCCCGGTGACGGTGATCAAGGCCGGACCCTGCCTCGTAGTGCAGCGCAAGACGGCCAAGACGGACGGCTACGAGGCGGTCCAGATCGGCCTGGTGGAGGAGCGCCCGGCGAAGGTGAGCAAGCCGAAGGCGGGCCACTTCAAGAAGGCCGGTGTCGCGCCGGTGCGGAGAGTGGAGGAGTTCGACCTGACGCCGGGCGAGGAGATGAGCGCGGGCGATGAGGTGAAGGTCTCCATCTTCCAGGAAAAAGAGTGGGTCGACATCGTCGGCACCAGCAAGGGCAAAGGCTTTCAGGGCGTCATGAAGCGGCACAACTTCGGCGGCGGCCAGGGGGGCCACGGCTCGATGTTCCACCGTGCGCCAGGCTCCATCGGCTCTTCCGCCTACCCCTCGCGAGTGCTGAAGGGCATGCGGATGGCCGGCCGGATGGGCGGCGAGCGCGTGACGACGAAGAACCTGCTGATCGTCAAGGTGGACGTCGAGCAGAACCTGATCTACGTGCGCGGCGCCGTGCCGGGCCCCAAGACGGGGTACCTGGCGATCCGGCGGGCGAAACGGGGATAACCCATATGAAGATTGCAATCAAGAATTTCGACAACAAGCAGGTGCGGGAGATCGAACTGCCCGAGGAGATCTTCGGGTATCCGTACAACCAGCACCTGATCCACGAGGCGGTCCAGGCCTATCTCGCGGGCCTTCGGCGCGGCACGCACGCGACCAAGACCCGCTCCGAGGTCTCCGGCTCGGGCCGCAAGCTGTGGCGGCAGAAGGGCACCGGACGTGCCCGCGTCAAGGACATCCGCAACCCCAAGTGGCGGGGCGGCGGCACGGTCCACGGCCCTGTTCCTCACAGCCATGCCAAGGACCTGTCGCGGCGGGAGAAGAAGAATGCGCTCAAGTCGGCGCTGTCCCGCAAGCTCGCCGAGCAGTCGATCGTCGTGCTGGAAGACCTCGATCTGGGGAGCCACAAGACGGGCGATCTCCTCAAGCGGCTGGGCGGCCTGGGCGTCAGCGGCAAGACGCTGCTGATCGACAGCCTCGAGAATCGCAATCTGGCGCTGGCGTCGCGCAACGCGCCGGCGCTCAAAACGGTGGACGCGCTGGCGGTGAACGTCTATGACGTCGTGGACCGTTCGGTGCTGGTGCTCAGCGAGGGCGCCCTCAACCGTCTGGTGGAGGTGCTGGCGAAATGAGAGTCCAGGAAATCATCCGCCGTCCGCTGATCACCGAGAAGTCGACGGAGCTGCGCGACGACAAGGGCGTCATCGCCTTCGAGGTGGCGCGCAACGCCAACAAGATCCAGGTCAAGCACGCGGTCGAGATCCAGTTCAAGGTCAAGGTCGCCGAGGTCCGCATCGCCATGGTTCACGGCAAGGTACGCCGCCAGGGCCGCTACAGCGGACGTCGTCCCGATTGGAAGAAGGCCTACGTGCGGTTGGCTGCGGGCGAAAAGCCGATCGAGTTCTTCGAGGGGATGTAAGAGATGCCGACGAAGCAAAGGAAGCCGATCAATTCTTCGAGCCGGTTCCAGACGCACCTGACGTTCGACGAGCTCACCCGGTCGACGCCCGAGAAGTCCCTCACCAAGGGCAAGCATTCGAGCGGCGGGCGCAACAACAGCGGCCAGCTCACGTCATGGTGGCGGGGCGGCGGTCACAAGCAGCGCTACCGTGTCATCGACTTCAAGCGCGACAAGCATGGCGTGCCCGCGAAGGTGGCAACCATTGAGTACGACCCCAACCGCTCGGCCCGCATCGCGCTGTTGCACTACGCGGACGGCGAGAAGCGCTACATCCTCTGGCCGGACGGCCTCAAGGTGGGCGCCGAGGTGGTGGCGGGCGAGAACGTCGAGGTCAACGTCGGTAATGCTCTGCCCCTCAAGCGCATCCCCCTGGGCACGGTGATCCACAACATCGAGCTCAAGATCGGCAAGGGCGGCCAGATGGTGAGGAGCGCGGGCGGCTCGGCGCAGCTCATGGCGCGCGACGGTTCCTGGGCTCAGGTCAAGTTGCCGTCGGGCGAGGTGCGCAAGGTGCACGTCGAGTGCTATGCCACGGTTGGCCAAGTGGGCAACCTGGATCATGAGAACGTGTCCATCGGCAAGGCCGGGCGCAACCGCTGGCTGGGCTGGAAACCGCACAACCGCGGCGTCACCATGAACCCGGTGGACCACCCGATGGGCGGCGGCGAAGGCAAGACCTCCGGCGGCCGTCATCCCACGACTCCCTGGGGCGTGCCGACCAAGGGCTACAAGACACGCAACAACAAGCGCACGGACGGCCAGATCGTCCGCCGCCGGAACCAGAAGTAAGGAGCTCGGGCCATGTCGCGTTCACTGAAGAAGGGCTACTTCATCGACGATCACCTGCTCGCCAAGCTCACGGCGCTGAATGACCGGGGCGACAAGCGGGTCATCAAGACTTGGTCGCGCCGCTCCACGGTCATTCCGGAGATGGTCGGGCACACGATCGCGGTGCACAACGGGACGAAGTTCATTCCGGTGTACCTCAGCGAGAACATGGTGGGCCACAAGCTCGGCGAGTTCGCACAGACCCGCACCTTTCGCGGGCACAGCGGCAAGAAGGCCGAGAAAGGGGCCCGTCCCCGGTAGGGGCGGGTATCGGGGAGAAGATCATGGAAGTGACAGCGCGACTTCGCTACGCTCCGGGCTCGGCGCAGAAAATGCGCCTGGTGGCCGATTTGATTCGGGGCAGAGCCGTGCAGGAAGCGGTCAACCTGTTGACGGTGACCCACAAGGTGGCGGCCCGGCATGTGCAGAAGTGCCTCAAGTCGGCCATCGCCAATGCTGAGAACCGCGAGGATCACGTCGACGTGGATCGGCTGTACGTCAAGGAGATCTTCGTCGACGGTGGACCGATGGCAAAGCGGGTCCGTCCCGCACCGATGGGCCGGGCGTTCCGTGTCCTGCGGCGGCAGAGCCACATCACGATCAAGCTGGACACCCGCAAGGGTGACGGCAAGAAGTAGCTTAAGAGGATACCGACTGTGGGTCAGAAAACACACCCGTATGGGTTCCGGCTCGTCTACAACAAGACCTGGCATTCGCGCTGGTACGGCGAGGCCAACTACGCCGCCACCTTGCACGAGGATCTGAAGCTGCGCCGCCAGTTGAAGGCTCGCCTCGGCCATGCCGGAGTGTCGGAGATCGACATCGAGCGGGCCGCCGACAAGCTGCGCGTCACCATCTACACCTCGCGGCCGGGCATCATCATCGGCCGCCGGGGCGCCGAGGTGGACAAGCTGCGGGACGATCTCCAGAAGGGGATGGGCCGCGAGGTCCACATCAACATCCAGGAGATCCAGCGGCCGGAGCTTGACGCTCAGCTCGTGTCGGAGTCCATCGCCGGCCAGCTCGAGCGGCGCGTCTCCTTCCGCCGGGCGATGAAGAAGGCCATGGAATCGGCTTTCCGCTTCGGCGCCAAGGGAGTGAAGATCATGGTCGGAGGCCGTCTGGGCGGCGCCGAGATCGCCCGCTCCGAGTGGTACCAGGAGGGGCGTCTGCCGCTCCACACGCTGAAGGCGGACATCGACTACGGTGTGGCCGAAGCGCACACGACCTACGGCATCATCGGGGTCAAGGTCTGGGTCTACAAGGGAGATCTCCTCAAGGAGAAGGGCCGCCGCGCTACCGCGTAGGAGCCTGGAGAATTCAGCCATGTTAATGCCGAAGAAGGTCAAGTACAGAAAGCAGCAGCGGGGAAGGCGGAGTGGCGTCTCCAAGGGCGGCACCTACATCGCCTTCGGAGATTACGCCCTGCAGGCCATGGAGTGCGGCTGGGTGACGGCGCGGCAGATCGAGGCGGCCCGTATCGCCATCTCCCGCAGCGTCAAGCGCGGCGGCAAGGTGTGGATCCGCGTCTTCCCCGACAAGCCGATCACCAAGAAGCCGCTCGAAACCCGCATGGGCAAGGGCAAAGGTCCACCCGAGCAGTGGGTCGCCGTGGTGAAACCGGCGCGCATCCTCTACGAGCTCGAGGGAGTGCCGGCCGACGTGGCGGAGGCCGCGATGCGCCTCGCCTCCCACAAGCTGGGCATCAAGACGCGCTTCATCAAGCGCGACGATGAGATGAGGTAAAGACTGATGAAGGCTTCACAGATGCGGGAACAGACGACGGAAGAGCTGCAGGACAAGGAGCGCGATCTCGCCGAGCAGCTCTTCGCCCTGCGCTTGCAGAAGGTCACCGGCCAGCTCGAGAAGCCGCACCGCGTCCGGCAGGTGCGTAAGGATCTGGCCCGCGTGCTGACTCTTCTGCACGAGCGCCGGCAATCGGGTCCATCGGGGCGGGCGGCGGTTCAACCGGGTCAAGGAAAGTAGGGAGCAGACGACATGGCGGACACCGCTGAGATGGCTGAGAAGAGCACACACGACGGCGCGGCTGCGGCAGCCTCGGACCGGGGACGCCGGCAGGTCAAGATCGGCCTCGTGGTGAGCGACAAGATGGACAAGACGGTCGTCGTCGTCGTCCACGAGTCGACCACGCACCGGCTCTACCACCGGTATATGAAGAAGACGAAGAAATTCCATGCCCACGACGAGGAAAACCAGTGCAAAGTCGGCGACGAGGTGGAGATCGTCTCCAGCCGTCCGCTGTCGAAGACCAAGCGCTGGCGGGTCCGCCAGATCTTGAAGCGGGCCGAGTAGTCGTGGGCTTGATTTAAGGAAAAACGGCGATGATCCAGATGGGAACTGTTCTCGACGTGGCGGACAATTCGGGCGCCAAGAAGATCGCCTGCATCCACCTGCGGGGTGGCTCGGCGGGCCAGTACGGCCGGCTGGGCGACGTCATCACCGCTTCGGTGAAGGAGGCCGCGCCCGATGGCACGGTCAAGAAGGGGCAGGTCGTCAAGGCGGTGATCGTGCGGACGGCCAAGGAGCAGCGGCGTAAGGACGGCAGCTACATCCGCTTCGACAACAACTCCGCCGTCCTGGTCAACGACGCCAACGAGCCCATCGGCACCCGTGTCTTCGGCCCGGTGGCGCGCGAGCTGCGCGAGAAGCGGTTCATGAAGATCGTCTCCCTGGCGCCGGAGGTCATCTGAAAATGAAGGTGAACGTCAAGAAGAACGACCAGGTGCTCGTCACGACGGGCAAGGACCGGGGCGCCCATGGTCGAGTGCTGCGGGTCCTGGCCTCGGATGGCAAAGCCATCGTCGAGCGCGTGAACATGATCAAGCGGCACACCCGGCCGAATCCGAACAAGGGCATCCAGGGCGGCATCCTGGAGCGCGAGGCGCCGATCCAGATCTCGAACCTGAAAGTGATCTGCCCGGAGTGCGGCAAGCCCTCCCGGCTGGGTCGCAAACGGCTCGACGATGGCAAGGGCGTGCGGGTGTGCAAGAACTGTGACGCCACCTTCAGCTAAGGGAATATGAGGCGAGTCTGACATGGCGCAACCAACGCAAGCGAAGAGCAAGAACAAGGACGGCAAGGGCGGCAAGCCCAAGGCGGCTGCGGCCCCCTCCGGCCCGGGCCGGCCGACTCCTGAGGATTACGTGCCGCGCCTTAAGGTGCGGTACCGGGAAGAGGTGGTGCCGAAGCTGAAGAAGGAGTTCGGCATCGACAACATCATGGCGGTGCCCCGGGTCGAGCGCATCTCTCTCAACATGGGGATGGGCGAGGCGATCCAGAACGTCAAGATCCTGGACGACGCGGTGGAGGAGATGGCGGCGCTGGCAGGCCAGAAGCCGACCATCACCAAAGCCCAGAAGTCCATCGCGGCCTTCAAGCTGCGCGAAGGCATGCCGATCGGCTGCCGGGTGACGTTGCGGGGCGACCGCATGTGGGAGTTTCTGGACCGGCTGATCGCCGTTGCGCTCCCCCGCGTCCGTGACTTCCGCGGCATTCCGAGCAAGAGCTTCGACGGTCGCGGCAACTATACGCTGGGCATTCGCGACCACCTGATCTTCCCCGAGGTCGACTACAACAAAGTGGAAAAACCCAAGGGGATGAACATCACCATCGTGACGACGGCCGGCAACGACGAGCGCGCTCTCTATTTGTTGCGCGAGCTCGGCATGCCGTTCACGCGCTAGGAGGCTTTCGTGGCGACTACGGCGAAGATTGCAAAAGAGTCCAAGAAGCTGAAGTTCGAGGGGCGGCATCGCAATCGCTGCAAACTGTGCGGACGGCCGCGTGGCTTTTACCGCAAGTTCGGCCTCTGCCGCATCCATCTGCGGAACCTGGCGTTGCAGGGATATTTGCCCGGTGTCATCAAGGCGAGTTGGTAGGAGAGAAGAGCATGAGCATGACCGACCCAATCGCGGACCTGTTGACTCGGATCCGCAACGCGCAGATCGCCAAGCACGACCGGCTTGACGTTCCGGTTTCCAAGCTGAAGGTGGAGATCGCAAAGCTCCTCAAGGACGAGGGCTTCATCAAGAACTTTCGGGAGATCGAAGCGGTGCCTCAAGGGACGCTGCGCATCTTCCTGCGCTACAGCACGGAGGGCGTGCCGGCCATCTCTCACCTGCAGCGGGTGAGCAAGCCGGGCCGGCGGGTCTACCGCAAGGCGGAGGAGATCCAGCCGGTGCGCAACGGCCTCGGCATCGGAATCGTCTCGACGTCGCAGGGACTCCTGACCGACGCCCAGGCGCGCGAGCGCCGGGTGGGCGGCGAGCTCCTCTGCCAGGTCTGGTAGGCGCTGGTAGGAAGAAAGAAAGAGAGACGCTATGTCGCGAATTGGAAGAATGCCGATTTCCATCCCCCAGGGGACCAAGGTCGAGGTACGCGACGGAGTCTTCGTGGCCGAAGGCCCGAAAGGCCGGGTCGAGCAGGGGCTCTTCCCTGGTTTCCCCGTCGACATCCAGGACGGTGTAATCAACATCACCCGCCCCGGCGAGAGCGGGCCGGACCGGTCCCGTCATGGGCTGTTGCGGGCCTTGCTCGCCAATGCCGTGAACGGTGCAGCGGGCGGTTTCAGCAAGCAGCTCGACATCGTCGGCGTCGGTTACCGCGCCGAGGTGAAGGGCACCTACGTGCAGTTCGCCCTCGGCTACTCGCACCCGGTGCTGTACAACATCCCCGAGGGGATCAAGATCGAGATCGACAAGAGCAACCGGGTGACCGTATCCGGCGCCGACCGCCAGAAGGTGGGGCAGGTGGCCGCCGAGATCCGTGGCCTGCGCCGGCCCGATCCCTACAAGGGCAAGGGCATCAAATACACCACCGAGATCCTGCGCCGTAAGGTCGGCAAGGCCGGCGGCAAATGATTGGTTAGAAGCAGGGGAACCGGGATATGAGCGACTACATCACCAAGCGTATGAAAGCGAAGCAAGCGCGCCGCAAGCGCGCCCATCTGCGGCTTCGCAAGCGGGTGCGGGGCAGCGCCGAGAGGCCGCGTCTGTCGGTCTACAAGAGCCTGCGTTTCATCTATGCGCAGTTGATCGACGACGACAAGGGCGTGACGCTGGCTCAGGCGAGCTCCTCCGACGCGGCGGTCCGCGAGCAGGTCGGCAGCTCGACCGCGGGCAAGGCGGCGGCGAAGCTGGTGGGCGAGCTGATGGCGACGCGCGCCAAGGAGCGCGGGGTCGAGAAGGTAGTCTTCGACCGCGGCGGCTACGTCTACCACGGCCGCGTCCAGGCGTTGGCCGAGGGCGCCCGTGAAAAAGGTTTGCAGTTTTAAGACTTAAGTGAAGGAGAAGAGCTTGGCCAGGGACTTCGAGCGCGAGAGCGAATTTTTCGAGCAGGTCGTGCACATCAACCGCGTGACCAAGGTGGTGAAGGGAGGTAAGAACTTCTCCTTCTCCGCCCTGGTGGTGATCGGGGACGGCAACGGCCGCGTGGGCTACGGCGCCGGCAAGGCGAAGGAGGTGCCCGTCGCCATCCGCAAGGGGATCGAGATCGCCAAGCGGAACATGGTCCAGGTGCCGGTGAAGGGAACGTCGATCCCGCACGAGGTACTGGGCACGTTCGGTGCCGGGCGGGTGCTTCTGAAGCCGGCTTCGGAAGGCACCGGCGTGATCGCCGGCGGCCCCGTCCGTGCGGTGGTGGAGACGGCGGGCATTCAGGACATCCTCACCAAGTCCCTGGGCTCGACCAATCCGCACAACGTGGTCAAGGCGACCTTCGCCGCGCTGCTCAGCCTGCGTAGCGAAGCCGAGGTGATGGCGTCGCGCGGCTTGAGCGATCGGGTCGTCGAGACCGGCGGTCGCGCCGCGGGCGGCAAACGTGGCCGCAAGCCTGCCGCTCCTGCCGCTCCCGCTCCGGTAACTCCTGCTCCTGTGGCCGCCGCACCGGAGGCACCGTCGCCGGCAGCCGCGGAGCCGGGCGCTTAATAGTTGTAGGAGATCTCAAATGGCGAACGAAGAAGTCAAAACCCTCAAGATCCGTCAGGTGAGGAGCGGCATTGCCACCAAGAAAGGGCACCGCGAGGTGCTGAAGAGCCTGGGGCTGCGCCGCATCCGCCATGAGGTCGAGCGCCCGGACACTCCGGCGGTGCGCGGCATGATCAAGAAGATTGGGTACCTCCTGGAGGTCGTGGAATCATGAAGCTGCACGAGCTGTCCCCGGCCAAGGGGAGCAAGCACAAGAAGAAGCGCGTGGGACGCGGTCCCGGCTCCGGCATCGGCAAGACGTCCGGACGCGGCGAGAAGGGCCAGAA
Source organism: Thermoanaerobaculia bacterium (assembly GCA_035996875.1). Classification (GTDB taxonomy): domain Bacteria; phylum Acidobacteriota; class Thermoanaerobaculia; order Multivoradales; family UBA5704; genus DATARR01. Next base: position 9,260 of record DASYJD010000022.1, read on the forward strand.
GTCCCGCACCGGCTACAGCAGCCGGCCCGGTTTCGAAGGCGGGCAGATGCCGCTCATCCGGCGGGTGCCGAAGCGCGGCTTCACCAATATCTGGAAGACCGAGTACTCGGTGGTCAACCTTTCGCAGCTCGCCGAGCTCGAGGGGGAGATCAACCCTGAGGTGCTGCTCGAGCATGGTCTGGTGCGTTCCGGCAAGAAGGTCAAGGTGCTCGGCGACGGCGAGATCGGCAAGGCCCTGACTGTCGTCGCCAACAAGTTCAGCAAGTCGGCCCGCGAGAAGATCGAAGCCGCGGGCGGCCGCTGTGAGGAGCTGCAGGCGTGATCGAAAGTTTTCGCAACATCTTCGCGATCCCGGACCTGCGCAAGCGGGTCCTCTTCACGTTCGCGTTGCTGGGCGTCTATCGCATCGGCTGTCACATCCCCAGCCCGGGGGTCGATCCGGTGGCGCTGCTCGAGTACATGAAGGCGGCGCAGACGGGCTTCCTCGGATTCGTCAACACCTTCACCGGCGGCAGCCTGCAGAAGATTGCGGTCTTCGCGCTGGGCATCATGCCCTACATCACCGCCTCCATCATCCTGCAGCTCTTGACGGTGGTCTGGCCGTACCTGGAGAAGCTGTCCAAGGAAGGCGAGCTGGGCCGCCGCAAGATCACCCAGTACACCCGCTACGGCACGGTGCTGATCTCCATCATCCAGGGCACCGGCATCGCGCTGTGGCTGGAGCGCACGCCGGCGCCGGGCGGCGCGCACCTGGTGCCCGATCCGGGTTGGGGCTTCCGCTTCCTGACCGTCCTCACGCTGACCACCGGCACGGCGTTCATCATGTGGCTGGGCGAACAGATCAGCGAGCGCGGCATCGGCAACGGCATCTCGCTCATCATCTTCGCCGGCATCGTGGTGGGCCTGGTCCCGGCCATCGGCAACACCATCGACAGCGTGCAGAAGGGCAACCTCAACGCCATCGTCCTGGTGCCGTTGATCTTGTTCATGGTCCTGGTGGTGGCCTTCATCGTCTACATGGAACGAGCGCAGCGCCGCATCCCGGTGCAATACGCCAAGCGCGTCGTGGGCCGCAAGGTCTATGGCGGGCAGAGCACCTACCTGCCGCTGCGGGTGAACACCGGCGGCGTGATCCCGGTGATCTTCGCCAGCTCCGTGGTGACGGTGCCGACGGTGATCGCGGGCTTCATCCAGAACGAAGGCGTGCAGCGGGTGGCGAACTACGTGGCCTATGGCCAGCCGCTCTACTACCTGCTCCAGGTGATTACGATCATCTTCTTCTCGTACTTCTACGTGTCGATCATCTTCAACCCGACCGATTTGGCGGAGAACATGCGGAAGTATGGCGGGTTCATCCCCGGCATCCGCCCCGGCAAGCGGACGTCGGAGTACATCGACCGCATCCTCACCCGGCTGACGCTGGTCGGAGCGCTCTATCTGGCGGCGGTGACGGTGCTGCCGGAGTTCCTGCTCACCGGCATTCACGTCGCGGGCCTGCCCATCATCGGACCGCAGATCGCCGGCTTCTTCCCGCGCTGGTTCACCGAGGGCATGGGGATCCAGTTCTACTTCGGCGGCACGTCGCTGCTCATCGTGGTGGGTGTCGCCATGGACACCATTCAGCAGGTCGAGAGCCAACTCGTGATGCGCAACTACGAAGGCTTCATGAAGCGAGGCCGGATCCGTGGGCGGCGGGGCTGATGGTGCGCCTGCCCGCGGGCAAGCCCGGGTGGTCCTGCTGGGACCTCCGGGAGCCGGCAAGGGGACGCAGGCCCAGGTGCTGTCACAGCGCTTGGGCGTTCCTGCCATCTCCACGGGAGACATGTTGAGGGAGGCGGTGGCGGAGGGGAGCGATCTGGGAGGGAAGGTGCAGGGGATCATGGCCTTGGGGGCGCTGGTCGACGACGCCACGATGGCCGAGGTGGTCCGCGAACGGCTGGGCAAGCCGGACGCCCGCGGGGGTTTCCTGCTCGACGGCTATCCGCGGACCCTTCCCCAGGCCGAGACGCTGGCGGGAATTCTTCGCGACGCCGGATTGTCTTTGTCTGCGGTGCTCCTCGTCGATGTACCAGAGGACGAGCTGGTCCGGCGGACGGTGCTGCGGGGGCGGGCCGACGACCAGGAAGAGGTGGTCCGGGAGCGGCTGCGGCAGTACCGGGAAAAGACCGCGCCACTCATCGGTTATTATGGGGAGCGCCTTCTGCTCCGGCAGATCGACGGGAATCGTCCGGTCGAGGACGTGGCGGCGCAGATGCTCGGCATTTTCGGGATCGAGGGGACCGAGGGAATCCTTTGATGGGTGTCATCCTCAAGACTCCCGGCGAGATCGAGCTGATGGACCGGGCGAACCGCATCGTCCATCAGGTGTTGGACGAGGTCGGGGCCAAGATCGCTCCCGGCGTCACGTCGCGGGAGCTGGACCGGCTCGCCGAGCGCGTCATCCGCGGTGCTGGAGGAGTCCCGGCGTTCCTGAACTACCGGGGCTATCCGGCGACGTTGTGCATCTCGGTCAACGACGTCATCGTGCATGGGATCCCGGGCGATGTCCCGCTGCGTGAGGGGGAGATCGTGGGGATCGATTGCGGCGTCTTCTACAAGGGGTACTGTGGAGACGCCGCCCGGACCTTCGCCGTCGGCGAGATCGGGGAGGGAGCGAAGCGGCTGCTCAAGGTGACGGAAGAGGCCTTGCGCCTTGCCGTCGCGCAGGTGCGGCCCGGGGCGCGGTTGCAGGATATCGGCTGGACGGTGCAGCATCACGCCGAGAGCCACGGCTTCTCGGTGGTGCGGGAGTTCACGGGGCACGGCGTCGGAACTTCGCTGCACGAGGACCCGCAGGTGCCCAACTTCGGCGCTCCCGGCCGAGGCAAGAAGCTGATGCCGGGGATGGTGCTGGCGATCGAGCCGATGATCAACGCCGGCAAGTGCGGCGTGAAGATGGACGCCGACGGCTGGACGGCGCGAACCGAGGACGGCTCGCTGTCCGCCCATTTCGAGTATTCGGTGGCGGTCATCCCTTCGGGGGCCCGGGTGCTGGGAACGGACCGGACGATTTAACACTGGAGAGGAAGGACGTTTGTCCAAGAAAGAAGAGGCAATCGAGGTCGAGGCGGTGGTCGTGGAGCCGCTCCCCAACGCGATGTTCCGCGTTGAGGTGGAGCTCAACGAAAACAAGCACCAGGTTCTGGCGCACATCTCGGGCAAGATGCGCAAGCATTTCATCCGCATCCTGCCGGGAGACCGGGTGCTGGTCGAGCTGTCGCCGTACGACCTCAACCGGGGCCGCATCGTCTATCGTCTGAAATAGGCGTCTGAAGTAGGCGGCTGGACGTAGAAGCGGACGCTCGGAAAGCGGAAAGGAAGTCGGTCATGAAAGTACGTTCATCGGTCAAGCGGATCTGCCCCAAGTGCAAGGTCGTCCGCCGCAAGGGCGTCGTGCGGGTGATTTGCGAGAATCCGAAACACAAGCAGCGTCAGGGATAGGGAGTCGCTATGGCACGCATTGCAGGAGTCGACCTGCCGCAGAACAAACAGGTCTGGATCGGGCTCACTTACATTTACGGAATCGGCCGTTCGCGGTCGCAGGACATCTGCGCGAAGTCCGAGGTGCCGGAAACCACCAAGGTCAGGGACCTGACCGAGGACGAGGCACGGCGCATCCGTAAGGTCATTACGGACGAAGGGCGGGTGGAAGGCGATCTGCGCAAGGAGATCAGCCAGAACATCAAGCGCCTGATGGAGATCGGTTGTTATCGCGGCGTCCGTCACAGGAAGGGCCTGCCGGTGCGTGGCCAGCGGACCCAGACCAATTCTCGCACCCGCAAAGGTCCGCGTCGCGGCGCCGTGGCGGGCAAGAAGAAGGCGACCAAGAAGTAATCAGGGAAATCAGGGGATTACCAGATGGCCAAAGCGGAAGGCAAGAAGGACCGGAAGGGCGCCAAGAAGAAGGAAAAGCGCGTGGTGCCCCACGGCATCGTGCACATCCAGGCGACGTTCAACAACACGATCGTCTCGATCTCCGATCCGGAGGGCAACCTGTTGAGCTGGTCGTCGGCCGGCCGGATTGGTTTCAAGGGCTCGCGCAAGGGCACGCCCTTCGCGGCGCAGGTGGCGGCGCAGAACGCGGGCAACACTGCCAAGGACACCGGCGTGCGCTCCGTGGACGTGATGGTCAAGGGGCCGGGAGCGGGCCGCGAGTCTGCCATCCGCGCCTTGCAGGCGGCGGGCATCGAGGTGAAGTCGATCAAGGACGTCACCCCCATTCCGCACAACGGCTGCCGGCCGCGCAAGAGAAGAAGAGTCTAAGCCGAAGGGCGATCGAGTCGCCCTTCATCGTCTTCCCAAGTTGAAGTCCCCGTAGCCTCGGGGAGAGGACGTCAAGGAGAGATCCAGTGGCAAGATATACCGGACCCGTCTGCCGGCTGTGCCGGCGCGAACGGATGAAGCTTTTCCTCAAAGGGGACCGCTGTTTCAAGGAGAAGTGCGCCGTCGAGCGCCGCAACTTCCCGCCCGGCCAGCACGGCACGCGCCGCGGCCGGCGCACGCTCGGCTATGGCCTGCAGCTCCGCGAGAAGCAGAAGGTGAAGCGCATCTACGGGGTGCTCGAAGCGCAGTTCCGCACCTATTTTCAGGAAGCCGACCGCAGTAAAGGGATCACCGGCGAGAATTTGCTGGTGATGCTGGAGCGCCGGCTGGACAATGTCATCTACAGCCTGGGTTTCGCCGCTTCCCGCGCCCAGGCGCGGCAGTTCGTCCGCCACGGCCACGTGCATGCCGACGGACGCAAGATCACCATTCCCTCCTATCAGGTGAAGGCCGGGCAGGCGATTTCGATCAAGGATGCCAGCCGCAAGAACCCGCTGATCCGTTCCAGCGTTGAAACGGCGCGGGGCCGGGGCGTTCCGGAATGGCTGGAGCTGGATGCGGAGAACACCACCGGCAAGGTGCTGCGCCTCCCGGTCCGTGAGGACATCAAGCTCCCCATCCAGGAGCAGTTGATCGTCGAGCTCTACAGCCGCTGATCGGGAGCAAGAAACCAGGGAAGGAGTCTCTATGCTTTGGAAAGGTTTTCAACGCCCCAAGCGCGTTGAGGTCGATACGGAGACGCTGACGGGAACGTACGGCCGGTTCACGGCCCAGCCGTTCGAGCGCGGCTTCGCCACCACCATCGGCAACGCCCTGCGGCGCTGCCTGCTGTCGTCCATCGAAGGCGCGGCCATCACGGCCGTCAACATCGAGGGCGTGCTGCACGAGTTTTCGTCGGTCCCAGGCGTCCAGGAGGACGTCACCGACATCATCCTCAACCTCAAGCAGATGGCCATCACCCTCCACTCGGAGGATTCGAAGGTCCTGTCCATCGATATCCAGGGGCCGGGCACGGTGACGGCGGGCCACATGAACGAGGATCCGCAGGTCGAGATCTTCGACCCGAGCGTCCACCTCGCGACGGTCAACGAGGAGGGCCGGCTCAAGCTCCAGGCCCAGATCAAGAAGGGCCGCGGCTACGTTTCGGCCGACCGGAACTTCGACGAGTCGATGGGCATTGGCTGGATTCCGGTGGACTCTGCCCACAGCCCGGTGCGGCGGGTCAACTACCGGGTCGAGGCCGCCCGTCTGGGCCAGACCACGGACTACGAGCGCCTCATCCTCGAGGTCTGGACCAACGGTACGGTCCGCCCCGAGGAGGCGGTGTCGCTCGCGTCCATGCTGCTCAAGGATCACCTCGGCATCTTCATCCAGACCGAGGAGAGCCTGCGCCACGACGGCGGCGAGCTCGGCCGCGAAGAGCTCGCGGGCCTCGACGCCCTGCTGGCGAAGAACATCGACGAGCTCGATCTCTCGGTGCGCTCCGCCAACTCGCTCAAGAACGCCAACATCCACACACTCCGCGACCTGGTGCGCCGGACCGAGAAGGACATGCTGGAGACCAAGAACTTCGGCAAAAAGTCTCTGGAAGAGGTCCAGGAAGTCCTCGACAGGCTCGGTCTCTCCCTGGGAATGGACGTGCCGGAGCGCTCCTCCGGTGTCGGAGCTTCGGCCTGATCGGGCCCTGAGGAGAGGACTTAACCATGCGTCACGGAGTCAAAGGCAGAAAGCTCGGGCGGACCTCCTCTCACCGGGAGGCCCTGTTCCGCAACCAGCTCCAGTCCCTGGTGGAGAAGGAAAAGATCATCACCACCCTCCCCAAGGCCAAGGAGCTTCGCCCCATCGCCGAGCGGGTGATCACCCGCGGGAAGCACGGCACGATTCACGACCGGCGTTGGGTGCTGCGCTGGGTGTTGAAGCGCGAATTGGTGAAAAAGGTGTTCGACGACATCGCGCCGCGTTTCGAGGAGCGGCCGGGCGGTTACCTGCGCATCGTCAAGCTGGGACCGCGTCAGGGCGACGGAGCCGAGATGGCGGTGCTCGAGCTGGTGGAGCGCGAGGCCGTCGTCGCGGAGCCCGAGACGCCGAAGGACACCAAGAAGGCCAAGGAGCCCAAGGCTAAGGACGCGAAGGCCAAGGAGCCCAAGCCTAAGAAGGAGGCCAAGGCCGCGCCGAAGGCCGAGGCCAAGCCGAAGCCCAAGCGGGAAACCAAGAAGGATGCTCCGAAGGTCCATACCAAGAAGGAAGGGCGAGCCCAGGTTTCCTCCCCCAAGAAGAGCGTGTAGACAGTCTCTCCCGCGAGGGAATGAGAGAACGGCCGGCGCACCGAGCGCCGGCCGTTTGTGTTTTCAGCCGCTCTTGGCCTTCTTGGCGATGGCGCCGTAGCCCAGGCCTTCCGCTTCCTTCCGCAGGGCAGCGAGCTTCGCGCCGCCATCCCCGCGGATACCGCCCCTGCCCTGAGCGGCCCGCTGCGCGAGTGCCAGCTCGGCCTGGAGGCGCACGTCCAGGAGCCCGGCCCGGGTGGCCCGCTCAGCGATTCTCCGCAGCACGGGCTCGTCGCTCCGGTTCACGCGGGCGGCGGCGAGCTCGACGGTGAGCAGGGCGAGGAGGTCCTGGCCACCCTGGACGAGGGTCCCGGCGCGGCCGAGAACGTCTCGGGCCGACGCGGTGTCGCCCCGTCCCCCGGCGGCGAGGGCGGTGAGGGCGAGGGCGCGGGCCTGATCGCTCAAGGCCCCCTGCCGGCTCATCTCCTCCGCGGCGGCCCGGGCGAGATCGGCGGAGCGCGCCAGGTCTCCCGAGTCCAGCAGCACCCCCGCCAGGGCGAGCCGGCTCTCGGCGGAGGTCCCTTTTTCGCCGAGCTGGGTGCGCAGGGCGAGGGCCTGCTCGTGCTGCTGCCGGGCCTCGGCGTCGCGGCCCTCGCGGGCGAGCACCTCGCCCAGGCCGAACAGCGAGTAGGCGGAGGCGCTCTTGTTGCCGGTCTGGCGGGCGAGGCGCGAGGCGGCCTCGAAATCGCTGCGGGCCGCCTTCAGCTCTCCCTGATCGAGGAGCACGGCGCCGAGATTGTTGAGCGAGGCCACCTCGCCGATCTTCTGCCCGATCTCCTTCCGGATGGCGAGGGCCTCCTCGTGCCGCTTGCGGGCCGCGCCGAGATCGCCCTTGCGGCGCAGCACGACGCCGAGGTTGTCCAGGGCGTAGGCGATGCCGGAGCGGTCCTGCTGCTCGCGGCGGATGGCGAGCGACTGGTCGAACAGCTTCGCCGCCGCGTCGAGCTCGCTACGGCGCAGCAGTACGCCGGCGAGGTTGTTGAGGGCGGTGGCCTCGCCGCCGCGGCTGCCGATCTCCTGGCTGATCTTCAGCACCTGCTCGTAGAGCTGGCGGGCGCGTTCCAGGTCGCCCTGGCTCCTGAGCACCACGGCGATGTTGTTGAGGGCTCCCGCCTCGGCCCCCCGGTTGCCGATCTCCTGGTAGGTGGCGAGCGCCTGATCGTAGTATCGGCCGGCCCCCGGCAGGTCGCCGCGGTCATAGAGCACGTTGGCGGCGTGGGTGAGCGCCTCGGCGACGCCGGCCCGGTCTCCCGCCTGCTCGTGGAGCTTGCGCCCCGCCTCGCAGGCGGCGAGCGCCGCATCCCCCTGGCCGAGGTTGCGTAGCGCCCGGCATTCCAGGAGCCGGCCCTGCGCCACCAGGAGCGGCGCGCCCTGGGTGGCCCCGCGGGCGGCGGCGCGCGCCGCCGCCGTCTGTTGGCGTTTGAAGTCGGCGCCGGCGCCCGCCGCCATGGCCTCGGCCAGGTCGATGCGGGGATCGCCCCGGGACGGCGCGGGGAGAGTGCGCAGGGCGGCGGTGGTGGCGAGGGCGTCCGCCACGCGGCCGGCGGACGTCTGCACGGCGGCGAGGCGCAGGCCGTAATCGAGGTTGTCGGGGAACAGGGACCACAGCTTCCACCAGGTCTGGCTGGCGCGGTCCCAGTCCTGAACGACCTCACGGTAGCGGCCCTCGATCAGCAGGCGCTCCTCGCGGGGCAGATTGGCCGAGAGATCGAACGCCGCCTTGGCCTCGTCCCGCGACTTGGCGTCGTAGCCCAGGGCGCTCCAGGCGGTGGCGAGCGTAGAGTGGCTGAGAGCGTTGCCGGGCTCGGCCGCCACCGCCCGCGACAAGAGATCGCGGGCACCCACCGGGTCGAAGAGGCGCAACCGCTCGATTCCCTGAGAGTAAAAGCGGGCGGCGTCAGGGTTCGCCGGCAAAGCCGCGCGCACATCGCCGTTGTGAGTCTCTTCCTCCTCGACCCCCAAGTGCCGGCGCAGCCGCTTGCCCACTTTCGACACGAGAGCGAAGAGCTGGCCCTCGCTTCCGGTCTCCGTCACCGTCGTCGCCGCCTCTCCCACCGCCTTGGTGTCCTGCAGGCGGACGTCGAGCCGGATCTGCCGGCTCCCCGGCTGGCTCTCGGAGCCCCCGAGCGCGACGTACGAGCCGAGCACCACGGCGTCGCTGCCCAGCAGGGTGCGCACCCGGCCCAGGGTGTCCGCGGCCAGGCTCTCGGCGGCTCCCAAGCCCAGCTCGACCTTCGCCCGGGCCACGTTCTCGCCCGCCACCACCCGCAGTCCGCCGCCCGCGGCGAGCTCGGAGGAGAGCATTTCGGAGAGAGCGGACGACAGCCATGCCGTGCCGGGCTGTCCGGAGAGATCCTTGAATCCCAGGACGGCGACCGAGCGGCGGGGCGTGATGTCGGTGGCCGGCAGGGGAAGATGTTGGCCGAGTGCCGCCTGCTTCTCTCGCCACTGGCCGTAGCGCACCCAGCCCACGGCCACGGCGGCGAGGGCGAGAGCCGCGAAGGCCGCGATCTGGAGCTTGCGCCGGGTTCCGCCGGGACCCGCGGGACGGCTCCTCGCCAGAGGCGAAGTCGGGATCCCGCCCGGCGCCGGCAAACTCTGAGAGATCGGCGGCACGAGCCGGGGCGTCATCGCGGTCATCACGGTCGCCGATTCCAGCGGCTGATCGAGAGCGCGGATCACCTCGGGCGCGGTGGGGAAACGGGCGGCCGGATCGCGTTCCAGGCAGCGCAGGATGGCCGCCTCCCAACGCGGATCAAGGCCCGGGGCGTGGACGCGCGGCGGCACCGGCGCCTCCCGCAGGCGCTTGACCGCCGTCGACAGGGCGTTCTCCCCCAGGAAGGGGACGGTGCCGGTGAGCATCTCGTAGAGCACGATGCCGAAGGCGAAGAGATCCACCGCCGCCGTGATCTCGCCTCCCTCGACCTGCTCCGGCGCGAGGTAGGCGGGCGTGCCGACGACTCCCGCCGCGCCTGTCAGCGTGAGGTTCTGGCCGGCCGCCGGATCGGCCGAATCCAGGCGGGCGAGTCCAAAGTCGGTGACGACCGCTCGAACGCCCGCGGTGCTGCCGGCACGGCCCTCCACCAGCACGACGTTCCCCGGCTTCAGGTCGCGATGAACCACTCCGACCCGGTGCGCGGCGTTGAGCGCCTCGGCGATCTGGCCGGCGATGACCAGCGCCTCGCCGGGGAGCATCGGGCCGTCCCGGCGCAGCCGTTGCGAGAGCGTCTCTCCGGGAAGCAGCTCCATGGTGAGGAAGATCGTGGGCTCCGCCGCCCCCTCCTCCCGGTGGTGCGAGACGTCGAAGATGCGGCAGACGTTAGGATGAGTCACCTTGCGGGCGAGCTGGATTTCGCGCTTGAAGCGTTCGACCGCGAGGGTGTCCCGCGCCACGTCCCAGCGCACGGTCTTCAGGGCGACCGGCTCCTTCAGCTCCAGATCCTCCGCCTCGTACACCTCGCCCATGCCGCCGCGAGCGATGAAACGCACCAGCCGGTAGCGGCCGGCGAGCAGCTCGCCTGCGGTAAAGCCGGGCTCGTCCGCGCTTCGCTGCTGGACTGCGGAGGGCGCGGACGTCGCGGACATCACGGAGGCCGATCCGGCCAGGCTCCCGGAGCCGGCTGGCTCGGTGGGGAACGCGATGAGAGTCGGCGGGCTGATACCGAGGGAGCCCACGGAAGCATCTGAGTCCACCGGCGGAGCCCCGGGCCGCCGCACGCCGAAGACTTTCTTGCAGGCCGCGCACTGAAGGCGCAGCCGCGCCGGCATCTCGGTGCCCACGGTGCACCGCAGCCTCTGACCGCAGCCGGGACAGGGGACGGTGAACGACGTCGGCGAGACCGTAGGGTGCTGGCTCATCGCAGGTTTGTCTTCATCTTACTCCGTCCCTTGCCCCTCCCCGCGCCTTCTGAGAGGATGGCGCCGCCGATCTACCCGAAGGAGCTCGATTCATGAAGAGGATGTGGCCATCCCTGTTGCTCGCCGCCTGCTGTCTCACGCTGACACCGTCGGCGAACGCCGTCACGGAGGCGGCAAAGGACAAGAAACCGGAGGCGGCCAAGCCCAAGGAAGACTCGTCCATTCTCCCCGCGCCGCCCCGCGCTGAAGGCGACGGCCCCTTCAAGCGGCTAATCCTCCGCGGTGCGACGCTGATCGACGGCACGGGCGCGCCGCCCGTGGGGCCGGTCGACATCATCATCGAGAAGAACCGCATCGTGGATGTCGAAGTCGTGGGCAGCCCCGGAGTCGAGATCGACGCCAAGAAGCGGCCCAAGGCCGAGGCGGGCGACAAGGAGATCGACCTCCACGGCATGTACGTCCTGCCGGGCCTGATCGACATGCACGGCCACATCGGCGGCAAGGAGCAGGGCACGCCCGCCGAGTACGTCTACAAGCTCTGGATGGGCCACGGCATCACCACCGTCCGCGATCCCGGCAGCGGCAACGGCATGGACTGGGTTCTGGATCAGCGGGCGAAGAGCGCGAAGAACGAGATCACGGCGCCCCGCATCAAGGCCTACATCTTCTTCGGCATGGGGAGGGAGGCGCCGATCGTCACTCCCGAGCAGGGCCGTAAGTGGGTGGACGAGATTGCCGCCAAAGGCTGCGACGGCGTCAAGTTCTTCGGCTACCGGCCAGACATCATGCAGGCCGCCATCGACGAGATCAAGAAGAAGGGGCTGCGCAGCGCCTGCCATCATGCGCAGATGGACGTCTCCCGCGTGAACGTCCTGACCTCGGCGCGCTGGGGGCTCACCAGCATGGAGCATTGGTACGGCCTGCCCGAGGCCCTGTTCGCCGACCGCACCATCCAGGACTATCCCGTCACCTACAACTACGCCAACGAAGCGGACCGCTTCGGCGAGGCCGGCCGCCTGTGGAAGCAGGCCGCGCCGCCGTTTTCGCCGCATTGGAACGAAGTGATGAACGAGCTTCTCGCGCTCGACTTCACGATCGATCCCACCTTCACCATCTACGAGGCCAGCCGCGACCTCGCCCGCGCCCGCCGCGCCGAGTGGCACGACGAATATACGCTGCCCTCGCTCTGGGATTTCTACGCGCCGAACCGCCAGAATCACGGCGCCTACTGGTACTACTGGACGACCGAGAACGAGGTGGACTGGAAGAACAACTATCGCCTGTGGATGACCTTCGTCAACGAATATAAAAACCGCGGCGGCCGGGTGACGGCGGGCTCGGACAGCGGCTTCATCTACAAGCTCTATGGCTTCGATTACATCCGCGAGCTGGAGCTGCTGCGCGAAGCGGGCTTCCATCCGCTGGAGGTGATCCGCGCCGCCACTTTGAAGGGCGCGGAAGCGCTGGGGATGGACAAGGAGATCGGCACCGTCGAGCCGGGCAAGCTCGCAGACCTCGTGGTAGTGGAGGAGAACCCAGTCGAAAACCTCGCCGTCCTCTACGGCACGGGCGTCATCAAGGTGACGGAGAAAAACGAAGTGATCCGCACCGGCGGCGTCAAATACACCATCAAGGACGGCATCGTCTACGACGCCCGCAAGCTCCTGGCGGACGTGCGGCGCATCGTGAAAGACGCGAAGGACAAGGCGAACCGGCCGATCCTCTACCAGCCGGGTATGGCGCCGAAGGTGGCGGCCAAGCCACCCGAGGGAGGGGGGAGGCAACTCCTAGCCGCGACGGTCCAGGGCCCCTATCCCCTCGGCGACGCAGAGGCGCGCAGCAGGATCAAGTTCCACAATTAAGCTATCCAGGCGCATGTTTAGCTTAACTGTCTTGACGGCTAGATTAGTTCGTGTAGAATCTAGCCCAGAAGACAGCATGCCGATCCAAGGAGGGAAAACCATGCACCCAACGGAACCGAGTCGAGCCGAGGCACTTGCCGCCATGACCCCGGAGAAGCTGGAGGAGATGGCGCGGCCGGCGCCCCGCGCCTCGCATCCGGGGCTGCGCGACTTTCTGGAGATCCCCTACGACCAGTTGGAGGAGATGAACCTCGAGGCCAAGGAGGAGCGGCTGGCCCGGCGCCCCGCCGACGTGGTCCGCGAACAGCGGATGCGCTATCTCAACGACGAGAAGCGCATCAAGGCGGTCACCGTGTGCTTCACCGACCTCGAAGGCCGGCTGCACATGCTGGACTATGACAAGAAGTTCCTGCTCAAGGCGGCGGACAATCTGACCTTCGACGGCTCGTCGATCCGCGGCTTCTCGCGGCAGCAGGAGTCGGACCTGCGTCTGGCGATCGACTGGCCGGCCTTCTACTGGCTGCCGTCGGACGTCTTCGGCTCCGGCAAGGTGTTGGTCTTCGGCGATGTCCGCGAGCGCGACGGCAGCCCGTACAGCGCCGACATGCGGGCTGCGCTCAAGGGTTACGCCGACAAGCTGTACAGCCAGGACGGCATGGTCGCCCACGCCGCCAACGAGATCGAGGGCTTCCTCTTCCGCGGGCAGGACGCAGAGCGCGCCTACCACGA
>DASYJD010000023.1:0-98881 GCA_035996875.1 Thermoanaerobaculia bacterium
ATCCTGGGAGCGGACTGCCAACGCCCGATCTGCCCGCCTAGCTTCAGCCCCCCGCCAGGATTGAGCACTCACCGGGTGGTAAACCGCCCAGTTTCCCCCCGCTACGCCACTAACTGCCCACACAAAACCGTGAAGACCCCTCTCGGACACCCCCGGACTGCCTCCCACGCCCCCCGTACGGAGGCGTGGATTGAAACCATGACCTCCGGCATAGCTGGGCCTGCAAGATGCTGTCGCCTCCCGTACGGAGGCGTGGATTGAAACAGCGCTCCGGCGCCGCGCGCGATCTCCAGCACCTGTCGCCTCCCGTACGGAGGCGTGGATTGAAACAAGTTAACCGAGAGGATTAGTCAAGATCCGGCGGGTCGCCTCCCGTACGGAGGCGTGGATTGAAACGTGAGCTTGGAGCCGCTCCTCGCTGGCATCGACCGTCGCCTCCCGTACGGAGGCGTGGATTGAAACTCCTGGATCTCGGCGCGCAGCTCGGCCACCGAGAGTCGCCTCCCGTACGGAGGCGTGGATTGAAACCGAGCACTGGCTGACCAGCCAAGTGCAAGCGCTTGTCGCCTCCCGTACGGAGGCGTGGATTGAAATATGTCAATCGTCAAGGCGATCAAAGAATTGACGATGTCGCCTCCCGTACGGAGGCGTGGATTGAAACATGTCAATCGTCAAGGCGATCAAAGAATTGACGATGTCGCCTCCCGTACGGAGGCGTGGATTGAAACCGACTGGTGGCGGGCGATCGATCTCGGCAACTCCTGTCGCCTCCCGTACGGAGGCGTGGATTGAAACTCTCTCCACGCAGCGCGGGCGGGGCCTTGCAACCGTCGCCTCCCGTACGGAGGCGTGGATTGAAACTCAGCATGGTGATGCGCACCATGTCGGTGTCCCAGTTGCCTCCCGTACGGAGGCGTGGATTGAAACATCGCCGATGCCAAGTACGCGAACCTCGAATCAGTCGCCTCCCGTACGGAGGCGTGGATTGAAACTCGGTGGCGCAGCTCAAGCATCGCCGCAAGCAAGCGTCGCCTCCCGTACGGAGGCGTGGATTGAGTCCGCTCATTTGACCCACGGGTCCGCTCATTTGACCCACGGGGCCGCTCACTTGCCCCGCGGGGCCGCTGACCTGAGGGCCGTTGAGTTGACCCACGGGGCCGCTGACCTCGCTCCTGAGCGCGCTGACTGGACCCATGGGGAGAATCCTCCGGCGTGCGTCCCGGCCTGAGCGGGGTCCGCGACGCGGTTCCGGTAACCGGACCCGAGATTCAGCCGAGCCGACCCAGTCTCGCCGCTCTCCGGGCCGGCAGCCGGCGCGGCTGGACTCCGAGCCCGAGAAGACCGTGGCTTGTCCCGCTCCAAGCAATTCAGGCACCGTATTTGTTGTAAGAGGGGAATACGTACTCTCTGAAAGGAGTGTAAGGTGAGCAAACTCGTCAGCAAAGCGGTCGTTGCGTGTCTTTTCCTGGTGACTCTGATCGCCATCTCTGCGCCGGTCCGGGCTCAACTGCCGGCGTCGCCTCGCCGGTTCGTGGACAACCTCGACGAGCGGTGCTATCAGATCACCGACTCACCCCTGAACCTGGCGCTACGGCTGGACCACCTCAATCCTCTCTTCATCCAGATGCAGTTGCCCTTCGAAAACGTCATCCTTCAGGATCCCCGGCAGTTGTGCGTACCGGTGAAGAAGAACAACATCGCCCCCCCCGCGGACACCCTGCCTTTCATCCAGTACATCGATTGGAAGTGCTACGGCATCGCGGGGCCGGCCCTCAACCTGCCCCTGAACCTCACGCAGCTCAACCCCGTAATGGCGGGCCTCTTCGGCCCCAACGTCGCGGTGACCGTGCAAGAGCCGCAACTGCTCTGCGTGCCCGTGGCCAAGAACACCGCCAATCCTCCCGACAAGGTCCTGCAGCTCGTCCAGTACCTGGACGTCAAGTGCTACCGGGTTACCAGCGAAGTGAACCTGTCCAAGAAGCTCACGCTGAGCCACTTGAACCCCCTGCTCTCCACTCTGCCGTCGGAAATCTCGAGCCTCGGGCCGGCACCGCAGCAGCTCTGCGTCCCGGTGACCAAGAACCAGGCGCCGGTCCCGGCCAACGTCCTCCCGTTCATTCAGTACAGCGACACCCTCTGCTATCCGGCCACCGGCGCGCCTTTGGGTCAAAACCTGGTGCTGCGCCATCTCAACCCGGTCCTGATCGCGAAAGGGGTGGCCCCGGAGACCGTCTTCGTCGGCAACAGCCTCAAGCTCTGTGTTCCGGTCGCGAAGAACGGCATGCTGCCGCCCGGCAATCCGTAGTGAGTGGAGCGTGGCGCCGGCGGCCTAACCCTCGGCGCCGGGCTTCTTCACCGCGACCGTGCAGTCGCCGATCAGGTAACCGTCCTCGAAGCGCGGCTCGCCTCCGAGCGAGCGGCAGAAGTCGAGGACGGTTTGGCGGCGGTGCCAGCTCAGCCACTCTTCGCCGCACCAGTACTTGGAGCTGAGAAAATTGAACACCAGCCACTGGTTTGTGGCAACCCACGCCGCGCGCAGGACGCGATAGAACTGCGGACGCGTGAGGGTGTTCAGCGAGCCCGAGAAGATCACCACGTCGGCGCCCACCATGAGCTTCTCCGGCTCGCGCACGAAGTCCGCCGCGACGATCGTGCATCGCTCGTATTTCTGACGGCGGGCCGAGCGGATCGTCTCGGGGATCATCTCCATTCCCGTGTAATGGGCCGGAACGATCCCGCGCTCCAGCAGATATCCCAGCAGATCCGCCCGCCCGCACCCGACGTCGAGTATCCGCTTCCCCGCCAGCGGACAGCTCCGCGCGATGACGTCGAAACGAATCGTTTGTCCCTCCTTGCTGGTCCAAAGGAGCGCATGAATCCCCTTCGCCCCGTTCTGGCGGGCCTCATGGTAGGGAAAGAGATAGAAGGGGACCTCGTCGTCGGGTTTGGGCATGCCTGATTCTACGATGACCGGCTGACGTACCCCTCCCACGCGCCGAGCCGCTCTTCCAGGATGCGGCCCAGGGCTTCCAGGGCGGGGAGATCGGTGGGCTCGTCGGCCATCAGAGGGACGTCGACCAGCGGCTGCTCGCGGGAGAAGAGCTTGGCGAGCTCGACGAGACCTTTGCGGTCGCGCTCACCAGCCCAGGCGAGGAGCTCCCAGCCGTTCGGATGGCAGGGATCCGCCGCGGGAGACGCGGCGCCTTCCACCACGAAACGGGGATGGACGCGGTTCACCACGACGGGCCCCAGGTGATAGCCGGCCTCTTCCAGCTTGCGGGCGAAAAAGAGGGTGTCGGGAATGCGCTCCTCCCCCGCTCCGGAGACGAGGACGAAGAGCGTCTGCGGCGAACGCAGCAGCGCTTCGACCTGCTTCGCCCGCTCGCGAAAGCCCTCGAAGAGCGGGCTGAAGGCCTGGAAGAACTCGGCCATGTCGCGTAGCAGGTCCATCCCCACCACGTCGTCGAGGAAGCGCTCGGCCCGGCGGCCGAGGGGGCCCCAGCGGGAGGTGGCCCGCAGGTGGCCCTCCTCGTCGAACCAGTCGCGGAGGGCCACGCGCAGGGCGCCGCTGTCCAGGAAGCCGAGGATGCGCGCCGGGGCTTCCAGGAAGTCCAGGGCCTGCCGGGTGGGCGGAGTGTCGAGGATTACCTGCTTGTAGCGCCCACTCCCCGCCACCTCGAACAGGCGCTCGACGGCCATGTACTCCAGAACGCCGCCCAGCGTTCCCGAGAGGTGCTGATAGAAAGGGTTTTCGAGCACCCGCCGGCGCGACGCCTCGTCCGGGGCGTAGCGCTCGATCAGGCGATCGAAGGTCTGGCGCGCGTCGAGCAGGCTGGCGTGGAGGCTGCCCGGAGCGTCGAAGGCCACTTTGACTTCCTGCAGCTTTGCTTCGTCTCCCACCCCGAGGGACTGCTTCAGGCGCAGCGACGGATCGAAGGTCATCACCAGCGTGTCGCGCCCCTCGCGGGCGGAGAGCACGGCCATGGAGGCGGCGAGGGTCGTCTTGCCGACGCCGCCGGAGCCGACGACGATGATCAGCGGATAGCGGTCGGAGATCAGCTCCATGCGCTCTCCCCTCCTCCCATCTCCCCCAGTCGTTGCCCGGCGGACTCCTTGAAGCAACGGCTGAGGGCCGAGAGGAGGGCCGGTCCGCGATCGATCGGGAGTTGCGGCAGCTCGATCCGCGGCCCCTGCCAGCCCGCTTTGAGCCGCGCCAGCTCGCGCTCGTTGAGCTCCCGTCTCCGGCGCCAGAGAGAGACGAGCTCGTTGTCGCTCTCACTCGGGACGCGGTGCGGCGCCGGTGGATAGAGGCCGTTGACCACCAGGAGCTCGGGATCGCGCTGCACCCGTTCGCGTAGCGCCTGGCGCAGCTCCAGGGCCTCTTCGACCGGCATCTCTTCGGCTTGGGTCACCACCACGATGCCGCACTTCTGCGGATCGGCGACGAGCGCCGCCAGCTCGGAGGCCATCACGGAGAAGGGGCCGCTGGTGATCACCTCGGAAACGAGCCGCGGTGCGGCAAGAAGGCTGATCCCATGACCGGTGGCCGGCGCGTCGAGAACGATCGTGTCCAGATCCGGGGTCCCCGGTCCTCCCAGGCCTCGCAGCAGGCGCAGGGCGTGGCCCAGCGTCGCCAGCTCCTTGAGGCCCGGAGCGCCGGCTGCGAAGTGGTGGTAGACGGGACTGTCGAGCACCCGCCGGGCCAGAAGCTCCAGCTTCAACCGCTCGCGGACGACCTCATCCAAAACCTGCCGGGGCTTCAAGTTCTGCACCCAGAGGCGCGACTCGGCCTGGACGATGGCGCCGCCCGAGGGAGGGACGCCGAGCATCTGGTGGACGTTCTCCCGGGGATCGACCTCGACGACGAGGGTCCGCCGTCCCGACGCGGCGAGCGACCGCCCCAGCGTGGCGGAAACCACCGTCTTGCCGACGCCGCCCTTGCCCGTGACGACCACGAGCTGGCGGCGGGCCATTCGTTCCATGAGCTCCATTACGCCTCCCGCTCCGCAGCCGTACCATCGCTCTGCCGCAGGGCGGCATGACTATATCCCGACTCCTCGCCTCGGCAGATTCGAAGAGAGATTGAAGAATCGTCACGTTTGCTCCTCCAAACGCACATTGATCAATGGATCGTTGTTTCACGGGCCTCAGGGCCCAGAAGGAGGAGAGACTGTGAGAAAGACCAAGAAGAGGCTGACGCTCAACCGGGAAACTCTCAGGCATCTCGAGGAGAACACGCTCATGGCGCCGTACGGCGGCGCCGTCACCGATGTCGACTGCACGCTGGTCAATGGGTCCTGCATCAGCACCTCCTGCGCGGCTATCTGCACGACCCGAGCCGCGGCCCACTGCACGAGCGCGGCCGGCGGCTGCACCACCACGCCTTGACGCTCCTCCCGCTTTGCCCCCACCCTGTCGCTGGGGTGGGGGCTCGTTCAAGCGGGGGCGTTGCCTTCCCCCCCTCCTCCGCGATACAACCGGAGCGCCATGAGCTTCCCCGAGACCCGACTCCGCCGCTTTCGCCGCACTCCGACCCTGCGCCGCCTGGTCCGCGAGACCCGGCTCTCCCCGGACAATCTGGTTCTGCCGCTCTTCGTCTGCCCCGGCGAAGGTGTCGCCAAGCCTGTGGGCTCCATGCCTGGCGTCTACCAGCAGTCGGTGGACCAGATCGTGGAGACCGCCAAGGAGGCCTTCGCCGAGGGCATCCGCTCTCTGCTGCTGTTCGGCCTCCCCGACTTCAAGGATGCCGTGGGCAGCGCCGCCTGGTCGCCGGACGGCATCGTCCAGCGCGCCCTGCGGGCGCTCTCGAAGGAACTCCCGGATCTGGTGAAGATCGTCGACGTCTGCTTCTGCGAGTACACCGACCACGGCCACTGCGGCGTGCTCCACGGCCACGAGGTGGACAACGACGCCACCCTGGAGAACCTGGCGAAGCAGTCCGTCTCCCTGGCCGAGGCCGGGGCGGACGTCATTGCGCCGTCGGACATGATGGACGGCCGGGTGGGAGCGATCCGCAAGGCGCTCGACGGCGCCGGCCACTCGGCGATCCCCATCCTCTCCTATGCCGTGAAGTTCGCCAGCGGCTTCTATGGCCCGTTCCGCGAGGCCGCCGAATCGGCCCCGCAGTTCGGCGACCGCCGCGCGTATCAGATGGATCCCGCCAACGGCCGCGAGGCCCTGCGCGAGGCCGAGGCGGACGTCGAGGAGGGGGCGGACATGCTGATGGTCAAGCCCGCTCTGCCGTATCTGGACATCCTCGCCGCCCTGCGCCAGCGTTTCGACCTGCCGCTCGCCGCCTATCATGTCAGCGGCGAGTACTCGATGATCAAGGCGGCGGCCGAGCGCGGCTGGATCGACTACGACCGCGTGATGATGGAATCCCTGATCGCCATCCGCCGCGCCGGCGCCGATCTCATCCTCACCTACGCGGCGCGGGAAGCGGCGAAGCTGCTGGCGGCGGGGTGGGCGGAATGAGCAGCCTCCTCGCCCGCGCCGAGAAAGTCCTCCCCGGCGGCGTCAATTCTCCCGTGCGCGCCTTCCGCGGCGTCGGCGGCGATCCCGTCTTCATCCGCTCGGCTCAGGGCGCCTATCTCGAAGGCGAGGACGGCCGGCGCTACATCGACTACATCGGCGGCTATGGTCCCCACATCCTGGGGCACCGCCATCCGGCGATCGTCGCCGCCATCGAAGAGGCCCTGGGGCGCGGCACGGCGTTCGGGGCTCCCACGCTGGCCGAGGTGGAGCTGGCGGAGGTCATCGTCTCCGCCCTGCCGTCGGTCGAGATGGTGCGGCTGGTGAATTCCGGCACCGAGGCCACGATGTCGGCCCTCCGCCTGGCCCGCGCCGCCACCGGGCGCAACCGGTTCGTGAAGTTCGTGGGGTGCTACCACGGCCACGCCGATCCGTTCCTCATCGCCGCCGGCTCCGGCGCCGCCACGATCGGCGTGCCATCTTCGCCCGGCGTGCCTGGAGCGGTGGTGGCGGACACGCTCCTCGCTCCCTACAACGATTTAGGAGCCGTCGAGGGGCTCTTCGCCCGGCACGGCGACACCATCGCGGCCATCATCGTCGAGCCCATCGCCGGCAACATGAATCTCGTGCCGCCCGTTCCCGGTTTTCTCGAAGGGCTGCGCGCCCTCTGCGACCGCCACGCCTCGCTGCTCATCTTCGACGAGGTGATGACCGGCTTCCGGGTGGCCTGGGGCGGCGCGCAGATCATCCTTGACATCACACCGGACCTCACCACTCTGGGCAAGGTCATCGGCGGCGGGCTCCCGCTGGCCGCCTATGCCGGCCCCCGCGATCTCATGATGCGGATCGCTCCGGCCGGCCCCGTCTACCAGGCGGGCACCCTCTCCGGCAATCCGCTGGCCGTGGCCGCCGGCCGGGCCGCCCTGCGCGAGCTCGCCAAGGACGAGGACTGCCCCTATGAGGCGCTGGAGGCCACCGGCGCCCGCCTTCAGGAGGGAATCGAGGACGCCGGACGCCGTCACGGCATCCCCTGCCGGGTGGAGCGACGGGGCGCGATGATGGGCCTTTTCTTCACCGCCGGCCCGCTCCACCGGATGGAGGACGTGGACGCCACGGACCGGCAGCGCTTTGCGCGCGTGTTCCACAAACTCCTCGACCGCGGCATCCACCTGCCGCCGTCGCCCTATGAGGCGATGTTCTTCTCCACCGCTCACGGCGAAGCCGAAATCGCGGCCACCCTGGAAGCCTTCGACGCCGCCTTCCAAGAGGAGGCCGCCGCTTGACCCATCCGGACGTCCTGGTGCTCGGCGGCGGCATCATCGGCCTCGCCTGCGCTCGCGAGCTGGCCCTCCGCGGCCTGCGGGTCGAAGTGGTCGAGCGCCTTCCCCATGGCGCCGAAGCCTCGCTCGCCGCGGGCGGCATGCTGGCCCCCCTCAATGAGGCCAGCGAGCCGAACGGCGGCGGCGGCCCGTTCCTGGACGCCTGTCTGGCCTCTCGCGACTTGTGGGGTTCCTGGATGGCGGACCTGGAGAGCACGACCGGCCTGACGGTCGACTACGACACCAGCGGCGCCCTGCTCGTGGCCCTGGAAGAGGAGGATGAGCCCCATCTCGATGCCCTCCTGACCTTGGCGAGGGAGCTCGGCGAGCGGGCCGAGGAGATCGAGGTCTCCGCCCTTCGCCACTGGGTGCCCGACATCACCCCCGAGGTCCGGCGAGCCCTCCTCCTTCCCGGCGAGCACCGGGTGGACAACGTCCAGGTCTGCGCCGTCCTCGCTCGAGCCGCCCAGGAGCTGGGGGTGGTGATCCACTATGACAGCGAGGTGGAGCGGGTCGAGCGTCGGCCGGAAGGTACCGTTCTGGCCCACGGCCGCCACTGGCGCAAAGAGGCCCGGCTGCTGGTGCTCGCGGCCGGCGCCTGGTCTGGCCTCATCCCCGGGCTTCCCCCCTTCCCCGTGCGCCCGGTACGCGGCCAGATGCTGCTGCTGGGCGGCGTCGACTGGCCGTGGGCCGGCAGCGTGCGGCGCGGCGCCTCCTACTCCGTCCGCCGCGGCGCCACGGGTCTGCTGGTGGGCTCGACGCAGGAAGAGGCGGGCTTCGACAAGCACAACACGGTCGAGGGGGTCGAGGATCTCCTCGCCTTCGCGCGGCGGCTCTTCCCCGGCATCGGACGGGCTCGCCTGGAGACGGTCTGGGCCGGTCTGCGCCCCGCCACTCCCGACGGCCTCCCCATCCTGGGGCCGCTGCCGGGCTGGCCGGCGGTGGTGGCGACGGGGCACTTCCGCAACGGCATTCTTCTCGCCCCGTGGACGGCCCGCGAGGTCGCCCGCCTGGCTTTCGAAGACGGCGAAACCGAGATCCCCGCCTTCTCGCCGCGGCGATTCCTGGACCGTTCTTGAGACCGGAACTGCCTCCGGTATAATCCTCGCGTGGTCAAAGGAGGCCCTCGGAAATGACTCATATCATCATGGAACCTTGTGTCGGCGTGAAGGATACGGCCTGTGTCGACGTCTGCCCGGTCGATTGCATCTACGGCAAGAACGAGGACTGGGAGATGCTCTACATCCATCCCGAGGAGTGCATCGACTGCGGCCTCTGCGTCGACGCCTGCCCCGTCGAGGCCATCGTCCCCATGGAAGAGGTGCCGGACAAGTGGAAGGCCTTCATCGCCAAGAACTACGAGCACTTCGGGTTTACCCCTCCCTGAAGGGGGCTGCCGATTCGGGTGGACCCCGAGTCATCGAGCCTGCCTCCCGCCGCCGAGCCCCTCACCACCCCAACCCCTCCTCTCCCACCGCACTCCCGCCCGACCGGGAGAGGAGGGGCTAAAACGGCGAAGTTAGTTGCCGGCGGGACGCCGGCGCTCCCAGGGGGCTCGAATGGAGCGTCCTTGCTGTTCTCCCTCTTCTCCCGGTCGGGGGGAGGGCGATGGGAGAAGAGGGCCGGGGTGATGAGGGGCCTCCGCGATTCCGGTACAGGCGTGGTGCAGCACCCAGGGGAATGGACGTTCCCCCTCTTCCGTTCTACAATGTGAGTCCTGAGCACTAAACCTTAGTCCGAGGACCTCAAGGTTCGCGGCTGAGGGGGGGCAGGTCTCTGGGAGGAGGAGCGCTTCATTGGACTACAAGGACTATTACGCCACGCTGAGCGTCAAGAAGGATGCGTCTCAGGACGAAATCCAGAAGGCGTACAAGAAGCTGGCGCGGAAGTTCCATCCGGACGTGAACAAAGACCCCCAGGCGGAGGTCAAGTTCAAGGAGATCGGCGAGGCCTATGAGGTTCTCAAAGACCCGGACAAACGCCAGAAGTACGACCAGTATGGATCGGCCTGGAACCGGGCTCGGCAGTCGGGCGGCGGCGGCGTTCCTCCGGGATGGAACGTTCACTACGGCGACGGCGGGGGTGGTGGCGGTTTCGACTTCGGCGATCTTGGCGGCATGGGCGGCGGCGAGCGGTTCAGCTCCTTCTTCGACATGCTGTTCGGCGGCGGCGGCCCCGGAGGCGCGCGTCGGGGAGCGGCGACAGGCGGTCCCGCGGGGTTCGGCAATTTCGGGGCCCAGCAGGGAGGCGGTAACGCCGAGGCGACGCTCCCCCTCACGGTCGAGGAAGCCGTCCAGGGCGGCGAGAAGGAGATCGCGATCTCCGATCCGGCGACCGGCCAGCGCCGGTCCCTGTCGGTGAAGATCCCGGCGGGGGTGCGCTCCGGTCAAAAGATCCGCTTGGCGGGCCAGGGAAACCCAGGGTTCGGCGGCGCGGCGGGCGATCTGTTGCTCAAGGTGGAAATTCAGCCGGATTCGCGGTTCAAGGTCGACGGCGCGGACATTCATACGACCGTCCCCGTCTCTCCGTGGGAGGCGGCATTGGGAGGCGAGGCCGAGGTCGAGACACCCACCGGCCCCGTGCGGGTGAAGATCCCCGCGGGCACCTCCTCCGGTCGCAAGATCCGCTTGCGGGGCCGCGGCCTCTCCCTACAGGGAGGCGGCAAGGGGGATCTGCTGGCGGAGATCCGCCTCGTGGTTCCGGACCCGCTCTCCGCCCGTGAGCGCGAGCTGTTCGAGCAGTTGGCGGAGGAATCGGAGTTCCGGCCCCGCGAAAAGGAAATGTAAGGAAATTCCAGCGAGGGAAGGAGGCAAGAATAATTGGACATCAATAAGCTGACTCAAAAATCTCAAGAGGCGCTGCAGAGCGCCCAGACCAAAGCCCTGCGCTATGGCCACCAGGAGGTGGACGGCGAGCACCTGCTTCTCGCTCTCCTGGAGCAGCCGGAGGGGCTGGTGCCCCGCCTGCTGGCCCGTATGGAGGCGCCCACCGAGGCGCTCAAGGCCGAGGTCGAGCGCGAGCTTTCGCGCCGGCCCAAGGTCTCCGGCCCCGGTGCCGAGGCGGGCAAGATCTATCTCACCCAGCGATTGCAGCAGATCTTTCTGCGCGCCGAGGACGAGGCCAAGCGGCTCAAGGACGAGTACGTCTCCGTCGAGCATCTGCTGCTGGCGATGATCGAGGAGGGCTCCTCCTCTCCCGTCGGGAAAGTGCTGGCGAGCTTCAGAATCACCCGCGACGCCTTCCTCGCCGTGCTGACGGCGGTACGCGGCAACCAGCGGGTCACCAGCGCCATGCCGGAGGTCGCCTACGAGGCCCTGGAGAAGTATGGCGTCGACCTCGTGGCCGAGGCGCGGCGCAACAAGCTCGATCCGGTCATCGGCCGCGACGCCGAGATCCGGCGCGTGGTCCGCATCCTGTCGCGCAAGACCAAGAACAATCCCGTATTGATCGGCGAGCCCGGCGTGGGCAAGACCGCCATCGTCGAAGGCCTCGCCCAGCGCATCGTGCGGGGCGACGTTCCCGAGTGGCTCAAGGACCGCGCCCTCTTCTCGTTGGACATGGGCTCGCTGCTCGCCGGCGCCAAATACCGCGGCGAGTTCGAGGAGCGCCTCAAGGCCGTGCTCAATGAGATCAAGCAGAGCGAGGGACGCATCCTCCTCTTCATCGACGAGATCCACAACATCGTCGGCGCCGGCAAAACCGAAGGCTCGCCCGATGCGGGCAACCTGCTCAAACCCATGCTGGCCCGCGGCGAGCTGCACTGCATCGGCGCCACCACGCTCGACGAATATCGCAAGAACATCGAGAAGGACGCGGCCCTGGAGCGGCGCTTCCAGCCGGTGATGGTCGAGCCGCCGTCCGTCGAGGACACGGTCTCCATCCTTCGCGGCCTGCGTGAGCGTTTCGAGGTGCACCACGGCGTGCGCATTCAGGACAACGCCCTGGTGGCGGCGGCCGTGCTCTCGAACCGCTACATCTCCGACCGCTTCCTGCCGGACAAGGCCATCGATCTGATCGACGAGGCCTGCGCCATGATCCGCACCGAGATCGACTCGATGCCGCAGGAGCTCGACGCGGTTACTCGCCGGGTGATGCAGCTCGAAATCGAGGAGGCGGCGCTCAAGAAGGAGAAGGACAAGGCGAGCCGGGAACGGCTGGAAGATCTCCGCCGCGAGCTCGCGGACCGGAAGACCCAGGCCGACGCCATGCGCGCCCAGTGGGAGGCCGAGAAAGAATCGATCGAGGAGGTGCGGGACCTGCGCGAGCAGCTCGAACAGCTACGCCAGGAGATCGAGGTCGCCGAGCGCCAGTATGACCTCAACAAGAGCGCCGAGCTGCGCTATGGCAAGCTGCCGCAGCTCGAGGCCCAGCTTCGCGAGAGAGAGGCGATGTTGACGGGTCAGCAGGAGAGCGGCGGCAAGCTGCTGCGTGAGGAGGTCACGGACGAGGAAGTGGCCGAGATCGTCTCTCGTTGGACGGGCATTCCGGTGACCCGGCTGGTCGAGGGCGAGCGGGACAAGCTGCTGCGGCTCGACGAGATCCTGCACGAGCGAGTCATCGGCCAGGACGAGGCCGTGCGCCTGGTGGCGGACGCCGTCATCCGCGCCCGTTCAGGGATCAAGGACCCGCGGCGCCCCATCGGCTCCTTCATCTTCCTGGGGCCGACCGGCGTCGGCAAGACCGAGCTCGCCAAGATGCTCGCCCAGTCGCTCTTCGACAGCGAGGACAACCTGATCCGCATCGACATGAGCGAGTACATGGAGCGTCACAACGTCTCGCGTCTGATCGGTGCCCCGCCGGGCTACGTCGGTTACGAAGAGGGCGGCCAGCTCACCGAGGCGGTGCGGCGCAAGCCCTACTCCGTCATCCTTTTCGACGAGATCGAAAAGGCGCACCACGACGTCTTCAACGTGCTCCTCCAGATCCTCGACGACGGCCGGGTGACCGATTCGCAAGGCAGGACGGTGGACTTCAAGAACACCGTCATCATCATGACCTCGAACATCGGCTCGCATCACCTGCTGGAGGGAATGACGCCGTCGGGCGAGATCTCCGAGCCGGCGCGGGACGCCGTGCTGCGCGAGCTGCGCGGCCACTTCCGCCCCGAGTTCCTCAATCGGGTGGACGACATCGTGCTCTTCCGCACGCTGACGCTCCCTGAGATCGAGCGCATCGTGGACCTCCAGACCGAGGACTTGAGAAAGCGTCTGGAGGACCGTGGCATCCGCCTGGAGCTCTCCGAGCCCGCCCGCGTCCTGGTGGCGCGCCAAGGCTTCGATCCGGTCTACGGTGCCCGACCCTTGAAGCGCTACCTGCAGCACGAGTTGGAGTCGAAGATCGGCCGCGCGCTCATCGCCGGCGACGTCCACGACGGAGCGCTCCTCCGGGTCGACGTCAAGGGCGGCACGCTCGCGGTGGAGATCGAGAACCCCAAGGAAGCGGAGGTCGCGGTGGGGGTGTAATCTCGATACAGCTCTTTGAAGTCGAAAAGCCCGGCCGCGAGGCCGGGCTTTTTCATTTCAGGATAACACCCAACTTCGTGGCCGAAGTGTCCTTAGAGATGCGAGGAAAGACCCGGCCATGGACGAACCCATCCAGACCTTCGAAGAGCTCGCCCTCCGGCTACGGCCTGACGGTGCCGGTGCCTACGTCGTCCAAGTCGTACGCTCGCCCTACGGCTGCCGCGACGTCCACCTCGACCTCAAGGATCTCATTCCTCCGGAGGGGCTCGCACTCACGATCTCGGGACCTCGGGATCTTGGAGGGGCCAAGGCCCCGCAGCAGGCGAGCTCGGACTCGTCACCCGAGGCCGTAGGCGGAGCACTGTTCCGAGCCCTTTTCCGCGACGACCTTCTCTGGACTTTCCTCCTGAGCCTTGGACGTATCGAGGGTCAAAAAGACCTCGGGCTGCGGATTCGATTGATCTTCGATCCCCTCGATCCCGCCAGTCGCCAGATCCTCTCGCTCCCCTGGGAGCTTCTTTACCGCCTCGATACCCGGGATTTTCTCGCGAGAAGCCGCTTCACACCGGTGGTGCGCTATCTGGAGGTGCCTCGCCTGACCACTCCCCTGGAGCTGACCTCCCAACTGCGCATCCTCGTCGCCCTTGCCAATCCCGAAGGAACCACGGGCCTCGACCTCGAACGAGAATGCGAGCAGATGGAGACCGTTCTCGGAGGGAATTCCCGAATCCGTTTGAAGATCCTCAGGAGTCCATCGCTCACCGAGGTCCGTTCGGCACTCCAGAAATTCGATGCTCATGTCTTCCACTACATGGGGCACGGTAGCTTCGATCCCGCCGCAGGGGAAGGCTCTTTACTCTTCGAGGACTCACTGCGTAGGCCTCAGCCGGTCGGGGCCGGCGTGCTGGCGGAAGCGCTCAAGGGATTGCCGAGCCTGCGGCTCGTCTTTCTCAATGCCTGCCGAACGGCCCAGATTTCCGAGAATCCCGAGTTGGATCCATTCAGCGGATCGGCATCGGCGCTCGCCCTGGCCGGCGTGCCGGCGATCCTTGCCATGCAGATTCCGATCTCAGACCAGGCCGCCCTGGTGTTCAGTCAGCGGCTTTACGAGATGCTGGCCCAAGCGTTCCCCGTGGATGCCGCAGTGGCCGAGGCACGCCTCGCCGTCCATCTCGATTCTCCAACGTCGTACGAATGGGCCACGCCCGCCCTTTTTATGAGCGTCCCCGATGGTCGGATTTTCTCCCCGGCGGCGTCGGCCTCGGAGCCTCTCCCACCACACCCCGCCGCCGGACGCGAATCGCCCGCGGTCTCCGGTCACGCCACGGTAGGCGGTTCCGGAGGGATCACCATTGGGGGCCAAGGCCACCATATCGAGGGAGGCATCCACCTCACGCTCGCCGATTTCGACGGAGTGGATCCTGCCACAAAGAACACGATCCGCCAGCGCTACGAAAGCCGGGTCATCGATCATCCAGAGCAGGCTCAGTATCATTTCGCTCTCGGTTTGAGCTATCTGGACCAAGGCCTGTACGATCTCGCCATAGCTTCTCTCCAACGCGCCCTGGGCAAGACGACTCACGAAGCGGACATTCTCTATTATTTAGCTCTAGCACTCGTCGGAGGGCGGAGGCCACGGTCCCTCATGCTTGCCACGGTCCGGCAAATCGAGAGCTATCTGACCGCGGCCATCCACCTGGACGACCAAAAGTCTCACTACAAGATCCTTCTGGCAGCTGTCAAGTACGATTACTACGTCTGTAATGGGTTGAGGGTACCTCCGCCGGCCGTCGATCAACTCATATCTGAGGCAAGGGGAGATATTGATTCTAAAGAAGTCAAGACGCTGCTTTTACACGTCCGCCTTCCGGCGGGCGATATTCTGGCCACTGTCAATAAGTTTATATAAGCAGTCTAAAGGGGAATCGCGTGGACACGAGGCCTAATCAGACCGATAAAGAGCTCGCCCTGCGTAGGTACTTCGAGATAGTGAATCGCCCTTCAGCAAAGACTCCTGTCTTGCTGTTGATCATTGGGACTCTATTCGTTCTCAACTCCCTAGCTCACGTGAGCTCGAGCTTCGGATCAGAAGCTAAAACCGCATGGTTCATCCTGTTAGTTGGTCTGGGGCTAGCAGTGGCCGGAGTCGTCCAGCTAAGTTCGATCGATCAGCGCTATAAACAGGCTCTAGCGGCCCTTCAGCCGCAGCCGCCTGACACCCAGATTGATGCATGGTTCCATGAAAGCCGGGACTGCCTTATAATGCACGCAAAGAACCGACTCAACCTCTTTGGCCCGGAGAGTGATTTGGTCAATCCTTTGGTCATCGAGGTTCCGACGCTAGATACCTCCACTTACGGTATATCAAGAGAGGATCTGAGTTGGCATGTGGGCAACGACAGTGTGCTTAGATTTTCTGTCCACAAATTCATTATCATTTATCTAACCGAACGCCATCTCGCTGCGTACACCTGTGACTATAATTTCATCCGTGATATCTCGCTAAATGAGACGACTCGCGAGTATCAGTATCAGGACATTGTATCCGTAGCGACCTACGAGTGGTCTTCGGCTTTTACTCTACCCACCGGGCAAAAGCTCTCGACCTCTCAAATCTTTAGACTGTCCGTTGCCAGCGGAGAGTATATCGAGGTGAGACTGGATAACGATCAACTGCGCAAGATGACTCAGCTAGAGGAGGTGCCTGCCATTGGCGCGGACCAAGCAGTAACAACGATTCGCGCCCTGTTGCGAGACCGAAAAGGTATGGCTGCGTAAATCCTGTGAAGGCATAATTCGGACGGTCCTGACTGCTGGCGGTTTAGGATCGGTCTCAAGTTCTGGAACCGTCGATGCAAGCCGGTCGTTCCTGCCGTATTTATCGATGGCGACTACGGCAAGTCTCTTCATGCACAGAAGCCCATCACTGTCCTTCCTCCTCTGGAGAAAGGTTGGACTGGGCTGTGGGAAAAGTTGCAGAGGCTGGTTACTATTCGTCTGTGGAGCAGCTCGCCGAAGACATCACCCGAGCCGTGCAAGACTTCTCCGGAATCTCCGTCCTGGTGGTCTTCGGCTCCCGCGCGCGGGGCACGCACCGTCCGGACAGCGACCTCGACGTGGCCGTCCTACCGGCCAGCCTGGACTCCCGGACCCGGCGCCACCTCCAGGCCGACGTAGCCGTTGCTCTCGCCGATCTGGCTCCCGAAGGACGAGTAGACGTCGTACTCCTCGACGAGGCTGATGTCGTGCTGCGGCAGAGGATCATGGAGACCGGCCGGGTCCTGATCAACCGGGACAACGAAACCTGGAAAGAGCTCCGGGTCCGCACAATGCGGGAGTACGGCGACGGAGAATGGGCACGGCAGCTTTACCGCGAAGCCCAGCGCCGCCGGCTGGAACGGGGTGACTTCAGTGGCCGATCGGGAAAAGCTCTCGAGTCGCTTGAACGCCTTGGCAAGCTGTCTCGCTGAATTGCACACCCGCCACCCTGCAGATCATCCTCCGCCACGGCTTCCGGCCTGCAGCTCAACGACCGTCACGGAGTCC
The DNA here is from genome assembly GCA_035996875.1 of Thermoanaerobaculia bacterium. Lineage (GTDB taxonomy): Bacteria > Acidobacteriota > Thermoanaerobaculia > Multivoradales > UBA5704 > DATARR01. Next base: position 16,799 of record DASYJD010000023.1, read on the forward strand.
ATCTGCTGATGGGCACCCGCTTCATCCCGGCCGCGAGGCCGGGCTTTTTTGCGGTCAGCTTTTCGTCACCGACACGCCGTCCGGCGAGGTCCAGCGATCCCACGGATCCGGCTCGATGTCCGGCACCTTGGCGAGGACGCGGTCGAAGGCCTCACGGCTCCCTTCCCGGGCGAGGGCCTGCAAATAATCCACGGTCATGAGGGCGGAAACCTTCTCAGCCACCGCTGTGGAAATAAGTTGATTGATAGAAACCCTCTCCTTGTCTGCCAGACCCTTGAGCTGGCGGTGGATCGAGTCGGGAAGTCTCAAGCTCAGAGTCGCCATTCTCTAGACTCCTATGATTCGGAGGAAAGATTCAGGTGTAAGGACCCCGATCCCAAAGCCTGCGGCAGCGCCGAAGTCCTTACCGTTATAGGTCACGATGTGCCCCGCTCGCGATGCAACCGCCACTTCCAGCACCATGTCGTCTTTCGGATCGGGCAGAATTGGACGCCAGAGGAAGAAGATCTCCTGCCGTTTCGCAACCGAACAGAGAAACCTCAGAACGTCCAAAACCTCCTGCTCTCCGAGGCCCGTCGCCCGCTGCAAGACCTCCTCGTACTCCAAAACCAGGGGGACCGACACGCTGATCTCAAAGTTGCGCCTGCTAATCTCGGATACCAGACGGTACGCCGGTCCTCTCCGCGAGCGGAACGCCGAGACGATGACGTTGGTATCGAGAACGGCTCGCGATATCGTCATGGTACCACGGATGGTACCATCAATTGACAGCACGACGCACCCGCCCTCCCCTGCTATCATCCCCCGCCATGGCTTCCGACCTGCGACTCGACGACCTCCCCAAGACTATCCATCTCCTGATGGTCAACCGGTTCATTCTGCTGCCGGAGACGACGCTTCCGCTGGTGCTCACGGATGAGCGGTACATGGAGCTGACGGAGTCGCTGGCCGCAGCGGACGGCTATCTGGGGTTCATCCTGTCGGGAGAGGCCCAGGGGAGCCGGCAGTTCCAGGAGGTGGGGTGCCTTGCGCGGGTCCACGAGCTGGAGCGCGATGGAGACTGTCTCAACGTGCTCTTCGAGGGAGTGATCCGGTTCCGCGTTCTGCGGGAGCTGCCCGTCGCCGGTACGGAGGACCTGCCGCGCGCCGAGATCGACTACCAGGATTTCGCGACCGACCTCGGAGAGCGGCAGGAGGACCTCGAGGGCTGGAACCTGGAGCGAATCAAGGCCGCCCTCGTTCAGATCGGGAAGAAACAGACTCCGGGCGACCTCAGCTATCTGGAGGCGATGCCGCCGCGCCAGATCATCCGCCTCATGGCCCAGACCATGCCCTTCGCCCCCGCAGAGAAGCAGGCCCTGCTCGAAGCTCCCACTTTCCGCGCCCTATTGGAGCTGCTCTTCGCTCTCCTCGCCGTGAACTTCCTCACCACCACGCCGGACGGCCCACAGCCCCAGGTGAACTAGCGCCGGTCCGAGTGGGGAAGAGCCTCGCCCCAGTGGGGCAACCTCTCCCCCGAATGGGGGCAGGACTTTTTCGAGTGGGAAAACCCTCGCCCCGAGAAGGGCAAGGCCTCCCCCTATTGGAAAAATCTCTCGCCCGAGAAGGGAAGGCTTGGCCCCACTCGGGAGAGCCCTCGCCCAACTGGGAAGAGGCCTCCCCCCACTCGCCCAAGGCATGTACCCATTGGAGAGAATGCCCTCCCCGCTCGCCCGACGTTGCACTCCGGCGGCAGATCTGGAATCATCGCGGCACGTGAAGCCGGAAGAGCTGCCGACCATCCTCCCCCTGTTTCCCTTGGAGCAGCCGTTGCTGCTGCCGGGGACGGTCGTGCCGTTCCTCACCGACGGGCCGGCGACCCGCAATCTCGTGGAGGACGCTCTGGACGCCGACCGCTACATCGCCGTCGTCCAACCGCTGGAGACGACCTTCGGGTCGGCCCCCCTGAAGGGCCAGCCCTTCGTCTATGCGGTGGGCTGCCTGGGCTACATCGGCGAAACTCACGAGCCGGAGCCGGACCAGTACCTGGTGCTCGCCGGGGGCATCATCCGCTTCCGGGTGGTGGGCGAAGCGCCCTGCCTCCGCGGCTACCGGCGGGTGGTGGTGGACTACGGGGAGTTCGTGGACGATCCCGACCTCGTCGAGGAAGAGTTGGACTTCCTCGTCCTCAAGAACCTGGTGCGGCAGCGGATCGAGTCCAACGACACGGATCTCGACCTCACCATCATGGACCGCATGGCGGGCACGGAGATCGTCACCGCCATCGCCCACGCCATTCCCCTTTCGCCCGCCGAACGCCAGGTGCTGATGGAGACTCCGAGCCTGCGCGAGCTGGAAACCGTGCTGCTCCAGCTCATGGCCGGACCGGGCGGCCTGCCGAGCTTCGATTGCGCCCTGCCGCCGCCGAGCTAGCCTTTGTCCACGAAAGCAGTCCAATCGGCGACCGCCGCCTTGAGGTCGGCGAGAGAAAGCCGGTAGGGTTTCGCGTTCTCGACGTTCTCGTTGACCAGCGAGGCTCCCGTAGGCGAGAGGGTGAGGGTGTAGGAGTTGCCGGTGATCTCCCGGCCATCGAGCTTGCCGGCTTCGATGCTGGCGATGGCACGCAGGATCGCGCGTCCTTGTTTGCCGCTGCCCTGAAGATCGCTCTCGAGGAAGCTGGCCAGCTCCTCGCCATGACCTTTGCAACGGGCGCGGGGATCGCCGGCGCCGTCCCGGTAGAATTCAAGCTGCATCGCGTCTCCCTCGCTCCTCGAGCGTTCCTCAATTACGGGTGAAGAGAGGATAGGCCGTGCTGATGCGGCCATTCTGGTAGTAACCCTCGATAGTGAACCCCTCTCCGGAAGGACCCCGGAACTTTTCCGCGTTGCCCGTAGTGCGCTCCGCGAAGGCGTGGAGGGCGGCCTGGATGACGGCGTCGCGGCTCAGGCGGTCCGGATAGAGAGTCGAGCGCTTGGGCAGCCAGTCCGAACCGGAGCGGATCTCGACCTCGGCGGTGTAGATCCCGGCACGGTTCGGCCGGTCGACGACGCGCACCACCCGTGCCCCCTGCGGGTCGCGGCCACCGGGCCGCGAGTGGAACCCCACCGGCTTGCCCCGCGAGTTGATCTCCCCCTCGAAGATGTGGGTGACGTTGATCGGCGGCGTGGTACGGCTCCACTCCTCCGCCTGCCGCCGGCCCGATCCCTCACGCGAGTGCCGCGACCGCGACCACGCCTCGCCGCCCACCAGGAGCAGGGCCGCCAATGCCAGTGCCGCGGTCGTCCACAGCGGCCTCGAATTTCTCATGATGCGTGGATCCTCCAGACGGAACGATATCCGAACGGCGGCGCCCTCACCACTTCGCCCCGTTCGTCACCGCGCCCGGTTGCGCCATACCCGCCAATCGTCGTTGAAAAAGACGGTCAGCACCAGGACGAAGCCGCACGCCGCCGCCAGCAGGAAGAGGAGCATGGCGAGTCCGGGATAGCCGAAGAGCCGGAAGGGGGTCTGCACCTGCATCATCAACGCCGCGCCCACGATAAGGGCTGCCAGCACCAGCCCCAGGGAGATGCGGTTGGCGATCTTCTGCAGGTTGTCCATCAGCCGGGTTTCGTCGAAGGCGTCCACCTTGATCTGGATCTTGTTGCCCGCCAGGTTGTCCAGCACCGAGTTCATCCGGCCCGGAAGGGCCTGAGTGAACTCCTGGAGCTCCAGGGCCGACGCGAAGAGGTTGGCCGGCGAAAGCTTCTTCAGCATGTGGCGGCGCATGAGGGAGTCGCTGAAGCTGCGCACGATCTCGTTGGGGTCGAACCCCGCGTCGAGGCAGCGGGCGGATTGGTCGAGCTGTAGCAGGGCCCGGCCCATGACCGTGAGCTCCGGAGCGGGGCGGACGCCGTGCTCGGCCGACAGGCGGGCCAGGCGAACGAGCGTCCGCCCGGCCTGGATCTGCTCGCCCGCGACGCCCTGGAAGGCACCCACCAGGTCCACCACCGCACGCCGGTAGCGCACCTCGTCGTAGTCCGGAAGCTGGGTGCCGATCGCCATCGTGAGCTGCGCCGCCTCCTGACCTCGCCCCTCGCTGATGGCCAGAAGGAGCTTGAGCAGATGCTCCCGCATCGCCGGATCGACGCGCGCCACCATCCCGAGATCGAGGAGGGCGAGCTGGCCGCCGGACGTCACCTGCAGATTGCCCGGATGCGGATCGGCGTGAAAGAAGCCGTCGACCAGGATCTGATCGAGATAGGCCCGGCAGAGGTCCTCGGCCAGCGCCCGGCCGTCGATGTCGATGCGGGCCAGAGGCGAAAGATCGCTGATCTTCGTCCCCTGTACGTAATCCATGGTCAGCACGCGGGAGGTGGTGTAGGAGTCCACCGGCCTGGGGACGACCAGCCGCGGATATTCCTTCAGATTGGCGGCGAGCAGGGTGAGGTTCTGCGCTTCGAGCCGGTAGTCCAGCTCGCGCAGCAAGGCCTTGCGGAACTCTTGCAGCATGTCGCGGAACGCGAAGCGCCGGCCGACGTCCGTATGGCGGTCGATGACGCCGGCGATCTGCTCGAAGGCTTCAAGGTCGGCCAGGATCACCTTCTGAATGCCCGGCCGCTGCACCTTGACCGCCACCTGCCGGCCGTCGCGCATCCGCGCCCGGTGCACCTGTCCCAGCGAGGCCGCCGCCAGGGGCTCCGACTCGAACTCCTGGAACGCCTTGGAGAGCCGCACTCCCAGCTCCGTCGAGACGATCTCCTCCACTTCGGCGAAGGAGAAGGGCTCGACCTTGTCCTGCAAGCGGGCGAGAGCGTCGAGATAGGGCCCAGGCAGTAGGTCCGAGCGGGTGGACAGGAGCTGGCCGAGCTTGATGAAGGTGGGCCCAAGCTCTTCCAGATCCTTGGCGAGCTGCTCCGGATCGCCACCCACGGCGGACGCCTCACCGGCCTCCCCGCCGAGAGGCGACTCGGAATCGGCCGCCTTCATCAGGTCCGTACGCCCGTGCAGCAACAGCAGCCGGGCGATGTCCTTGTAGCGCTTCAGGTGCTCCGACTTGAGCGAGAGCGACATCTCCGATCCCCCTTCCATCCGCCAAACCGATTCGAGGGCGGAGGATGCACGGGAGATGCCATCAGTCTTCGCCAACGAGCAATCCCAGGAGATCGGAAGTGGTGATGATGCCGACGGCGCGGTCCTCGCGGGTGACGAGGAGTCGGTGGAGGTGACCCTTGAGCATTAGGGAGGCGATCTCGGAGACCGTGGCGTCCTCACGCACGGAGTAGATCTTGGGATTCATGATGCTGGCGACGCGCAGGCCGTCGAGGTCGAGTTGGAGATCCTCCACGTCCTCTTCGTCGAGACCGTCGTCCCAATCGGGGCCGAAGAAGCTGGAGCCCTCCTCGCCGGGGGCCCGTTCCTGGCCCGACGCTACGGCCGCGACGTCCATCATGGAGACGACGCCCACCAGCCGGTCTTGGGCATCCGCCACGGGGGCGCCGCTGATCTCGTTCTCCAGGAGAAAGCTGGCCAGCTCGCGCACCGTCATGTCTTCCCGGACCGTGAGGACTCCGGGGTTCATGAGGTCGCTGGCGGTGATCGGTCGCATTCCAGGCCCCCACTTGCTCGTCGGCGTTCCTGCGTACGATATACGAAAACGTTGCAGATACGGCGTGCCAGCGAAGTGACAGGCTAAAGGGCCCGCAGCATCGCCTCCAGGGCCTCCGGGTGGCTCGCCCGCATCCTCGCCTCTTCGCCACTGATCACTCCGCGCTGAACGAGCTGGGCCAGCGATTCCTCCATCGCGATCATGCCGTGACGCTTGGCGATCGTGATCTCGTTGTAGAGCTTCTGCAGGTTGTCGCTGCGGATGTGGTGGCGCACGGGATAGTTGGCAAGGAGCAACTCGATGGCGGGCACGCGTCCCCGGCCGTCCGCCCGCGGCACGAGCTGTTGCACCACGATGGCATGGAGCGACAGGGCCAATTGGTGGCGGATCTGGGACTGCTGGCCCGGCGGGAAGACGTCCACCACCCGGTGCACGGCCTGCTGGGCGTCGTTGGTGTGGAGCGTCGAGAGCACGAGATGGCCGGTCTCCGCCGCCGTCAGCGCCGTCGCCACCGTCTCCAGGTCGCGCATCTCCCCCACCAGGATGACGTCCGGGTCCTGCCGTAGAGAAGCCCGCAGCGCCTCGTGGAAGGTGCGCGCGTCCCGCCCCACCTCGACGTGCTCGATGACCGAGCGGATGGAGCGATGCTCGTATTCGATGGGGTCCTCGATGGTGATGATGTGACTGCTGCGGCTGCGGTTGATCTCCCCCACCATCGCCGCCAGCGTCGAGGATTTCCCCGAGCCCGTGGGGCCGCAGACGAGGACGAGCCCGCGGCTCGGTTTCACCAGCTCCGACAGCGCCGGCGGCAGGTTGAGGCTCGCGAAGCTGGGAATCTCCGTCGGCAGAGCACGCAGGGCCGCCGCCGGCTCGCCGCGCTGGCGGTGGAGGTTCACCCGGAAGCGCCACGCCGGGCCGCTGCCGTCGTCCAGCCCGGCGCGGCCGAGACTCAGGGTGAAGTCCGCGTTGCCCCGCTCCTCCAGGTCCTGCCGCTCCTTGCTCCCCAGGTGAGAGAGGAACAGGCGGCCCACCTCCTCGCCCTCCAGAGCGGCCGCCTCCTCCATGCGGGTGAGGCGGCCGTTGATGCGGAAGACGGGGGGCAAACCCGCGATGAGCAGCAGATCGCTCGCCTGGCGCCGCACCAACTCGGCGAGAAACCGATTGAGCGTCTCGCCCTCGTTGACCAGCGCCTGCTCCGGCCGCCGCAGGGTCAGAGGCTGTTCGAACTGCTGGTATATCGCCGCGTCGTGAGGCTCGAAGTCCAAGCCGGCCTCGGCATCGGCCGCCTCCTGGGTCCGGCGGTTCAGCTCACGGACCAGCTCGTCGAGATCGGGATCGCGCAGGTCGGTCATACCAATAGGATCATACGTGCGAGGAGAGGATTTCGTCGCGGGCCGGGTTGAAAGGACAACAAAGGACACCAAGGACGTCAAGGACACCAAGGACGGCAGATCCCTCAATCCCAGGAGATTCGTCCCTGATGTCCCTGTCGTCCTTGCTGTCCCTGCCTTTCAGCGACTTACCCCACAACCGACTCCAGCGCCCGAAGCGCCGCCTTCTCGCCCTCGTAGAGCGTCTCGATTCGAGCTTTGAGATCCTGCCGCAGCGCATCGGCCTGCGCCGAAGTCAGCGGGAAACACTCACGCGCCTCCTGACTCAGTTCGCCCAGCCGAGCCCAAGCGTTTCGCATCTCGTCCGCGGCGTCCACGCCGCTCAAGGTGATTTCGGAGCGGTTGGTGAAAGCCTCCTTGACCTTCCGGAACAACGGGACGCCGCTCGGTAGAGCCGCGTCGGCCAGGGCGCTCCAGCCGCGGCCCAGCTCCGCGTATCTCTCCCCCAGCTCCCGCAAAATGGGATCGCCTAGCGCCTCGACGGCCTCCGCGAAGAACTCGGCGTAGAGCGGCCGCATGAGGCCTCCCCCGGTGCCGTAAAGCTCGATGTATTCGTAAATCGAGGTGAGGCCGCGCCAGAGATGTGCCCCAAGCGGGAACATCCGGTCCCAGCTCTCCTTGCCGCTCGATCCGTGGATGCGGTCCGCCCAGCCCTTGAAGGCCTCGAGGCTGAAGTTCTTAATCTTCGGCGAGGTCAGCGCCTCATGGCAGGCGCGAAGCCCATCCTTCACCAGCCTGGAGAGATCGAGCGGTCGGGCCGCACCGCTCACCTGAAGAAGCCTGTTCTTCTGTGACCTGATGCGCCCCCGCGCCTCGGCGAGCGCGGCCCGGGGAATCTCGATCGGCTCGTCCGCCGCATCGCCGATCTGCGCCGTGCCGCCCGCGGGATCCGCATCGTAGACCGTGACGAGGTGGTACATCATCCCGCTGTAGGCGTTGGGTAGCCCGCGATGAGGCAAATGGGCCATGTCGACCCAGGCGAGAACGGGCCCGGCGCCGAGCGCCGCCAACAACTGTTTCTCCGCGCTCTTCGCACCGCTCGACTCCTGGAACGTGGGCACCAGCCCCAACCGTTCGCAGGCAGCCTTCGTGTAGGCGACCTCGTCGTGCCAGAGGTGCCGGCCGGCGACGAAGAAGCTCGAAAAGTCCTCCTTCTCGTAGTAGAACGCGAACACACCCGCGCCGATGCCCCCGGCGATGCCGAAGACCATGGGCTCGCTGAGCGGCTCCCCCGTGTGAGGCGCCACGAGTCCGGCGTGTGTGAAGAGCACCCGCAACCCCGCCGCGGCCGGCACGGTGCCAGGAAAATGACGGGGACCCTTGGATTGAGCTGGGGAGGGGGGGACCTGATGAACGATCTGGCGGCGTGCCGCCGCGTAGGCCTCGCCCGTCTTCTCCATACGGGCGCGGACGAGTTGCTTGAGATGCTTGTGCTGCGTCATGAGTCGACTCCTCTTCCCGGCTTCAGAGATGGGAAACCTACGCTTCCCCACCTCTCAGCCGTGAGAAGCGGGTCGACCAGTGGATTGCATCCACCTCGAGGACATTTCATCCCCTTTACCCCCGCAAATCGCCGGGCGGCGCAGGCGCCGGTCAGAGGGTCGGGCGAGAGGGATCGCCGGGGGAAATTATAGTGGGATCGAGGGAGCCAGTCCAGGTATAGTGACCCACACATGAGGATGGTGAGCATGATTTTCCACGTGATCCTTGAGCAGGCTGGGGACAGCTGGATCGTCGCTGAGTGTCCTGCCCTCCCCAGTTGTATCTCTCAAGGCAAGACCGAAAAAGAGGCTCTCGAAAACGTTCGTGAGGCGATCACCGCCTAGCTGTGGGCAGAGGACCAGAAGGCCGTCGCGGCTCTTGCGAAAGGTGAAGGAGAGCTACCCTTCCTGGTTGCCGTCTAGCGCCTCACGCAGGCGCTCGATTTCGGCTCGCAGATGGGCGAGCTCGATCTCGGCGAGGGTCGCCTTCGCTTCGGCAACCTGACGCGCCTCAGCTTCGACTTGGCGGGCTTCAGCTTCGCGGGTGGCATTGTCCTCAGCGCGCTTCCTGCCCCTCTCCTCTTCCAGGGAGGTCCGCAGAAGCGCCCCGGTAGCAATGTCGCGGATCATCACCCGGTCCCCTTCCGGAGAGATCGAGAACCACAGCCCCGTCGTCTCGGAAAGCAGCCGGCCCTCTCCATCCGGCACGATCCGCTGATACGTGCCGGCAGGGTCCAGCCGGTAACCGAAGATCCGATGGAGGTCCGCAGGCTTTCTTGGTAGCTCCAGCAGCAGGTACTCGGTAACTCCAGCGCGCTGGTAGATCTCCACCTTATCGTGCTCGTCGATCTCCCGGATACGGGAGTCGCTTGGCGAGATCACTTCGATGATCAAGCGCGGCGGAATCCCCTGCTTGACGACGTCGTAGCTGCCCTCAACCTGATCCGGATCGCGCGCACCGCTGATGACTGAGATGTCCGGGCTCGGCTTCGGCAGACCGGGACCGAGAAGGTGTTGGACATCGAAAAGGACCAGCGTGTCCGGCCGTGGCTGGAAGAAACGCTTCAGCCGGTCGAAGAGATCGAGAATGGCTTCTCCGTGCGGTTTCCCCTGCACCCATTTGTCTCCGAGCCGCGGATTGAGGTAATCCTCTCGGGTGAGCGGAGTCTCCAATAGCTCCATGCGCCCGTCCGGACGTTCGACATAGCGCAAGAGCATGGCCCTGCCGGAACCGGCATCCTGCCGGCTCGCTGAGGACGATGAACCGTCCCCGCGATGCAGCGCTCTCCTCGTGGGCTCGGTCATAGGTCCGAGTATAGGAAGTCTTCCCAGTGGCGTCAAAGATAGCGCAACTCGGCGACGGAAGGGAAAGACCTGGTCAATCGGCTCAGATCCGTACCATCAGCTTCCCCGTATTGCTCCCGTCGAACAACCGCAGCAGCGCCTTGGGGGCATTCTCCAGTCCTTCGACCACGTCCTCCCGGTAGTGGAGCTTCCCCTCGGCGATCCAGCGGCCGAGCTGGCTTTGAGCTTCGGCGTAGCGCGCCTGGAAGTCCATGACGACGAAGCCTTCCATGCGGGCACGCTGGACGAGGAGGGCGAGGTAGTTCGCCGGCCCCTTCGGCGGCTCCGTCGCGTTGTACTGGGAGATGGCGCCGCAGATCACCACTCGGGCGTGAAGGGCGAGGTTGCGCAGGGCCGTGTTCAGAATCTCGCCGCCGACGTTGTCGAAGTAGACGTTCACCCCCTTGGGGCAGGCGCGGCGGATCTCCTCGTGAAGATCTTTCGTCGTCTTGTAGTTGATGGCGGCGTCGTAGCCCAACTCTTCGGTAAGCCAGCGGCATTTTTCGTCCGTGCCGGCGAGGCCCACGGCCCGGCAGACTTTGATCTTCGCGATCTGCCCCACAATCGAGCCCACGGCCCCGGCAGCCCCGGAGACGAGCACGGTTTCGTCCGCCTTGAGCTGGCCCACGTCCAGCAGGCCGAAGTACGCCGTCAGCCCCGTAAAACCCAGAGGACCGAGGGCCACGGTTGGCGCGATGCCGGGTGGGATACGGCTCAGGTCCGTGCCCCGCGCCACGGCATAACGCTGCCAGCCGAGGACGCCCGAGACCAGGTCTCCCGGCGCGAAACCCGGGACGCGGGACTCCACTACCTCCCCCACCGTCACGCCACGCATCACCTCGCCAATGCCGATCGGCGGCACGTAACTCTTCCCCTCGTTCATCCAGCCGCGCATGGCGGGATCGAGCGACAGAAGGATGTTCCGCACCAGCACCTTTCCCTCCCCCGGCTGCGGGATGGGCTCCTCGACAAATTGAAAATCGCCCTCCTGCGGCAGCCCCTTGGGCCGCGCGGCGAGCCGGATCTGGAGATTGGTGTTGGGAGTCTGAGTCATGATGCTCCTCCTTTTTCCCGCTTGGCGGGCGCGAAGAGAAGAGTAGCGCGATCCTGCGCCCCCTGGCGCTTTCGATTGATATGATCGGCCGAGAATGCGACCCACGTATGACCGAGCCTGAACGCTCCGCGGCCATTCTCCGCGCCATTCCCAAAGTCGACCGGCTGCTGGGAGCGGAAGAGATGCAGCCGCTGCTCGCGGCCCACTCGCGCAAGGAGGTGGTCCGCGAGCTGCGCAGCGTCCTGGAGGGCCTTCGCCGTGACTCCCACAGCCTGGACGCCGCCGAGCTCAGCGCGGCGGCCATCTCGCGGCGGATCGCCGAAGGGTTGGCCCGCCGGGCCCTGCCCTACTACCGGCGGGTCGTCAACGGCACGGGCGTGGTGCTGCACACCGGGCTCGGCCGGGCGGTGCTGGCGCCGGAGGCTGTCGCGGCTCTCGCGGAGCTGGCCGGCCACCCCCAGCGCGTGGAAATCGATCTCGAGACCGGCGTCCGCGGAGGACGCGACGAAGGGTGCGCGGTCCTGCTACGCGAGCTGACCGGCTGCGAGGACGCCACCGTCGTCAACAACAACGCTGCTGCCACGCTCCTCCTCCTCGCCGCCACGGCCCGCGGCCAGGGAGTGATCCTGTCGCGCGGCGAGCTGGTCGAGATCGGGGGATCGTTCCGCATCCCCGAGGTGATGCGCGAGAGCGGAGCGATCCTCGTCGAGGTGGGCACCACCAACCGGACGCACCTGCGCGACTATGCCGAGGCCATCGACGAGAGGACCGGCATGATCCTCAAGGTGCACACCTCCAACTATCGCATCGAGGGATTCACCGCCGAAGTGGAGATCGAGGACCTCGTGACCCTGGGGAGGGAGCACGGAGTCATCGTGGCGCACGACCTCGGATCGGGGTGCGCGGTGGACTTGGCGAGCCGGGGCCTCGCCGGCGAGCCGCTGCTGCGGCGCTCGGTGGCCGCGGGGGCCGACCTCGTCTGCTTCAGCGGCGACAAGCTCCTCGGCGGCCCTCAGGCGGGCATCATCCTGGGATGCCGGGACGCCGTCGAGCGCTGCCGGCACCATCCCCTCTTCCGGGCGATGCGCCCGGGCCGGCTCGTCTATACCGCCCTTGAGGCGACTCTGCGTTTATACGGCGCGGGGGAAGCCGCGGCGTACGAGCGCGTTCCGGCCTTACGGCAATTGACCGCCTCGGCGTCCAGCCTGCGGGTGCGGGCACGCCGGCTGGCCCGGCGGCTGGCAGGATGTCCGCAGATCGCCGTCTCGGTGACTCCCTGCACCTCGCAGGCCGGGAGCGGGGCCCTGCCCGCCCGCGAGATCGAGAGCTGGGGGGTGCGGGTGGTTCCTGCCTCTCACTCCGCCCAGGAGCTCGCGGCACTGCTGCGCACCGGCGACCCCGCGATCCTCGCCCGGATTCACGAGGACGCCGTGCTGTTCGACGTCCGCACGCTGAGCGAGGACGAGCTGGCCCTGATCGAGCGCAGGCTCCGCGGCTTGGCCCTCGCGTAGCGCCCGGCGTCATCCCAGCTCCCGCACGAACACCCCCGCCCCGTTGCGCATCCCCGCGGCCATCTCCTTGAGGCGGCCATGATGCGTGAAGAGAATGACCTGCGTCTTTTTCGACAGCTCGGCCAGGACTTTGAGGGTCGCCGCGGTGCGCTCGTCGTCGAAGTTGATGAGGATGTCGTCGACGATGAAGGGGAGGGGCTCGGCGTGCGCGAGGTAGCGCTCCAGGGTGGCGAGGCGCAGGGCCAGGTAGAGCTGATCGCGGGTGCCGTCGCTCAGGGCCTCGACGGGGACTCGGCGGCCGTCGGCCCGCAGGCCGACGAGAATCGGCTGCTCGCGGTCGTCGAAGTCGGTGCGAAGGCCGGAATATCTGCCGATCGTCAGGTCGGCGAAGAGCTGGCCGGCGCGGGCGAGGAGCGGGTCCTGGTTCTCGGCCCGGTAGCGTTCGATCTCGCGCTGGAGGAGGACGGAGGCCAGCCGTGCCCGGGTGTACTGCTCGACGTGCCCCCGCAGGCGGGCGAGGATCTCCTGCACCCGCTCGGCGGCTCGGGCCGCGCCGTCGCCGCCGTCCCTTCGCCGCAGCTCGCCTTCCTCGCTGCCGATCTTCTGCCGCAGATCGCCCTTGCGCCGCTCCAGCTCCTCGATCCGCCCTTCGGTCTCTTCGAGCCGCCCCGGCAGGGCGAGAGCGTCGATCTCCCCGGCCTCCCGCTCCAGCTCGTCGAGCGTGGCCCCCTCGCCCGCCGCGAGGAGCTGATCCTGGACGTTGGAAATCTCCTCGTCGAGCCGCAGCGCGTCCAGAGAACGGCGTTCCGCCTCGTCCAGACCGCTGTCGTCCTCGGCGCGGGCCTCGCGCCGCAGCTCGACGAGGCGGGCCTCGCGAGCGTGGGCGGTCTCTTCCGATTGCCGGATCTCCTCGTTCAGATCGCGGGCCCGGCGGTCCATCTCGGCGAGCCGAGTCGCCTGCCGGCGGGCTTCGGTGAGCAGGGCCGCCAGTTGGAGAACGGCCGTCTCTACCGGGCGGTCCACGAGATCGGGGGCGACCCGGGAGGCGAGATCGCGCACGGCGGCTTGGACGCCGGCCGTGTCGCGGTCCAGCCCGGCGATGCGACGGTCGAGATCGGCGGCGGCCTTGAGGCGGCCGAACAGCTCGCGCAGCCGTTCGAGGGTCTGATTGGCTTCGCCGGGTAGGGCCTCCTTCGGTAGCCCAAGATCGCGGACGGCCTCGGCCCATACCGCGCGCCAGGTTTCCAAGGCGGTAACGGCGGCCTCGCGTTCCTCCCGGGCCTCCGCAAGGCGCTCCTCCAGCTCCCGCAGACCGGCCGTGAGAGCCTCGCGGTTGCGTTCCACGGCTTCGAGATCGCGGACTCTGACATCGCAGCGGATGAGAATCCGCTCAAGGGTCTCACCCTCTCCTAAACCATACGGGCCCGCCCCCCATGTAGAGACGCCCCGCGGGGCACCCCGTGGGGCGTCTCCGGCGGAGAAATCGCCGGTGCCGTCGTCGAGACTTTCTGGGATGGCCGAACGTTTCCCGGTCCGATGTTCGGACGTGGCGGCACGTTCCGCACCCGCATCGGCTTTCAGAATGTCCGGGTCATTGGGGCCGCGATGGCTTCGAGGAGACGCCCCACGGGGTTCCCCGCGGGGCGTCTCGACAGGTTTGGCTGGGACGGTTGTCGCCGTCGCGATGGGATTTGCCGAGGTGACGGTGTGGAGCTCGCGGAGGAGAGCGCCCCGGTGGCGGGTGGCTTGGGATTCGAGAACGTGGAGCGCCTCACGGAGCGTCCGGAGGGTCTCCGCCCGTTCGAGGAGGCGCTCGTGGCGGCCGGTCCAGCCGGGGTGCATTTCGCGCGGCGGGAGCGGCTCGATGCGACAGGGGCTCCAGAGAGAACGCCAGTCTTTTTCGAGGCGGTCCCGCTCCGCCATGGCCGTGATTTCGGCTCGATCCAGATCCGCGAGAATCCTTTGCAGGGAATCCCTGCGGGCGGCCTGGCGGGCGTTTTCGTGCACCCTCGCCGCCTCGCGACGGAGGCGGTCGGCCAGCTCGTCGGCGGCCTGGACGGTGGGCTCGTAGGCGTCGGCGGCGGTGACGGAAAACTTCCGGCGGAGGGCGATCCAAGCGTGATCGCGGCGGTCGCGGGCGGCAGCGAGATCGTCTTCCGAGGGGACGGAGCCCTCGCGGCGAATGGCGTCCAGCTCGCGCTCGGCCTCGGCGAGATCGGCCTGTGCCTTGCGCCGGTCGTCCAGGCGGGCGCGGTCCTGCTCGGCGAGGGCGGCGAAGGCGGAGTCGAAGCGCTGGATGGCGGCGACGGGCGGCACGGGCAGGGCCTCCAGCTCGTCGAGAGTGCCCGGCCAGCCCAGCCGGTCCAGCTCGCGGCGGGCGCGCTCCTCCTCGGTCCGCACACGCAGGGCAGCCTGGGCGATCTCGCCGTCGAGATCCCCAGCCCTGCGAGCTGCATCCACGGCGGCGCGAAGGGCCGAGGAGTCCCGGCGCGCCGGCAGGGCGGCGAGGGCATCGCGGGTGGCAAGATGCCGGCGCTCGGCCTCGGCGAGGCCACGCTGAGCCTGCTCCGCTTCGCGGACGAGGCCGTCGCGGCGCGGTCCCAGCTCCTGGATGCGGGGCCAGCGGGCGAGGGCGGGACGGAGGGTCTCGGCCTCGTCGAGAGTGATCTCCGGCCAGGTGTCCTCCAGCAGGCCCTGCGCCGCCGTGCGGGCCTCGCTTCGCTCGGCAAGCCGCTTCGAGCGGTCGCCGACGTCCTTTTTGTAGCGGCCCAGCTCCTGCTGCACGTGCTCGATGGCCTCCGCGTGCTCGTGGATCGCCGGCGCCGGCAGCACCGTGCCTCGTTCCACGAGCAGGCGCTCACGCTCGGCCATGGCTCGCGCCTGGGCTTCCCGGGCGGCCCGCAGGTCGGCCGCCAGCTCGCGGCGTTCGGCGCCGAAGCCGGCAGGCAGCACCACCACGGCCCCCAGTGCCTCGCGCTGGCCCCGCAGCTCGCGGCGCTTGCCGAGTAGGGGAAGAGCGAGGCGCATCCTCTGCAGGCGCTGGCGCTCCCGCTTGGCGCCCTCCAGCTCGATCTGGACGCTCGCCAGCTCGCGCTCCGCCTCCTCCAGCTCCCGGCGGTGCTCCTCCCACTCGCGGCCGGACAGTGTGGCCTCGCGCAGATCTTTCTTCGCCAGCTCCAGCTCCGCCGTCGCCCGGTGGATCACCCGGGTCGAGCCGCGAGGCACGAACAGCGCGTCCGCCTCTTTTTCCAGGTCCAGCAGCACACGGCGGAGATTGCGGGTGCCGAGGCCGGCGGCGAAAAGTGCCTGCCCCACGTCCCCCTTCTGCTCGCGCAGCTCTTCGCCGCCCTGCACGAGAGCGTCGTGATCGATCCCGAACACAGAGGAAAACAGGGCCTCCTCCATCCCCTGAAGGCACGGAGCGAGGAGCTGATCGTCGAGCGGCTCCTCATTGTCCGGCGCGAGCAGGGTGCCCTTCGTCCCTTTCCGGCGGAGGATGGCAAGCTCGCGGCCGTCCTTCAAGAGCAGCCGGGCGCCGATGCGGAGCTGGTCGTACGGATGAAGGAAGTTGTCGGCCGAACGCACGGGAATGCCGTAGAGCAGGGCCTTGAGAGCGCGAAGCGCCGAGCTCTTCCCCGCCTCGTTGGGACCGAAAACGACGTGCAGGCCCTCCGAGCCGCCGGAGAGGTCGAGCCGGCGGTCGGTGAACGGGCCGAAGGCCTTGAGATGGAGATCGAGCAGCCTCACGGCTCATGGCTCCGAACGGCGAGCAGGCGGGCGACGAGCAGATCCTCCACCTCGGGCAGGATCTCCCGCAGGGAGGCGGGCGCGGTGAAATCCGGCACGTCGCCCGCCGCGAACAGCTCGGCCGGGAGCTTGCGCCGAAGATCGGCAAGCTCCTCCGCCAACGCGGTCAGGCGAGCGTCGTCCCCTTCCAATTCGCGGATCGAGCCGGCGAGGCCGCCGAGAGCGTCGTCGCGGACCTCGCGGTCCAGGCCCGTCTCCCCCGCCGCGGGCCGGCGGGTGCGCAGCACGACCCGCTCGATCCACACCCCGTCGCCGCCGAAGCGCGTGGCCACGGCCCGCACCTCGTGCGTCCAGCGCTCCGTGTCGCGCCGCAGCTCCTCGTGGACCGCGCAGGCGCCGCCCAGCTCGACCCGCACCGCCAGTGGCCGGCCGTTCGCCCGCGCCACCTCCCGCTCCAGCGCGGATTCCAAGATCTCCAAAGCCTGATCCGTCGTGGCCACGCCGGTCAGATCCACGGCACAGACGGCCCAACGCATCACGTCCAGCTCCCTGGCTTCGGCCGAGAGAACCTCGCGGTCCTCGACCGTCACCAACGTCGCCCCCTTCGCGCCCGTCTCCCGCACGTGCCGACCCTGAAGCACGCCGGGGAAGACGATCCAAGGATCACGCGAGACTTCTTCCCGCTCGTGCACGTGCCCCAAAGCCCAATATTGATAACCCCGGGCGCGCAGGCCATCCACGGTGCAGGGCGCATAGTTGGCGTATCCCGGCCGGCCGTCGAGGCTGGTGTGGAGCAGGCCGACGTTGAAGAGAAAAGGGTCCGCCGCCGGGTACCCGGCCGAGAGGTCCTCCTTCACGCTGGCCGCGGCGAAGCCCTGGCCGTGGATGGCGGCGCCGATCTCCTCCAGGCGTACCGTCTCCGGCTTCTTCGTCCCCAGCATGCGGACGTTGGCGGGCGGCCGCAGCACCTTGGTGATCTGGCTCGCCGCGTCGTGATTGCCGGCGACGACGAAGACGGGAATGCCCGCCACCTCCAGCCGCCGCATCTGGGCGATGAAGAACAGGCCCGTGTTGTAGTCCTTCCAATCGCCATCATAGAGGTCGCCCGCCAGCAGCAGGAAGGCCACCTCCTCGCGGATCGCCAGGTCCACCAAGTTGACGAACGCCTTCCGCGTCGCCCCGCGGATCTCCTCCACCGGCGCGCCTTCATAGCGCTCCAGCCCCCGAAGCGGGCTGTCCAGGTGAACGTCGGCGGCGTGGAGGAAACGAAACATACCCTCGAAGTATAAGGAATCGTCCGCACGAGACCAGCACCGGGACGTGATAGCTTTTTCCGATGTCCCCAGATCTCGCCGATGTCTCCGCTGTCGCCGATCTCCCCCGTTGCGGTTGGGTCCCCAGCGATCCCCTCTACATCGCCTATCACGACGAGGAGTGGGGCGTGCCGGTGCACGATGACCGGCGGTTGTTCGAGATGCTGAACCTCGAAGGGGCGCAGGCTGGGTTGTCGTGGATCACGATCCTGCGGCGACGGGAAGGGTACCGCCGGGCGTTCGACGGCTTCGATCCCGCGAAGATCGCGCGCTATCAGGGGGTCAAGATCAGCGAGCTGATGAACGACGTGGGGATCATCCGCAACCAGGCGAAGATCGCGGCGACGATCAAGAACGCCAGAGCGTTCCTCGAAGTCGTCGAGAAAACGGGATCTTTCGACCGCTTTCTCTGGCAGTTCGTGGGCGGCGAGCCCAAGGTCAACCACTGGGCCATCCAAAAGGAGGTCCCCGCCGAGACGCCGGAGTCCAAGGCGATGAGCAAGGAGCTCAAGCGGCGGGGCTTCGGCTTCGTGGGGTCCACCATCTGCTACGCCTTCATGCAGGCGGTCGGCATGGTGGACGACCACATCGAGACCTGCTTCCGCCGGCAGGCAGCCGCTACTTCCGCCAAACGACGGTAAGCACCGTCTTGCCGTCCTTCTGAGCGCCGCGCAAAAGCGCCACCCGGCCGCCGCCGGGCAGCTCATGGACCGTGAAGAAGCCCTCGCGATTCGGGTCGGAGGCCCGATCCGAGCCGCTCTCGCCGGAGTCTTGCGCGTCCGGCTTGGGCGCGCCAGGCACCGCCACAGCCCAGAGGGGCCGGCCCGCGAGGGGACGCGAGCCTTTCGGATCTCCGGGATACAGCAACAGGCGGTCACCCACGAGGACGAGGAGATCGGGCACGCCGTCTCCCGTCAGATCCGATCCATAGAGCCAGTCGGTCGCCCGGTCCGCCAGTTTCCAGTGCCGGGCCCGGGTATCGAAATGACCGCCGCCGAGGCCGTGATAGGCGGTGACTTGCATCTCCTTGCCCTGAAGGCCGGCGGCATGAAGGATCACAAGGTCTTGATGGCCGTCGCCGTCCGCGTCGGCGGCGACGGAGTCCAAGGGGAACCACAGTGGGCATTCGGTGTCGAAGGCCAGAACAGGAGGGCCTCCCTTGCGGGAGCGGTCGCGGCCGAGCAGATAGAGGCGGAAGCGTTTCTTGGCGAAGACGCCGAGCTTGTCGAAGGACGTCGCCGCCAGCACCGGCGCGCCGTCGATCCGCAAATACCGCCGGTCGAAGCTCATCAGCCGCTCGTCTCCCGGCAAGAGCGACCAGGCCTCCACCGGAGCAGTGCCATCAAGAGGAATGAGGATCGACTCGATCCGCCGCCGGCCCGCCACCTGCGGACCCGCGACGAAAATCGGCGGATCGCCAGGCAGCAAAGTCACCGGCGGGCTGCTGAGGCGCAATCCCCAGCGCTGCCGCTCCGCCTTCACCGGCAGTTGGTAGACTCCATGGTGCTTGAGGTTGCCGCCGTCTCCGCGCTCGAACAGCTCCAGAAGACCGGTATGAGCCGCGGGAATCCATGGCCGACCCAAGGCCCTGCCGGCCACCGAGCGCAGATCCACGTTCGATTCGTTCAACACCTTGCGCACCGCGCCCCCGCCGGCTGGAGCGAAGATCGCACCCGGCATACCGGCGAGAGGACCCATGATGCCCTTGCCCGCCAGATCGAAAGCGGTGACGACGTTGGTCTCCTCATGCAGGTTGTCGATCCACCGCTGAAGGGACCGACGTTCCGGATCGTAAAACAGCAGGCTCTTCGCCCCCTTTCCATCCTTCCCCGCCGCCAACAGAAGCGCCACCCCGGGCCGCCCGCTGGGACCGGTGACGCCGGCCGCCGAGACGAGGGTGCCAGGGAGGGAGAGGGAAAAGGTTTGGGCGGAGAGGGTCGTGGGGACAAGGAGGAACAAGAGAAGGACGAGATTCCTCACTTCGCCCCTCCGCTCAAATAAAGATCCAACCGCACCGGCTGCACGAAACCTTCCTCGGCGCCGTGCTGCGGGTGGGTGACCATGATGTCCGAACGGCCGTCGCCGTCGAGATCGCGGATCTGCACCAGGGAGAGGTCCCGCGGCTCTTCCTTGAGGTCGAAGGACATGTCCGGCTCGGCGGGAAAGGAGCAGTCGGCCCGGCCGCGGTGGATGGTCACCCGCTTGCCACGGCCGAGTTGGACGAAATCGGCTTTGCCGTCGCCGTCGAAGTCGCCGGAGAAAAGAGAGAGTTGGCTCACCCGCAGATCGTTCAGATCGACCTTGAAGGAGCCCGAGAGGTCCAGGCCCTTGACCGGACGGAAGGAGCCGTCCTTCTGCTGGCACCAGACGTGGAAGTCGAGCCCGATCGTCAGCCGCTTGGTGGCGAGGCTGCCCAGAACCTTGGCGACTCCCACATCCATGGTGACGGTGATGAGATCCGGCCGGTCGTCGCCGTTGATGTCCTTGAAGCCGCCGGGCAGCTCGATCTCGCTTTCCGCGGACTCGAAGCCGTAGCCCGTGACGTCGAAGGTGCGGTGCGGGGTTTTCTCCGGCACGAGGTCGCGGGAGAGGCGGCGGAAAGTGAGCCGGCTGTGAGGCACCCGGGCCTTCTCGATCTCCTGGCGGATGGAGCCGCGCTTGGGATCGTCCAGGCTTTGGCGCAGCACCACCTCGGCGAGGCCGTTGCCCTCCAGATCGCCCACCCAGACGGGGTTGGGCCCTTTGGGATCTCCCGTGCCCACGACCACTTCGACCGGCGCCGAGAACTTTCCCTCGCCCTCGCCGCGAGCCACCCAGAGCGAGCGCCACCGCTTCACCGGATCGCGAAAGACAAGATCCGGCTTGTCGTCGCCATTGACGTCCTCGACCTTCGGCAACGGATAGCGATGCTCGAGATCCGCGACCGAGCGCCACATCTCGCCCGGAACAGGAACGCGGGAGGCGGCCCGCCGCGCCAGGGCCTTGTCCTTCCGGCGGCCGAGATAGACGGCGAGACCATCGCGGGCAGGCAGCAGCAGATCGGGAATGTCGTCGCCATCGACGTCCTGAACCAGGCTGAGGTCGCCCAGGAAGTTGCCGGTGTGGGCCATTACCGGCGGATCGGCGATCCAGGGTTCGAGACGCAAGGCGCCGCCGCCCTCCAGGCGCAGGGCGCTCACGCCGTCGTCCGTCAGGGCGACGACGGGCGTTCCCGGCGGCCCGGCTTCCATCGCCAGCACCGAGAGCGGGAGGGCGAGGATGCGCGGCGGCTCGTAGGAGCCGTCCGGTCGGGCGCGATAGAACCGCACCTCGCGGCGGTCCATCACCGCCGGCACGATGGTCATCGTCTCCACCAGACCTTGGACGTCGTCCATGGTGCTGCTTTCGGTGATGGCCACCTCGTCCCATTGGTTGTAGGCCACCACCACGAGGAGATCGCGATGGCCGTCGCCGTCGAGGTCGGCCGAGATCACGGCCGCCGGAGCGCCGGGCAGATTGAGGCTCACATTGCGCAGGGTCGAAGGCTGGGGCCGGCCGGCGCCGAGGAGCGCCGGCACGGCGCAAAGGAGGAGGGCCGCCAACAGGAGAACCGGAAGGGAGGGGCGGAGGCCTCGGCTCCCGGATTTATCGTCAAGCTCCACGCCCCTAAGAGTAACCGGGCGCGAGGCGTTTGGGACCTTCAGCGGAGTTACAGCCCCGCGGTTGAAAGAGCTGCCGCAGCTACAAGCAGGAGAACGGAGGTGAGGGACAGCGCCAACATCTTCGCGAACTCTTTGGTCATGGCTTTTACCCCTTTCCTGGTTGATCTCGCCACTCCTACTTGAGGCTCTTCAGCGGCTTCAAGAGTTACAACGTCTCTAGGTATTCGATCCCCTCACCTGCTTTCTGACTTCTAGATAGACGGCAAAAGAGGTGCCAAGGTTTAGGCCGAGGGCGACCCAAGTTTTTTTGGGTCCAGAACGTCCTATTTAGACGACGGATCGTCGTAGGAAGCTGACAGCGGCGGAGAGCCGAGAGGGACCTGGCAATGCCCAAGAGTTCTATCTATACTGGTCGCTGAGGCCGCGGAGGTTCCTGATGCCCAGAACATTCACCCCGAGTCCTGCGAGGCGGATTCCGGACGGAGAGCGGGAGCTTCCCGTCGTCCTGACGCCGAACGGCGAGCCGGTCCGCCTCGGGCTGGCCGCGACACAGCCTGGAAACCGGCGGCGTGCGAAGAATGCTTTTCAGCTTTCAGACCCAGAGTATGACCGGAGGCTCGCAATCGCACGAATTCGCGCCCAGAAGGACTTTCGCATGGGCGTCCTCGGCGCCGATGCGGAGGACTCGGTCATCACCCGGGACCGCGCGATTCAGGAGATCGAGCAGGACACAGAGATTGGAAGGCAGCTCGTGCGGATGGAGATCTTCACGGCGAAGAGATACTTCGAGGCAGCCATAGGAGCTGTTCGCGACGATGCCCAAGTCGACGCTGTAAGACCCCGTCGAAGTGCCGGCCTCCGAAAAGGCTGAGACTCCCTCTCCCCTGATCATGACAGACCAGATTGTGGCCGCAGCAGCGGATAGCGACAGCATTGTCCGCACGGGAGCTGCCTACCGTAGGAAGATCCTTTACCCGCTGCTTCGCAGGTGTGGTTTCCGCGTCTGCGTCCTCGCGGGTGAAGAAGCCCGGAAGCAACAGGTGGACGAGGCCATGAAGAAGCCTGAAGTCCGGCTGTTTACCGGCCTTGGCCATGGGAACGCCGAAGAGTTCACCGGTCAGGACCAGCTGCCGCTCTATTCAGCCGATGAAGCCGGAACAGCGGTAGGAATCAAGGGACGGATCTTCCATCTCTGTTCCTGTAGCACCGCAAGAAGGCTCGGACCGGCATTGTTGGAGGCCGGAGCCAGCGCGTTTTTCGGGTATGCCACTCCCGTCCTCGTGAATTTCGACCAGCCCCGTTGGCTCTATGATGCCGACTCCGAGATCGACATCGCTCTCGCCTCTGGAGCGACCTGTGCCGAAGCGTTGGCGAGATCAAAGGCTGCGTTCGAGCAAGCGATTCACGAAGCTGAGGCAAATGACAGTCCACTCGGCGTCAGAGCATTGTTTGCCGCGCGAGTGGGTCTTCGCGGCCCAAATGCTCTCGAACCGAACTGGGGCGATCCTGACGCTACGCTCTGAGAAGGGTCTCCCGCCTACAACGTCGGCACGCCCTTCCGCCGCCGTCCCCGAGGAAACGCCGCATCGATCTTGCGCAGCTCGTCCTGGCTGAGCTCGATCTCCGCCGCTTGAGCGTTGTCCACAGCATGCTCGGCCTTCGCGGCTTTGGGAATGGCGAAGAGTCCGGGGAAGCGCAGCAGGAAAGCGAGGGCGATCTGGTACGGGGTGGCGCCGCGGGCTTTGGCGATCTCGGCCAGAATCCGGCCCCCCGCGCTCTCCGGTTTTGGGAAGTGGCCCTGGCCGAAAGGGCTGTAGGCCACGACAGCGATCTCATGCTCGGCGCAGAAGGGGATGACGGCGTGCTCAATGTCCCGCTCTTGCAGATGGTAGAGAACCTGGTTGCAGGCCACTTTCCCCGGGCCGGCAATAGCGACAGCGCGGGCGAGCTTCTCCTCGTCGAAGTTGCTCACTCCCCAGGCGTGAATCTTCCCCGCCGCCACCAGCTCTTCGAAGGCGGCGATCGTGTCCTCCAGCGGGTGCGGGCTCGGCCAGTGAAGGAGATAACAGTCCAGATGATCGGTCCGCAGGCGGCGCAGGGAGCGGTCGCAGGCCTGGACGGTGCCACCTCGCGAGGCGTTCTGCGGCAGCACTTTGCTGACCAGGAACACCTCGTCCCGCCGGGAAACCAGAGCCTCCCCCAGGATCTCCTCGACTTGGCCGTCGCCGTACATCTCCGCCGTGTCGACGTGGCTCATTCCCGCGTCCAAGCCGCGCAGCAGAGCCGCGATGGCCGCGCTTCCGCTGCGCTCCAAATCCCAGGTCCCCTGGCCGACGAGGGACACTTGCTGGCCGGTCGGCCCAAATGCTCGCTTTTTCATCGCCGCTCCCTCCTCGGTTTCAGCTCCTGCAAACCTCTCGCCTCCTCGCGGGGGAGGGAGAAGACAACATTGACTCCTCCCTGGGAGGCGGATAGTCTCGTTCATGATCCCCCGGGACCCAAACATGCCTCCTGAACCTGTCACCAACCTCTGCCCCTATTGCCACCGGGCGATGCAGGTAACCCGGATGAGTTGTCCGTCCTGCGAGATCTCCATCGCCGCCGATTTTCCAGCGCCGCGCTTGGCCCGGCTCCCCATGGAGCACCAGCGCTTCATCGAGATGTTCGTCCTCGCCAGCGGCAATCTGAAGTCGATCGCCGAGCAGGCCGGAGTCTCCTACCCCACCGTCCGCTCGCGGCTCGACAGGATCATCGACACCCTGCAGCGGGTGGTCGCGGAGAGCTGCGACGCCAGCGAGGAATCCTTCGGCGACAAGGAGAGGACTGAAGCCGCGGCCCGGCTGATCAAGGCCATCTGAAGTCTGGCCGCCTTGCGCGGACCCTCCCCATGAACCTCACTCAGGCGTTGATCCTCGTCGCCGCTTCTTTTGCGGCTGGCGTCATGAACGCCATGGCGGGCGGGGGGACGATCCTCACGTTTCCCTCCCTCATCTTCCTCGGCCTGCCGGCCATCGCCGCCAACGCCACATCGACCGTGGGCCTGCTGCCAGGTGCCATGACGAGCCTCTTCGGCTACATCGAGGACGTGCGGGAGCAGCGGAAGTGGCTGAAGACGCTCTTCCTGCCCAGCCTGATCGGCGGCGCCATCGGCTCGGTGCTCCTGCTGCGGACACCGGAAAAGACGTTCGCGGTCCTGGCGCCGCTGCTGATCCTCTTCGCCACCGTGCTGTTCATGGCCCAAGGACTTCTCGCCCGCTCGGCGGCCAAAAAAGAAGTCGATAAGCCCGCGCCGACGAAGGACTCACCCTCCCAGGGGCGCTGGACGCTCGCCATCCTGCTTCAGCTCGGGGTCGCCATCTATGGTGGCTACTTCGGCGCCGGCATCGGCATCCTCATGCTCTCGCTGCTGGGCTTCCTAGGACTTTCCAACATCCACGCCGCCAACGGCATCAAGAACTTTTTCGGCTTTTGCATCAACGTCGTGGCAGCGGGCTACTTCATGATCAAGGGCGCCGTAGTCTGGCCGGTGGCCCTGGTCATCGTGTGCGGCGCAGCCTTCGGGGGCTACGCCGGCGCACGTTTCGCCAAGCGTATTGGAAAAGAGAAGGCGCGGGTCGCCGTCGTCGTCATCGGCCTCGTGGTGACGGCAGTCCTCTTCTGGCAGCAGGCCACGAAGTAGGTAGAGGCCCGTCAAAAGCCTTCAGACTCGCCTTCCCGGCGGGACGGTTTTCGTGTACAAAAGGCGTCCGATTGATTTCCGACTCAAGGAGACACCGATGAAGAAGATCCTGCAGCTCGCTGCCCTCGCCTTCGTCCTCACCGCGGGCCTATCTCCGGCCCGGTCCATCGTCATCACCCCCACTTACTGTGGCGACCCTTGCTCTCCGAATGGCGACGAGAGAGGTTGCATCGACAACAGCGGCCCCTTCATCAAGCGCGTCATCTGTACCTGTGTCAACGGCCATTGGGCCTGCTGACGCGTACCAGCGCCCATCGGCCCGGCGACCCGAACCCCGGGGCTCGCATCGCGAGCCCCGGTACTCTCCGAGGTTGCCGGGAAGCCGGACCGGCTACTGGAAGTAGCCCACCACGTCCACCAGGACGTGCGTGGAAGCCGAGACGCCGAGGGTCGGCTTGATCTTCAGCGTGCCAGTCGCCGAAATTTGGGCGATGGCGTTGTTGGCGCGGATGGCGCCGAGGCCGAAGCTGACGATGTTGTTGGCGGCCGTCGGCGGCTCGACAGCATAGACGGCGAGATCGCCGCTGCTGGTGGGGCCGACGGTGGTGACGTTGATCGCCACCGCCGTGGCGGTCGCCGGCACGCCGCAGCCGCTGACGGCGACCTCGCGGACGACTCCCGAAGCGATGGGGCCGGCCGGCTGGTTGCGCGTATCGAGGAGCCGGCAGGGCGTGATGGTGTAGAAGCCGTGAATCACGCCGACGCCGGCGGGGGCGAGAGTCTGCAATTGCAGCGTCATGGGCGCGCCGGCCGTACCGGCCTCGAACACGCCGAGGGTCGACTGTGCCGCCGCCGCCGCCTGGTTGCTGTCGAAACGGAAGGAGACCATCGTCGCGTAGTCGATCTCGGCGGGGGGCGTGGTGGCGGCGGGGGCCGTCCAGGTGATCCCGTTCGCGTCGATCGTCGCCGTCCAGTCATTGGCGGCAAAGCCGTCGCCATCCGAGTACGCGATGTTTTCGATCACTCCGGCAGCGGTGTTGAACGGCACGCTGAAACTCTTGATCCGGCGGTCGAAGTCGTGGTTCTGCAAGGCGTAGGCATAGCGCTTCCGGCCAGGGCTCCCCGCCACGTCGGTGACGCGGACGGCGAGTTGCACGTGCCCTTCGCCGGTGTCGAGAGACTTGTTGTCGGCGTTCGGTCCCGGAGTCGTCGGATTGACCCAGGCATTGATCGCGGGACCCTGGGAGTACGCGCCGACCGTGGGGAAGCTCCAAATGCTCCCCGGCTTCGTCGGCGTGACCTGCCGGTAGCCCATGCTGTTGAAGATGTTGCGGTCATCGCGGATGATGTAGAACGCTTCGACGTAGTACGTGGCCCCGGCGATCTGCAGGTCGGTCTCGGCGGCCTTCAGCCCATGGGTGAAGGCGTTTTCGCCGGAGCCGAAGAAATCCTGCGTGCAATCGCCGTTGGTGTCGAAGTGGCTCGGGATGCCGCCGCAGTGGGACCAGATCCCGGTCGAGGCGGTGACTTCGGAGCGCGGGGCGAGGGAGCCGGTGTCGTTGTTGGTGCCTGTCCCGTAGACGTCCGTGCAGCCGAGGCCGAGGATGTGCGAGTTCGTGCAGGCGCCCGCGTCGCAGCCGTTGTTGAGGGTCAGGAAGGCGTGCTTGAGGTCGCTGCGGCCGAGCGGCTCGAGGACGCCGGCGTTGGAGCGCTCCATCTGCCAGACGAGGAACGGATGCTGGTCGTTCCAGGGAGGCACTCCGAGGTTGGTGAATTTGGAGTACCAGGGCACGTTGGCGGTGCCGACGTTCTTCAGATCCGCCGACGGCAGGACCACCACCACCGACCGGCCGTTCACCGTGGCGATGCCGGCCTGGCCGATGCTGGACATGTTCGTCAACGCGACGTCGACAGTGCCGGACCAGTCGCCACAGGCCGGCGGTACCGCGCCGACGGGCGGCAGCGGGGCAGCCGGCAGACGGCCCACCTTGAGCGTCGCGTCGAGGTCGAGAACGCCGACGTTCAAGCCGGCGTAGCGGTCCTCACCCAGCAGATGGGCGAGGGCGGGCAAGATCCGCAGGTCCGCATTCAGGTAGCGGAGCTGGCCGGTCTTGGCGTCGAATTCCCACTGCGCGTCCGCCGTGGTGAGCAGCGCGACACCCGAGGCGTCGACCAGCTCGAGAGTAGTCGTCTTCTGGCCGGGCCGCAGCACGAGGCTCGACAGGTCGAACAGGCGGCCTTCACCGTGCAGGAGGAGGCCGCCATGGAAGTAGAGCGGGCCGCTTTCGAAGCCGTGGAAGCCGTCCGTCGCCACGGCGGCGCGCAGGACGATCGGGCCGTCGGCATCGAACGACGGCGCGTTGGGCGACACGACGGATAGCGGGTGCCGCGAGTGCGGCCTGCCGCTCGGCGCGTTGGTCGTCACTTCGAGACCGAGGCCCGACAATGTCTCGGCGTTGAGCCCGACCGTCGTCACCGCATCGAGGACCGTCCACGAAGCCGTTTCGACCTCCGCCTTCTCAGGCGGTGCCGGGGGAGCTCCCGCCCACCCCGGCGCGGCGCCGAGAGCGAAAGCAGAGGCTAAAGCGAAGAGGAGGCCAGTCCGCAGGACTGACCAGGGCGAATGACGACTCGGCGTATCGGTATCTGGCATGCGAGATCCCCCGGGGCGAATTGCCTTGAGTCTATCGGGGGTTCCCCAGCTGTTGCAAGTGGACGCCTCCTCAACGACCGGCACCGCCGTCCCGCAGGACCGGTTGTGCGTGCCGGTGGCCAAAGACGGTTTCCTGCCGCCCGGTTGATGAAGACTCTGCGGCGGTGAAGCCTGTCAGGCCGGCACGGTCGACGCCGGCGCGTCCTGACGGGGCTTCCGGCGCAGGATCGCCGCGGAGATCAGCGTCATGATGAGCCCGACCGGGAAGACCTCCATGAAAGTGATCGCGGAGTTGAACAGGGGATTCTTGTAGTTCTTGGCGAGGTCGGCCATCTTCGCGGTCGTCTCCCGGATGGCGGCCTCGCTCGCGCCCGTCGAATGCATCTTCGCGAGGACGTGCGCGCTATATAGATCGAGGAAGTTGGGGAAGAAATTGAAGTAGACGATCTCCCAGGCGAGGACGTACATCGCGCAGGTGATCAGGGTGATGAGAAGCCCGACCTGGACGGCCTTGCCGAAGCCGATCGCACCGCCGGCGACATTGTCGCGGTACGACCGGACGCCGAAGAAGACCAGCAGGAACGAGAGGACCATGGCGCTGTAGCCGAGGATCTCGCTGTGGTCGAGGTCGAGAGTCCCGTTCATGCAGAGAGGCATCATCACCGAAGACATCGCCACCAGGATGACACCCGACGCAAGCCCGAAGCGGAGCACGATTTTTTGCATTGCCGTTTTCTCCTATGTTTGCCCCATCCTGGGGTCGCGGTGCTGCGCCGGTCGTCCTCCGTTCGGGTGATTTTGGGAGCCGGAGCCCGAAATCATCCTTTCGTTGACCCCGATTGCCCCCCGATTACGGGATCAGGCCGAGCTCCCGCCCCTTCAGGACGGCCTGAACCCGGCGGTTGACCCCCAGCTTGTCGAACAGGCGGGAGGAGTGGGTCTTGACTGTGTTCTCGGAGACGAAGAGCCGCTCGCCGATCTCCCGGTTGCTCAAGCCTTCCGCGATGAGCCCGAGGATTTCGTGCTCACGCGGGGTGATTGCGAGCTCCTTGAGCTTCCCGGCGGCGAGCACGAAGGGCCCACCCTCGGGGACGCGGATCTCCTTGATCACCACCACCTCTCGGGACCGCGCCCACTGCAGCCCGAAGTAGATCCCCACCGCGGAGAAGATCGCCGCCACCAGACCGCCATAGACCTCGCTGGGATAGGCGCGGACGAAGTACTGGTATTCGAGAACCTTGAGCAGGGCGAGGAGCGCTCCGCCCACAATCCCGTAAAGAATGACGCGTCTCATCGGCGGGAGCATAGCGCGCCTCTTCCCCCGCCTGAAAACCCATGGGGGTAATACCTCCGCCCCGTTCCGACGTCGAAAGAGGTGAACCCTTCCGTTCCGCAGGCGACGGACGGAACGGGCATCTGCCAGCCATTCAACCGACAAGGAACCCATCATGCACCTATCCAAAGCGGCACTCGCGGCCTTGGTCGCGCTTCCCTTCGCCCTGCTGGCCGGGGGCCGGGCGGCGGCCGTGGACGCCGGGCTCGAACAATCCATCCGCAACTCACGCTTCATCTTCGCTGGGACTTTCGAGGCCCTCGGCGCCTCGAACCTGTCCCTGCTCCCGGCCTCGGACGTGACGGCTCTCGTGCGAGTGCGCGAAGTGATCGATCAGCCGCCAGTCTTCGGCCCCATCCGCGGCGCTCTGGTGACCGTGGAGCTCGCCAGCACGGCGGGCGCGGTCGAGGGCGGCCAGGCGATCTTCTTCACCAACGGCATGCTGTACGGCGAGAACCTGGCGGTGAGCGAGGTCGCCCGCAACCCCGATCCGCCGGGCGTCCCCGAGCCCACGCTCCTCGACTCACTGCGCAAGGACGTCCTGACGGTGCGCCAACTCGAGGCCGACGAAGCTCTCGCGGCACGCCTGGCAACCGCCGTCGCGGTCGTGTCCGGACGGGTCGGCGAGACGCGGCCGGCGGGAGAGAGTGAAGAGTCCGGCGAGCACTCCGCTTCTTGGATCTTCGCCACTCTGGCGGTCGACGCCACCCTCAAGGGGCGACCGGTCGCGGGCGTCTATTTCGCGGAGGACGCCGACGAGTTCTGGGCGGCTGCGCCCAAGCTCACGCCGGGCCAAAGGGGGATCTTCCTGCTCCAGCCTCCGGTCGGCGGCGACGTGCCGGCCGGCTCCTATGTCGTCGTCAATCCCCTGGACGTCCTCACCCAAGACCAACTCGACCGCGTTCGCGGGCTCCTTCTCCGGTAAGCCCGCGCGGAGAATCTCAAGATGAAACCTTTGCGTTTTCTCGCGCTCCTCGGCCTTGCCGCCGTCGCGGCTCTGCCCGTAGCGGCACAGCAGGTCACCGTCGTCGACATGACCCCCAAGTCGATGAGCTCCGAGTCCAACGACGACAGCGAGCCGAACCTCGCGATCGATCCGGCCACTCCGTCAAACATGGCCGCGTCGGCGTTCACCCCCGATCCGAACCAGACGGCGAAGGGCTCGATCTACCTCTCGATCGACGGCGGCATGACCTGGACCCTCAAGCCCGTGCTCCCCGCATCCGTCGGCGTCTGCATCAACGCCTTCTGTGACATCACCTTGCGTTTCGCCGGCACCTCGGGTCGGCTGTATCTGAGCACTCTGACCTCCGACGCCAACAACAACGTCACCTACTTGCTCAACCGGTTCGACAATATCTTCGTCGGCCCGGCGGCGCCCGTCCTGATCCATAAGATCGCCGGCATGTTCCCCGACACTCCCGATCAGCCCTACATCCAGGCGACCACCGTGCTGGGTGGCGACGGAGTGGCCCAGGACCGGGTTTTCGTCGGCCTCAACGACGCGCGCACGGTGAGCGCTCCCCGCACGGCCACCGTCGACGTCAACTTGAACGCCGGCGCGGCGACGCCCGCCGCCTCCGTCCCGAGGCAGGTCGATGCCGGGATGCCGTCGACACCGCCGGGACGGGACGGCTCGTCGATACGCACGGCGATCCATCCGCAAGGCGTCATCTACGCCGCGTTCTATAGCCCGCTGTCCACCGGCAGCGCCAACATCATGGTCGTCCGCGACGACCATTGGGGGGCGGGAGCCTCGCCGTTCACCGATCTCAAGACCGCCTCGACACCGGGGGTCGCCGTCGTGAGCGCGACGCCCTATAGCGCGAACGAGGCCCTGCTGGGCGGCCAGAAGGTCGGCAGATCGCAGATCTCCATCGCGGTGGATCCGAACAAGGCGGGGAGCGTCTGGCTCGCATGGGGAGACGCGAGCGGTACGGCGCCCATCACCCTGCACCTGCGCCATTCAACCGACGGCGGCGCAACCTGGGGCTCTTCCGATCTGCGGGCAGTGAGCTCTGCGACCAACCCGGCGGTGGCGGTCAACAGTACCGGTCAGGTCGGTTTCCTCTACCAACAGTTCAAACCGATCAGCGGCACGGACGGCTTCTTTCTCACCCAGGTCGATCTTTCGAACGACGAATTCGCGACCCCGCCCACGACTCTCGTCCTCTCCGCGGCGCAGAACGACAAGATCCTCAACGCCAAAAACCAGATTGGCGACTACGATCACATGATGGCAGTGGGAAAGGATTTCTTCGGCGTCTTTTCGGCGGACAATGCGCCGGACAAGTCCAACTTTCCCAATGTCGACAAGCTGGTGTTCCAGCGCGAGCACGACGCCCACGCCTTGTACCCGGATTCGAACCACACGTTCCCGGTCGGGAGGTCGGTGGACTCCTTCTTCTTCCACCTCGCCATGGTGACCCCGGACAACGATTTCTTCGTCCGCGACTGGACCGACGGCTCCGGCCACGATCTAGGCCTGGAACCCTCGACGCATCCAGTTTTCTATACCTCGAGCGACGTGTGGAACGAGCTTACGAACGTTTCAGGGAGCCCATCGGCGGCCAACGCCCCAGTGCCTTCCGATCCGCAGCCCGGGGCGAACTTCGCCTTCGTGCGCGTCGGCCGGAAGGCGATTCCGGGGGCTGCGGACGTCCCGGTGACCGCGCACTTCCTGTACTCCGATTTCGGTGCCGGCATGGCTTATACGAACGCCATCGGCGGCACTCCTCCAATCCTGACCTTCCAGGCCACCGACAACGAGCTCACCCTTCCGGACGGCCAGGGTTACGAGTGGACCCTTCCCGCCACCCACTCCTCTCACATCTGCATGGCGGTCGAGATCGAATCGCCGCTCGATCCCTTCGCCAAACCAGACCTCAATCTCAACGTGCCCGGCTGGCCGACACTCGACACCGCGGTCCTTTACGACAACAACAAGGCACAACGAAACATCATCTATCCTCCGATGAAGTCCGGCAGCAAAGCCCACTATTACGCGCTGGTGCGCAACGCCGCGCCCACTCCGCGCAGCGTGTGTCTGCGGCTGGACTCTCCGGCGGACGCGATGAGCCGGCTCGGCACGGTGCAGATCGACGCCTGCGGCCTTGCGACGACGGCCTACCGGTCCGGCGCCACCGTCTGCCTGCCTGGCATGGCGGCCGGAGAGGTGAGGGCGTTGAGTGTCACCCTCGCGCCTCCCGCGAAGTTCCTGGGGCAGGAGCCGCCCCTCGCCTTCACCGAGGTCACGGTCCCCGGCGCCGCGGGCAAACCGCGGGACGGCTTCGCCTTCGCTCCCCTGGTCACGACCGTCGAAAGCGCCGCGCGCGGCAACCTGGTCTTTCAGGCCGCCGTCTTCGGTCGCCTGGCCGCGCTGTACAACGATTCGTTGGCAGCGTCTCTCGCCGCGAAGACCCGCGGCCTTCTCCAGAGCTCGACGATCTCGGCCGCGCAATACGCGACCTTCCTGAAAGGCCAGGGGCCCTACCTCTCCCGGCTCACCACGCTCGTGCCGCGCTCGACCTCGACCTGTGCCCCCACTCCGGGCGGCGACCTCGACCGCCTCCTCGGAGCCATACAGGGCGGCGATCCGGCGGCCATCACCCCGGCACACTCCGACTTCCTCCAGACCCTCGACATCGCGATCACCCTCTCCCAGATCGCCGTCAACGGTCCTGGCCAGTAGGCAAAAGCTCAACTCCCCACTCGCCGGCTGCCCCATCCTGAAGGCCGCCGGCTCTGGGGCCGCAGTGAACCTTCCTCTCTCGTCCGTCTCAAGCTGCAACGACCGGCTGTGTCGGAAACGGCGACCAGACAGCGAAACACACGAGTGTGCCGATGGTGGCACCCTGAAGCCCGAGAGGATCAGATATGTCCGACAGCCCCATCCGTAGACACGGTATCGTTCGCGGTCTCGAGAACGTCGCTTCCTCGCCCCAGTTCGAGGGCCGGTTAGGCCGCATGTTCCGGACCCTGCCACCGGCGAAATTCTCCGAAGGGAGCTTGATCTCACTCGGCTCTCGCATGGTGGCGGAATTCGAGGGGAATCCGGTCCAGTCGTTACCTACTGGGAAGCACTACGCTTGACGGGCGCAGCGAGTAGAATAGAGATCTTCACAGGAGAGACGAATGAAGAAGAACGTCAAGAAGCTGTTGCTGTCCAAAGAGACTGTGGCCTACCTCAGCGGGCCGAAGCTCAGCAACGTCGTTGGGATGGTGTCCCATCCGAACGATTCATGCGGTTGCAACGGCGAGACAAGCAACGGACCGTTCAACTGCCTCACTTGTGGCTTGTCCTGCCAATGCTGAGCAACCCCGCTCCCCTCTTCCACGCGGAATGATTTAACATTCGGCCCTCGCGGGGGTAGGCATGGCCTCCGCGAGGGCAGTCCGTCGGGCGACGCTCGCCGCGGCGTGGAGATCTCAACAGCAGTGCATCAGCACACAGCTATGAAGTCTGGCGCACTGTGTTGGCGTGCAGCCGCTGCAGGAGGCGAGGAAGAGTTGCTTGGGGGCATTCCCTGGCGCGGCCTGCGGTGTGAAATTCTGGGTCGGGAGGCCGCTCCAGAGCGGCAGGCCCGCGGCAGCGGAGACGGGCGCTGCGGCGTTCGTAATGGCAGCGGTTGCTGCGGCCGGGGCACACCCGGCTTCCTCGGCGGCGCGAAGCGCTCCGGGGGTCAACGTCAGGGCCAGGATCGAGGCTGCCAGAATCCAGCGTGTACGCATACGGTCTCCTCCTTTTCAAGGTAAGACATGATCATCCAGGTCGGAATCGAATGCAAGGCCGCACGCAGGTTACTTCATCGTCTTTCTATGCCCTCACCGGCTGCCAACGAGGACCAAGGCGCAGAACGATGCGAGCCAACGATTCATGGAGCTCCTCATGGCTCAGGCGTTCGTCACCCAGGGATTTCGGGCTCGACGAGATGGGCAAGCTGCGCAAGCGACTCTTGCCAGCCGAGATAGCACATCTCGATCGGAATGGCTTCAGGCAGCCCTTCCTGCACTATGTTGACCTCGGTTCCGCATGAGACTTGCTTCAGGGTCACCGTGGTCAGCATTTCTCCGGGCAGGTTCGGGTCGTCGAAACTGTCCGTATAGAGAATCCTTTCAAATGGGACGAGCTCCCGATATTCGCCGCCAAACGAGTGCGCTTGGCCCATCGTGAAGTTTGAAAATGACATCTTGTAGGTGCCGCCAACCTTGGCCTCCATGTGGTGAACCTTACAAGTAAAACCGTAGGGTGGAAGCCACTTGGCCATTGCGTCAGCGTCTAAAAACGCCCGATAGATGCGCTCGGGACTCGCACGGAGAACTCGGTGAAGCCGGATGGTGCCTGTGGCCATGGTCAATTCGCCTTTCATTCGTCGTTCGGGGAGCGCCGCCGGTGGCGTTACGGAGCAAAAGGCTACCGCTGAACCGTATTCGCGTCAAGACCATGCGAAATGTCGCAGAAGCAAGTGGGTGGATGAAGCTTCGGACCTGTGCTTGAACGACAGAAGCCGCCCGAGGAGTCGAGCGAGACTCCTCCCTCCGTTATCTTCCCGCGAGGAAGCTCCCCTACCGCTTCCCCAGCAGATCCATCAACACGGTCACCTCCGCCTCCATGCCGGTCGCGATCGTCGGGTCGCGGTCGGGGGCGAAGAGGCTGGAGTGGAGGGAGGGGGGATGCTGGCCGGCCGCCTCGAGCTCCTTGAGCTTCGCGGGATCGCCGGCGCCCAGGCTCCACTGGACCGCCGGGACTCCCGCCAGGCCGTACTCGCTGAAGTCCTCGGAGGCCATCTGCGGGGGCAGGTCGACGACGTTGCCGTCCCCGAAGGTCCGGCGGAGCGCCGCCGCGATCTGCGCGGTCAGCTTGGGGTCGTCGTAGGTCGCAGGGCAGCTCTCGACGACCGCGAAGGCCGGCTCCTTGGGCGCTCCCGCCGCCGCCGCTTCGGCCTTGGCGATGCGCTCGATGGCGGCGAGGATGTGCTCCCGGACCTCCTTCTTATAGGCACGGACGGTGATCTGCAGCTTCACCTCGTCCGGGATGATGTTGTGCTTGTTGCCGCCGTGAATTGAGCCCACTGTGACGACCGCCGGGTCCTGGGGGTCCTTCTCACGGGCGACGATCGTCTGCAGCGCCAGGACCGTGCGGGCGGCGATCACGATGGGGTCGACGGTCGTCTGCGGCGAGGCGCCGTGGCCGCCCTTGCCGTAGATCGTCAGGTCGACCGAGTCGGAGCTCGCTAGGGTGTAGCCCGAGGTGACGCCGAGTTGGCCGGCCGGGAGGTTCGGCGTGTCGTGGAGCGCCACCACGAAGTCGGGCTTGGGGAAGCGGGTGAAGAGCCCGTCCTTGAGCATCGCCCGGGCGCCCCGGATCCTCTCCTCGGCGGGCTGGCCGATGAAGACGAGGGTGCCGTGCCAGTCGGCCTTTCGGCGCGCCATCTCGGCCGCGGTCCCCACCAGGGCCGTCATGTGGACGTCGTGCCCGCAGGCATGCATGACCGGCACCTCGGCGCCCGCGTCGTCCTTGACCCGCACGGTGCTGGCATAGGGGAGGCCGGTCTTCTCCTCGACCGGCAGGGCGTCGAGCTCGGTGCGCAGCATCACGGTGGGTCCGGAGCCGTTCTTGAGCACCCCCACGACTCCGGTGCCGCCGACTCCGGTCGTCACCTCGAAGCCCGCCTGACGGAGCCGGGCGGCGACCTTGGCGGCCGTCTTCTCCTCGTGTAGCGAGAGCTCCGGGTGTTGGTGGAGGTCGATGTAGAAGTCCCGGAGATCCGGCGACAGGGCCTTGGGAGCCGGAGCTGCCGGTCCGGGCACGGCGCCGAGCAGGGAGAGGAGAGCGATCGAGGCCACAACGGGAAAGCGAGGCATAGAGTCTCCGCGGAAGAAGGAATCCGTCCGGAGAGCATACCCGGAGCGTCCCCGGAGGTCCATCCAGGCCTCCTCCGCGCGCCTCCTACGACCGAGGGCGGCCGAAAAATAAAACATAACCATCGGCATCCTTGAGCTCAAACCCACGCAAACCATCTTCGGTGTCTTTCAGAGGCTCGGAAAACTCAACATTCCGCGATGCAAATTCTGCCGCCAAAGTGTCGGGATCAGGAACGTCGAGATAAGCGTCCCAACGAGCAGCAGGCTCTCTCTTGTAGTTTGGCACTGGAGCTACACCAACATCTTTGAGCATGATCATCGCACTGCCCCGGCACACGATACCGAAGAAGGGTTCGTCAGCAGGTTCCTGAAATGTAATCTCAAATCCAAGCTTGTCGCGATAGAACGAAAGCGCTGCTACGGCATCCTGCACGATGAAAAAAGGGGAGATACCGGAAATCTCTGCTTTTGTCATATGAATCCCTATCTCCTATTTCCACGCCCTAACGATAGCCGCCAGCGCTAGCGCTTGCCCACGGCGAGCCAAGGCATGCAGCGGTAGGAATCCGCCACCACTCAAGCGCCGGCCGCCAACGCCCAAGAGTCGACGAGCTCGCTCCATTGGAAGGCGTTGGGGCCTGCCGCGATGATGGGTACCCACACCAGCAGCGTGAACAATTGGCTGCCCCCGCGATAACGCTACCTGACTCCGTATCCGCTGTCATGGCTTTGAGGCGAGGTCCGGCTTGCCGGTTGCCAGATCGACCTGTCTCATCGTCCGCAGCCCCCGCGAAACAAGCCGCCGCTGATGCGAGGGCCATAATGATTGCGGCACAACCTTTTGCCTTCATCGCCGGTCGTTCGATCATATCGCTCTCCTTGGGGAAGCTCTAGACTAGAAGGTGGGCCCAGGCTGCCGCCATGGCCACGGCGGTAAGGAGGATGGCTAGGAAGTGGAGGGTCTTGAGCATACCTCCGCGAGAAGCAACTCCCATGCCGGGGCGTCCGGTTGCCGCGAGGAAGCCTCGTTCGTGCAGATAGTGCCGCCCGCGAGCCCCCGTTCCGGGTACCACACCTATCGCGGCCCTTCAGGCCGCACCTCTCGAAACCTGCCTGGCAAAAAGGTGTGCCCAGTCCGGCACTCGCGACGCCCTCACAAGGTTGCCGGCAGGCGGGCTGCCCGCAGTCAGCTACCAACAGCCGAGCAAATGGAGGAGATTTCCAAAAAGACCCAGGCACCTGTTTTGCGGTTAGGCGCCACTTTAGCGCAAGGCCGACAAGGTGAGTCAAACATGCTGGTCTACTAGAATTTGATTTCCATCCGGATCTTCCATCATGAAGCTCGCTGGTCCAGAAGTAGCTTCGTCAGCTTCGGTGAGTAGTTGAACGCCTTGTGCTTTGAGTCCGCGCTGTAGATCGCGAACATCAGTGAACTCAGGTAGTTGCTTTGCGTCGCTGTCCCAGCCTGGATTGAAGGTCAGAATGTTGCGCTCGAACATTCCCTGAAACAGGCCGATGACAGCGCTGCCGTTCTTCAGGATCAGCCAGTTGTGCTCCTGATCTCCACCCCATACGGTGAATCCAAACTTCTCGTAGAAGGCGCGAGATGCTGCGATATCCTTAACTGCGAGACTGATAGAGAAGTTGCCAAGTTGCATGATGTATTCCTCCAATAACATGGGTTGACGGTATCACGGTGACGTGTGCTTGTGGCTGTGGCCGCGCATCGCCCGGCACTTCACCGGTGCCGCGGGAACCGCCCGCCTCCGCCGCGAGGACGTCGGCCCGAATGCAGTACGCGACCGTCGAAGCTATTACCTTCTCTCCGAAGAGACCCCGGCTCGTTTTGCTGCCGGGTCCTGCTGATAGAAGGCCCGCAGCACCTCGTAAAGCTCAGGGTGCTTGCGTTTGAGCTGCCCGCCCGTCTCAAAGAATGCCTCGGTTACCACTGCGAAGAACTCGGCCGGGCTGATGGCTCCGTAGGTGTCTATGTCAGCGGGCTTGTGCGTGGCGACCCGCGCGAGCAGCTCTTCGTACTCGGCACCGAGCGCGTGAGCCCATGCGGAATACGAGGAACGCCGGCCGAGGTCGGGCGCGCCGTTCATGGCGCCGTCTTCGGCGTCGAGCTGGTGCGCAAACTCGTGGAGCACGACGTTGCGTCCGTCGTGCGGGTCCGCCGCGCCGCGCTGGACAGCGTCCCACGCGAGCACCACAGCCCCGCGGACCCAGGACTCGCCGAGGCGCACCTGGTCGCTCTCGACGATGAGGTTGCCGAGTTTCTGGCGGGTGTTCTTGACGATGTATGCACTGGGATAGACGAGGATCGACCCGAGATCGGGGTAGTAGCCGGTCTCTCGGTGCAAGAGGAGAAGGCAGGCCTGTGCCGCTATGGTGAGCTTGATCTCGTCCGTCATCGCGAGGCCGCCGCACCCTTCGAAGGTTTTCTCCGCGAGGAAGACCTGAATATGGCCCTCGAGCTCGCGTTGGTCGTCTTCGGACAAGGTGGAGACGTAGGGAACGTTGCGCCGGATGATCGCACGCTGCTCGGCGGGAAGGGCTCTCCCACGCAGCTCCTCGCGTCGCCTCTTCTTAAAAAGGAAGTGAAACACCGAGGAAAGTTACCACGCATCGACCTCGCCATCGGCGGTTCCAGCAACATCGCCGCTGCTCCCAAAAGACCCAAAGAGCCTGGCCCCTTGGCTGGCACCCAAGAAGAGCCTGGCGCTTTTGTGGACGGCCCATGATCAGGCCGGCGGCCGGGAGACCTTCTCTCTCTGCTCACTGATCAGCTTGCCTTGCGCGTCCTCCACACGGACGACGAATTCTCCTTCCGGGAGCATGAGCGCGGGAGCCGGCTTGCCCGCTTCGGCGACGATCTGATCGATGGGGACGGCATCCGTCCCCTCCTTGACCGGCCGGGCCTGAACCAGGCAGCGCGGCGCCAGGAAGCAGATCCCAGCGGCAAGCGGCAGAGGGGAGCGCAAACCGCCCATGCGCAGCCACGTGGGCCGGCCATTCTCATAACGGCTGCGCGGATGGAACACCACCACGTCGATCGCCGGCGAGGGGGACCAGAAAGCTCCCGCGGCGCTCCCGAGCACCATCGGCTCGGCGACCATGCCGCGCTCCACCGCCCAGCGATAGAGCGGGTGCTCGAATTCCGGAGCGCTGTGCTCGGTCATGATCTCCTGATTGACCGTGAGCGGATCGATGCCCGTCGACTCCTTGAAGTACGCCGCCATCCACTTCGAGCCCGGGCTGGAAGCCGCCTTCAGGATGTGAGAGTAGCCGGCATGGACGAGCACCTTGGCTTTCGGGTCCTTCTGGAAGATCCGCTCGACGAGGTGCCGGGCCTGCTCGCGCTCGCGCAGTTCAATCCCCCCTCCGGGCTGGAAGCCCGAGTCCGCCTCGTACGGAACGACTTGATAACCCAGGCGCAAGGCCGTCCGGACGAGGTCGCCGTAGAGAGGCTCCTGGATGTATGCGCCGGTCTCCGGGGTCGGATAACCCCGTTGGGCCAGGCCCGGGTCGGGACTGAGGGTCTCCGCGGCGAAGTAGGTGAAGCCCTTCCGACGGAGGGCGGCCAGGAGCTGCAGGGTGAACGCCCGATGCTGCGGGACGTGGTGGGCTTCGTTGATCATGACGACCTGGCGGGTCCCGGCCGCGGCCTCGATGGCCTGCAGCGCGCCGATGGGGCTATAGCCGTCGGGCCCGGAAGGGGACGGCAAGCTTTTCCACGGAGGGCCGCCGAGGTCGCCGTAGTGGTGTGCGCCGGCATAATCCCCGAGCCGCGGCATTACCTGCTGGGCGAGGATCGTCCGGATCACGTCGAGCGTCATGTCGTTTCCGGCATATTCGGCTTCCAGGGCCTGAAGGCCCTGCATCTCCGCGAGGACATTCCCGCTCTTCTCGATCCGGCTGAGCTTCCCGGAGAGCTGCTGGGCGGCGAGATTGAACCTCGCCACGTCGGATTGCGCGGCCGCCTGCGGCTGCGGGGCTGGAGCCGTCGCGGCCGGGGGCGCCGTCTGGGCCCCGGCGACGAGACCTCCCAGGCAGGCGAGCGCGACGGGGCCCATCTTTGTAATCTTCAAGATCTCCTCCCGTTGGATTGAATTTACCACAAGGGACAAAAGGGACTCCAGTTCTCCGAATTTGGATGAGACAGTTATTTCGTTACAGTTCCTTAGCCGACCCGCCTCATACGCCACCCCAGGGCAATGAGAACGGCCACCGCTGTGCCGAGAATCGCCGGCCAGAAGAAATTGTGAGGAGAATCTGCGGTGCTCCGCGGCGAGCGAGCTACAGTCGACCCTGTGCCGAGCTGCTGCAGGTCGGCTGACGCGAGGGCGAGCTCGCGGGTACCCATGCATAAGTGAGTGGAATAGTCGCCGGTCGGGTCCAGGCTGGCATACACCAGGTACGTCTTGCCGACTTCGAAGACCCCGCAATCAGCGGGTCCGAAGGCTGAGAATACGGTGACTCGGTAAGGCGGAGCTCCCTTCCAGGCGCGGGAGATCGTGAGGTCGTAGGGAACAGAGAGCCATTGCCTCGCAGGCCGATGAAAGAAACCCCAGTCGTGGAGCTTGAGCTCCAACCCATGGAGCGCACGCTTTGCGGTGGGTTGGAACGTATGAGCTTGAACGACGGTCCCTGCGAAGACGAAATCGGCGTTGGCCGATGCAGCGGCCGGAGAAGCGGGTGGTCGACAGAGGCATGACCCTACTGCTTGATTGGCTGTCAAAGTTCCTAACAGCAATCCGACGTGAACGAGTCTATTCATCCGGGTCGCCTAACGGGTACGCGGCTGAGCGTCTGCGGCAGCAGTCCGTTCGAGCCGCAGGGTTCGCCAAAAAGACTCAGGCACCTGGGACGGCTTCCCAAAAGACCCAGGCACCCCGTCAGCCCTGCGCGATTCCGGGCGGTTTCATCCCGGGATCGAAGCCGCCGGATTCGACGCCGAGGCTGTTGTAGGCATCGCCCTCGGCGAGGTGCCAGGCCATCTCACCGATCGACCGCCCTCCGGCGTCCGGCCGGAAGTCATACTGATCCGCCAGCAAGGCGCGCATCAAACTGGACGTCTTCTCGGCCTCCGTGTCCCAAAGCGCCAGAAACCTCTCGAGCTCGGTCATCTCGTATCCTCCTTCTTCTTGTCTTGGGCTCTGCTTGAGTACAGGGAGCATATCGCGGTGCAGGCTCCACGACAAAG
This sequence comes from Thermoanaerobaculia bacterium, assembly GCA_035996875.1. Lineage (GTDB taxonomy): Bacteria > Acidobacteriota > Thermoanaerobaculia > Multivoradales > UBA5704 > DATARR01. The sequence continues at coordinate 57,582 of DASYJD010000023.1, forward strand.
CCAAAGAATGGCCTGGAACCTGTTCTGGCAGCGGACGAGAAAGCCCTGGCTCCTGTGCTGTTGGCACCTCGGAGGAAGGCTCACGTCACCGTCTGTCCCCCTGGTCCGCGCCTACTTCGAGGCCAGAAGGGCGTTGAGCTTCTGCTCCATCTCTTCGTACGGCCGCACGCCGTGGACGATCTCCAGGACCTGGACCTTGTCGGCGCCCGGAATCCGGCGGGCCAGCACGTAGGCCGGAGTGCCGTTGATGTCGAGGCTGTTGGCAACTCGGATGTTGCCGCGGATCTCTCCATCGTGGCGCCTGCCGGAGAGGCACTTCTGGAAAGCCGCCAAGTCCAGGCCGAGCGTCTCGGCATAGCCTGGAAACCGGTCTGGAGTCAGAGCCCGTTGATTCTCGAACAGAACGTCATGCATCTCCCAGAACTTGTTCTGGTCGCGTGCGCAAGCCGCCGCCACAGCGGCCTTGAAAGCCTGGGAGTGCATCTGGAGAGGCAGGTCGAGAAAGACGAGCTCGACCTGGCCGGTGTGAACGAAATTTTTCTTGATCGAAGGAAGCACCCCACGGGCGCTTTGGCCGCAGTACCCACACTGGAAGTCCGACACCTCGATGAGGACGAGCCCCGGCGAGCCCTCCTTCATGGACGGATAGTCCCCCACGGAGATCTTGCGGCCGATCTGGGCATGCGCCCACGATTGCGGTCCCAGGGCGATAGCAAGCCCAGCCGCGGCCACCCATCGCGCGATTCCACGAATGTTTGCCGTCATGATGTCTACCTCCTCTCGGTTAGACGCCATTTGACACGGTTACGACTGGCTCTTCGAGCGATGCCACATTGACGATGTGATTGAGGCACAAGAATGCCCAATGCTTGAATGTGCCCGGATAGTCAGCCGACGCAAACGAAGCCTTGGCCAAGTAGTCCAGATACCCAGACTCCGTGTAGATAATCACAAGGCTGCCTTCGCCCACCGACTCCTTCGGCTCTGGCAAGGCGTAGCTTTCGTTCTCAACGGCGTAGCCGATGTAACTTGGCCAGACAAGCTCGAACACCTGACACCCAGGACCATACACGATCGTCTTCGAGTCCGCCAATAGCTCGCGCACTTCGGGCAACGCTTCCTCAGCGAGCTGCTCGGACGTTGGCGGGCTGTCGACCCTGGCCTCATGCAGTACGACACGCAGCGAATTCTCCTCGGGCTCTGAGATCGCGTGCATATAAAGGTACTCACAAGCCCGAATGGCCTCGATCTGTGCGTTCATGGAATCTCCATTAAGCTCACCGGCGATAACCGCGCGGGGCTCTACGTCGCCCAGGCTTCCAAAGAAAACGCTAGTGTCCCGACTGGTTAGTTCGTTCATCTATGGAAGGCCACTCTTACCTGTGAGAAGTCGCCCTCTCAGAAGACCTGATGGCGAGCGAATTTAACCGGGCGGGACACTAGGTCCTCTTTTGCTGCTATCTTCCGGCCGTGGCCCTGAGCGCTGCCATTTCCTCGCACGGTCCGTACATACCTGGGCTTGCGTCGCCCTGCGCTACCGCTTGCCCACGGCGAGCCAGGGAATGCCGCGGTAGGAATCCGCCACCACCCAGCCGCCGGCCGTCAGCGACCAGGAGACGACGAGCTCAGCCCACTGAGAGGCGTTGGCGCCCGACGCCACGACCGGTACCCACACCAGCAGCGTGAACAGACCGATCTGTAGCGCCGAGAGAGTGGCCGCCAGCCTTGCATACACACCGATGAGCACCGCTATGCCCGCCACGACGAATGTGCCGCCTGTGAAATACGCCCAGGCCACATGCGCTGGCAGCCAGGCAGGCACCAAGGGTGCGGTCGCCTGGAGATAGAGGAAGTGAGCCAGGCCAAAGGGGATCAAGGCCAGGCCATAGAGCACCCTCGCGATACGCACGCCTTTGTCGCCGGTGGCGAAGCCGAGCCGCTGCCTGTCACGGTCAGCAGCGAACCAGGCATAGAGCACCCAAGCGGCTGCCACGATCACTGCGGTCTGGCAGCATGAATACCAAGTGTTCACGGCGAACGAGATGACGACGAGCGGAAGTCTCAACAGCAGCATCCACAGCAGGAGAAAGGCGAGCAGTCCGCGGGCAGCGGCGGCGGCGGCGCGTTGCCAGAGCAGGCCTATGCCGGATGCCAAGGGAACGAGGGCGCAGAGATAGATCAGCAGCGAGCGTGCGGGCACACCGCGGGGCACCGGCTCCCATATCGGAGCGAAATCGCGCTTGATCAAACCCAGGATCCCGAGGGCGATCATGGTTGCAGCAAAGGCCGCGTGCCCCATGCTTGCGATGCGTATCGCCCTTCGGCCGGTGCTGTTCTCGTTCATTGACATGTTTGAAGTATATCCATACTGCGGTCTAACGATACTGTCGTTCAGCGGCGGGTTAGCCGGGTCGACTCCGCAAGCGAGGCTGCCGTCTTCATGGGGTACACCAAGTCCAAGCTCGCCCGGGAGGTCAACCGCCTGACCGGTTGGCGAGGCCCTGGGCGTGGCGAGGAGGTGCTTCTTCTTCGCTTTTGGCTAGAGCTAGCCCGCCTAGTCCCCCTCATCCCTGACCTTCACATCCTTCACTTCCGCAATCTCCGAAATCACAATCGCCCGCATTCCCTTCCGCTCAAACGCAATCCCCGTCGCCCGCACATACTTCCCCACAAACGGCATCAGCTTCTGCCGCTGATCGTAGTCCGGCATCTTGTCCGAAATCGGCAAATACAAATCGCCATCCTTCGTCAAAATCGCAATTGGCGACCCGCCTTTCACGCAATCCATCACGCACTTCAGGCTCATGCTCGTCGCCTTCCCATCCAGATTCTGAATTGGGCAAGCAACGTCGCGCACAGTTCCCTCTATCGTTACCTTCGATCGATTCGCCCGCGCACCCTCCATCGAAGTATGCTGCGCGGCCGCAGCCGAAATCGCCGCCACGCCGCACCCAACCGCCAGGAAAAGCTCCAAAATTCGCCTCATAGCTGCTCCTTCCTTTTCGCTCGGCGCGAAGTTACCACGTCTAACGGTTGAGCTGAGAACAAGGGCGGACGAGAAGGCCGCCCTTGTTACGAGTCCGGCAGCTTGAAGTTGGACGCGTGGCAACTAAGAAGAGCCTGGCACTCCTGCTAGCGGGCTTCTCCCTGACGGTTCCGCGGCGCCCAAACAGGAGCTGACCTCGCGGAAGAGGCTCAAATCGGCGACTCCTTGGCCCTTCCGCGCAAACAGTGCGGAACTCACTGGACCGCCGGAGGAACCCGGCGACCCAGCTCCTCGCAGCTTATCAGGAGAGATTGGCCGTGCAGGTGCAGTTCAGGAGACCGTCCGCCGGGCAGGTTCCGAAGTCGTCGCAGAACATGAGTCTGCCATTGGGGGCGACTCCGCACTGCGCGAAATCATCAGCCCCCCGGCAGATCGCCACGCTGCAGGAACCACACTTCGGCCGGGGAAACATGAGCTTAGGAACGGCCGGGTTGGAGAACGGCAGCGCCGCCACCGAGGAATTCGCGGCACAGGAGGCCGGTGCCTCGAAGGTCAAGGATGCCGCATGGCTCGCCCAAGAGGCGAACAGAAGGGCGGCGGTCAGGAGCGACAGGGTGAGCATGGGTTTCATCAGGGTCTCCTTTGTTGGCAAGGATACAGCCCTTTTCTCTTCGGTTGGCGCTCCCGTGAGCAGAAACTGAGTTGCAACAACAACGTCGGCGGATGGGAGTTCACGGGCTTCAGCCAGCAGATTACCCGAACCCTCACCATCAACGACGCCGGCAAAAAGAGCCGGCAAAAAGAGCCGGGCTCTTTGGACGGTGGTCGCCACGTTGGCCAGTCTGGCGCCTTCGCGCATTTGCTGTGCGCACGCCGGACTCTTCCCCGAGCCGGAAGTGGCTGCCTGCCCACTCTCGCGAAAGCCCGTCGCATCTTGCTTATCCCGTAATCGCTATGAGCGGATGAGCGATGAGGGCAAGTTTTTCCGTTTTATAGGAGTATGCCCAGAAAACTTCGCTTCGTCCCTCATTCCCGGACCCTCATCTCCATCACCTGCCGCACCGTCCAGGGCCGCTTCCTGCTCCGCCCCGGCCCCCAGTTCAACGACATCGTCCTTGGCGTCCTCGGACGAGCTCAGAGACGCTACGAGACCACCATTTCGGCTTTCTCGGCGCTCTCGTCGCATTTTCACCTGCTCCTGGTCGTCGACTCCGCGAGCGAGGCTGCCGTCTTCATGCGGTACACCAAGTCCAAGCTCGCCCGAGAGGTCAACCGCCTGACTGGTTGGCGAGGCCCTGTCTTCGACCGGCGCTACGAGATGACCGTCGTCACCGACGAGGACGCCGCCCAGATCGAAAGGCTGGCGTACGTCCTCAGTCAGTCCGTCAAGGAGAACTTGGTCGAACGGGTCAACCAGTGGCCGGGCGTCCACTGCGCGGGAGCGCTGATCGAGGGTACGCCTCTCGTGGGTCGCTGGTTCAACCGCACCCTGGAATTCGCCGCCCGCCTTCGCCACGAGGACGTTGGCCCGTTGCGGTATTCCACGGCTGAGGCTGTCACGTTCTCTCCCATACCTTGCTGGGCTCACCTGTCGCCTGTGCTCTACCGAGCCCGCATCGCGGAGATGATCGAGTCCATCGAATCCGAAGCCGCCCGGGAAAGGGGACGCACCGGCGCCTCCGTGCTCGGCATCAGGGCGATTCTCGGGTGCGATCCGCTCCATCGCCCATCCTCCCTCGCCAGATCGCCAGCACCGCGCGTCCACGCCGCCACCAAAGCTGCGAGGAAGGCGTTCTACGAGATCTACGCCGCCTTCGTCGGTGCCTTCCGGGAAGCGTCCGAAAGGCTCCGCCGCGGAGACCGCAACGCGCCCTTCCCCTCCGGCAGCTTCCCGCCGGCCCTGCCCTTCGTGGCCGGATAGCGGCAGAGCCGGCGCTCTTTGACAGTCTCACAGCCCGCTTGAGGGCCAGACTCCTGAGCCGGAGGCTCGCGTAGGGAAAGGTGTATCCAGACTGGCGCTCGCGATGTCCCTCACGAGGTTGTCAGCACGCGGGCTGCCCGCCGTCGGCGCCCCAAACCGGGCAAATGGAGCCGGCCTCCAAAAAGACACAGGCACTTGTTTGGCAGAAAATCCGTTCGCCTCCAAAAAGACTCAGGCACCTGTTTTGGCGGCGATGCTCTTTGACAGCCTCACCGCCCGCTTGAGGGCCAGACTCTTGAGCCGGAGGCTCGCGCAGGAAAAGGTGTATCCAGGGCTGGCGCTCACGATGTCCCTCCCGAGGTTGTCAGCGCGCGGGCTGCCCGCCGTCGGGGGTCCCAACCGGGCAAATGGAGCCGGCCTCCAAAAAGACACAGGCACTCGTTTTGGTTGCTCTGCTGACCGGCCCGCGATGGTGGAAAAGGATACGCCATCCGGACGCCGTTTGTAGTGAGACTTAACAGATTTCAGGAGCAGCCACGAGTGGTGACGTGCGCAGAATCCGGTACTGGCCCAATTGCCGTGACAAGGGATAGACCGAAGTGTCGGGCGTCTGCCTGGGCATGAGGATGTACTGGTCGTAGCGCGGCATCATCTCCACCGCCAGCACGCTCAAGCCCGTGGTGCGGGACAGATTGAACTGGTCCAGGAGTTGCAGGATCTCGTCTGCGGACCACTGCGCCTTGCCGGTCGGCGGCAGGTCCAGGGTAATGTTCATGCTGTTGGCGAGTTGCGGCGGCATGTCGGAGCGTGCGGCCAGGAAGGATGCGACGTCCCGATGCTTGGGGGCGACATACTCGACCTTGGTCTCGGCCAGCAGGATGTTGCGGTACTGCGCGCCGTCGGCCTGTTTGACCTGGGCGTAGAGCATGCACCAGATCTCGGTCTTTGGAGGCTTGCAGGTGACATTCCTTCCCCCGAAGGTCGCCTGCGCGTACTGCGCGGTGACCAGAATGCCAGCCGGCTTGCGGTCTACCAGGCACTTCAACGGCGGCGCCGGATGCTGTACGCCGTTCAGCCGGGTGGGATGACCAAAGCGGCCCTGGGCCGTACACCAGATGTGATCGGTGTGGCCCACCCGGAACTCGTAAACGTAAAACCCAAACAGCTCCGGCGACTCATCATGCAGCCCGGGGGGCAAGGGAAGCAGGTAATGCACTGGCGAGAGCTTCACCATCGGCTCCTCGGGATTGGCGGTTTCCGCTTCCATAAACTGCATGGCATCCAGGCCGGCGTTATCGTTGCCATGATCCTTGGTGATCACGCGAATCAGCTCGGGATCGATGCCCAGGGGAGGATCTTCCTGACGCACCACGAATTGATCGGGATTGGGGAAGCTGAGCAGGGGATCGGGAGCATAGCCGAGGACGCGGGCGAAGCAGGTGTCGTTGGGGTCTTTCACCGGCTCGGAAAATTCCAGCCACAGGTAACGCTGGCGGACGGCAGTCTGGGAGTAGTCGGGATCGTGCTGGTAGGGCGAAAGTGCAATTCCGGCGCCGACGATTTTCAGCACCTGGTCCGGAATGACCGTGGTGGGCAGCTGCAGATCGCGGGTGGCAGTCTCATTGTCGGAGGATGCCGGATCGACGCTGGGAATGAAGTTCGGCACGAGCTCGTACTCGACTTTGATGGTGTTGGGGAAAGGATGCGCGTGGGTGGCCGGAGCATCGAGAGGTTTCTTGGGCTCGACCGCGTCGACGAAGACGACCCGGGTGTAAGTGCGGTCGGGGTTGGTGGTGGCCACCCGGCTGGCGGTCTTGATGAGGCGCACGTAGCCGACGCTCTCTTCTTCCAGGGTGGCGCCTTCGCGGGTGAATTGTTTCTTGCGGCGGATCTCGACGCCGGTCTGGTCCATCCCGTCCCAGGTCCAATCGCGATCGATTTCAAAAGACAGCACACACAGCCAATGGTTCAACAGGTCGCCCTGTGTAGCGAAGGTGAGGGACGAGTTGTCAGGCGCGAGAGTGTGGCGGATGCGGCCGCTGCAGCCGAACTGGATGCGTTCCCCGGGCTTGCCAATCAAGCTTGAGCCGTTCGGGACCAGGTCCAACTGCGCGGCCAGGCGCTGCATAAGCGTGCTCTGGCTGAGGTCTTTGCCTTCGACGGTGACCTTGACGATGGTCACCGGGTTGTTGAGCTGGGGCGGATCGGGTTGCAGGTAAATACCCTGGAGTTCCCGGGACTCGAGGTTCTTGCGGAAGAAGTGCTGCTCCTCAGTCGCATCCTGGCGGACAAAGAACTGCACCGGCTCACCAGTGCGCTCGAACTTGCCGGCAAACAAGGTCTCGGCGAAGCCGAAGTAATCCGGCTTGTCGGCTTTGTCGGAGGCGACGGGGAACAAGGTGATGCGGATGTCGCGCGATTTCGGCAAGACGAGAGTGTCGCCGTTGTCGATGTCGGTCTGCGATAGGTTCAGGTTGCCGAGATCGATCTTGTTGCCGAAGTGAATGACATTAGCGTCGCGATATTCCAGTTGCAGGTTGAAGGCTGCTTCGAGGTCTGCGGGGAAATCGCGGAAAGTGGTGTACAGCGGGATGAACGGGTCCCGCTGGTTGAGGGAGTCCAGATTGTCGAGCAGGAGGGTCTTGACTTCGACAACTACAAATATGCGATTGACGTCGGGATCGAAGTAGCTGACCTCGCGCTGCTCCTTGATGGTCTCAGGAGGCACCTTGCCGGCGTGAAGAAACGCCTTGTCGTCGAGAAGCTTCTGAAAGGCGTCGCCGGTGTCCATCTCGGTGAACAGCAGGGCAGGATAGCCAAGGCGGGGACGGAAAACATCGACAGAGTCGCCGTCGTAAAAGACACCGGTACGGGAATCGGGCGGCGCGGGCGGGGGATCGAGCTTGAGCTGCTTGGGAGCCACATAGCGCCGGAAGACAATGGAGGACATGGTAGCGGGGGCGTCATTGAGCTCGTCGTCTTCGACGCGCGGGGCGCCGCCGGAAAGATCACCCAGGCGGACGCGGAATTCGTACTCGTTGCCGTACTTCAGCTTAACGTTCTTGGGTAGAAGCGGCTCGTACAATCCGCCCTTCTGCTCGGGATGCGCCTTGATGTTTTTGTCGGAATACGTACCGGGATCGGCGAGTGCGCCGGATTTATCCAACTGGGCGGCGCGGTCGTCGGGCAGCACCAGGGACGGGCCATACCACTGGGTGAAGTAACTGGGCAGCCAGTAGTCGGTCGACGGGCCGGCGTTGATCTTGACGGGGAAAACCTGCACGCCAGTCTCGAGAGGAGTCTTGGCCGGGCTGACGGAGTGACCGGCGAGAGTGAGTTTCTTCTTGTTGCGGATGTTCACCAGCGAACCCCAGCCCGGGTCGCCTTTCTGGCGGACATCGACGCGATAGGTAAAGACGCCCAGGGGAGCGTCGAGGCGCGCGCCAGTGGCGGGGTCGGCCAGCACTTGGCGGTTCTGCCAGATGAGGATCTGCTCATCGTCCCATCCCAGGCGGATGCCCATGTCCTTCTGCACGTGCAGGCCGTCGGGCTCTTCGGAGAGAACGTTGGCGCTGACCGGCTGGGCGGCATGCACGATCTTGGCGAAGCCGTCGTCGTAATCCGCGGCTTCGATCTTCAGCGTGTCGAAGCTGCCGAGGGGCTGGGTGGGTCCTGGAATAGCGGGGAAAAGCACAGCGGCGAAGAGCTGCCGCGGCACGTCGATGGGAGGGATGCGGGCCGCATATTGCACAAGCTCGCCGGCGAGGAGACCGAAATCGGCCGGCCGCGGGAGATTGAAGTACACCCAGCCGCCATCTTTAAAGTGGTCCGCCGTGGGTAGGGTAATGTCGAGCTGATACAGCAAGCCAATGCGTTTGGCCAGGAGCGGCTGCCGCAAACAGAAGGCGATGACGCGGCCCCAGGTGATCTTGTCCTCGGACTGCTTGAAGGCCGGGTCGGGGACGGGCGACTTGCGTATAGCGCAGTGATAGCTGTCGTCGGTCTTGGCGAACTCGGTGCGGGGCAGAGTGAAGTTGAAGGCGCCGCGATAGGACTGCGGCAGATACTTGCGGATGCCGTCGCTGGGGGCCCTGGGACCGTCGGCGCCCTCGGTGTTCTTAGCGGATCCCTTCGGCACCATCTCGAATTGCGCCGCCAGCTGTTCATAGAGCGCCGGCAGGTCCGAGGGGAAGGCTGCCCCGGTGGCCAGGGGTTCCACGGTCACACCCTCGGGTGACGGGCTAGGCAGATCGGAGAACGGATAGGTGGCAAGTCCCTTCAGCGTCATCAATTCCAGGGTGAAGTCCGCAGTGATGAAGTTGGGAAGATCCACCGTGGCGCCGGGCGTGATCTGGCTGGGAAAGGTCGAGGTGTCGTTCAGCAGCTTCTGCGTGGGCAGCAGCAGGGCGTTGATCTTGAGCTGATCGCCCTCGATGTGTTGCGGGAAAGTCAGTATTCGCAGTTTCTGAGGTGCAAGCGGCATAGCGATTTACCTTCGTTGGTCGAAGACCGTTCTAAGCGATCTGACGCGTTTCCTGCCATTGGTCGGTCTCATGGATATCAATGACCCAAAGCAGCGTGACGTTGACGGAGAAGATGACCTGGGCGACGCAATCGGTTTCCCCTGACCCAAGGTCATGGCTAATGGAGCCGCCGGCCTCAATCTGAATGGTGATGCCCACCAGCCCACTGCAGATTTCGGCGTGGCCGCGAAACATCATCATGGCGCCGATATCAAGCTTCTTTTCGCCGATGTCCGCCGTGACTTCCACCATGTACAGCACGGAAACGTTGGCGACGACGGGAAGTCCGACCACCACCTCGACACCGAAGCCGAACTTCATGTGCAGCGACTTTCCCGCCTTGGTGTCGGCGGCAATGCTGAGATCGACCTGGCCGACGGCATATATGCTGGCGACCCCCAGCGAGAAACACATGACGTGCATCCCGCCGTGGAAGTCGACAAAAGCGCCGCAAGCCGGCACCAGTTGTTTCAGGTCGGTGGGAATGGACAATACTTCGTTGAAATAGAAACCGACTTTCAGGCCGGCTTCCAGCTTCAGCGGAGGATTGGGATTAATGCTCAGCTCTTCCGGGGATGGAAACTGGATGACCGGAATGTCTTGCGAGCAATGGAACTTGTATTCCCAGCTATCGGGTGAATTGCTCATCCCGACATCCATGCCATTGTCGAAATCGTCGCCCGTGAGCAGGGCGAGAACCTTGAGGATTTGGACGACGGGATCGAGCAACTCCCCGAAGTGCAGTTGGGGAGAGTCGTACTTGGGGTTGAGGCCGCTGGAGGCGTTGAAGTTGCCGTCCACCCACATCACCTCGGTGAAGCCAGCCAGGTCGACCACGACCCTCATGCCGGACAGCGCGGCCTTCCACCGGTTGGCCAGGTCCACCGCTCCCGAGTCGATCCCCAGCGCGAGCGAGCCGGCATCACCCGCTTTGTTCTTGTACTGCGCGTAGACCCTGAGAATATTGGGCTCGTTGATGAAATCGTAGTCCGGCGCGTTGGAGAGATCGATGGGCGGAGTTTTCATTTGCATCAGGCCTTCGCCAAGAATGACGACCTCTTTCTCGGCGTTGGTCAGTTGCAGGGCGTTGGCGAGGTTGGGGAAGACGCTCTTGGCGTTGAGCAGCTTATAGGCATCGGCAAAGTACGTCTCATCGCTCTTCAACTTGAACTGCCCGGGGGAGAATTGCGGAACGTTGAAGAGCAGCTTTTGGGTGCCGGTTGATTGTACGATGCCGAAGTTCACCTTGGAGGTGGGTACCACGGCGTCGGCAGGGTTGGCGATGCGAAAATCGGCAGTGCCCTGCGGCTTGATCAGGGGCACGCTCTGGCCTTCTTCCAGCGGCTTCACGTCGCCGGTATCGGTGTTCTGTTTCACCACCGACCACGAACCATCCTTGGGCAGGATCAGCGAGCCGCGGGCGGCGGGGACAAAGACGTGCCGGCCGGCGGCATCGAAAGCAGGATTCACATCCACTCGGCCGATGCGCATGGTCTGCTTGGAGTCCGCAATATCGATGATGCAGTTGACCGGTCCGCCTAGCGAGCCATTCTGGAAATTCAGCAAGTCGGCGAAAATTCGCGATGGAACGAGGATGGAGGAAGGGGAAATCTGGACATAGCCCAGCATTTTGCGGGATTGCACCACGAAATCGCCTTGAATGGGGTCCTTTGCCCCGCCGCTGGTGACGCCGTCGAGGTGCACGTCGGCATCGAAAGAGACGGCCTGCATCTCGACCTTCAAGGTGTCGCTATTTTTGGTGACGGCGGAAAAAAGTTTATGCAGCGCCGCCGGCGACAGCTTCGTGACCTCATCCGGAAGGTCCGGGTCGTTGAGCCGGAAGCTGGAGGTGAAGGTTCCGGCATCGGGATTGTCTTTGATCTCCCGCACATTGGAGACGCGCTTTACTGGCTGTTTGTGCACGATGTAAGGGCTGAGCACATGAACAGGAGGGAAATTAGGATCTTTCGGAGGATCGAAATTGATGTCGTAACTGAAGTCGTAGAAACCATCGCTCTCGGCTTTCCACCCGGAATCGGAACGGAACACGTAGCCGTTCGAAGAGCGCATCAGCGTTATGGTGCGCACTACCCGAACGGCGAACGGATAAAGGATGCTCCTGACCTGGATGACTTCGTGGGCGGTGCGTCCCACCAAAACCTCGAAGGTAGCCTGGCTGACTTTCGCGACGGCAGCACCTTCGTCGAGCCAGTGGCTGAAGATGGAGGCCCCATAGCCGGAGATCTCCATCTGTTCCAGCGGCACTTTCGGCTGGTCCTGCATGAATTCCTGGTTGAAGATGTCCCTTACGGTCTTGCCTAGGGTGCTACCGCTGATCGGAATCCCGAAAAAACCCCATTTTATGAAGGGCGGATAGTCAGATGTGGGCTCCCATTGGACCGTCCACCCGTCAAACGATGGCCCTTGCTTTGCCATTGGAAACGAGGGTGCCTGGGCCCTGATCTGCAGCCCGCCGCGGAGTTTCGCAAAGTGGGGCTGGTGAAAATGAACTCTGCACCCGTTCTCTGGGTCTCCTTTAATCGAGCGAGTGAAGTCGGCCTTCGCCAGCAGGGCAAAGGGCAAGGTGAAGGCCGAAGACAACGGCTGGGGCACGTGTTTGTCGTTGAATTCTTTTAGGAAGTGCTTGGTGACTGGCAGTGGCGCAATCGGCACCTGGTAAGGGCTCTGCGAGGCAATGCGCGTTGGAATGCCGTCATTGTCGTACACCAAAAGTCCCGGGGTGGTGGTGATCGCGTCGTTCGGGTCTGGGACAAATGGCAGAGGAATGTTAAAGATGGGTTCAAAGGATATTTGCGGCAGGGTAAAGGCGCGCAGGTTCTGCGCACTTACCACAACATCCATGTTCAGGATCTGAAGCTGGAGACCTTCGTTGCCGATGGTTGCGCCTTGAATCGGCGTACTGACGGTACGCAGCCGGGTGTTGCCCGATGAATCGTCTTCGACCTGGAGCGCGTTCCCCAGGCTTACGCCCATCTGGTCGGCGTTGCTGGAGACGTCCAACAGCATGAACACGTCAGGCCCGAACAGCGGACCCAGGCGGCCGGTCGCTTCCAGGAGACTGGTCCCCGGCGAGCCTTTGAACGACGCTACCGAGAATGAGTCTAGCGGAGAACCGCTGGGGGCGGCATCGAGAATCTGGTTGACCAGAAGGGCCTTGTCCTCGATGTGACGGAGCAGGGGATTCGCTTCCAGGCTGGCCACGGCCGAGGCCCGATCGCTGGACTGGATGGCTGGCTGCTGGCTCAGCGCGCTGACGCTGTCTACCGGGCGGGAGGGGGTGGTTCGCGCGACTGCGGTGGTTGCCGTGAGCGGCATGGAAACCCTGGCATTAGCGCTCAAGTCAGCATTGAAGGTGCGTACTCCGGTCTGAAAACTGCGCGGCGTTTGTGTGACGGCCGCGTTGTGGGTCGGAAACTGTGGTTGTGCCTCCTGAGGTCCGGCTTCCAGGGTCCGGAGGACCGCGGACTGGTCCAGCGGCGCCATGCGAAAGTAGACATACGCGGGATCGTCGGGCGGCTCGGCATCTGCGAGCGGCGCGCCGGAAGGATTGGGCCACTTTACAAAACCCGCGAGGGCGTTTTCCAGCTGGCCAAAGCCGCGAGCGGCGCGATCACGCAGGAAGGCGGTGTAACTGGCTACATATGGGTCGGGCAGGGTGGGAAGATATTCGTGGATGCCGAACATCAAGGCCGCAAAACCCTTGGTGATTTCTTTGCCGTTTTCCAGCTTGCCGAAGAGGAAAAGGCTGTAGGGACGGCTTACCACGAAGAATGCGTTGCGCAAGGCGAGCGAATGACGTTCAAAAGCGCCAGCCTTGTTGGGATTACCGTCGAACAACAGGTCATTGTCCTGCAGCATCGCCTGGAAGTCGGCCCCATTCTGCAGAATGGCCGCCAGGGCGATGGTGGACTCGATGCGGAACGGCGCGCCATTGGCATCGACCGGCCGGTCAAGCGACGCTTTGTGACCGCAGAAGCAGAAGACGGCCTCGCTGTTCAGCGCCGAGATAACAAAGATGAATGGGAAGGCCGGACCGAACATGAGCGTGATTTCGGAGTGATGCTTACTGCCGGCGTTTCTCCACAGGACCCATTTCTGTTTCCCATAAACGTTGCTGGCAAAGAAATCGACCACTGTGACCAGCCCGGGCTCGGCCAGAATGGCGGGGTGGACAAGCACGGTATCGGCCCCGGTCAGTCCTTTCCATCTGGCAGAAATTCCCTTCGTTAAGCCGATACACAGAGCGCCGGTTCCCGCTGCCTGGCCCAACTGCTTCGGGTCGACCTTGGCGGCAGGCAACAGCCATCCGCTGTTCACGTCGAGCTTTGCGCTTCCCGCAAGCGGACAGAGCTCCGACTGCGAAGAGGCGACACTAAAGGTGTCCATCGCTTCGCCGCTGGACTGCACGGAGTAGGGAACCAGGATCTGCCCGATGGCGGGGATCCAGACCGGCGCGGCTTTCTTGAATTGAAAATCAACCTCGCAGCCGAAGACGATGCAGGAGGCATCCCCCGGCGTCAGGGCGCCGCCGGTCGAGGGGAATTTCAGCTCCAGGGTTTCCGGCATCTTGATGACAGCGTCTTTGGCGTCGAGACCCGCGTCCACCGAAGTCGGGTTGACCGAATTCTGGTCGAGATCAAGGTGCAAGTTGGCTGCGGTGTTCGACGGGATGATGATGGTCCCGGAACTTATGGTGACGGCATGAGCAAGATCGAGCGAGCCCCCCTTGATTTTCACGCCGGTGTAGAAGCCATTTAGGGCCGCGGACTTGGCAATCAGACCGGAGGCAATCCAGGCGCTGCCGGCTTCGATGCGGTAAGACGTCTTTGCAGTGAGCGCGCCCCATAGCGGTATCAAAAGAGCGGGTGTGGAGCTTCCCTGCAGGAACACCTGCACCAGCCGGGTTGGGAAAAAGAAATCGAACCAAATCAGCAGGCCATGCTCATCGAGGAAAGGTCCGAAGGTCTGGCTCGGAGCCATTCCCGCTCCCCATTGCGGAACCGAGTTGCCGAGCAGGCTGCTGCTGAATGCGGTCTCGCGCCGGAACACCAGCGGAGCGGGCGCGGAAACGCCGGCCGCAGCGCCAGGCGGTGCGGACAACACCTCCGAGACGTGACTGAAGCGCGCCGAGAGATCAACCGTCGGCCCCGCCTCCGCGGCTTCGTGTTGCAGCCGGTTCCCTGAGACGGTGAAGCCCGGGTCAGCCGCCAGCTGCTGCGCCAGATGTCGTTGCAGGGTGGAAAGCGCGTCGGCACTGGTGCCCGGCGCCGGCTTTAGACTGCCCGTGAGCTGCTGCAGCCGGCCGAGAATTACTGTTTGATCCATGTGGCACTTCCTGTGTGAAGGCAAACAAAGCGGCCACCCGGCGGTTGAAAACGCGTCTTCATGGGCGCCGTTACGTGAGCGAGTTCAAGGCCAAGCTGTGATTGCACGAAATCAAAGGGATCTCCGAGAGCGGCCGTTAGAATTCTGAGCGGCCGCTCTCTGATTCTTTCAGCTTTCCGCAGTCTACGGCTTCTTGCGCATCAAGAACCACACCATGACGATGACCGCAAGCAGCACCAACCACAGCCACCACCACTTTTCGAGGATGCCGCCACCACCACCGGCAATCGTCCCCACGGCCGCGGGTGGAATCGCGTCGACGAACACTTTGGCCGCGGCGTCCTGACCAATCACCGCGACATCGAGGGTGCAGGCCTCAAGCAGCGGTTTCACGCCCGCTGCCGTGCAGACTCCCTGCGCCTTCTCGCGGATGCCCGGCTCAAGAGCCGCCATGAGGCTTTCAGAGGACCGTCCAGCGAAGGGATCGAACGCATGCCTTGGCTCCTGAACCGCGATTTCGTGAAAGGGATTATACCGCAAAGGATCGGCCAGGTACACCAAGGCCTGTCTCCACGGCTGAGCAAATAAACATTGTAATTGGGCTATGAGCGGCAAGATCATCGCGGTGGACCTCTCGGCGTCTGATGTGGGGCGAAGCGAAGAAGAGCCTGGCACTCCGAAGGCGGGCCACTCCGAAGGCGGGCCGGCCGGGCCAGACATTGAAATCAAGCTATGAATAGCGGGATCATCACCGTTCTTAAGCACTCCCACGCCCCTGGTGCCACCGATCCCGGTCGTCACCTCGAAGCCCGGCTGGCGGAGCCGGGCGCCGACCTTGGCGGCCGTCTTCTCCTCGTGTAGCGAGAGCTCCGGGTGTTGGTGGAGGTCGATGTAGGAGTCCCCGGAGATCCGGCGACAGAGCCTTGGGAGCCGGAGCTGCCGGCCCGGGCACGGCACCGAGCAGGGAGAGGAGAGCGATCGAAGCCACGACGGGGAAGGGAGGCATAAGAAGTCTCCGCGGGAAGAAGGAATCCACCCGGGAGCATACCCGGAGATCCATCCAGGCCCCCCTCCGCGCGCCTCCTCCTCGACAGCATCTGGGTTCGCCGCTTCCAGGGCGGCGAGAACCTTGACGCCGAGGCGGACCCGGCTCGGCTCGCCGACGAGGAGGAGCATCAGCCCCCTTCCTCCTGGTGTAAGATCTCTCCCCAACTCAACGGAGGTCCCAATGCCCCGCAAGCGGCAGGCGGAAACGAGGGGAAGCTGGATGCTGTTTGCCAAGGCGTTTACGCCGGAGCTGGTCGAGAGTCATATCTACCTGAAGGCTACGTATGCCAAGCTCAACCACTTCATCCAGGAAGTCGAGCGGCTCGGCCTCGAGCGCGACTTCCATGCGGCGAGCAAGCTGGAGGCGACCCGGCAACGCAAAAAGATGATCGCGGCGGGAAGCCGGCTCGTCACGGCGATGCAGCTCACCCTCAGGGATCACCTCGGCCCCGACAACGAGCAACTGACCGCGTTCGGCATCAAGCCGTTCCGCGGCCGGAAACACGCGAAGAAGAACGCGGCGGCGGAGACTCCGTCCCCGGTTCCGGTCGATCCTTCCGAGTCGTAGGTCTCTCCCTCCACGAAGAGAGCTTGGTGCTCTCCGGACAACGCTTCCTCTCCCCCGGTCCGCCTTCTCTTTCCCGGTATAACGTTTCTCAGTAAGGAGGGCACGCCTCGTGCCCTCCTTACGACGTGATCTCCGACGCAGGGCACAGGACGTGCCCTCCTTACGTTGTGACGTCGCATGCAGGGCACGGGTCGTGCCCTCTTAAACACGAGACGATGTAAGCGGGGCACGTGTTGTGCCCTCCTTACGTCGCGACGTGGTACGCAGGGCACAAGGCGTGCCCTCTTAAACACGAGACGTCGTACGTACGGCACGTACCGTGCCCTCCTTACGCTGTGATGCCGTACGTAGGGCACGGGCCGTGCCCTCCTTACGCTGCAACGTCGTAAGCAGGGCACATGACGTGCCCTCTTAAACACAAGACGATGTAGGCGGGGCACGTGTCATGCCCTCGGTACGCTGTGACGCCGTACACAGGGCACGTGACGTGCCCTCTTCAATGCGGAGCAACGTACGCGGGGCACGTACCGTGCCCTCCGTCGGATGTGATGTCGTACGGAGGGCACATCACGTGCCCTCTTAAATGGGAGACGTCGTACGGAGGGCGCGTCACGTGCCCTGCGTACGGAAAGGCGCTTTACAGCTTCGCGGAAGCCGCTTTCCTCTGGAGCTGAAGGACGTACCCGTCCGGATCCACGACGACCCGCTCGGGCTCGAAGGCGCACCGGATGCGGACTTCTTTCGACTCTCCCGCTCCCAGCACGACCGTGGTGCGCGCCTGCCGGAACGCGGGATCGGGAGCTCCCTTCTCGTCAAAGCGGTGGCCGCTACGAGCCTCGACTTCCACCGGCATGCGGCCGGTGCCGGCGTTCTCGACCTTGACGGTCACTTCCCACTCCCCCGCTCCCACGGGATGCTTGCGGAGAGCGTCCAGGTGGTACTCGGGGATCACTTTCTCGTAGAACCACTCCTGGATGAAGGCGTCGAAGGCCGGTTTGTCGTCCGCGTAGGGGCGCATGAAGGCCGCGAAGTCTTCGAGCACGGGATGGTCCGGGCTCTTGTGGTAGGTGGTGATGAAGGCCCTGGCACCGGCGAGGAAGCGGTCCCGGCCCATCTGGTGCATCAACATCCAGAGCACCCAGCCGCCCTTGTCGTAGACCACGGTCTCGTCGCCGGGACGGCCGGTGGTGCTCAGGGTCTCGGCGAGCGCCAGCTCGGTCGACGGCTGGCGCCTTTCGCCATAGTTGGCCTCCATCTGCGTGGCGAGGCGCATGCGCGGCTGGAAGCCCCGCATCTGCTCCAGGAGCATCAGGGTCGAGAAGTTGGCCGCGCCCTCGGCGAGCACGATGCCGCCCGGCCCCTCGCCGCCCGCCAGGATGTGCCCCCACCACTGGTGGGCGGACTCGTGGGCGGCGATGGCGAAGGCGGGATCGGCCTGCGGGGTGCGCATGGAGAGGAAGCCCGCGCCCTCGGAGAAGAAGATGTTGGTGGCGTTGCCACGGGCGTAGGTCGCGAGCGACGAGAACTCGTTGAGCCGCAGCTCGCGCCAGGGATACGGGCCGAACCACTCGGCGTAGTAGCGGCGGGCGCCGTTCAGAGCGTCGAGCAGGGTCTGCACGTTCCACGGGTGGCCGGGGTAGTAGAAGACGGCGGTGCCGGGCCCCCGCTTCACCGCCCAGCCGCGGCCGGCGGCGACGTTGAACACCCGCAGCGGGTAGTCGCTCTCCCAGGTCACGGTGCGGCGGCCGCCGTTCACCGTCTCACCCGTCAGGACGCCGGTCGAGTTCACGGTGTACTCAGGCGGCGCAGTGATGCGGATCTTCTGGGTGAAGGCGGAACGGTCGAGGTCCGCGTCGGTGATCCCCTCGTAGAACTTCGGCGGGTAGATGCGCGGCTCGTAGCGATTCTTCTCGTCCACGCCGATGCGCTCGACGTAGCCCATCACGGGCACGAAGTCGGGGTTGCGGCCGGTGAGGATGATGCCGCTCGGGAGGATGAACTCGCCCAGCGGCACGTTGCCGCCGTTCTTCGAGATCCCGGCCAGCATCGTGCCCTGATACCGGAAGCCCAGCCGCAGGGACGCGCCGGGCGTCATGGGCTGCGGCAGACGGAAAACATAGAGTCCGTCCCGGTTTTCGGGATTCCAGGGGCGGCCGTTCAGGGTCCAGACGAGCCCCTTCCAGGAGGTGCCGCCGGAGATGGCGAACCAGTTGAGATCCTTCTCCTTGCGGTTCTGCAGGTCGTAGGCGCCATTGACCTTGAAGGCGCGGTCGGCCGGCTGGAAATCCAGATCCATGTCGACATGGATGACGTAGGGCTGGGGCTGGTTGAGCCAGGTGACGTGGTTCTTCCGCCAGTAGTCCTTGTGCTTTTCGTCGACGGCGCCGCCCTGGAAGCCGCGATTCACCTGGCCCCACAGCGCGAGCCCCAGTCCCAGGGGGACGATGGCCAGTCCCGCGGCGATCCACAGGGTGCGGCGGCGCTCGGCAGGCGGCAGCACCGGGCTCAAGGGGTCGCGCTCCCGCCGGGGGAAGAAGCGCACAGCGGCCCACGCGAAGGGCACGGCGAGGGCCAGGACCATCAGGCGATTGAGGACGAGGGCCGTGCCGTCAAGCTCGAACGTCCCCAGGTCGCTCCAGGTGATCGGTGATCCCCCTTCCCCGCCGCCGATTAACGGCCAGTTCCCCACCCAGTTCATGTGATTGGTGGTGAGGGCGAAGACCGTGACGACAATGGCCGCGAGGCCGATGCCGTAGGTGGCGTAGCGGCTGCGGGTAGCCACCAGCACGGCGCCGATGAAGGCGCACCAGACGACGAGGGTGGGCGGCAGAAGGAGGCCCCAGACGAGGAGGAAGGGCTTCAAGGCCATCCCGACTCCCCCCTCGCGAGCGATGCCGAGGGCCGCCGTCAGCACTCCCGCCGCGACGGCCACCAGCCCGACCACGCCGAGCGCCAGCGCCTTGCCGGTCACCAGCGAGCCGGTGGGCACCGGCGTGGCATAGAACACGGGGCCGATGCCGGTGGTGCGCTCCCGCTCCAGCGATTCGACGGTATAGAAGAGGAAGAGGAGGCTCAGCCAGGTGGTGAGGGCGACGAGGCCATCCACGGCGGCCGTGCCGGGGGTCAGCAGGACGCCGTCGTACTGCTGGTCGTAGCCCCCGGTGTAGAGGATGTACATGAAGAAGAGGATGGCTGGAACGAAGATATAGAGCCCCGGCTGGGAGCGCAGCTCGGCGAGCTCGAACCGGGCGACGGCCAGGGCTCCCCGCAGGAAGCCGGGAGGCCGGGAGGTCATCCTCAGGGACGTGATCGGCGATGGCGTCCGCAGAGTCGAGGCGGCCTCGGACATCGCCGGCACGCGCTGCGCCTTGGCTCGGCGCAGGCCGCCCGTGAAGTGGCGGCGCGAGAGGTCGACGAACAGCAGGCCCATCAGCACGAACCCGGCCCGGCTCAGGAGGAAGGGCAGGTCGAAGGTCACCGGGTGCGTGTTGTAGAAGGCCAGCCCGCGGTCGACGAACAGCCAGCTCTCCTTGAGCCAGCGGAAGCCGGAGGGGTCGATCAGGCGCAGCACGGCCGAGACCGACGGATCCAGGGTCGGTGGGTACCAGCGCCAGAAGAAGTTGTTGAAGAAGAGGAACAGGATGATGGGCAGCAGGAAGATGACAATGGGCCGGCCGGTGAAGCGCCCGAGGGCGAAGGACGCTCCGGCCGTGAAGACGATGGCCGGCAGCAGGAAGACGAGGACCGGCCGCAGATAGCTGACAAGGTGGAACGGCCCGTAGAAATCCGGATGGGCCGGGTCCGGCAGGAAGTGGCTGAAGATGCCGGTAGTCAGCGGCAGCACGGCGACGGCGGCGAAGGACGCCAGAAGGGACGCCAGGAACTTTCCCCACACGTACTCCCCCGGCCGCAGCGGCGTCGAGTGCAGCAGCGGCCCCACTTTCAGCTCCTCGTCGCGCACCAGGGGCGTGCCCGTTCCCACCGCCACGAAGAAGGCGATGAGGAAGAAACCGATCAGGCCGTAGACGTAGGTGATCTGGAACTCGGAGTCGACCCAGGCCTTGGTACCGCCGAGCGAGGTGTCGATCGAGCGGAAGAACCAGTTGCCGCGCGACATCAGCCAGCCGTTCCAAGCCATCAGAGCGGCCCAGATGAGGAACAGAGGGCGGCTGAAGCTCTCCTTGAGGTCGAGGCCGGCCACCAGCGCCAAGCGGCGAAGGCTGAAGCCCTCCTCGTGGGCGGTGTGGCGGGCCTGAACGGCGGACAGCGAGTGATCCATGGTGCTCCTCCCCGTCGACTCCTACGGTAGTTCGGGGATGGGAGTTTCAGGACGTAGGCGCTAACTCTGGCCCAGCGTCCCCCCGCCCAAGACCCTCATCACCCCGGCCCTCTTCTCCCGCCCCCACCCAATCCCCCTTACCGGGAGAAGAGGGAGAACAACAAGAACACTCGGCTCAGCGCAGGCGGATGACCACGAAGGTCATGTCGTCCTTCGGCGGCTGGTCCCCGCCCCAGGACTCCGCGGCCCGCGCCAAGCCCGCGATCAGCTCCGCGGGCGAGAGATGGCCCAACTCGGTGAGGAGCGCGCGCACCCGCGGGTAGCCCAGCGGCTCGCCCTCGGCGTCCGCAAGCTCGGGAAGTCCGTCGGTCATCAGCAGGATGGTGTCCCCCGGCTCGACGTCCAGCCGCCGCTCCTCGTAGTCGAAGGCTAGGCCGCCCAGGGGCATGCCGGCGAGGGCGACTTCCTCGACGCTCGCGCTCGCTCGCCTGTAGAGGAGCAGCGGCGGCATGCCGGCCGAGGAGACGGTCAGCTCGCGGCCCCGGAGGTGCATCACGCTCAAGCCCATGGCCATGCGGTCGAGCGCCATGCGCTTGATGGCGCGGGCCCCCTCGGCGAGGAACTCTCGGGGGCCCGAGGCTCCGGCGTCGGCCGAGAACAGGCTCTTGACGGCGGTGACCATGGTGCCGGCTCGCGCGCCGTGGCCGGTGGCGTCGCCGATGGTGGCGGTCAGCGCGCCGTCGTCGGCGAGGACGAAGTCGTAATAGTCGCCGCCCACCTCGGTCGCCGTGCGCATCGACACGGCGATCTCGAAGCCGGGATGCTCCGGCAGCGTCCGGGGAAGGAGAGAGAGCTGGAACCGCCGGGCCTCCTCCAGATCGCGGCTCTTGCGGTCGTAGTCGGTCTGCAGCAGGGCCTGTTCGATCTCCTGCTCCTTGCGCAGCCGTTCCCCTTCCAACAGTTGCTGCTGGTGCTGCTTCAAGTCCGTGGCCATGCGGTTGAAGGCCAGGGCGAGCTTGCCGAACTCGTTTTTCGAACGCACGGGCAACTGGGTATCCAGATCGCCCTGGGCGATGCGGTCCGCGCCCTCGGTGACGATGTGCAGGTTGCGCGTCATGCGAGTCGAGAGCGGCAGGATGCCGAACAGGGCGAGGGCGGTGAGCCCCAGGCCGTAGCCGAAGTTGCGAGCCGCCGTTTGCCGTACCTCTTCGAGCGGCACCGGCCGGGCGATGCCGAAGACGAGGCCGGTGTCCGGATCTTTCGAGGAGGCCACCACCCAGTCGTCGAGAATCCAGCGCACGGAGGTGGCGCTCGCATGTACGGCGTTCATGAGGGCAGGCAGGCCTTCCAGGCGCTTGCGGTCCCCTGCGTTCGCGGTGTGGAGGCCGCCCTGGCCGTCCACGGCGAAGGCGATCTCTCCCGCGCCGCCACTGGTCCGTGCCAGGACGCGGCGCAGGACCTCCTCGCTCTTCACCTGCGCCTTGAGCTTGCCCACGACCTCGCCGTGCTCGACCACCGGCACCTCGAGGTCGTGGCCGAAGACCATCCGTTTGACCGTGGCGGTGCGTTGCTCGGTCGCCTGCTTGATCGTCTCGACTCGTTTCTGGCGCTCTTCGGCCCGCACCGCGAGCTTCTCCGCCACTCGTTTGTGGATCTCGGCCTCCAGCCGCTTGGCGTCCGGCACCCCGGGAATGCCAGGGACGGCGGGAACCGAGGGAACCGCGGCCGACTCCTCGGAGTCCGAGGTCTCCGAGATCGACCGCATGGCCCGGCTGATGGCCGCCGCCGCTCGGGGATCCTGGCCAGGCACCGTCTCGAGCTCCTTACGGACATCGCGCAGAACCGCCGTGACGTCGATTACCATGGGATGAGCCGGTTCCACGGGACGCGGTAGCTCGCCGGCCGGCTGGACGGGAGTCACCGGCGGAGCGGGTGGCGCTGGAGCCGCCGGCGGTGCCGCTGCCGCCGGGTGGGCCATGGGCACAAACTCCAACGTATCGAGAAGCGGGGCGGCCTCGCCGAAGCCCATGACCATGCGGTTGAGCGCCGCGTCGGGTTTCCCTTCCTTCGCCGCCTGGACGACGACCTGGAGCGGAACGTCCCCCATGCGCTCCACACCCCGCCCGAGCTCGCCCTTGATGGCGGCCAGCCGGCCGTCCATCTCGCGCTTGAGCGTCCCGGCCTCGGCCTCGGTCGCCCGCCGCACGGCGCGTAGCGACGAGTAATAGGAGTAGAGGACGATCCCGGCCAGCGGCACCACCGCGAGCAGCAAAAAGGCGAGGATGAGCTGAGTGCGGATTTTCATTACTACAGATACGTGCGGAAGGGCCGGAGGTTCTGGGGGGTGATGATAACCGCTAACTTTGTCTCAGCGCTCCCCCACCCAAGACCCTCATCACCCCGGCCCTCTTCTCCCGACCCCCAGCTCGGCGGTCGGTCCCCTCTCCCGGCGGCCGCCCGCTTGGCTGAGCAGGCGTCGGTGTCAGGACGGCCCAAGGGGTCGTGATTCCTCAGCCGGGGCATCGCCCTGGGTGTCCAGGCCGGTCCGCGCCCGACTCGCCGACCAGGAAGACCAGAGGCCACTCGGCTAGTACGCGGAGCAAGCGCTCGACATTCTCGTCGCGACCCAGGAGGTATTTTCGGCCGATCTGAAAGGCGGCGCGCTGCGTCACCGACGACCGCGGCGCCAGCCAGCGGATCAGGCGATCCCGACGCCAAAGGGCGATCACCAGCAAGCTCAGCCCGGCGGCCACGTACCAGGGCCAGTGCTCCCAGACCTGCCTGCCAGGGACCTTGACGGTCTCCCACAGCTTCTCGGCGGCGACCACCAAGGCCGCGACCGCTCCCAAAAGGGCGGCGCCATTCGTAGCCTTCTCTTGCAGATCCTTCGTCATCGCCTCCCGAACTGGTGGGAACCCAGCAGACAGCCGCTTCGATTCAAGCAATAGATCGTTCCAGATGATACCGGACTATGGGGCTTCTGGGGCAGAAGGACTGCCTGACCTAGATTTTCGGTGCTCAGTACCGCCCGCTACATGGTTGGTGAGCGGCCCTACCAGGCCGCCGGAGCAAGATCCGATTGCGCGGCGCGGCAATCTCGTCGAAAAAGCATGCGAGCTCACCTGGCAGACAGCACAAGACCGACGCGAAGGAGTGGTCTTCGGCGGCTTCAACCGCATCGGCCAGCGGCAGATCGCGGCCATCGAGGTCCGGGGCGTCGGAGATGACGTGGCACTCAGCCGGCGCACCCGCCTCGCGTAAAGCCGCGAGGACTCCGCCGGATGACGCAAGCGGCTGCACCCAGCGCGGCTCCCAATCCATGAAATGGTTCAGAGCTGCACAGGCTTGCCTACGGCGCTTTGCGCTACCGAAGAGAGTGAGCAACCGGTCCCTCTTCGCCGGAGCCACGAACGCCCGAATCGTCGCTTCTTCGATTGGGTGGAGCGGCATGGGCTCTCCTCTGCGCTATTCTCACTTCGCGAACATGAGCTTCAGGTCGGAACGATAACGAGCCAACGGCTTCACTCGCCCTCTACCAAGGGCTTGCCGATTTCCCAGTGGTGTCCGAAAGGATCGACGACACGCCCTACGCGCCAGCCGTACTGGTTCTCGACGGGCGTAATGACTGTGGCTCCTGCTGCGATGGCTCGCGCGAAAGCGGCATCGGGATCTTCCACGGTCATGATCATCCGCACGGTACCGCCGCCGAGAGTCTGGGGGCTGAAATTGGCATGCTCCGGAGATTCATCGGCAAGCCAGAACTCGGCTCCGCCCACGGACAACTGCGCGACGACTTCCCCGCTCTCGTTCTCGACGCGAAAGAGCTCGTCGGCCCCGAACGCCGCCTTGTAAAAATCAATCGCACCGGTCCCGTTGCGGACCGAGAGCATTGGGGCAATACCAGTCTTCTGAGGTTGGGTCTTCTGCGGGTCATCGCTCACTGGAAGGTTCCTTTCTCGTTACACTAAATGCGCTGTGATCACGAACAGAAGAAAGCGATACAGCCACACGATATGGAAGAACGACCAGGAGATCACGAGGGCCACGGTTGCGCTGTACCAGTAGCTTGCCGTGTAAACGCGGCGCAGCATGAGGACCAGATACACCGCAATGCAGACTTGGAGAAAGATCGTGATCGGATTGTCGTTCGCCGCGATCAGCGCGGAGATACTCGGCGCCTTGTACCACCACATCAATAGGGCCGCGACTGCCGGAACTCCAAGGGTCAGCAAGAGAAGAATGAAAGACCAAAGATGCGTCGCGATGACGGCGTGGTCGACGAAGTAGCGGCGGTGAGTGAAGAAAAGGCAATAGAAGATGACTGCGTAGATCGGGATGAACAGGAAGATCAAGGTCTTTGAAAAAGAGCCGGCTTTCGCGTCGTACTTTGTTTCGAACGTGGACATGCTCATCGTGTCCACCTTGAGGCGGCTCTCGACGGTCCGGCTGACAAAGCCCGAGTAGTAGTCATTCCCATGAAGCTGGACCGAAAGAGGGGTCGAAAACGTATGGACGCCAAACAGAGCGATGAAAAAGTAGTAGACGACGTTGAGGGAGACGAAAAGGGAAATCGGCTTCGCGTACCGCACTCTCCTGCCACGGAACTGCTCTTCACTCAGGAACCCCGGCTTGGCGACGAGGTACCACAGAGAACGGTAGCCCTTCGAATCGAAATGGGTCAGGAGATTGGCGACGACGTCGAAGTAGTGCCGAAGCGATCGATCTGCAGGCCCGAGCTTCTCTTCGCCACAGTTGCTACAGAATTGGTCAAAAGATTCCGTTCCACAGGACGGGCAGACAAACGTTGAGTGAGCAGGAAGGTGATCGTTGCTCATATAGTGGCCTCCAGATGCTACTCCGACGGCGGCGAGTCCCGAAGAACCCGCTGAAACCACGCGACATCGTGCCACTTGCCGAACTTGCGGCCTACGGCCTTGAAGATTCCGATGGGCTCGAAGCCAAGACTGCGGTGCAGCGCAACGCTGCCGTCATTGGGCAGGGTGATTCCCGCATAGGCGTTGCAGAAGCCCTTGTGAGTCAGCCTCTCGAACAACCTCAGGTAGAGCGCGCGACCGACGCCCTGCCGGTGCTGGCTCGAGTGCACATAGGCAGACACCTCGACCGACCAACGGTAGGCCGGGCGCGCACGGTGCATCGATCCATACGCGTAGCCGATGCATTGACCCTCGCGCTCCGCGACGAGCCATTCCCAACCTGCCAAGGCCTTTGCGATGCGCGAGGTGAAGTCCTCGACCGTGGGTGCGGCCAGTTCGAAAGACACAGCGGTCTCCTCGACGAAGGGACGGTAGATCGCCAGAAGCGCCGGGGCGTCGGCTTCGGTTGCGGAACGGATGCCAATCGATTCGGCCATCTGTACAAGCCAATCTTTATCTCTAATTGAGCTCATGTCACTGAATCTATGAACCCCGAAAGCTTACAACGACTCCCCATCCTCGCCAAGCCTCACCGCGAAATCTTTTTACCGGGATCGACATTGGGGAGATGGAAGTGAACTTGGTGCAACTTCGAAAGGAGAGATTCATGTCCCCACAACCCCAGCCAAAACCTACCCCTCAGCTCGCGGAGGCGAACCACTATGAGCTCCACAATGGCGCCCTCAACATTTCCTACACAGCCAGAGACCTTCTCGGCAGGCCACAACTCACCTTCCAGGACGGCAAACAGACGCGCCACTATGTCGGAGACCAGATCCACCGCGAGGCGACCGCTCTCGGCCTGCTGCTGAGCATCGGCGACACGCCGGCCGACTTCACCCCCGTGGATCGCTTCACTCTGGTGTTGCCGACGGTTCTGGTCGTCCTGGGAAAGGCGGAGAAGCTCTCGACCTTCGTCGTTTTTGAAAACAGAGCCCAGGTGGGGCACCTGCCGCAACCCGGACCCGTCGAGACCTACTCGGTCAAAAGCCTCAGCGGCACAGCCAACCTGATCATCAATTGAGCCGTAAGCCCCTCAACGCGGCAGGCTCGTAGAGAGCCTGCCGCCAGCCGAACGGCGAGCCGCAAAGGCCATGGGCACTCCAATGAGGAACATGTGGACGAGCAGCCCGGTGGACAGCACGACGAAAGCAGGAAACGGCCTCGGGCCAATGCGTGAGAGAGGTATGACAACCCAATTCATGAACACGAAGATCGCGAAGCCGTATATGGAGCCGGCCAGGACGGGCCTGCGGATCAGGACTGGGAGATACCGGCTGGCCAGGACGTAGATCGCGGTAGCCACCAGGGCGATGCCAAAATGGAGGGCGAGCCCAAGGGCCGCGGTCGGTGCTCCGCCATCGTAAGCCGCAGGGCCCAGGAGGCCACTGGCCACGGATTGCAGGACGCGGCTCGGGAGCACACCCCTGCGAAGGTAGGAAAACACGATGGCATAGGTGATGTCGAAGGCACCAGCGACCAGGCCGCCGAGGACGATGGACGACAAAACGCGTCTAGGCATAGAGTCATGACCTCCTCAAACATACTACCGTACAACGTGAGATCAAGCGTAAGGTTGCCCGAACGTCATCCAAAACCGGTTGAGGTCGCGGATGATGAGCTCGCGCATTCCGTAGAAAGTATCATGAGGGCTCTCTACGACCTCCACTCGACCTTCAAGGCGCCGGTACAGATCATCGACGTCGTCCACGTGGACGTAGAGATCGACTTCCCGACGGAAGCTCGTGCTTGGCTGGCCACCCGAGCTGAACATGACCTCGCTACCGCCAAACGAGAGCAATGCCCAATTGACCTCTCCGTCTTCCTCATTCGTTCTGATTACTTTGAAGCCGATGGATTGATACCAATCGGCGGTCGCGCTCACATCAGGCACGTGGATCATGGGCACCACTTTCTCTGCCATGGCGTACGGCTTCCTTTCTGAATTGATGAATCCTAACCAAACTACCGAGGAAGAGCAACGCGTGCGAGCCTGAAGTAGGCCCACACCATTCCAGCCACCACGAGGAGCAGAGCCGTGCTCGAGATCCAGAACGACTCGTCGGCTCCGGTCTTCCAGATCAGTGCGGCGGGACCCGCTGAGGCCTGCCATTCCGCCTGACCGTGCAGCCACAGATCAAAGTTTGAATACAGGTTCCCACCCGTGTGCAGCACCATGGCGGGCAGAATTGATTGTGTCAGGTACGTCACGGTGCCGTAGATCGCAGCCACGGCCACGTAGTACGGCCAGAGGATCAACGTGAAGTCCAGGTGAGCGACGGCAAACATCGTCCCCGTGATCAGAATCGCGACGGCCAGCCCATAGCGCCGCTCGATCGGGCCCTGCATGTACCCGCGGAACGCGGCTTCTTCGACGATGCCGGCGACGGGGGCAGCCATGAGAAGCAGAGACAGGACAGTGAGCTTCGGCACCTGCGAGAGGTCGGGGAGTTGCTGCTGAGGCAGGAGGACCAAGCGGTTCGCCACACGGAGCGCCAGGACCAGGGCGACGATGCCAAGCCCGCCGGCCACCAGCGCCCACGCCCAGACGCGGCCCGCGATGCGATAGGCGCGAAGGCTTGCGAGTCGTTCCTCCGCAGTCCAGTCAGGGGGCCCAGAACCCTTCAGGTATCGCCAGAAAAACCACAGATAGGCAGCGGTCAATGGCACTGCCCACGGCACGCTTGAGAAATACCGCAAATTCGCCGCGAAGAGGAGGTTCCGAGGAATCGTCCCGGCGATCATGACCAACATGCCGATGAGCACGGCCCGAACGATGATTCTCATGCGTTCCCCCTCGTTCTCGACGCAGGCCACTCTATTCTACTCTCGCCGCCTTCGCAAAATCCGCACCGATTCGAAGCCATCCGGTCAGCTCTGGAAGGAGAGGGAGAGGCTTCTCAGGACGCGGCTCTTGATAGCCCAACTCGGGCCCGAAGATAAAGTGAAATTCTTGGGCCTGTCGCATCACACAGCGTACTGAGCGAAGGCCGGGGGCGTCCCGGCAATCCGCTCATCGGGGGGCGAGCTCTCGTGCTCGCTGTTGCCCGAAAACTTTGAATCCTCCGCAATGGAAGGGGGCTGTGATGATCATGCGTACTTGTGTCGAACCCGAAAAGAATCAAGAAAATCCTACCGTTCGTCTTCGTCCCAAAGCGAGCCCGTTCGTCCGCCTCCTCGAAATAGTCCTCGGGCTCGCGATCCTGGCCGGCTTCGTCCCCGTCGTCTTCGCGGCGCCTCCCGGTGAGGATCCCGCGAAGGTCGGACGATGGTCGGACGTCATCCAGTTCGCTCCGCCGGTCGTCGCGATCCACGCTCACCTGCTGCCCACCGGCAAGGTGCTCCTCTGGTAGCGGTGGCCGGACCAGCCGGAGCCGGAAAACATCGACACCTGGCTCTGGGATCCGGCCCAGGCACCTTCCGGCAAACTGGAGCAGATACACAACCGTTTCGCCAACATTTTTTGCAGCGGGCACGCATTCCTTTCCGACGGCACGCTGCTGGTCGCGGGAGGGCACAAAAAGTACGACGGCCATGGCTTCGAGGGTGTCACGTTCTTCGACCCCCGCACCCAGAAATGGAGCGAAGGGCCGAAGATGAACATGGGGCGCTGGTACCCGACCGCCTGCACCCTGGAGAACGGCGAGGTGCTGGTGGTGAGCGGGTCGGGAACCTTGGGCGACGGCTCGGCGATGAACGCCTTGCCACAGGTCTGGAAGAAGGGGGGAGGATGGCGAGATCTCAAAGATGCCAAGATGATAATGGGATATTACCCCTGGATGCTGTCGGCACCGGATGGAAAGGTCTTCTGGGCCGGGCCGCAGCGGCAAACGCGGTACCTGGAAACTTCGGGGACCGGTAAGTGGTACGACGGTCCGGCCTCCAGCATCTGGCTGCGCGACTATGGCTCAGCCGTGCTGTACGAGCCCGGCAAGGTGCTAATCGTCGGCGGCGGCGACCCACCGACCAAGACGGCGGAGACGATCGATCTCAACCCGACGCATCCGCCGACGAAGCCGCAGTGGCACGAAACAGGAAAGATGGCCTTTGCGCGGCGGCAACTCAACGCCACCGTCCTGCCGGACGGCAAGGTCCTGGTGACCGGCGGAACCGAGGCTTCGGGCTTCAACAATGAGACCGGAGGAGTGCTCGCGACGGAGGTGTGGGATCCCGCCACCGGCCAATGGACCACGCTGGCCGCGATGAAAGTGCCCCGGCTCTATCACTCGACCGCACTCCTGCTCCCCGACGGCACCGTTCTCAGCGCTGGCGGTGGCATGGCGAAGGATGAAAATGAGAGGCCCTACACCCACTACCCCAACGCCCAAATCTACTCCCCACCTTACCTCTTCAAGGGGCCCCGGCCGGTCATCACCTCCGCTCCCGAGATCTTGAGCTACGGCGCGAGCTTCGGGGTGAAGACACCGGATGCGGCGAAGATCCAGAAGGTGACGCTGATCCGCCTCGGGTCGGTCACCCACGCCTTCGACCAGAGCCAGCGGTTCGCACTGCTTCCGTTCTTGGCGACGGCCGACGGCCTCACCGTCAACGCCCCAGCCGATTCGAAGGTCTGTCCGCCGGGGCCCTATCTCTTGTTCCTCGTAGACCAGGCCGGAGTCCCCTCGGTGGGCAGGATCGTCTCGCTTCCGGGATAGGGGGACGGGGCCATGGCCATCACCGCGCTTGTCCTCGCCATGCTGACAGCCCTGGCGGGCGTGCCGCCGGGGCCGGTCCAGACGACTCCCACGCCGCCTGTGGATGCCGCCGGGGCCGCACGCCCGGGAATCAAGCCCATCCCGGACGTCGAAGTCCGCGATCAGGATGGGCGAAAGCTCAGGTTCGTGAGCGATCTGTTGAAGAACCGGACGGTGGTGGTGAGTTTCTTCTATACCCGCTGCAAGGGGATATGCCCGATCACGGGCCGCGCCTTGGCCCGGCTGCAGGCGGCTCTCAGTGCGGCGGGTCGGAACGACGTCTATATCCTCTCGCTCTCCAAGGACCCGGAGGTCGATACCCCACGGCGCCTCAAGGCGTGGGGGAAGAGGCTCGGCGTGAAGCCGGGCTGGCTCCTGCTGACCGGCGAGAAGCAGAAGATGGACGAGCTCTTGCTCACGCTCTCGGGAGATCCGGCGCAACGCGGCGAGCACTCCGACGCGCTCCTCATCCTCGATCTGGATCGGGGAGTCTGGATCCGGGACGCCGCGTTCCTCGACCCGGAGCACTATCTCCAAATCGTTGATGACATCGGCCGGAGGACGCGGGTCATGGGCCGGCTTTGAGGCCGTGGGCCTCGACCGCCCCTGGGGGGCACCGCCGCCGAGTGCCGACTCGGGTCTGAAGAAAAGGTGTAATTCTCCGCCTCGCCGCATCACACAACGGAATGAGGGCAGGAAGAGCCGAGCCGGATCGGCAAACAACCGCGTGGATCGAGCCACGCACCGGAGGGTTGATATGCGAAGAAAGCACTACCTGTTTTCGTTGTTGCTGGTGGGATCTCTTCTGCTGATCTCGGGCTACGCTCACCTTGAGGGCCAGCAAAAATCAGCCGCCAAGCGCCCCGGAGCCGGTGAGGCCAGGCGTGCCTCCAAAGCGAGCTTCAGGCTTCTGGAGACCGCGGTCGGGAAGAACGGCCTGGATGAGAGGGCGGCGCTCAAAGTCATACCAGGAACCGAGCAGGAGGCCCTCGAGTACTACGGGAAGATCCGAGGGGCCTTGGTACGCTTTCCCAAGGAAAAGCTGACCGACAGCTTCATCGCCGACATGTTGGCCTACTATGGCTTTCCCGCCTTGCTGGCGGGAGACCTGGAGGCTCTGTCCTCTGCCACGGTCATGGATTTCGAGCAACTGCGCAGGGCCGTCTCCAACAAGCCGGAATTCGAGGCCGCGTATCAGGGGAAACCCCTGCGGCCGGACGAAATCCTCGTCACCCGATTTTTCGCACCCAAGATCATCAACGTCCGCGACCCGCAGGTGGGAGGGGTTCCCGTCGGCGGCTTCGGCTGGCGGAAGGTCCTCCGCTTCCGGGCTCGCCAGGGCTCCGATGCTCGGGGAGCCGGGCTTGAGGACTTCTACCTGCTGTTCAATTTTACTTCGAACACGCCGAAGTTTCCCGAAGGCATCCATGCCGGGCAGATTCAGGCCCTGCTGGCGCCCATCTACCCGATCCGCGTCGGGCACAACGACATCTACTTCCTGGTGTACAACGGCCTGGGCTCGGTCAATCCCGGGAAGGTGGGCCTCTTCCTGCAAGCCACCTTCGATTTTGCCGGGGTCGTGCCAGACGACAAGTACTTTGTCCCGAGATCCTGCGGCCAGTGTCATGGCACGGAAAACACAACTCAGTCGGGCGGCAAGATCAACTACCTCGATACCGATCACTGGATCGACCGCACCGGCGATGACTTCAAGCTCGTCAAAAAAGAGGACGTCCTCGTCGACGGCGTGCCCCAGGCCTATGACACGATTCGCAAGCTGAACCGCGAGATCGAAAAACAAAATGCCGCGGTCCTCAAGCCGGGAGACCCCAAGTTCGCATTGCTGGCGGCGAGGAAGTGGCTGGAGCTCCACTCGGAGGGGAGGTCCGCCGAGTACGTTCCCCCACTGAAGCGAGGCTTCGCCGAGAACGCCGGCGATCCCGTATGGACGGACGGGAGCAGTCCCGACAAGGACCTGCTTCCCTTGCTGAATCAGAATTGTTTCCGCTGCCACAGCTCCGTGAGGTACCACGTCTTCCAAAAGGCAGCCGTCATCGCGAGAAAAAGTGGAATCCGCGGCAGGGTGTCGAGCGGGAACATGCCCCCGGACCGAACGCTCGATCCTGCCACGAAGGCAAAATTTCTTGCGCTTATAGACCAGTTGCGCTGATCCCCTGCACCGGCGCGAACCTTTCGGCGCTACGACCGCGGATGGAACTTGTCGTAGAGGGACTTCAGGCGAGCCTGGTGGATGTGGGTGTAAATCTGAGTGGTCGAGATGTCGGTATGGCCGAGCATGGTCTGCACGGCGCGCAGGTCGGCGCCGTGCTCCAGCAGGTGGGTGGCGAAGCTGTGGCGCAGCACGTGCGGGGAGAGCGGCGCGCGGATGCCGGCTTTCAGGCCATGCGCTTTGATGATGCGCCAGAAGCCGCTGCGCGACATCGGCTCCCCGAAGCGGTTCAGGAAGACCATCGGATGGCGCCCCGTCCCCAGCGTCGGGCGGACCTCGGACAGGTAGCGGCGGGTCCAGTGCTCGGCCTGCTCCCCCACCGGCACCACCCGCTCCTTGTTTCCCTTGCCGAAGGCGACGAGAAAGCCGACGTCCAGCCGGAGCTGCGCGAGCTTGAGCCCCACGAGCTCGCTCACCCGCAGGCCGGCGGCGTAGAGCATTTCGAACATGGCCCGGTCGCGCACGCCGATGGGCGTCGAGACGTCCGGCGTGGCGAGCAGGGCCTCCACCTCGTCCTCGGAGAGCACCTTGGGCAGCGGCTTGTTGAGCTTGGGAGGGAGGAGGTTGACCGCCGGGTTGTCCGCCCGCTCCTTGAGCGTCACCTGGTTCTCGTAGAAGCCGCGGATGGCGGAGAGGGCGCGGGCGCTGGAGCGTGGCGAAAGGCCCTGCTGCTGCAAGGCCCGCATGTGAGCCGAGAGGTCGGAGGCGACCGCCGTCAGCATGTCGGCGCCGCCCCTCTTCGCCAGCCACTCGCCGAGGCGGGCGAGGTCGTTGCGGTAGCTGGCGACGGTGTTCTGGGAGAGGCCGCGCTCGACCGCCAGGCTTTCGAGGTAGCGGTCGAGGGCGCGGCGCCAAGGGGGAGCGCTCACGAGGCCACGGGCGTCCGCGGTCCCACGCCCTGCTCGGCGCAGATGTCCAGGATCTCCGTCTCTTCGAGGGTGGCGCTTGCGGCTTTGGCCTTCTGGAAGATCGCTTTCACCAGGGCGTCTGCCGGCTCGATTCCCCTCTCCTTGAGCCAGTAGACGACGTTCGACTCACCGCTCATGGGGCCCACTTCGATCATCTGGCGGCTGCCGATGAGGGAGGCAGGAATCGAGGAGTAGACGCGGTCGGCCAGCCAGTCCTCGCCGCGGGCGCGGGCCTTGATGATGGCCGAAGCGTGGACGCCGGTGCCGGTGCGGAAGGCGTCCTTCCCCACCACCGGGTAGTTGTCCGGCAGGGGCACGCCCGTCGTGTCCGCCACCAGCCGGCAGTACTCCTGGAGACGGCTCAGATCGCGGTCGATCCAGCCCAGGAGCTGCATGTTCACGAGCAGGATGTCGATCGGGCAGTTGCCCACCCTTTCGCCGATTCCCACGGCGGTGCCGTGGAGACGATCCGCACCCGCTTCGGCGGCGGCGAGGGCGTTGATCACCGAGAGTCCCCGGTCCTTGTGGCCGTGCCAATCCACTTTCACGTCCTCGCCGGTCGCATCCACCACCTCGCGGATGAACTTGATGACGTGGCGCGCGCCGTTGGGCGTCGCGTGCCCCACCGTGTCGGCCACGCAGACGCGGCGGGCGCCGGCTTCGATGGCCGTGGTGTAGAGCTGCCGCAGATCCTCGGGCGCTGCGCGGGTAGTGTCCTCGGTGACGAACATCACCGGCAGACCTTCCTTGACGGCGAACTCCACGGCCTCGCGGCTGAGGCGGAGCATGCGGTCGAGCGTCCAGCCCTCGGCGTATTGGCGGATGGGCGAGGAGCCGATGAAGCACGCCGCCTCGATGGCGAGGCCGGTACGCTGAGAGATCTCGGCGATGGGCTGCACGTCGGCGATCATCGTGCGGGCGGCACAGTTGGGAGCGATCTTCAGCCGCTGCTCCACGATCTCCCGCGCCAGCCGCTCCACGTCGCGCACCACATGCGGCCCCGCGCCGGGCAGGCCGATGTTGGCCGACTCGACCCCCAGAGCCGCGATCAGGTGAAGGATCTTGAGCTTGTCCTCGATCGGCGGATTGCGCACGGACGGCGACTGCAAGCCGTCGCGCAGCGTCTCGTCGTCCAGCTCGACCTTGCCGCGGGCCGGACGGATGTCCCCGTCGCCGACGCGGTTCCAGTCGTAGATGAGCTCGGATTCCGTGGGTTGCATTTAGGTTCTCCCTTGTCCTTCCCGATAGTACCCCGTCTCCTATTCCACCGCACTCCCCCACCCAAGACCCTCATCACCCCGACCCTCTTCTCCCGACCCCCTCCGCCCCCTCACCGGGAGAAGAGGGAGAACAGCCCGCAAGAACACCCCCAGCCGGTACCCCTCTCCCGGGGAGGGAGATGGGGTGGTCGGGAGAGGGGCAGGGGTGAGGGTCTTGGGCGGGGGAGTGCGAGGGGAGAAGAGGGCGGGGTGATGGCCCCTACCCCGCCGCCACCGCCCGGCCTGCCGCCCGCGCCAGCAGATCGCCCACCTGCGAGGTGGTCAGCGTGCCTCCGAGATCGGGAGTGGATTGGCTCTCCCGCATGGAACGCGCGACGGCGTCCTCGATCGTCTTCGCGGCTTCGGCGTGGCCGAGGTAGTCGAGCATCAGCGAGGCCGAGAGGATAGCTCCCACAGGATTGGCCTTGCCGGTTCCCGCGTATTTGGGCGCCGAGCCGTGGACAGGCTCGAACATGGAGGTCTGGCCGGGGTGGATGTTGGCCGAGCCGGCGACTCCGAGGCCGCCCTGGAGGGCCGCGCCGAGGTCGGTGATGATGTCGCCGAACATGTTGTTGGTGACGATCACGTCCAGGCTTTCGGGGTGCTTGACCATCTGCATGGTCAGGGCGTCCACGAACATGTGGCGCGAGTGAACTTGAGGAAACTCGGCCGCGATCTCGGCGAAGGCCCGCTGCCAGAGGTCGTGGCCGTAGCGCATGACGTTCGACTTGTCGGCCATCAGCACCTCGCGGCGCTTATGGTCCACGGCGTACTCGAAGGCGGCGCGGATGATCCGCTCGACGCCCTTGCGGGTGTGAATCTCGTCCTGGATGGCGATCTCGTCCGGCGTGCCCTTCTTGAAGTTGCCGCCGACGTTGACGTAGGCACCTTCCGTGTTCTCGCGGAAGATCACCATGTCCACGTCCTTCTCCGTCCTGTCCTTGAGCGGGCAAAGGCGGGCGTCGTAGAGCTTCACGGGGCGGAGGTTGATATAGAGATCAAGGCCGAAGCGGATGCCCAGCAGGATGTCCGCGGCGTGCTTCATGTCTGGAACCCGCGGGTCGCCGTAGGCGCCGATGAAGACGGCCGAGTAGTTCTCCCGGAAGTCGTCCAGCGCTCCCTTGGGGAGGGTCTCGCCAGTCGCGAGGTAGCGGTCGGCGTCCCAGTCGAAATGGACCAGCTCCAGGGGGAGATCCCAGGATTCGGCGGCGGCTTCGAGCACCTTGACGGCCTCGGCGGTGACGTCCTTGCCCGTACCGTCGCCGGGCAGTACCGCGATACGTTGTGGGCGGCGTTGAGAGGGGGGAATCGAGCTCATGCCGGGGATGCTAGCACGACGAACGGCGCCGCCTGCCCCCTGTGCCACGGCCTCCCGGCGCGTCCGGCGACGGCCAGCGGAAGCTCACCACCCGTCCCACGGCCGGCTGGGCCAGGACGGGCGCCGGTGCCACCGGCACCCGCAGCACGAGCCCGAGTTCGAAGACGAAGGGAATCTCGGGACAAAGCCACGCGGAATGCAGGGCCGGGAGGGGAGTTCCCGGGGGTAGATCGAGCCAGCGCGGCAGCAGGTCTGCGCCCTCCACTTCGGCCTTGAGAGGCCAGACGGGCACCGGCGGATGCTCGGTGGCGATCTTCTGCAGCTCTCCCGAGACCAGGGCATAGCCGCGAGGGCGGTCCTGGAAGTAGCGCACCGCCTGGTCCCAAGAGCCCAGCCGCGGCCCCTCTCCCACCATGGGCGAGGCCTCGGAGGCCCGCACCTGGAGAACACCCTTGCGCTCGACCCGCCAGATCCACGGGCCACCGCCGTCGAGGTCCTTGGATGGACGGGGGAAGCTCAACCGGGCCCAAGAGGCCGGCTGATGGGTGACCAGCCGCGTCCCGGGGACCACCCAGGCCGGCATGAGCATCCGGCGGAACAGCACGGAGGGAATCCCCTCGTCGTCCAGCACGTAGAGGCGGAGATTGAGTTGGGGATAGCCGAGCCGCAGGCGCGGCAAGGCCGTGAAATGGAGGGAGTCCTGATGGAAGAGGAGCGCCGAGGCGAAAACCCAGTCCCGGCCCTGCCAGGAGTGGATCTGATACCGCAAAGGCTTCGGAGGCGCTGGCAGCGCCTCCGCCGGCAGCGCCCAGTTGAGATACAGGCAGTCGCGCACCGTGGTCCGCAGCATCGAGCTCACCCCCTGGGGGGACGATAGCGCGGGCGAGGGCAGGGGGGCAAGGGCGGAGGGCGAAACAAGAACATCAAGGACTTCAAGGACAGCACGAAAAGGCCGACCCTGGACACCTGTCCTTGTCGTCCTTGAAGTCCTTGATGTCCCTGGCCCTTGGCTCCCTTAAGCCCCGCTTACATCGGTGGGAGAACAGAGGGATGGGCCGCCAGGAGCATGGCGCCGGCGTGAATGGCCGCACCAAGAGCCACGGCCCGCAGTGCAAGACTACGGGTTACCCGCGGAAGAATCTGCCGAAACGCATAAAGGACAAGAGGAAGGTAGAGGAATGCGGCGGTGACGGAGCCCGGTGAATAGCTGCGGGTGACGAGGCTGCCGAGAAGATGCAGAGCCGCATTCATGCCGAGAATGGCCGCGAGTGTAACGCCGAGCCATGCCAGGGAGGTGCGCGCTCGAATGGCGAAGATGGCGACGACCATGAGGAGCCAGAAAGCACCATTGAGGAACAGGAACTGAGGATTCGATATGAAGGACCGAAAGAGCTGTGAAACCCAGTTCGGAAAGTGCAGCCAATACTCCTCGGCGATGTGAAGGCCATACGCGAGCGGGAACAGCCAGACCCAGCGCCCGATCGGAGAGGAGGCGACACCGACGTGCTGATTCATTACCTTGAGTCCGCTGGACAAAAACTCATAGGGCAAGCGGCCGATCACATCCAGGCAGCCGATTCTGGTGAAGGAGACCAGCGGCCCGGTGTTCACGACGATCGGTTCAGCCACGCCGCATGAACTCCACCTCGGAGTCGAGATCCTCGGGCTGGAGGTTGCTCATGGCAATGCCGATCCGTGGGAGGGCGTGGAGAAAGTCCACCCTGACTTTCCCGCAGAGCTTTGCGGCGAGGCCTGAGCTCAGCCGTCCCATTTCGTAGAGCTTCGCGGCAAGGAGAAAGCGGGCCTCTTCGTCGAAGGCTCCGCGCGTCAGGCCGCTACTGAAGAGGACGTCGTCGCCGTAATCGATGGTCAAGCGGTGTTGCATGGCGGCCTCCTAGACGAGTTCGGGACTAAGCGCGGGCCCTACCTGCTCGCCCTACCGCGTAAAGATGCGCGCCTTCATCACCATCCAACGGTCATCCTTCGTGCGGGTGACCGAGCACTCAAATGGCGACCGCAGCCGGGCAGCGAAAGCATTTTGGGCATCGACCTCGCCCTGAACAATGTAGTTGGTGAAGCCAAACTCCCAGTCGCCAACGAGGCCAATGGCCAGTTGGACCGGATTGCCCTTCTTCTTCTCAAGAAAGACATGGTGATAGGCAGTGTCATCGACAAACTCAGCAGTGGACGGAGCGCGCAGTTGCCCTAGAATCCTCTGCTTACACTCATGCCAAGCGTTGACCGCTTCGTCAACTTCCACTGAAGTCTTGCCACACTCACCGGAGCTACTGCCTTCGTGACCGTCCTGAATAACTCGGAAGCACTCATGTTGTTTATCCGAGCTGCGCACGTAGTATGCGGCTATTCCACGAGCCTGCTTATCCGACATACGCAGAGTCTTGGGAACTAACAATCGCCTCGGCCAAATGAATACTTCACATTGGAGCTCGTCATTATGCGTATTGCACAGTTTCTTCGCCCGTCCTGCCAATCTTGCGCTGTCTTTACATAGCGCTTGGTCAGCGATGACAAAGTCTATGCCATCCTTGGACCTGAGACGCTTGAAGGAGGAATCCTCTGCAGGCATCGAAGGCTCTGCGGTCTGTATGACTGATCGTGCAGTCGAGGATGATGACGAATTGTCTTGGCTCGCGGTACGTGCAAGCCACCCTACACATGTAACAAGGGCACCTCCAACCACAAGGAGCGTGACGCAGCCGACACCAAGTATAACCTTCGCGGTTGATGCCATGGGAGAACCCTCCAGCTAGCTCCTCACGGGTCCTTCGTTAACTCGACGCCGGCAACCTAATTCTATCCCATTCTCGGCATGATCTACCAGCACATCCGCAATGTGGTGGGCCTTGATCGCTCCTGTTGCGCGTGCTAGGCGCTTCGAGCTAGCCTCGCTGCATGGCCTTAACCCTAGTAGCCCGGCTGATTGGTTCCAACTCAGGGATACATGCCTTGACTATATCCTTTTTCACCCGGATAGCGTTCCGAGTCAAGATGGCGACGAACAGCCCCAGAATCACTGCTACCATAAAATATATGTAATCCGGCCAATGGAGGCCATACTTATACGCAAGGCTTCCTGTGATAACAGCGATAGCTGCGATGGAGATAATCACTGGCCACAGCATCGACCATGCCGGATTCGCCGGGAAGCTCCTCTCTCGGGTCCGCTCGTAGATCCAGAAGTTCTCGTCACCAAGTAGTTTTCCCGCTCGAGGACGAAGATCTCGTTCGATTACCAAGACCGAATAGAGCATATTTACCATCGTGCCCTGGTATGCCACATACACGAGCAGGAAGCCTATTAATGCCACCCACCAACGGTAATTCAAGGAAATTACCTGCAGTTGGAAAATGAAAGTCACCGCCGCTAGCGCAATGGGCCATGCCGCATACTGAAGGCTTTCCCACGACGAGACTCGTCCCATTAACGCTGAATACTCGGCGGCATAGAATTGAGCCAGAATTGCGTCCTTAGCCTCGCCTCGCTCACCTTGGTGCAGGTTCGATGAGCCAGCTCCGTGGTCGTTCGTTGGCATCTCTAAATCCTCAGCGTATACCGCTCAGAAGATGAGCAGCGGGAAACCGCTCTTTTCGATTATCGTCCGCTCGATCGTAAGGTTGGCGGAGACATTATGCCTTCTACCGATACGGATGCTCTATGCCCATATCGTTGCAACGACGTGTGGTTGCGCGCCGCGAATCCACCCATCCCAGCCCCAATTGTTGCCGTTGGCATCACGCCAGGCTTCGAGTATATCTGCTTCTTGCGTGAATCTAGCAGCCCGCAAGCGCCGAACAGCCTCGTCCTTCGTTATGGGATTAGGACCACGATACATCGGGACTCTCCTTCTCTTCTCACTCGCAATGAACCGCCGAACGTCAAGATCAACTGCTATCCGACTCGTCCTCCAACGCCTTCCCGCCTGCTCGGGCTATCGGTGAAAAATGTATATCATTCATTCTATAGAACATAGATACGCTACACCGTTCTCTACTCTTCGTCAATGTCGGCGGTGCTTTCGGTTTGAAAGCCTGGGCGCGCGATATCGCCCCAAGCTTAGATCTCAGTCCCGACGGGGCGACAGCAGGCCGGTTTCGCGGATGGCCGCTGCCGCCCCTTTGGGGGCTTTCTAGATAGGGGGAGACTTTGTTCCTGGGGCTCGCGCCCCAGGCTTTATGCTGTCGCCCCTTCGGGGCTGGCAAGAGTCCTGACTCAGGCATCCTGAGACGAGCCCGGCGATGCCCCGCTTTTGGCGCGTCCGCTGGAATGACGGGTTGGATGCGCCCACGCGCTATGCCCAGGACAGGCCGCCTGGGAGCTGGACAGCACTGTATTCAAAGTGCAGGACTCTCCGCCTGCCCGGGGTCACGGCAAGGCTGGACGCATGAAGAAGAAGTGGGCTCATCAGCATCGCCGCACCGGCCGGCACGGCGCAAAGCGTTTCGGTCAGCTCTCTGCGGAGCGATGCGATCTTCGACTCCGAAAGCCGGCCGAGCCTGTGGGTTCCAGGAAGCACGCGCAGGGCCCCGTTGGTGGGGGGCGTGTCGTCGAGGTGCAGCCGGATGGCCAGGATGTTGCCGAGAATGGAGACCGGGGGTTGAACGTGCGGCACCCCGTCCTTGACGGACCACGGCCCAAATCCTTCGACTTCCTGGCGGTGGGTTACGGCGATCGTGAGATCCTGGTGCCAGGGAACCTTCCAGTTCGCCTGCGGGGTCTTGTCGAACACCGTCAGCTTGATCGGCCTTGCAGCAGGACCGAGGAGCTCCTCGGCTAGCCGAGCCGGCGCGCCCGCGGTTGCCAGCTCGCAGAGCTTCGCGGACTTGCCAAGCACGTTGCGGACGCCGCCACCGCCAAGCGCGGCCGCGAGAAGCTCATCGACCTCATCCCGAAGCCCGACCAGATCAGAGTCGGGCACCAAACGGTCGACAATGGCGAATCCGAAGAGCTCCAGGTCTTCGTGCAGCATCTTGTCAGGCCGCAGAGAGCGCACTGATCGTGACGTAATACCCATCCGGATCTCGGAGTGAGAACTCCATGGTTCCAGTGTTCGGATTCACGTGGGGCTCCTCCTCGAACCGAGCGCCGAGAGCGCGTGCTCCTCGCAGCGCGAGGTCGAAATCATCGACGGGTCTTCACGGTTTTGTGTGGGCAGTTAGTGGCGTAGCGGGGGGAAACTGGGCGGTTTACCACCCGGTGAGTGCTCAATCCTGGCGGGGGGCTGAAGCTAGGCGGGCAGATCGGGCGTTGGCAGTCCGCTCCCAGGAT
>DASYJD010000024.1:0-13852 GCA_035996875.1 Thermoanaerobaculia bacterium
CCGCCGCGTCAACGCGACCCCGATTGAAGCGCGGTTCAGTCCAAATAGGCATATCGTCGCCCCTGGGAAACAAGCCGAAATTGGCTGATTCCGGGCTCACCATACACCCCCATGCCAGGGTGAGTCAAGTATGTTGTTACCTAAAGGAGCGCTGACGTTGGCGGGTGAGCAGACACCACCCTGCTCGCCGACGAACCCGTATCCCGTCACGTTGCTCATCAGGTAGGAAGGCGAGGAGGTATTACAGTTGAGAGAGCCGCCGCAGCTTTGGGCGTTGGCAGCGGATACCCCGAGGATCGCGGCCAGGAGGGTTAAACACAGGGCTACTTTACTCATAGAACTATCCTCCGTGTGAGATGGGATGGCCTCGCTATGAGGGTCCCCTCATTAATCACGGTGCTTAAGAGTTATCTTTCGTGACAAAGTCTTTGTAGCGGCTCGGCCCGAAACACTTTCAGCCTGCACGCGTAGAGTGCGTCGGAGGGAACGCTATGGACTATCTGAAGAGAACCGCGGCCGGCCTTGCCATCCTCGCAGCCCTGCCGCTTGCCG
Organism: Thermoanaerobaculia bacterium; assembly: GCA_035996875.1. GTDB lineage: Bacteria > Acidobacteriota > Thermoanaerobaculia > Multivoradales > UBA5704 > DATARR01. The sequence continues at coordinate 553 of DASYJD010000024.1, forward strand.
CACAGAACGCTCCGGCCGTGTCCGCGGCCAAGCCGTCCATCCTCATCCTGGGTACCATCCACTTCGGAGGGTCCACCGCGGACCTCTTCTCCCCATCAGTGCCGGACATCCTCACCGAAAAGCGGCAGCACGAGCTGGCTGAGATGATCGCCGCCCTGAAGCGGTACCAGCCGACCAAGATCGCCATTGAGAGCACGCCGGAAAAAATCGGCAAGATCAACGCCGAGTACCAAGCCTATCTCAAGGGAGACGGCGTCATGGCCGCCGCGGCGAAGAACGGGCAGCAAGCGCTGATGGACCATGCCATGGAGCTCGGAAAATCGGCGGTGGCCAAGATCGGCCAGAAGCGGGAGTCGAGCACTCTCGGCGGACTCTTCCGGTGGCTCAATTCTCCGGAAACCCTGATGGCCAGCCACCGGCTCTACCTGTACCTAGCCCAGGTCGGCACCGCAGCCGACCCCAAGGGAGCCGAGGTGCTCGCCGGCTGGTACAGGCGAAACCTGTTGATCTATGGCAACCTGGTGCGGCTGGTCGACTCGCCCCAGGAGCGCATCCTGCTGCTCATCGGCCAGGGCCACGCGAAATTGTTGAGCGAGTACATCGCCGAATCGCCCAACCTGCAGCTGGCTGATCCGGAGCAATACCTACCCTGAAGGCAGTGGCTCACTTTTCCCGAGGCAGAGCACCTTGATTAACAGAACCTACGCCTGTTGTCAGAGGCAAACCTGCCGCAACCTCTGAAAGGAGCCAGTACGTGAAAAGTCGTACTCTTGGGATCTTTTTCCTGCTCTCCAGCCTCACGACGTCTGTATTCGCAGCGGACCGAATCATCCAGAATGGGATCGACGCCTGGAGGACGATGGGGGACGGCTCAACCTTCATCGACTTCGCGAAGAACCCGATTCCGGCAGGCTTCTTCTGCGCCAGCTCGGCGCCCTTCACCGGCAAGCTGGCGTTCGAGGGAGTGCCTGTCGTGACCGGCACCCCCGGGGCACTGGGGGCTACCGACACGATCGTCCAGCGCCTGGACGACGCGGTGTTCAACAAGCGGGGGACGGCGACGACCCGGCTGCAATTCCGCGCCTTGTCGCTCAAAAGCGTATCGCCGATCGAGACCTCGTGCGGGCAGTTTACCGCCACCGTAAGACTCGACGGCGTTCAACCGACCACGCAGATGCTGATCACTCGGGAGGACGAGGAGGGCGGACGGTTCTCTGCCCCGCTCGCGCTCAACGTGCGGGTGAAGTTCACGCCGGTCGGCCGGGAAAGCCGCGAGGTGCTCGAGATCACGAAGGAGATCCGTTTCCCGGCGATTCCCAATTTCCCCTGGCAGAGCAAGACCGCCACGCCGACGCCCGCCGGCTTCGTGCGGGTAGACACCGATGGTGACGGCGTGGCCGACACCTATCTGCCCGGCACCTCGAACTTCATCGCCGGGCACTCGAGCCGCCCGGGCAAGCCGGGAATGGGTGGGATGACAAAAGTCGGCGGTACCGGCGGCCGAACCATCTGCCACGACAGTGGTACCGACGAACAGCACTGCTTCTTCCTCTGCAACGGCTGCCAGATACCGTAGGATCAGCGTACCCCTTCCTTCTCCGGTGCCGCCGCGCGACTGCGAGCGGCACCGGACTCTCAGGCCTCTCCACGCGATTCCCTCCGCCGATAACCGATGGCCTATCGATCCTAACTTTGGCCTATCGATGGATCGACGGCCCATCGCTCCTTATTTTCGCGCTATCGATCGATATTCTGGGCCATGATCCTTATTTTTCGCTGTCGATCCTTATTTCTGGGACCGATGCCCAATTCCTCTGGCGGAGCAAGGCCTCCGCGCCGACGCCCGCCGCTTCGTGCAGGTGGACACGGATGGTGACGGCGTGGCCGACACCTATCTGCCTGGCACTTGAACTTCACCGCTGGCTAGTCGAGCCGCCCACGCAAGCATCTGGAGCGGCGCCTCGGCGTCCGCTGCGGGATGGCCCGCGGTTGCGGCTTTCCGGCGTCTTAACTCCGCGGAAACAGACCGAGGTCGCGCCCCACAATGTCATTCCATCGGCCAGAGGGATATTTTCCTCGGAATGTGAGACTCTGCGGATTAGGTACGCGATTCCCGCCACGACAAGCGGTCCGATGCCATGGATACGCAAAGAATTCGCGGACAGCTCAATTCTTCCTCGGAATCGATCAGTGGCGGTCCCTTTTCACCGCCATTGACCCCCGGCGGCCACCTTTTTACTATGCTCGTCGATGATGAATCCCAGGTCGTTCTACGATTATGAAGACTTCTTCGGTCCCTACCTCGGCTCAGTCCTTTTGCGAGCGCGGAAAGAGAAAGGCGTCAGCCAGTTGGCGCTCGCCGAGACGGTCCACGTCAGCGACGGCACCTTGCGTCGGATCGAGATTGGGCAAGGCCCGATGCGGCCCAAACTCGTCATGGCGATCTGTGAGGCCTTGGACCTGCGCCTCACCGATGTCGTCCTCGAGGCCCTGTTCTCTTTCTGGATGGACTTCCAGAGAAAGGCGGAGGAAGGTGGCGACGCCGGCTCCGCGAATTCTTTGGGTCCCTACCGTCGCCTCCGGGAGAATGTCCTCGACAAATTCGATGCGAATACCAGGACAGAGCGTGAGCTCATGGAGGCACGCCTCGACATGGAAGCATTCATCCACTTCAAGAGAAGGCTGGAAGACCTGAAAGGCTGAACCGACCGGTCCGGGCGCGGTATTTCTCCAAGAGCGCGACGAACGTCAGCTGCCCCGCCCGCCCGGGGCCATCTTCCTGAATAGAACTGCCACACTCAGTGATATACTTTGCCAGTGAGGAGAGTCTTCAAGACCCGGCCCTTCAGCCGCTGGATGCGCAAGTGCAAGCTGACCCAGGAGGCTCTTTGCCTGGCCATCTCAGAGATGGAGAACGGCCTGATCGACGCCGAGCTTGGAGGTGGAGTAGTCAAGAAGCGCGTTCCTCTACCCGGCCGCGGAAAAAGCGGCGGTACACGGACCTTGTTGGCGACGAACAAAGGCAGCCTTTGGTTCTTCGTGTTCGGTTTTGAGAAGACCGAGCGGGCCAACATTAGCCTCAGAGAATTGGAGGCATTGAAAGCGATCGCCGCCGACCTCCTGAAACTTTCTTCGGCAGAGATCGACAGCCTGGTCGACAGTGAAGCCTTAGAGGAGATTTGCCATGAGTACAAAGACCAAAGAGACCAGCCGGATCCTGGACACGGTTCACGAGACCGCGCGTGATCTCCACGCGGCTGGATTAGTCACCAAGCGCCGGATGAAGCATTTCGACGGCCTATGTCTTGTCCCTGTGCCGGAATATTCCAGTGAGACAATTCGCGCCCTGCGCGAGCGGTATAGGATCAGCCAGGCGGTCCTGGCGTCGATTCTCAACACCAGCGTGTCGACGGTCCGGCAGTGGGAGATCGGCGAAAAGCACCCGAGCGGGCCTTCGCTCAAGCTTCTCAACCTGCTGGATCGCAAGGGACTGGAAGCCGTGATCTGAGTCTCCAGCCTTCTCATGGCGGCTTCAGGAGGTCATTTCGAATTGCTTCTGAAGCTTTTCGGCGAGCTCCATATTGCCCGATGGTATTGGGAAGAGCTCAACAAGCTTCAAGTGGTAGCATTGAACGAAGAAGAGTATATGTCGTCCAGTTCAGCATTCTGGTCAACCGGAGCAGGCTTTCTAACAGTTCCGCCATGGAGCGCTCGGCTGCCGTCCCGGTGGGCCAAGAAAGGCGGGCGAGAAGGTGGCGCAGTTCGGTCGCCCCTTCTTGGAGGTTTATCATGGCGCCTAACCCGCGCTACTTCTCGGCCGCCGCCTTGAAAGTGCCCTTCGCCTTGGCCGTTGCAATCAACGTCGGATAAAACTGCACGAACGTCTCGTCAACGGCGGCGTTCTGGGAATGGCACTTCTGACAGACACCGTTTCTCGTCTTTCAGGTGAATCTCGAGCCCGGCCAATCTCTCCTGGAAACGGCCTCCCTTGTTGATCGATCCCTTGCTCGCCGAGTAGCGAACTTCGAGCGCCAGCATGGTCTTGTCGGGCCAGGTACCGGTGGCAAGGAAGGACTTGTAGGCTTGGGGCGTGACAAAGACATTGTCGAAGTCCTGATCGTCCGGGTTCGCGATCGGCGAGCCGTAGGTCATTCCCAGACCCGAGCTGAGATAGATCCACTCCCGATAATTTTCAGGCTTTATGAGCTCGCCCTCCTTGGTATATTGCGGCTCATTGGGCGGCGCCTGTTCCGCGAACAGACCCGCGCTGACCAATACCAAAACAAGCAGGAGCTTAGCTTTCATATCATTCCGCCTTTGTGAACTTAAGATCTCGAGCCCGACCCGCGCCGACGAGGAATCCGGTGACTATTTTCTCGGCGTTGCGCTGGAAGCGGATCAGCCCCCCCGGACCGGAGAAGGCATCGACGAAGGAGGGATCGAGCGGCGCCGCCGGTCCCCTCTTCGGATGCAGGGAGAGATGACCGCCGTCGACAGTCAGGACCCACGTGGTGTCCAGCTCGGCGCTGGCATAGGTCCCTGCGTACCCGGTAAGTTCCTCGGGCTTGGGCGAGGCCGGTTGCACCTCCTCGAACACCGTGGGCTTACCGCTGTCGGCGACGACCTGCATCCTTTTGGCAGCTCCAGGAGCCGGCGGCGGGAAGGAGACCTCCGCGCTGCCGGGCACGCCCAGCATCGCGAAGCGGCCGTCGCCCAGGGGTGCCAGCTCGGACTCGCTCTCTGAGCTTCGGAAGTAGATGAGCTTCCCGTCCCGGGTGTAGATGCGGCGAACGAACCCCGCCGCCGGGCTCCAATAGAGGCCGGCATAACGGGCTGTGTCGACGGCCGCCGAGGACGGAGCCGGCGGGGCGGCTTGAGCCGGGGGAGGCCCCAGCTTGCCGGCGAGGTAGAGGTCCGCCACCTGCAGCGCGAGGGCTGTGGGGTTCGTGCTGGCCAGATTGCAGAGTATGACGACCGAGAGCTTCGGGTCCGGGAAACGCACCAGCTCGGCGCGATAGCCCGCCCAACCGCCGCTGTGAGAAACGCGGCGCAGGCCGTGGTAGTTGTTCACGAACAAGCCGCGGGCGTAGTCGATTTTCTCGCCGTCGTTGAGCGTGCCTGTCGTCTGAAGCTGCTCGATCAGCCAGGGCCCGCCGACTTTCGGCTCGTAGAAGTTCCGGTCCCACTTCGCCAGGTCCTCGACGGTGGTCTGCACGCCGCCGTCCCCCGTCTGCTCCCAATTGGAGGTCTGGATGCCGAAGCCGCCGGCAGAATTGGGCGCATAGGACGAGGCGCGGTGAGGGATGATCGCGGTGTGATCGTCCAGGATGCGTGTGTTAGCCATGCCCAGGGGCGTGAAGATGCGCTCCTGGGCGAGCTCGCGCAAGGTCTTGCCGCTCACCCGCTTGACCACCTGGGAGAGAAGGAAGTATCCGGAGTTGCTGTAGCTGTGCTCGGATCCAGGCTTGAAGTCCAGGGTTTTCTGGCGCGCGATGGCGGCCAAGCCGTCGTCGTCGGTGGTCCAGTCCTCGATGTTGATGCCGCCCATGAACATCAGGTTGGTGTAGTCCCGCATGCCACTCGTATGGTGAAGGAGGTGGCGCAGGGTAACCGGGGTACCGTAATCCGGCAGCTCCGGAAGGTACTTGTGAATGTCGTCGTCCAGGGAGAGCTTGCCGTCGTGCGCCAGCAGAAGGATGCTCGCCGCCGTGAATTGTTTCGAGGTCGAGCCGATGTCGAACACCGTCTGCCGCGGGTCGATCGGCACGCCGTGCTCCACGTTCGCCAGTCCGTAGCCCTTCTCGTAGACGATCCGGCCATCGCTGATGACGGCCAGGGAGCAGCCCGGCGAGCCGGGCTTGTTGTAGTCGGCAAAGACGGCGTCAACACGCTTGGCAAGGTTTTCGGCATCGGCCGCCGAGGCCGGCGTGGCAGGGAAAACCGGCGTGGCGAGAAGGAAGGCCAGGGCCAGATGGTCGGTTCGAAATCGCATCGAGGTACTCTCCTTTACGGTGAGGTCTTGTCCCGCTCCCGCGCCAGGTCGTTCATGATCAACACAGCCAGCGACGTCCATCCCGTCTGGTGATCCGCCCCCAATCCCTTCCCGGTGTCGCCATGGAAGTACTCGTGGAAGAGGAGAAGGTCCTTCCAGTGAGGATCGTCGGCGAAGCGGCGGTCGGTGCCGTGGCAGGCTCGGCTGCCGTCGCGACGGCCCAGGAAGAGGCCGGCGAGGCGGCGGCGCAGCTCGGTTGCCACTTCCTGGAGCGTCATCATGACGCCCGAGCCCGTGGGGCATTCCACTTTCAGGGTGGCATGGTAAAAGTGGTGATACCGCTCCAGCGCCTCGATCAGCAGGTAGTTGAGGGGAAACCAGATGGGGCCCCGCCAGTTCGAATTGCCCCCGAAGAGCCCGGTCCGCGACTCCCCCGGCACATATTCGACGCGGTGGACCTCGCCGTTGATCCCCAACTCGAAGGGATGGTCGCGATGGGCCTTCGAAAGCGACCGCACGCCGTGGGGAGAGAGAAGCTCGTTCTCGTCCAGAACGAAGCGCAGCACCCGCAACAGGCGGTCGCGGGACGGAATGGCCAACAGGTACACGGTATCGCCCGGCCGCTGAGGCGACTCCACGAGAGAGATGTTGCGAGCCAGGTCCTGACGGTTGCGCAGGAACCAGCGCATCCGCTTGGCGAAGCCGGGCAGGCGGCGGAACACCACGTCCTCCGTCAGGGCTGAGACCGCGAACAGCGGGATGACACCGACCATCGAGCGAATTCGCACCGGCAGGCGCTGGCCATTGAGGAGAATCTGGTCGTAGTAATAACCGTCGTTTTCATCCCACAGCCCCGTGCCTCCCAGACTGTTGATGGCGTCGCTGATGGCTACGAAATGCTCGAAAAACTTCGACGCCACGTCCTCGTAGGCAGGGTCCTTGCGCGCTAGCTCCAGGGCCATGGCCAGCATGGTGATGCAGAAGAAGGCCATCCACGCCGTGCCGTCGGCCTGCTCCAGGGTGGCGCCACCGGGCAGAGGCTGGGAGCGGTCGAAGACGCCGATGTTGTCCAGCCCCAGGAAGCCGCCGCCGAAGAGGTGGTTGCCCTCGGCGTCCTTGCGGTTCACCCACCAGGTGAAGGTCAGCAGCAGCTTCTGGAACGCCCTCTCCAGGAACAGGCGGTCCCGCTGGCCGCGGGGCGCCGAGATCTTGTAAACCCGCCAGACGGCCCAGGCGTGCACCGGCGGATTGACATCCGAGAAGGCCCACTCGTAAGCCGGGAGCTGCCCGTTCGGGTGCATGTACCACTCGCGCAGCAGGAGGATGAGCTGGTCCTTGGCGAACTCCGGATCGATCCTGGCAAAGGGCAGCATGTGGAACGCGAGGTCCCAGGCGGCCCACCACGGGTACTCCCATTTGTCCGGCATGGAAATGACGTCGCGGCTGTGGAGGTGCGTCCAGCCGGTGTTTCGCGACTGCCGGTGGCCCTCCGGAGGCGGCGGCTGGCCGGGATCGCCGTCGAGCCAGTCCTTCACGACGTAGTGATAGTACTGGCGGGTCCACAGGAGGCCGGCCGCGGCCTGGCGCGCCACGCGGAGGCCGTCCTCCGTGGCTCCCGGCGGAATGAATTGCGCGTAATACTCGTCCGCGTCGCGAATACGATCGGCAAACAGGGCGTCGAACCCTGGACCGAAGGCTTCGGCGGGCGGCTCCGCCGCGAGCGAGAGCCGCAGCCGCAGCACGGCCTCGCCGCCGGCCGGCACTTCGCGCCGGTAGAGGAAGGCCGATTTCGTCCCCGTTCCAGCCGGATTGACGGCGTCCTTCTCCCCCGTGATCACGTAACGGTGAAAGGCGTCCTTGACGTAGGGCGAAGGGTTGGCCGTGCCGAACAGCCGCTGGACGTTGGTCTCGTTGTCGGTGAACAGGATCTCGGCCGGCGGCTCCTCGCCTGCCAACCGGAATCGCCCGAGCCCCGGATGATCGGCGATCAGGGCGCGGTCACCGTCCTTGTCGTCGCGAACAATGGAGCCCTTGGGCCAGTACCCCTCCTCGCCTGCCCGTCCCCAACACCAGGAGTTGCGCAGCCATAGCGTCGGCAAAAGGTGGAGCGTCGCAGGCTCCGGTCCGCGGTTGGCGGCCGTGATGCGGATCAGAATGTCGTTCGGCCCCCCCTTGGCGTACTCCACGAAAACGTCGAAGTAGCGGTTGTCGTCGAAGATCCCGGTGTCGAGGATCTCGAATTCGGGGTCTTCCTTGCTGCGCCGGCGGTTCTCCTCCACCAAGTGAGCGTAGGGAAACTCTGCCTGCGGATACTTGTAGAGCGCCTTGGCGTAGCAGCCGGTGGGAGTCGCGTCGAGATAGAAATAGCACTCCTTGACGTCCTCGCCATGGTTCCCCTCGGGGCCAGAGAGGCCGAAGAGCCGCTCCTTGAGGATAGGATCTCGACCGTTCCACAAGGCGACGGCGAAGCACGCCCGGCACTGGCGGTCGCAGAGCCCCAGCAGGCCGTCCTCGCCCCAGCGATAGACACGGCTGCGGGCGTGGTCGTGGGGCAGGTAATCCCAAGCTGTGCCGCCGGCCGAGTAGTCCTCCCGCACCGTTCCCCACTGCCGCTCGGGAAGGTAGGTGCCCCACCGCTTCCAATCGGCCTCCCGCCGGGAATCCTCCTGAAGGCGCTTGGATTCCGGGTCGGAAGGAGCAGGGGGAGCCACGGGATCGAAAGGAGTCATATCTCCCTCTACATTGCCTTACGGTACCGGCGGAAGGAAAGAGTCGCCAGGGCTCCACAGATCAGGGCGAAGGCAGCCAATAAGCCCAAGTAAATCGCGGCCTCGGAGGTGGCTTCTCCCTGGAAACCGGCGCGGGCAGCGGTGACCGCCCAGTTGACCGGATTGAACCTGGAGACGCCGCGGATCCATTGCGGCATGAGGTCGCGCGACATGATCATGCTGGAGAGGAAGGTCGTCGGCAGCACGACGAAGTTCATCACGGCGATGACCAGCTCCTGCCGGCGGGCCAGAAGCGCCAGGGCATTCGAGAACGACGCGAAGGCAGCCCCGAGCAGGGCCGCGGCGAGGAACACCGTGAGAATCCCCGGCACGCCGCCCAGCGGCCGGGCTCCCAGGAGGCAGGCGACGACGAGAATGAGGGCGGCCTGCACGATCACCTGGACGGCGGCGTGGAGGATGCGGCCGGCGATCAGGGCGCCGCGAGAGACGGGCGTAGTGAGGAAGCGGTCGAGCACGCCGCGGTCGATGTCGCCGAGCAGGCCCATCCCTGAGTAGGCGGCGCCGAAGAGAGCCGTCATGATGGAGATGCCGGGTGCGAGAAACTGGACGTAGGAAATCGATGGAGCGTGGGCATGGCTCTCGAAACCGGGGATCGTCGTCACCGACTTGAAGAGCTGGCCGAAGAGCAGCACCCAGAGGATGGGCTGGACGATGGAGATGATGACGAACACGGGCATCCGCATCGTCGCCCGCATCAGCCGTACGAACAGGTGCCAGGTATCTCGCAGGAATTCCATGTTCCGATCTCAGCCGACGGCCGGCTCGCCCTGCTCCCGGTAGGCGTGCCCGGTCGCGGTCAAGTAGACGTCCTCCAGGGAGGGACGTGCGAGCGAAACCTGCGTCACGTCGAGGCCGGCCTTCTCCAGAGCGGCGAGCAGCGCGGGCACGGCGCGGGCGCCGTGGCTCACCTGCGCGTAAAGACGGTTGCCGTCCACCATCACACTCGCCACCTCTTCCTGAGCGCGGAGCACCGCCTCGGCTTCGGCGGTGCGGCCACGGTTGGCCAGTTCCACGGACACCACGTCCCCTCGCAGTCGTCCCTTGAGCTCGTCCGGAGTCCCGACGGCCACAATCCGGCCGCCATCGACGATCGCCAAGCGCTGGGCGAGCTGATCCGCCTCCTCCAGGTAGTGGGTGGTGAGGAGCAGCGTCAGCCCTCCTTCCGCCAGACGGCGGACCTCCTTCCACATCACCGCTCGGCTCTCGGGGTCGAGACCGGTGGTGGGCTCGTCCAGGAACAGCACCTCGGGACGGTGGATCAGGCCCATGGTCACGTCGAGTCGGCGCCGCATGCCGCCGGAATAAGTAGCGGCCGGCCGGTCCGCGGCGGCCGCGAGCTGAAAGAGGTCCAGAAGCTCCTCGACCCGGCCGCGGAGAGCGGCGCCCGCGAGGCGGAAGAGTTGCCCCTGGAGAGTGAGGTTCTCGCGGCCGGTGGCAGTAACGTCCACTCCGGAGACCTGGGCCACGTAGCCGATACGCCTCCGCACCTCCCGAGGCTGCGATGCGACATCGAAACCCGCGACTCGCGCCTGGCCCGCCGTGGGCGCCGACAGAGTAGTAAGAATGCGGACGGTGGTGGATTTACCCGCGCCGTTGGGGCCGAGGAGCGCGAAGACTTCTCCGGAGTGAACGGTAAACGAGACCCCGCGCACGGCCTCCACTCCACCCGCGTAGGTTTTGCGGAGGCCTTCGACCTCGATGGCGTCCATCGAGGCTCAGTGGCGACGGTGGGAGCCTGAGCCTGGCAGGCGCCCGGGGATCAGGCTGCCGGGGACGTGGACGAAATCGGTGGCACCGAAGTCCGGCTCCAGATGGAACAGATCCGGAGTCCGCCCGTCGTGCCTTCCCGGCGACGTTACGAAGCCGGGGAGCAGGACCACCGACGTTCCCCAGGGGGCATAGGGCCCGAGATAGGGAGGTTGAGCCTGGGGCTGCACGAGCTCACGGGTCAGGGCGAGCTCGGTCAGCACCTCCAGCCGCTCTTCCCGAGCTGATCGGGCCTGTTCCTGGCGGTCGGCCCGGCGCCGGGCGTCCTCATCGGCTTGCGCGCGAGCCCGCCACTGGTATTCCTCAGCCGTGATCCACTGGCCATTGGACTGCATGAAGCCCTTGCGGCGCATGGCGTCCTCGTAGCGTACCCAGCGGTCCAGCTGCTCGTCGAGGACGTAGCCAAAGCCGCGCAGGATGGGCGCCAGGCCCGGGACGTGAGGATCGAGGATCGCGGCGGCGAGCGCCGCCTCCCGCGTCGCCTGGTCGAGCTGCTTGCTCTGCGCCCAGCGGGCCAGCTCCACCCAGTCCGCCGCCCGGGTCGCCGGGCTCTTCTTGAGGATTTCCTTTTGGCGCAGATATTGGCCGAGATTCGAGTCGCCCGCTTCCACCCGCAGCACCTGGCTCTTCGGCAGGACGAGCACACCGCCCTGGAGGTGAATGCGCACCTGCGTGCCGGTGGTCTCCGCCATGACGTCCTCGAACTTCCGCCCGTTGGCGAGGTAGACGTTGTCGGCGAAGACGGGGGCGGCCGTCAGCAGAAGAAGTAGGACCGGGAGAGAACGGAGACGCATGGCGAGCTCCCCTTTCGTTGCCCCTCTATCTTACACCGGGCGCCAACAAAAAGGGCGGCCTCGCGGCCGCCCTTGGTTTCCATCCGATGAGGTGTTGAGCCTACTCGCTTTCGAGGACTTCCTGCGGCAGGCTGCGGATCTCCTCGTCGCCGAACTCGAAGAACAGCTCCTCCTCGGTTTCCGGCTCGGATTCGACGAACTCCTCGGCCATGTGGAAGTTGTGGTAGTGGTCCATGCCCGTCCCGGCCGGGATGACACGGCCCACGATCACGTTCTCCTTCAGGCCGCGCAGGCCGTCCACCTTGCCGCTGATCGCGGCCTCGGTGAGCACCCGGGTAGTCTCCTGGAAACTCGCGGCGGAGATGAAGCTGTCCGTCGAGAGCGACGCCTTGGTAATGCCCAGGAGCAACGGCCGGCCGATGGCGGGGGTACCGCCGGCGGCGACGACGCGCTCGTTCTCCTCCTGGAACTTCCAGCGGTCCACCTGCTCGTCGATCAGGAACTCCGTGTCACCAACCTCCTCGATCTTCACCGACCGCATCATCTGGCGCACGATCACCTCGATGTGCTTGTCGTTGATGGCCACGCTCTGGGAGCGGTAGACCTCCTGGATCTTGTCGGTCAGGTAACGCTGCAATTCCTTCTCGCCCAGCACCTGCAGGATGTCGTGAGGGTTGATGGCGCCGTCGATCAACGGATCGCCGGCCCGCACCCGCTCGCTCTCCTGCACGTTGATGTGGATCGACCGCGGCACCAGGTACTCGCGGCTGTCGCCGAGCTCGCTTTCGACGACGACCTTGCGCATTCCCTTGTGGACGTCGCCCAAACGGACGACGCCGTCGATCTCGGTGATGATCGCCGGCTCCTTGGGGCTGCGGGCCTCGAAGAGCTCGACGACGCGGGGCAGACCGCCGGTGATGTCCTTGGTCTTCGTGGTCTCACGCGGGATCTTGACCAGCGTGTCGCCGGCGAAGACGTCGACGCCGTTCGGCACCACCAGATGGGAGCCCGAGGGCAGCAGGTACCGCTTCTCCCGCCCGTCGTCGCCGTGGATGAGGATCGCCGGCACGCGCTTCTCGTTGGCCGACGCCTCGACGATGATCTTCTGCGACAGGCCGGTGACCTTGTCGGTCTCCTCGCGGACGTTCTCGCCTTCGACGATGTCGTGGAACTCCACCTTGCCGCCGATCTCGGAGAGGATGGCGGAGGTAAAGGGGTCCCAGGTCACCAGCTCGGTGCCCGGCTGGATCTCGTCGGCCTCGTGCACCAGGAGCTGCGAGCCGTAGGTCAACGCGTAGCGCTCCCGTTCGCGGCCCTTCTCGTCGGTGATGACGAGCTTGCCCGAACGGTTGATGACGATGAGCGAGCCGCGCCGGCTCTCGACGGTGTTGACGTTGAGGAACTTGACGATGCCAGGGTTCTTGGCGATGTGCTTCGACTGCTCGGACACGCGGGACGCCGTACCGCCGTAGTGGAAGGTACGCATGGTGAGCTGCGTGCCGGGCTCGCCGATCGACTGCGCCGCGACGATGCCCACCGCGTCGCCGATCTGCGCGAGCGCTCCGGTCGCCATCGCCCGGCCGTAACAGGCCTGGCAGACACCGCTGGGCGCCTCGCACTTGAGCACCGAGCGCACGGGCACGCTGACCGTGACTCCCTTCTCGTGTTCGTCGCGGAAGGTCTGCTCGATGTCGACGAGCTCCTCGCGGCCGATTTCCGTTCCCTGCTCGGTGAGCATGCGGTGGCGCTTGGTCTCGATCGGCCGTGCGGCGATCCTGCCGACGAGCCCGTCGTTCGGGGTGCCGTCGCTCTTGTAGACGGCCATCTCGATGTACTCCTCGGTGCCGCAGTCGTCCTCGCGGATGATCACGTCCTGCGACACGTCGACGAGACGGCGGGTGAGGTACCCGGAGTCGGCGGTGCGCAGTGCGGTGTCGGCGAGGCCCTTCCGGGCGCCG
>DASYJD010000025.1:0-129875 GCA_035996875.1 Thermoanaerobaculia bacterium
GTCGCGGGTTCTCACGGGCGGCGCCATTTTCGAGCAGGCGGGGATTGGTTTCTCCCATGTCCACGGCCCGGGACTACCTCCGTCGGCCACCGTGCACCGGCCGGACCTCGCAGGACGGAGCTTCGAGGCCCTCGGCATCTCTCTGGTCCTCCATCCGCTCAATCCCTATGTCCCCACGACGCACATGAACATCCGCTTCTTCATCGCGGAGAAGGAGGGCGAAGCGCCGGTCTGGTGGTTCGGCGGCGGCTTCGATCTCACTCCCTATTACGGCTTCGAGGAGGACGCCGTCCATTGGCACCGCGCCGCCCGCGAGGCTTGCGCGCCGTTCGGCCCGGACGTCTATCCGCGCTACAAGAAGTGGTGCGACGAATACTTCTTCCTTCGCCACCGCAAGGAGCCCCGGGGAATCGGAGGAATTTTCTTCGACGATCTCAACGAATGGGGATTCGAGCGCTGCTTCGAGTTTCTGCAAAGCGTCGGCGATCATTTCCTTTCCGCCTATCTACCCATCGTCCTCCGTCGGAAGGAGATGTCGTACGGGGAGCGCGAGCGGGATTTCCAGCTTTACCGCCGCGGCCGTTATGTAGAGTTCAACCTCGTGTGGGACCGGGGGACGCTCTTCGGCCTCCAGTCCGGCGGGCGGACGGAATCGATCCTGATGTCGCTGCCGCCTCTGGTGCGCTGGCGCTACGACTGGCATCCGGAGCCGGGGACTCCCGAAGCCCGTCTTTACGACGAGTTTCTCCGGCCGCGGGACTGGGCGGACGAATGACCGGCTGAATCCGTCATGGCCCGATCTGACCGTTCGCCGTCCTGAAACAGGCCTGTGCGCCGCTTCCAGCCCCCGCTACGATGGAGCTGCAAAGGGAGAGACTCCTCCCCGAGCTTGAATCCAGGAGACGAAAACGCCATGTCTCAGACTCCAATCTCCATCGAGCGCTCCGCGCTGCTCGTCATCGATGTCCAGGACTCCTTCAAGGCCGGCCCGCGCTGGGAACGGCGCAGCAGTCCGAAGTTCGAAGAGAATATCGATTGGCTCGTCCAGGCCTACCGCACCGCCGGCCTGCCCGTGATCTTCGTCCTTCACACCGATCCCGACGACGGTTTCGCCACCGACAGCCCCTACTTCAAGCTGATGGACTTTCTCGTCCGCCAGGAGGAGGAGCCGCTTCTGATCAAAAACACCCGCAACGCCTTCACCAGCACCAACCTCCAGGATCGGCTGTGGGAGAAGGGCGTTGAAAGGCTGGTGATCACCGGCATCCAGACCGAGCAGTGCTGCGAGACGACCGCCCGCCTCGCCGCGGACCTCGGCTACGATGTGGACTTCGTCACCGAGGCCACGATGACCTTCCCGATCGCCGATCCGGCGACGGGCGACGAGCTGTCGACGGACGAGATCCTGCGCCGTACGGAGTTCGTCCTGCGCGGGCGTTTCGCCCGCATCGCCAAGGTGGACACCCTGGTCGAGGAGCTGGCGAGCGTCGCCGTGCTGTGCGCCGTGTGATCTTCGCCCTGGCGGCGGATGTGGAGATCCTGGACCTGGCTGGCCCGGTCCAGGCCTTCTGCGAGGCGAGCCGCTGCGGGGGCGAGTATGAGGTTCACGTCTGTGCCCTGACGCCCCGGCTGCGCACCGATCAGGGGATCTGGCTCTCCGACCTCGAGCCTCTCCCCGAGACGACGGCGGAGGATCTGGTGGTGATCCCCGGGTACCGAATGGCCGCGGTGGCGGCGGCCGAGGCCTCTCTCCTGGCGTGGCTGCGGCAGGCTCATGAGAGCGGCGCCCACCTCGCCTCGGTCTGCACCGGCGCCTTTCCCCTCGGGGCCGCGGGTCTCCTCGATGGCCGCCAGTGCACCACCCACTGGTCGCGGGTGGACGACCTCCAGCACCGCTTCCCCCGCGCCAAGGTGCTCACCAACCGCCTGTTCGTGGATGACGGCCCGGTCACCACCAGCGCCGGCATCGCCTCGGGGATCGACATGGCCCTCTCGCTGATCGAGCGCCATCACGGTCCGCGGGTGACGGCGACAGTGGCGCGCGAGCTGGTGGTCTACCTGCGCCGCGACGGTGCCCACCAGCAGCACAGCGTCTATCTGGACTACCGGACGCACCTGCATCCCGGCGTCCACCGCGTGCAGGACTGGCTGATCGCCAACCCCGCCGAACGGGCGACCCTGGAAGATCTCGGCGACCTCGCCGCCCTCTCGCCGCGCCACCTCACCCGCACCTTCCGCGAAGCGACGGGGATCTCGATCCAGGACTACCGCACTCGTCTCCGCCTGGAGCTGGCCCGCGACCTCCTCCACGATCCGGCCTCACCCTGGAAGCGATAGCCACCCGCTGCGGCTTCGAGAGCGCCAGGCAGCTCCGGAGGGTGTGGAAGGAAGCGTTCGGGACACCGCCTTCGGCGGGGCGGTGACGATCGCCTCCGCATCTCCAGACGCCCAAGATACGCCTCCCGGCGACGCTGCCTGCTTTGACATGACCTGATATCCGGATCACGGCGACTTCGAAACGCCTTACGGGGACCGCAGACGGCTTCAGCTCCAGTTCTCCATATAGAGAGTCGGCGCCACCATATAATTTGGAGTAGTCCTGGCGCCTCATCCAGCCAATTCCATATGACTTGCAGGTCACTTCATATGAAATCGAGGGCGCCAGCCCTCCTGAGCCGCCCGATTCATATGAATCGGCAGCGGATTATATAGAAACACGGATGGCGTCGTCTACGAACACGACCGCCGGCAGCGGCGGGAGCTCTTTCTATAGGGGCGGAAGGCCGTTCTATGGGGGTGATTGGTTCGCCGCTGGCGGCGAACCAACTTTCCATATGGGCAATCGGACTCTCCATATGGACGGAAGGCTCGCCGGTGCCGGCAGACGGTCCGCCCATATGGAAACCAGGCCAAAGCAATGGTCGGGATGGCCGGCCGAAGGGGGTGGAGGTACGCGAGACCTCTTCCACGAGCCCGGCCGTATCCTCGAAGCGGCCGCCAGTTCAGGCGTTCAAAATCCTGCACGCCGACCGGTCTACCTTGTCGGGTCAACTCGATCTGCGTTCCCCCTTCGGCTTCTTGAACGACGCCGTCGAGATTGTCCTTGGCCTCCTCGATCGAGTACCTCTTGACCGTTCGGGACATGTGGCCCCTATCTTAGGGGTTCAAGCAAAGAGGGACAATCTTCAGATCTTCTCAGGTCGCTGCGGTCCCGGAGGGAACCACCGTCGGTAGCCCAGGATTTCATCCCGGGCGCCATCGGGGTCGAGAGATCGGCTACCTGGAGCCCACGCTGACGGGAATTGCCGATAGGATCTGTTCGATCGCGGCCGGCAGGGGCACAGGAATGAAGTTCTCAGTGGGATAGAGGTAATCCTCGCCGGAATCGTCGACCACCCGGATGAGCCCAGCTCCCATCGCTGTCGCGTCAGGGAGAAGGGGATAGAGCTTCAGGAGCTGAAGATCCTCACAGCCCTGATTCCTGATGCAGACCCCGAAGTGTGGCGTGGCGTCGTGGTTCATCGGGAAGCTCGGTCGAGAAGTCGCTTGATTTTCATTCCCCTACGGCCGATTCCATGGGCCTCGTACCAGTGGACCTCGGCACTGTAAAGTCTACCATCTTCGAGGCGGACCCAGGCCCGGCCTTTCAGCTTCCGCCATCTGCCTTCTCCGTACCGCTCGTTGAGAACCGGGAGAAGGTGGATGGACTGACCGGAGGCAATGACCTCGACATCCGTAATCTCTCCGACGATCTCGAAGTACATTCTTCCCTCTCGGCACCCGTCGTGGGTGGACGATACTTTATCTGGAGTGCCGGAAGACGTCTATCCCTACGGCTCTGAGAATAAACCAAGACGCATCGGCGCCCCCGCCCTTCCCCCCATCCGCCGCTTCGGCTATGCTCGTCGCCCCATGTCTGATCCCGAAGTACTACCTCCTCGCGAGGATGAGGCCACGGAGCCCGAGGAGGCGGGGAGCTCGGCTCTCCGGTCCTTTCTGGGGCTGTTCGTGGTCCCTCTCATGGTGGTCATTCTCTGTGTCGCCGTCTTCATCGGGTTCGGGTGGATCGCCTACGACAAGCAGTCGACCACGGATTACTTGAACGACCTCCAGTCGTGGTGGAAGCCGCGGCGTGTGCAGGCCGCTTACGAGCTGTCGAAGATCCTCATCGCCGATCCCAAGGCTCTGGACGAGGAGCCGGGCGCCCGTAAAGAGGTGCGCCGGCTGTTCGTGGAGGCCAAGGAGCCGGAGATGCGCCAGTACCTGGCCCTCGTCCTTGGCCGGACGCACGACCACGAAGCCGTGCCCCTCCTCGTCGAGGCCCTCAAGGATCCGGACGACAAGACGCGCATCTATATCCTCTGGGCGCTGGGCACCCTGGGCGATCCCGGCTCCGAAAGCGCCCTGCAAGGTGCGCTCGCGGACCCCGACCCGGGGCTGCGCAAGACGGCCGCCTTCGCCTTGGGCGAGCTCGGCGATCGCGCCGCCGTGCCGCGGCTCACCGCCTCCCTCGACGACGGGGTCGCCGACGTGCGGTGGAACGCTGCCCTTGCCCTCGCCCGGATGAAGAGCGACGCCGGCCTGCCGGTGCTGGAGACGATGGTGGACCGCCGCCTCCTCGCCCAGGTGCCGGAAATTACCCGCGAGCAGCAAGACGATGCCATGATCAGCGGGATTCAGGCGCTGGCCGCCGTGGGCGGAGCGAAGTACCGGCCGGCTTTCGACCGTCTGGCCGCATCGGACCCGAGCCTGAAGGTCCGCCAGGCGGCGATCGAGGCGAAGAAGGATCTGGAGAAGCATTGACGCACCAGGGCTTGACACTCCGCGGGGTTTCGCTTAGAAAAAGCGGACCGCAGGGCCGTACTCAGATGTAAGTCAAGCCGTTTAGAGAAAGGGACACCATGTCTGACGAACCCCAGGGCGACGGCTCGCCCGGACCTACCGGTCCGGCGGATTCCCCTGCCAATTCCCCTGCCGAAACGGCGGCTCCCAAGGCCGCGGCCCCTGCTCCGGCGGCCGCCAAGCCCGCGGCTCCCGCGCCGGCTCCGGCCGCTGCCAAGCCTGCCGCGGCTGCCCCCGCGCCGGCTGCCGCCAAGCCTGCCCCCAAACCAGCCGCCGCTCCTGCCGCCCAGGGTGTGACCCGCCGCGGCTTCTTCTCCTGGGCCGCCGTGGCCTGGGTGGGCTTCACTGTGGCGATCGGCGGCTGCGTGACGGCGATGGGCCGGTTCATGTTCCCCAACGTGCTGTTCGAGCCGCCCACCAGCTTCAAGGTCGGCAAGCCCGAGGATTTCCAAGCCGGCGTGGTGGACACCCGCTTCGTCGACAAGTACGGCGTCTGGATCATCCACGACGGCGGGCGGATCTACTCCCTGATCGCCATCTGCACCCACCTCGGCTGCCCGCCGGCCTGGCTGGACACGCAGAACAAGTTCAAGTGCCCCTGCCACGGCAGCGGTTACTACAAGAGCGGCATCAACTTCGAGGGCCCGACGCCCCGGCCGCTGGAGCGCGCGCACATCTTCATCAGCCCCGACGACGGCCAGATCGTCGTCGACAAGTCCCAGAAGTTCCAGTACGAGCTGGGCCAGTGGGAAGACCCCAACGCCTTCATCTCAGCCGCCTGACGCCTAAGAGGACTCGATGATCGACCTGCAGAAGAGCATCACCAAGACCCAGGTCTGGAAGTCCATCTTCCGGGTGGGCATCCCGACGGACAACCGCAAGCGCGCCCTGGCCATGCTGGGCAACGTGGTGCTCCACCTGCACCCGATCAAGGTGAAGAAGTCCGGCATCCGGATGAGCTACACCTGGTGTATGGGAGGCACGGCCTTCTTCCTCTTCCTCCTGGAGACGATCACCGGCCTGCTGCTGATGTTCTACTACCGGCCGACGGTCGAGTACGCCTTCGTCGACATCGTCGACCTGCGCGAGGCCGCGGCTTTCGGCATCATGCGCGAGCTCCACCGGTGGGGCGCCCACGCCATGGTGATCGCCGTCTGGCTGCACATGTTCCGGGTGTTCATGACCGGCTCGTACAAGCCGCCCCGCGAGTTCAACTGGAACGTCGGCGTCATCCTGCTCGTTCTGACGCTGCTGCTCTCGTTCACCGGCTATCTGCTGCCCTGGGACCAGCTCGCCATCTGGGCCATCACCGTCGGCTCGAACATGGCCCGGGCAACGCCCCTGTTAGGTAACGAGGGACCCGGCGCGGCCTTCCTGAAACTGGGAGGGCAACGATTAATTCACGCGGGCAGCGATGCCCGCTTCGCCCTGATCGGCGGCCGGACGATCGGTGGCGCGACCCTGATCCGTTTCTACGTCCTCCACTGCGTGGGCATTCCGCTGGTCGCGGCCTTCCTCATCGCGGTGCACTTCTGGCGCGTCCGCAAGGACGGCGGCATCTCCGGACCGAGTTAGGCGGGGGGCACGATGGAACTGATCAAGCGGATCGTCAACTTCCTGTCCTACCCCCAGTGGTCGTTCACACTGGTGGTCGCGGCGTTCATCTACATGCTGCGCTCGAAGGGGCTGTGGTCGAAGCGGGGCGGGATCATCCTGCTCGCCGGCGGCACCCTCTTCTTCCTGCTGGCGCTGCTCGACCCGAACTTCTGGCTGATCGTCTCCAAGCCGGACAACGTGCCCATCGTCATGATGGTCTTCCTGGTCGGCTTCTTCGTCTGGTTCGCCATGTACAAGGCGACGGCGAACGACGTCCGGGTGGCCAACGGCGAGCCGCTGTTCGAGAAGACCGAGGTGGAGGACCGCATCTTCACCTGGCCCGACCTCGTCTTCTCCGAGTTCATCTGCATGGTGGTGCTGACGGTGGTGATGGTGGTCTGGTCCATCGCCCTCAAGGCCCCCCTGGAGGAGCCGGCCAACCCGGCCCTCGCGCCCAACCCGTCGAAGGCGCCGTGGTACTTCCTCGGCCTCCAGGAGATGCTGGTCTACTTCGATCCCTGGCTCGCCGGCGTGCTGCTGCCCGGCCTCATCATCGTCGGGCTGATGGCCATCCCCTACATCGACACGAACCCCAAGGGGAACGGCTACTTCACCTTCCGCGAGCGGAAGGTGGAGATCGCCCTCTTCCTCTTCGGCTGGCTGGTGCTGTGGAGCCAGATGATCGTCATCGGCACCTTCCTGCGCGGCCCGAACTGGAACTTCTTCGGTCCCTTCGAGTTCTGGGATCAGAACAAGGTCGAGGCGCTGGTCAACGTCGACCTGTCCGAGTACTTCTGGATCAAGCTGCTGCACATCGGCCTGCCGGGCAACTGGTTCCTGCGCGAGCTGCCCGGAATCCTGATCATCGGCGCCTACTTCTTCGCGGTGCCGGTGCTGCTGAGTAAAACGAAATGGTTCAAGAAGTACTACGAGAAGATGGGACCGGCCCGCTACTACGTCGGCGTCACCCTGTTCCTCTTTATGATGCTGCTGCCGATCAAGATGTACTGCCGGTGGCTGTTCAACCTGAAATACTTCATCCACGTTCAGGAGTACTTCTTCAACATTTAGACTCGATGTCGTTCGCATCCCTCGTGCGAGGGAGAGGAGCTCCAAGTTGACTCCACCGATGACGCCGCCCGAAAAGCGTCCTGACCGTCACTACAACTTCGGTCGCATGAACATGGTGTTCGCCTTGAGCTCCCTGGGGCTCTTGGCGGTGACGCTCTGGATGGCTTTCGCGGACTATGCCCAGCCGTGGAAGCGGATCCAGTCCGAGTTCCGTAGTCTGGAGCGGCAGAAACTGGTCCGCGAGGCGGATGCGGAGAAGCAGAAGCTCAGCCAGACCGACCTCGTGAGGCTCAAGCAGGACGTCTCCCAGGCCCAGAAGGAGCTCGACCAGCACCACAAGGACATCGCCAAGCTGGAGTCCGAGGTCTCCGACTGGAAGGCGAAGGTCTACTCGACCGACTCGGCCTGGAAGGGCCGGAAGGCGACGGCGGACGCCGCCAAGTTCCAGTACGACAACGCGGTGCAGTCGGGCGACGCGGGCGCC
The DNA here is from genome assembly GCA_035996875.1 of Thermoanaerobaculia bacterium. GTDB lineage: Bacteria > Acidobacteriota > Thermoanaerobaculia > Multivoradales > UBA5704 > DATARR01. Next base: position 7,994 of record DASYJD010000025.1, read on the forward strand.
ATCAAGTCTCGCGCCGCCAGCCGCGAGCAGACGCGCCAAGCCCTGTCTGAGGCTCTGCACCAGCGCGAGCTGGCCGAGGCCGGCCGCGACGACGCTCTAGGCCGGCTGGCCGCCAAAGAAGCGGCGCTGAGCGAGGCGGAGAAGAAGCTCAAGGCTCTGCAGAGCGGCGTCGACGGCATCGAGACTAGGGTCGCCCACTTGAACAAGGGCGTCGACTACTTCGTCCTCAACGCGCCGCTGATGGACTTCATCCAGCCGAGCCTCAAGATCGAGCAGGTGATCCTGCCGGGGCTCTACCAGAACATCAACTTCACGACCATCGACCGCGTCGACCGCTGCCTGACCTGCCACGTGGCGTCCAACCGCCCGGGCTTCGACACCACGGAGTGGAAGGAGCCGTTCCGCTCTCACCCGCGGCTCGACCTGTTCGTGGGCGACTCATCGCCCCATCCCTACACCCGCTTCGGCTGCACCATCTGCCACGGCGGCCTCGACCGTGCCACCGACTTCGCGCGCGCCGGCCACAGCCTGCCGCTGCTGGCGTCGAACGATCCGGAGTCGAAGAAGCAGTGGGAGGAAACGAAGAAGGAGTGGGAGCGCAAGTGGGACTGGCAGCAGCAGAAGTTCCTGGACTATCCCATCCTTCCCGGCAAGGTGGCCGAGTCGGGCTGTGTCAACTGCCACGCCGGCGGCGTTTGGACCGCCAAGTCGGACACCCAGGAGGTGGGCCGCGAGCTGATTGCCCACATGGGCTGCTACGGCTGCCACACGATCAACCTGCCCGGCTTCACCGGGTTGCGCAAGGCCGGCCCGTCGCTGCTGCGCATCGCCGGCAAGACCAATCCCGGCTGGGCCTACAAGTGGATCAAGGCGCCGCGCGAGTTTCACCGGACGACCTGGATGCCGCACTTCTTCAACCAGGAGAACACCACCAGCGAGGTCAACAAGAAGCGGCAGGAAGTGGAGATCGTCAGCCTCGTCTCCTATCTGTGGGCCAAGTCGGAGAAGCCGATCTACGCCGACGCCGGCGTGCCGGCGGGCGATCCGGCGCGTGGCAAGCTGGTCTTCGAGACCGTCGGCTGCGGCGGCTGCCATCTCCTGGACGGTAAGGCCAAGCGGGACGACTACTACCCGGTGATCAACCGCCTGCACGGCCCGAACCTGGTGAACACCGGCAGCAAGGTCTCCCGCGGCTGGGTTTACGCCTGGGTGAAGAATCCCAAGCAGTACTACCCCGACACCAACATGCCGAACCTCCGCCTCACCGACGCCGAGGCGGCGGACGTCACGGCGTACCTGCTCGACACACCGAACCACAATCCGCAGTATGAGAACCAGCCGTTGCCGGCCGTCGACGCCAAGCTGCGCGACGAGCTCGCGATGTCCTATCTCACCAACCTTTACACCCAGGACCGCAGCAAGGCGAAGCTGGCGGCGATGTCCGAGCAGGAGCGCAACGTCTACCTCGGCGAGCAGACGATCAGCAAGTACGGCTGTTATGGCTGCCACGACATCAAGGGCTTCGAGAACCTGAAGCCGATCGGCACCGAGCTGACGGCGGAAGGCTCGAAGCCGCTCCATCAGCTCGACTTCGGTCACGTGCACGAGGTGCCACATACCCGGCAGGACTGGGTCTACAACAAGCTGCTGCGGCCCCGCATGTGGGACGAAGGCAAGGAGGCGGTGAAGGACTACAACGAGCTGTTGAAGATGCCGAACTTCGGCATGTCGCAGCGTGAGGCCCAGTCCGTGCTGTCCAACGTCATGGGCTTCACCAAGGAGTCGGCCATCGCCACCCGCAAGGCGGGCACCGATCCGCGCTCGGCCGCGCTCGCCGAAGGGCGCAAGCTCATCACCCGCTTCAACTGCCAGGGCTGCCATCTCATCGAGGGCCAGGGTTACGCCATCAAGTCTCTGTTCACGCAGGTGCTCAAGGAGCAGGGTACGGCCAACCCCGACGTTTCCGGCCTGCTGCCGCCGAACCTGGCGGCCGAGGGTGCCCGGGTGCAGAGCGCCTGGCTGTTCAGCTTCCTGCATGATCCCAGCCGGGTGAGGACCCGTCCCTGGCTGACGGTGCGCATGCCGACGTTCGGTTTCACCGACGATCGGACCAACACCCTGGTCTCCTACTTCGCGGCCCGCGAGGAGCAGCGCCCGTTCCTCTCCGAGCCAGAGCCGGCGGACGCCAAGAGCTTGGCCGTGGGCGGTGCGGTGTTCTCCATGTTGCAGTGCGCCCGCTGTCATCCGGCGGGAGCGGAGGCTGCGTCGGCGGTGGGCGGCTCCAAGGGCGATCTCGCGCCTTCCCTGCTGATGGCGCACGACCGCCTGCGCTACGACTGGGTGCCGTCGTGGATCGAAAACCCGGGGCACTGGATTCCGGGCACGCGGATGCCCAACTTCTTCCCCGAGACCAAGCCCGGTGAGTTCATGTCGCCGGTACCGGCGATGCTGGGCAACCCTGCGTTCGCCGTTCAGAAGCAGCAGATCCTCCACTACTTCTCGTCCGAGGCGGAGATGAACACTTGGCTCTCGGACGTCAAGAACGTGACGACGGCTCTGCGCGACCACATCTGGTCGATCTCGGGAGGCGGACGCCGTCCGGCAACCACCACTGCCGGGGCGGGAAGCGGAACGCCCGCGGCGGTGTCCTCCGGGTCGGCGGGAGGCCGTTGAAGCAACCTCAGGTATGATCTCCATCTCCGGCGCCGCCGTCGCGACATTCCGCGGCGGCTCGCCGGCCCCCAATCACTTGCGATTTGTCATTCCAAGACATCCAACAAGGAGGTTCTCGTATGAGTAGGAAACTAATGTTGCTCGTGGCGCTCTGCGCCGTTCTGGCGCTCGTTGGCTGCGGCGGCGGCACCAAGGAAGAGCCGGCGGCGCCTGCGGCGGCTCCCGCGGCTCCGGCCGCCAATGCCGGCGGCGTCACCGGCACCGTCACCTTCGCCGGGACGGACACCGACACCCCCATCGCCTTCAGCGCCGATCCGATCTGCGCCAGCCTCCACAAGACGCCGGCGGACACCAATGAGATCGCGGCCAAGGACGGCAAGCTCGGCAACGTCTTCGTCTACGTCAAGACCGGCCTCGAGGGGAAGACCTTCCCGGCTCCGGCGGAGAAGAAAGAGCTCGACCAGCAGGGCTGCCTCTACACCCCGCGCGTTCAGGGCGTTCAGACAGGCCAAGCGGTGACCATCAAGAACACCGATGCGACGCTGCACAACGTCCACGCCCTGGCGACGACGAACACGGAGTTCAACCAGGCCCAGCCCCAGGGCCTGCCGCCCTTCGACAAGACCTTCGACAAGCAGGAAGTCATGGTCCACGTGAAGTGCGACGTTCATCCGTGGATGACCGCCTATGTCGGCGTGCTGCCGCACCCCTTCTTCGCCACCAGCGGCGACGACGGCTCCTTCTCGATCAAGAACCTGCCTCCGGGCAAGTACACCCTCGAGGCGTGGCACGAGAAGCTCGGCACGCAGGACCAGGAGATCACGGTCGGACCGAACCAGACGGTCACCGCGAACTTCGATTTCAAGGGCAAGTGATCTAGTTTAACGGAGTTGTTCTGATCCTCCTCTCCCGCGGGAGAGGAGGACTTTTCTTCTTCAGGAGAGGGGTTCTTCGAATCGTAGATCCGGATCGTGCCGGGCGCGCTTCAGGAAAGCCGCCACTCCGCTCACCAGCTCGGTCCCCGCCCGCTCGGCGTCCACTGCATGCTTCCAGAAGATGAGGGCCGCCAGAGCCTCACGGTGAATCTGGCGGGAGGAGAAGATGGGCATCATCTCCTCAGCGGTCCGCTTGACCTCGTTGACCCGCCCCTGTTTGGCAAAAAGCGCAGCGAGGTCGAGGGAGACGAGAGCCGTGTCATACGCGGCGTCCTCGGCCAGGAAGCCGTCCCGCGCCCTGAGGAAGAGAGCCTCCGCCTCCCGCTCCTGCCCGAGGCCGCGGGCGATTTTGCCCTCCACCCAGATTCTGGGATTCCGGGACCACGGCTGCGGGAATTGCCGGTAGAGCTCTCTAGCCTTGACGAGCAGCTTCTGGGCTTCCATGAATTGACCGGTCTCCGCAAGATCGTCAATCAGGTTGTGCCAGGCGACCAGCAGCAGGCGTGGCTCGCGGGAGGGATCGATGAGCTCGAGGGCTTGGTAGAGGATAGGGATGGCTTTTTGCGGTTCGCCGGCCACGTGGTGAACTGTGGACATGCTCAAGAGAGAGCGCCCGGCGCGATGCTGCTCTCCAAGTTGCCGGAAGACGACGATCGCCCGGCACAAGAGCCGGATTGCTTCGCCGAAGTGGCGTTGGGCTCGTAGCAGCGAAGCACGGAGGTCCAGGAGCACGGCCCGCTCCATGGGCTGCCGGGTGCCACGGGCCAAAGCGGCGAAGGCGAGGGCGAACGCCTGCTCGGCCCCCCGCAGATCCGCCTTGATTCGGCGTGAGTTAGCGACGTAGGCCCAAGCCCGCGCCCGTAGATCCTCAATGGGCTCCCGCCCGTAGAGGGAAGCGTCGAGGTGTTCGAGGACCTCGAGAGCGAGCAGCGCCAGACTTTCTCCCGAGGAGGCGTCATGAAAGTTCTGTTCCCGGCTGCGCCGGAGCAGGAGTTGACTCAGACTCCAGGTCTGGAAACGCTGGCTGTTGCGAAGCAGGAGAAGCCGCCGGTCGGAAGGCTGGTCCAACAGCTCGGGAAGCAGGGCCACGGCCTGAGCCCGCTCCACCTCAAAGGACTTCTGAAGTCCGTGCATGGACCGCGCGACCCGGTCGAGCATCGGGTCGTAATCGTAAGTCCCCTCCTTCAGGTGAATCCCGGGGCCGATCTTGCCAGCGACGAGGCTGGGCTGTGGCCGGAGAAGTGACTTGAGCCTTTGCTGGCACTTCTCGCAGGAGATGAGGTGGTCCAGCACCTCTTCGGGTTCGCTTGTGAACGTCGAAGCGAACTCCTCGAGCAGGAGATCGTGCGGATGGGGCTTCATGGTTCTCTCTCCTCCCTCAACCCGTGCGTCGATCCGAGGCCCCGAGCTCTCTGCCTCGGAGCGGGCCGCGCGGGCAATCAGAAATTACCGCTCCTACAGAAGTGGTTGCTTCAGGCAGGCAAAACGGGACAAAGAAGGAGCTGGCAACGAGAAAATCGGTGGCGCTCCCTCCCTCCCGAGGTGTCAATGCTGCCCGTTGGGATCAAGTTGGCTCCCCTCTTTGGGCGGCAGCGCAGGCTGGCTCTGTTTAGGGGGGAGTGGGTGGGACGCAACGAGGGACAGAATCCACTCTCGAACCGCGGCCACGAGGTCAGAGGATTCGACCCGCGGCGAGATCCGGACCTGGTCCCTTAGGGGCGGCGCAGCCTGGGCGGCACCCGCCACAAGTGTGAGAGCGAGCAATCCGACGGCGGTGAGGCGGGGGGTATAAGAGCTCATCTTCCTCTCCCATGAGCAACCCGCGGGGGCGACCACCATGGCCGCGAAGGGGGTTGCTCCGATCTTCCAGGCGAACGTGACCCACGTTTACGGCGCACAGGCCTGCGTTGTGTCCTTCCAGCAGTCCTCGGTCGAGACCACCCTGGCCTCCGGGATACACCTCTCTGGAGAAGTCCTATTTTCCACGAAAACTGTCTGAAATTCTCTTGAGCTTAGAATACTCCCCTCCCCCGCAAAAACTCCGCCATCAGCTCCCACAATCTCTCCTTCCTGTCGGTCAGCCGGTGATTGCCGTCGGCGAAGAGGTGGAACTCGATGCCGGGGAAGGCGCAGCGGGTGGCGAAGTCGGCGACGCTGCGCCAGGCGACCGTGGCGTCCCGTTTCCCTTGGAGAAGGAGACAGGGAGTATGGTACTCCGCGAGCAATCGGTCCATGGAATGAGCGCGGAGATCCTCGATTAATCCCCAGCCAAGCTCGCAGGAGACGAGATCGTTCTCGAAGTGGACGGTACCGGTTTCCTGCCAGCGGCGCGCCTTGTCTTCACCGGCCCAGGTGAGCAATCCCTGGTCCATCTCCAAGGCCGGCGCGATGTAGAGGCCGGCCGCGATCTCATCCGGATGGAGCGCCGAATACCACAGCGCTGTGCCGCCGCCCATGGAGGAACCCACGAGGATCAGCCGTTCGTGGCCCCGGGACCGCAGCATGGCGTGGACGCGGGCGATATCCTCCAGGTTGCGCGTTAGGGTCAAGCCGGTGAGGTCGCCTCCGGACTGGCCGTGGCCCTGAAAATCGAAAGAGCAGAAGCCTAGCCCGGCGTCGAGAGCTTGCCGGCGGAAGAACTCCGCCTTCTCGCCCGACTGCTCGGAGCCGAAGCCGTGGAGGTAGAGGATGGCGGGGCGCTCGGGAGCGCCCGCGCGTGGCGGATCGAAGCGGACGGCGAGGTGCGAGATCTCCCGGCCGCCGGCGAAGATGGGAATCCGTTCCATGGCCTCCCCTGTTTGGCGGGGGGACTTTGACACCAGCGGTCCGGTCGGCGCAAGAGACGTGCCGGTCTCCCGCGGGATGGGATATTCTCCCGGGCGGATCACGACAACTTGGACGGGGCGCGCCCCGGAGGTGAGGGATCGATGGGAAACGGTCAGCGAAACATCACGAAATGGCAGAGTCCGATTCTTGGCCAGGAGATGCCCATCGTCTCCTACGGTCACTGGGGGCACCCTCTGCTGCTCTTCCCCACGGCTGCGGCGGACTTCCTGGAAAACGAGCGCTTCGGGCTGATCGGCTCGGTCGCGGAGGCGCTGGACGCCGGCCGGGTACGCGTCTTCTCGATCGACAGCATCAACAATCAGGCCTGGATGGACAGCAAACTGCCGGTGCAGGAGCAGGCCCGGCGGCAGGGACTCTACTCTCGGTATCTGGAGGAAGAGGTCGTTCCCTTCATCCGCCACACCTGCCAGTCGCCCGATCTTCGCATCGCCACGGCGGGGGCCAGCTTTGGCGCCTTCCACGCCGCCAACACGTTGTTCCGGCGGCCGGATCTCTTCGACGGCGTCATCGCCATGAGCGGTTTCTACGACTTGGGGCCGGACTACCTTCGCGGCTACAGCGACGACAACGCCTTCTTCAACAATCCGGCCTGGTATCTGCCGAACCTCGAAGGGCAGCCTCTCCACCTGCTGCAGACGTCCGCGCAGATTCACATCCTCTCCGGCCAGGGGGCCTATGAGGCGCCGCACGCCTCCCGGCAGCTTGCCGAGATCCTCGACCGCAAGGAGATACCGTACCTGCTGGACCTCTGGGGGCACGATGTCTCCCATGACTGGCCCTGGTGGCGGAAGATGCTTCCGTACTCGATCGAAAAGATGGGGTGGTGAGCGCCATGCACGCTCCGCGGCCCCTCGCCTTCGCCCTGCTGCCTTTCGCCGCGCTGCTGGCGATTCCGGCGGGTGCGGATCCGGCCGCGCCGAAGCCCGCGCCCAAGGTGGACCTCTTCGGCTACTACTACTTCCACGAGCAGGAAGCACCGAAGGGCTTTCAGGACATCGACCATCTCAACCTCTCCACCATCGACATGAAGGGGGACGAGATGGTGGATGTCCCGCTCCACGGTGCGATCCGGTTGAAGGCGAAGGGAACGGGGCCGGCTGTGGACTTTCAATTGATCGCCCCTGCCCTGAAGGGCAAGGCCTTCAGCTTCACCACCCAGGAGGTCGGCGGCATCAGCTACCGCTTTGCCGGCAATTTCGTGAAGCTGGGCAACTTCCCGGACGAGCGCCCTGAGGATGAGGTGATCCTGAAAGGCCGCCTGACCAAGCTTCAGGGCGGCAAGGCCGTGGCGGATTCCGATGTGGGATTCCGGTATACGGGCGGGGACTAACCAGGATCAATCGGACTCGACGAGCCCGTATCCTGCCTCGACCAGCCGCTCAATCAACGACTCCGCCCCCAGTGCCTCCCAAGCGGTGACGACACCTCGCGAGGCAACGGTCCCCTCGTAAAGACTCTGAGCCACGAAGGCCGCGGGGAGAGCCGCCATGCGCTGGCCGTCGTTGACTCCGCCGAGGGCGGCTGAGGCGGTCGCGCCCCCGGGGGCCCAGAGCTCCACCTTCACGAATCCGCCGGAGTGGCCAAAGTGGGAGAGGACCCTCGCGATGGGGGTGAAGGCTCCGAGGAGCGCACCGCCGAGGCTAGGTCCCAGGCGGCCCAGCGCCGCGGCGGAGGTATTGGCGAGGCTTGATTCGAAGCCGACTTTCACTCGAACTTCCTTGGCTCCGAGCAGCGCGGGAAAAAGATCGAGCTCCGGGCTCTCCCAGTCGTGAACGGCACGGGCGCCGAAGGGTGGCGGGAGGTCAACGATCTCGCGTCCGGCGAGCCCGCGGAGCAATCCCTGAGGCGCCGGGAAGATCTTCCCGAGCTGCGCTGCCGCGGAACGAACGGCGGCCTCGCCCTTGGGATTGCGGTTGCCGATGAACAGGGTGATCCGGGCTTTCTCCACGGCCTGCACGGGTGCCAGGCGTTTCGCGGCGAGGCGCTTTGCCGCAAGGACCGCCAGAGCGCCGGAGATCCCCGGAAGGGAGGAGCAACCCACGGCGGCCGTCAGGTTCCGCTCGCGGAAGCGGCTGTCCCAGGATCGAAGATGGACATGCCAGTCCCGGTCGTCCGCGATGTCCACGTAGTGCACGCCGGCCACCAGGCAACTCTCGGGCAGAGCAGTGCCCAGCGCCGAAAAGGGACCGGCGCAGCTCACAACCACGCGGACGCCGGCCAGGGCGCGGGCGCAGGAGGCGGGATCGCCGGCGTCCGCGGCGATTCCCTCGTGGCGATCCCCCAATCCGGAGGCGAAGGTCCGGGCCCGCTCGCCGTCGCGACCGGCGATGCGTAGAGGGACACCCGCAGCGGCCAGGGCCCGCGACGCGTGGACGCCGAAGGTTCCGTAGCCGCCGAAGACGGCGATCATGGCTGGTCCTGCTGGAGGTCCCGGGCCACCAGCACCGTCCACAAGCTGTAGAAGCCGATCGTGGGGCCGGTCGACGCCATCAGAAGAGCGGGCGAAAGAACGAGACCGGAGAGGACCATGACAGCGCCTGAGATCCCCGTCGCCCAGCCGGCCAGACGCGCCAGCCTGCTAGCGATGGGCCGCAGACAGACGGTCATCAAGACGATGCCGGCCGTGTAGAGACCGTTGGCCACCGTGGCGCCGCCAGTGAAGGCGATGCGCTCCAGAAGGAGGAACGCGGGGCTTGGGTTCGCCGCCGCCATCGGGAGCGCCTGCATCTGGATCACGTCGCAAAGGAGATCGACGGCCATTCCGGCCGCGGTGAAGGCCAGGGCCAGATCCGCCGCGGGGCTCGGCGCCGGGAGACGGCTTCGCAGAACCGCCATGAAGGAGACGAGGAGGATGGTGCAGATCATCCAGATCCCCCATCCGCCGATCCATCCGGCGGGCCGGCCTGCCAGGTAGGCCATGCGCTCGGCCAGCGGAGCCGTGAGGCTGCCGGGGCGCATGCCGTACCACGCGATCGCCACACCCACGCCGTGCACGGCGACATTGGCCCAGGCAAGGACGGGGAGAGCTCGCTGGGACCGGGCGGGGGACATGATCGGAGTAAAGGCGATGCCGGAAGTATAAGAGGACCGGGCGGCTATCATGCGTCCATGCTTCCTCGCCGCATCGCCTTTCTCGGGGGCAATGGCCACTGCGCCGCCCGCCTGGCCGCGGCCCGCGGATACCTGCCGGCGGAGCTCGTGCTGGTCGATACTCCGTATTCCGGCTTCGAGGGTCGGCTCCGGGCGAGGGATTTCGAGGAGTTCCTGAATGCGGTGAGCGCCCATCTCCGGGAGGCAGCCCCGCATCGCATCTACGCCATGGGGATCGGTGGCCTCTTGGCGCTCTGTCTCCGGGCTCGGGGAGATCTCCTGGAGATCCCCTTGTTGTTCCAAGCGCCCATTCTCTGGGGATTGGAGCGGCGTCTCATGCCGAAGGTGATGCGGCTCGGGTTGGCCCGGTTCGCCCTGACCCGGGTCTTCGCCTCGGCGTCTTTTCAGAGTCATTTCGTCTCCAAGTACTTCATCCATCCCCCAGAGCCGGACATGGTGCGCGCCTTCTTCGACGGCTATGCCCGGTGTGCCGCGGCGCCGGACCTCTTCGCATGGCTCAATCCTGACCTGCTGCGCTCCCTGGAGCGGGATCTCGCCGCGCGGCCGGAGGCGCTGGACGATATCGAGATCTGGTGGGGCGCCCAGGACCGGGTGGTCAATCTTCAAGAGCTGTCCTGGACCCGCGAGGCCCTGGCGCTTGGAGAGCGCTGGCCCGTGCGGGTGTTCCCGGAATGGGGGCACTATCCGATGATCGACGACCCCGAAGGTTGGGCGGAGGAGCTGGTTCGTGTCGTGGCGATCCCTGGCGCGGTTTAGAGACGCGTCGGTTCCCAAGCTCGACAACCTCCGCCGGGCTGCGGCGGCCGGGCTGCGGGTCCCCGAGACGTGGTGGCTGCCCGCCTTCGAAGCCGAGAACGTTACGGCGCCTCCGCCATCTCTCGCCGGCCGGCCGGTCATCGTCCGCTCGGGCTCGCCCACGGAGGACACCCAGGCGACATCCAACGCCGGTCAGCTCCTCTCGCTTGCGGTCCGCGAGCCTCGCGAGTTCGCGGAGTCTCTGGCTCGCGTCGTCGCCGTGCTGCCGCGGGATGACCTGGATGCTCCGCTGGGAGCGGTCTTCGTCCAGCCCTTGGTAATGGCGGAGGAGGCCGGAGTGGCCTTCTTCGACGGTTTCTATTGGGAGAGGACGACGGCACCCGGCGGCAACGAGGGATTGACCTCGGGATTGGATCGCGGCGAGGTGGCTCGGGGTCATCTGGCTCGCGACGATCCGTGGTCGCAGTGGCTGACCGCCGTCCACTACTCCTTCCGAAGGGAAGCATCGCGGATCGACGTCGAGTTCGCCCACGACGCCCAAGGCTGGATCCTTCTTCAGGTGCGGCCGGCTCTCTTTCCGATTGTTCATAACGAGACGCTTTCGCTGGCGAACCACAAGGAGATCCTGGGAGATCCGCCGAGCCCGTGGATCGTTTCCGTGCTGATCGACGCGGGGCGGGATGTCCTCTCCTTCTTCGCGGCGGTGGACCCCGAGGTGGGGCGATGGGACGAGGCCTACGCCGTCGAGCTGGCGGAGCGGGCGTGGATGAACTTCTCGTTTTTCTTCCGGCTGATGGACCACTGGGGCCTGCCGCGCTCCTTCGTCACCGAGGGCGTGGGTGGAGAAGGCGGCGGCCCTGCGGATCGGAGGCTCCTCTTCGGGCGCTTCGTCCGCAAATCCCCGCGCCTGATCCTCCTCCAGATCCGCAACTTCGCCGTCATCGCGAGAATCGTCCGCGAGTTCTCCCGGCTGGACTCACGCATCGCCACGGCCTCGGGTCTGGGGGATCTTCATCGGGCCTGTGCCGAGGGGCTGGGGCTGGCCCTCCGCGCCAACTTCGCCATCAATGGCGCCCTCCTGGGAATGGCCCGGGTGCGCCGCTTTCTCCGAATTCGAGGCGCGGCTCGAGTCGTCACGCAGGAGATGATGGAGGAGTACGGAAGCCTCGCCACGATCTCCGATCCGGCGTCGCGCGAGTCCGCGCTGGATGTCTGGCTCGCCCGCTACGGTCATCGGGGACCGCTGGAGAGCGATCCCGTCCGTCCTCGCTTCGCCGAGCTCCGGGAGGTTCTACTGAAGGATCTCGCCGCGACCGTCGCCGCGGACTCTCCTCCGATCCCCATCCGCGACCATCCGCGTCCAGGACTCTTCGCCCGTCCCTGGTTTCTCCTCGACGAGACTCGGGAGCGCTTCCGCGACGAACTAATGCGGCGTTGGCAGCGGCTCCGGGCGGCGATCCTGGAGGAGGGCCAGCGGCTGACTGCGGCTGGGGAGTTGGACATCCCAGAAGATGTCTTTTATCTCCGCCATGTCGACCTCGCCGCCGCCGTCTCCTTGAGAGAGTCCGCTGCGGCGGGCCGGGACCGAGTCGCCCGTGCCGCGGCGCTCGATCTCCCTCTCACCGCCTCGCGAGACAGCATCCTGGCCGCCGTCCTCCAAGTCGAGCGTTCCCAGGCCAAGGCCGAAGGCCGGCGGATCTTCCCCGGAATCTCCCTAGGTCCCGCCGTCGTGGAAGGCCGGGCCGTGAAAGCGGACGACCTCGTCTCTCTCCTGGGCCGTCCCGGCGAGCTCGGGCCAGATACCATCCTCGTCGTCCCCGCCCTGGAGCCCTCCTGGGCCGTCGTCTTCCCTCGCGTAGCGGGAGTCGTGGCCGAGATCGGCGGCGAGCTGAGCCACGCCTCCATCCTCCTCCGCGAAGCCGGCCGCCCCGCCATCGTCAACTGCGCGGGGATCTATCGGGCGATCGAGCAGGGAGACCGGCTGAGGTTGGACGGTGGGCGGGGGGTGGTGGAGGTGCAATCCCCAGCCCGTTCGCGCTAAACTCCCCGCGGCGCACTCCCTCTGCGGCGGGCTCGCCGCGAGCTTTCATGGACGCAATTTCAAACACAAACAAGGTCGAAGAGCCGTCTTTGCCCATCTCCGCCCGCCTGGCGGACTTCTGGGAGATGACCAAGCCGGGCATTACCGTCATGGTGGTGCTCACGGCCGGCCTGGGCTTCCTACTGGCCGAGGGGCGGTCGTTCGCCTTCGTGCTCCTCGTCCACACGCTGCTGGGCACCTGGCTCATCTCGGCCGGCGCCTCGGTGCTCAATCAGGTTCTGGAGCGCGAGACGGACGCCCTCATGACCCGTACCGCCACGCGGCCGCTGCCGGCGGGACGGATGGATCCCGACTCCGCGTTGTTCTTCGGCGTCGTGCTGGCCGTGATCGGCCTCGCCGATCTCGCCCTCGCCGTCAACTTGCTCACCGCGCTGCTGGGCGCCGTAGCCCTCGCCGGCTACGTCTTCATCTACACGCCCCTCAAGCGCGTCAGCTCGCTCGCCACGGTGATCGGCGCCGTGCCCGGGGCCATTCCTCCTATGATGGGGTGGAGCGCCGTGCGCAACGAGCTCGATCCCGCCGCCTGGGTGCTCTTCGGCATCCTCTTCTTCTGGCAGCTCCCGCACTTCCTGGCCATCGCCTGGCTGTGCCGTGAGGACTATGCGCGCGGCGGCTTCCCGATGCTGACGGTGACCGATCCCACGGGACTCCGGGCGGGTCGCCAGGCCATTCTCTACGGCGCGGCCCTGGTTCCCGTCTCCCTCCTGCCCTCGCTGCTGGGATTGATGGGTACCGCTTATTTCGTGGGCGCCCTCTCCTTCGGCCTCGTCTACCTCGGCTTCGCCTTCGCCTTTGCCCAGGCCCGCACGAACCCCGTGGCGCGCCGGTTGATGCTCGCCTCGCTCTTGTACTTCCCAGCCCTGCTGCTGATCATGCTGCTGGATCGGGTCGTCTCCTAAGCTCCCATGACGGCCGAGACCGTTGCCGTCGAGGCTAGGGGCCTTCGGTACTCCTATCCGGGCAAGCGGAAGGCCGGCCCGGCCCGGCCCGCTCTCGCCGGGCTGGATTTCGACGTTCCGGCAGGGAGCATCTTCGGTTTCCTCGGTCCCAACGGCGGCGGCAAGACGACCCTGTTCCGCATCCTCGCCACTCTGGCCCGGCCCGAGTCCGGCTCAGTGCGCATCTTCGGTGCCGACCTTGCCACGCAGGCGCGGGAGGTGCGCCGGCGCCTCGGCGTGGTCTTCCAGAGCCCGAGCCTGGACGTGCAGCTCACGGTGCGCGAGAACCTCGTGCACCAGGGCCATCTCTACAACCTCTCCGGCCGCGAGCTGGACAGCCGCATCGCCGCCGGCCTCGAGCGTTTCGGCCTCACCGAGCGGCGGGATCAGAAGACAAAGGAGCTCTCCGGCGGCCTGCGCCGACGGGTGGAGATCGCCAAGGCCCTTCTCCACGAGCCCCGCCTGCTGCTCCTCGACGAGCCCAGCACGGGGCTCGACCCCGGCGCCCGGCGCGACCTGCGGACGACGCTCGAATCGCTGCGCGCCGCGGGCGTGACCGTGCTCCTCACCACCCACTTCATGGAGGAGGGGGACCGCTGCGACCGCCTCGTCCTCCTCGACCGCGGGACCATCGTGGCCGAGGGTGTGCCGAGCGATCTCAAGGAGGAGATCGGCGGCGACGTCGTGACCCTCACCGGGCCCGACCCTGAGGGGCTCGCCCGCGATCTGGCTGCGCGTTTTCCAGGACCCGCGCCTGAGGTGCGGGAAGGAGCGGTGCGGATCGAGAGGGAGCGGGCGCACGAGCTCGTCGCCCGTCTCGCCGAGGCGTTCCCGGGACGGATCGACTCCGTCACCGTCGCCCGGCCGACCCTGGAGGACGTCTTCCTTCACCGCACGGGCCATTCCTTCGATACCCAAGAGGAGGAGGCCGCCGGATGATCCTCCCCGTCTTCACCCTCTGGCGCCGGGAGCTGACGCGGTTCTTCCGCCAGCCCAGCCGTATCGCGGGCGCCGTGGCCACGCCGCTGCTCTTCTGGCTGCTGATGGGCAGCGGCCTCTCCGGCTCCTTCCGGCTTCCCGGCGGACCGGCGGGCCTCAACTACTTCGGCTTCTTCTTTCCGGGCACCATCGTACTGGTGCTGCTCTTCGCCGCCATCTTCTCGAACATCTCGGTGATCGAGGACCGCCACGAGGGTTTCCTTCAGGGCGTGCTGGTGGCGCCCGTCTCGCGAACGTCGCTGGTGATGGGCAAGGTGCTCGGCGGGGCCACCTTGGCCTGGCTGCAGGGCGTCGTCTTCCTCGTCCTGGCGCCCGTCTCGGGGATTCACCTCACCGTGGCCTCGACCCTGGAGGCGGCGGGAGTGCTGGCCCTCCTCGCGGTCACCCTCACCGCCCTGGGCTTCTTCTTCGCCTGGAAGCTCGACTCGGTCCAGGGTTTCCACGCCATTATGAACGTGGTGCTCCTGCCCATGTGGCTCCTCTCGGGCGCCTTCTTTCCCCTGAACGGCGCGCCTCTCTGGCTCTCTCTATTGATGCGGGCCAACCCGCTGACCTATGGAGTCTCCGTTCTGCGCGAGGTGCTCTACGGCCCGGGCGCCACGGTGGGAAGCAGCCTGCCGGGGATAGGGACGTCGCTGGTGATCACGCTCATCCTTGGCTTGGTCTGCGTGTCGGCCGGCCTCGTCGCCACCCGCGGTGGGAGGGTGGACTAGGATGGCGCTGCCAATGCGCCGCAGCCTGCTCTGGGGACTGCTGGTCGCCGTCCTGGTCATCGTCCTTGCCGCCACCGTCGTCGAGCGCCTCCGTCGGCCGGACCTTCCGCCGGTGATGTGGGCGGCTCCGGACTTCAAGCTCACCAACCGCGACGGCCGCACGGTGACCCTCAAGAATCTGGCCGGCGAGCCCTGGATCGCGGACTTCATCTTCACTCGCTGCCCCGCCTCCTGCCCGATGATGACGGCGCGCCTCGCCCGTTTCCATCGCGACCTCCCCCGCGACCTCAAGGTGCGCCTCGTTTCCTTCTCCGTGGACCCGAAGAACGACACCCCAGCCGTCCTCGAAGCCTACGCAAAGTCCTTCAAGGCCCCCGACCGCTGGCTCTTTCTGACCGGAGACGGCGAGCAGATCTATCGCATTTCCAAAGAAGGCTTCAAGCTGGCGATCGACAACACGCCACCCCCAGGAGCCACCGCAACTCCGACGCCCACGGCCGAGCCCATTCTCCACAGCACGCGCTTCGCGCTGGTGGATGGCCAGGGGAGGGTTCGCGGCTACTACGAGGCGTTTGACGAAGAGTCGATGAAGAAGATGGCGCGGGATCTCAGGGCTTTGGCGGAGTAGGTAGGTACCAGCCCGGCATATTGATTGCCCCGGGTGCGCCGACTCTTCGGCGCCCACCTCTGGGTGAGCGGGGGGACGGTGCTGAGCGTCGGAAGGCCGCCGGGAGGCCCTCTCTACCTCTTGGGCTCCGCTCTCTTCTCTTTCTTCGCCCTTTCCGCCTTCAGCTCCTCAATCACCGCACGGATCTCGGCTTCGAAGGGGATCGGCTCGACTTTGGAAGGGTCGAAGGGCGGCAACTGCGGCTCGGGTACGCCCAGCCTCAGAAGGAGCTGCCGCGAGCGCTCCAGCTCCCACCACGAGATGTGCGGTGGCCCGTCAGCCCAGGCGTGTTCATAGGCTTTCAGGGCGAATCCCTTGGCCTTTTCCAAGTCGCCAAGCTCCAGATACACCTCCGCCGCTTGCCAGTCCCGTACTCCAGCTTCTTCCACCAGCCTCCGGGCCTCGGCGTGTTGGCCTTGGAGGACCAAGGCACGCGCCAGGCAACCGTGAGCGCCGGAACCCGAGGCGCCGATTTTCCTTGCGATTTCCAAGGCGCGCCCGGCGGCGGCGAAGGCTTCTTGGAGCTTCCCTTTCTGCAAGGCGGCCTCAGCCGCAAGCTGATGAATAAACTGTTGCGATCCCAAGTTGTTCCCCTGAACCGCAACGGCCAGCGCTTCTTTTAACTCTTCCGCGCGGAGGTGGCCTTGATAGAATTTCGTCGTACAAAGCACAAGCTCGGCTTCGCCGGGCCGATAAGGATTCCGCGGAGGAGTAGGGAGGGTCCTGAATTCTTCATAGGCAGCTTGCGCCTCGCTCCAAAGACCCTTTTGAGCGAGACTATCCGAAATCTTCAGTAGAGAAGAGGCGATAACGGCTTCCTCTTCGGCTTCTTGAGAGACCCCCTTGGCGAGCTCAAGCCCAGCCAAAGAGGCGCCAAGCCGATTTTGGTCCATGAGACGAGCTGAGTAGTTGAGAAGCCCTATACAGAGACTCCTCCAATTTCTTTCCTTAAGATTAAGCGAGATGGTGAGCCCTAACAGATCCAGCGCTTCCTGCGTCTCGCCAAGTCCGGCTAGGGCAAGGCCGAGATCGGTCGCAATGAAGACTTGGTCGCCAGTGTCTGTGAGGGAATTTGGGAGGTGATCCAAGCCCTCCCCAAACAGAGGCCTGAGCAATTCGACCACCGTGGGATAGGAGGTAATCGTGAAAAGAAGAGGCCGAGAGAGCCGAGACCGGTAGAGCCCTGCCGCCAGGTCCCACTGGCCCGCCCCGAGGAACGCCCGGTAGATCTGAATCGTATTCTTGAGATCCGAAAGCTCCGTGGCTTCATCTTCGTCTTCGGGAGACAGGCTCTCGAAGTGGTTGCGGATGCGTTCGAAAGTCTGAACGCGGTCGGCTTGTTCGAGCTGATCGAAGGCATAGCCACGGACGACCGGGTGCAGATCGTAGGTGTCGTTGTGCCGGTCCCACTGCAAGAGCCCGCGGTTTTCCAGGTCGGTCAGGTCGGCGTCAAAGGCCTTGATGGCTTCACGGTACTCCGGCGACTCCGAAGGAGCCGG
This sequence comes from Thermoanaerobaculia bacterium, assembly GCA_035996875.1. GTDB lineage: Bacteria > Acidobacteriota > Thermoanaerobaculia > Multivoradales > UBA5704 > DATARR01. The sequence continues at coordinate 25,233 of DASYJD010000025.1, forward strand.
AAGGCGGGGATTCAGGATGGACAGGGTCGCGTAGTTCGCCGCATCGCTCAGGGCGGAGATCCGGCTTAGAAGCTGTTTCTCCTTCGGAGCGAGGCCGTCGAAGGCATAGGCCAGGATGTGCGTCCGGCGTTGCTTGAGGTCGAGATCTTTCAGATGGAGGCCGCCGCCTGCTTTCGGGTCCTCCCGCCAACGGTCGAAATCCCCCGGGGCAAGCCGGTAATCCAGGATCCGGCCAGCGAGGACGCCGATGAGCAGGCTGTGGTTGTCGAACTGCTGCAGGAAGCGCCGGATGGCGGCCGAGTCGCCATGGACGCCGAGGCTCCGTAGGAGGTTCTCGCCATCGGCAGGAGCGAGGCCGTAGAGGTCGAGGCGTTGGACCCCGGGCACCGTTTGGTGCCCCTTGTTTTCGACCACCGCGGGCATCAGCCGGGTGGTCACCAGGATTTTGGCAGGCGAGCACGCCGTGAGCTGGCGGAGGAGGTCCTCCGTCCGTGGGCTGGTGCAAGCGCGGTGATCGGGCGGCACCTCCTCATCCCGCAGCTTCGACGGGTCGAGACGGTGATAGGCGGTGAGCAGCCGCTCGAAGCCGTCGAGCACGAGGAGGAAGGGACGCCGCCACAACTCGGCGAGGAGCCTCTGGGTCTGCTCCTCCGGAGGAAGGGAGCGAAGGCTCTCGGGGTCCACCACCGTCACGTAGGCGAGCGCCTCCCGGACGAACGACACGGTGGAGGCACCCCCTTCGTAGAAGCTCCACCAGAGGGTTCCCGCATGCCCCGGCACGGCCCGGGGAGCCCGCTCCCGCGCCCATTCCCAGGTCAAAGCGCTCTTGCCCATGCCGCCGATAGCCTCGACGACCAGCATCGGCTCCGCCGAGCGCGCCCAGGCATCCAGCGCATCTAACTCGGACCGCCGGCCGATAAAGCCGGTCGTGAGAATGTAGGGCGGCACGCTGTGCATCGCCGGCGGTGCCGGCAGGACGCGGGCCGTTGGGGAGGCTGGGCTGGCGGCGGAGGGTGGCGCCTCGGGTTGGGCTTGGGCAAGCTCGGTGCCCAGGACGAGGACGTCCTCTTTGAAAGTCTGAGGATCGCGGAATTTTCTCAGGGTGTGCTGCTTGCCGATCCGGTCCTTGAATCGCTCGAGCCGCTCCGAGTCAGTCCCTTTGTCGATCTTGCTGGGCAGCCAGGGTACGTCCGAGTCGACCACGAAGAGATAGACCGGCAGCTTCCGCTCGCAAGCCCAGTCGTACTCCATCTCGGTGATCGACGCCTTGGAGCCGTCAGGAACGTAGCCGTAGCGATGGGCGTAGAGGCCGAGGAAGAGATCCGCCTCCTCCACTTTGGCCTTGCAGAAGGCGACCGCGTCCCGCGGGTCCGGAGGAAAGCTCTCCATGTAGACCGGCAGCAACCCGACCCGCTGGCAGGCGGCCACGGCGGCCTCACGGTACTCCTTGAGGTCGATGAAGGTGCTGCTTAAGAAGACCTTCTTAGCCAGAGTGGGCATTCTGCTTGGGATCTCGGGTTTCAGTATATCCAAGGTCTTGCGGAGAAACGGAAACTGAACCCGTGGCCTGCCGCGTCTAGCCAGGGGGCTACAAAGGGTCCGCTCGATCGCTCCCAACCGTCTCGATCGGAGCGGATCTCGGGTTCGGAGGGAGTGGTTGGACTCCCCGGTCCCCCTTCGGTCAACCCACCGCAGCCGGCGGGACAGCGCGCCCGGTTGGCGGACCTCGGGCCTCAGAAGTGCAGCGACCGGAGAATGGCGATGACCGGCTGCTTCCCGCGGACGGGCGGTCGCTCCTAGAAGTCGGCCCGCCGCTGTCAAGAGTCGGTCCGCCGCTACTGGCTGAAGGACCGCCCCTACCCGCGGATGTCCTTACGCTCGTAGAAGGCGGTCCCCTGTTCTTAAAAGTCGGCTCGCCGCTACCGGCGGACGGCCCGCCGCTGTCAAAAGTCGACTCGCCGCTGCCGGCAAGAGGCTGGCCGCTGGCGGCGAACGACTTGCCGCTACCGGCGAGAGGCTGGCCGCTTCCGGCGAGAGGCCCGCCGCTACCGGCGGCTCGACTTGAGAAGTCAGCGCAGCCCGTCGAGCACCTGCTGCGGGGTGATTACCTGCTGGCGGAGGGATTCCGAGACTGGCTCCTTGAGCCACAGCGCCAGGAAAACCTGTCGCCCCTCAATGAAGGGAAGCTGCGCGGCCTTCCTCTCCAACTCGTGGAGGGTGCGGGCTGGATCATCCGGTGCCGTCCACTTCACTTCGCCGATCAGGAGGGAGTCCCCCGAAGCGCTCTCAGCCACGATGTCGATCTCCAAGGGCTGGCGATCCAGGCCGGGCCCCCACCAGCGGCCGGCCGGGCCCCAGGTCCTGCCGAAGGTTTCGAGCGCGGGCACGCTCGCCCGCGCCAGCTCTTCCCACACCTCCCCGGCGTGGTGCGGAAAGCTGGCGGTCACGTCCCTTTCGACGGCGGCGAGCTGCCGAGCCTCCAGCCGCGAGCGGTCGGGTTGGACGAAGCGGAACCAGAAACGCAGGAAGGGATCCGCAATCCGGTAGAGGGTGCGCTTGCTGCTTCGCACCGAGGTGCCAAAGGGCGTCTCCCGAGCCACGAGATCCATCTCGATCAGGCGCTCCAAGGGCCGCGACAGGGAGGTGGCAGGCTTCTCCAGGCGGGCCGCGATCTCGGAGGCCCGGTGACAGCCCTGACCGATCAGGCCGAGGATCGACGCGGCCTGGGCCGTGTCGCGCAAGTCGTCGAGGAGCAGGCGCGAGGGCTCTTCATAGAGGACGCCGAGAGGGCTCAGGACCAGGGACCGCACGGCCGCCGCAAGATCCGGATGATCGCCGGCCAGCTCCCAGTAGCGCGGGACACCACCCCAGACGGAGTAGGACTCGACCGCCTGGACCGGGTCGGGCAGGGGAAGGGCGCTTTGAATCCAACCGGCCCTGAGGGGAGTGATCTTGAGGATCTCCCGAGCTCGGCCGAACAGCGGCGCCGTGCGATCCAGCGCCAAGCCCTGCATCAGCCGTTGCGAGGAGCCCGCGAGGAGGAGATGAATGCGCCGCTCCGGATACCGATCGACGTATTTCTGCAAAACGCTCGGCAACTCGCCGGCGACAGCGGCCAGGGCCGGAAACTCGTCAAGGACCAGCGCCGTCCCCGGGCTGGCTTCGTTCCAGAAGCGGGCGCAGAGAGAGTCCCAATCCGGGTACGACACCCGGTCAAACCCAGGCAGCAGCCGCGCGATCTCCGAGGCCAGGCTCGCCCTCTGAAGCGAAGCCTCCCGCTCATCGCCCACATAGGAGATGGAGCGCTCCTGAGCCAGAACCTCCCAAAGGAGCCGCGACTTGCCGCAACGGCGGCGGCCGTACAGCACTGCCAGAGAGCCCTCCGGGCTTTCCAGCAGACGCGTCAGGCGCCCGGTTTCTTCATTGCGATCGAGAAAAGCCAGCCTCATGGGAGCTATTATGCATCAGAAACATTATGCACGAGGTGCATAATGTTTCTGCTGCCGTCTGGTGGGGCTACCTCAAGGCTTCGTCGCCTTCGCCGCGCCCTCCGCCGTCTCCACGATCTCGATCTGCCCGTTGACCTTCGGGCCGCGCACGGTCTGCGTGGTGCCGGAGGGCCAGAGGACTTCGACGGTGTCGATCTTCTGATTCTTGCCGAGGCCGAAGTAGAGGGGGATCAGACTCTGGGAGAGGTAGCCGGACTTGCCGTCGTTCCACTGCGTGTAGGTCTTGCCTCCCGCCGTCACCCGCACCCGGGCTCCGATGCCGTCGCGGTTCGACTTCGTTCCCCGCAGCTTGACCTTTAGATACCGGAGCTGAGGATTCTTCTCGGATAGGTTGCTGATCAGCACCTGCGGCACGGAGTTGAAGTCGCTGGTGACGATGTCGAGGTCGCCGTCGCCGTCCAGGTCGAAGAGGACGGAGGAGCGCGAGCCGAGAGTGCTCATGATCTCGACCTTGCCCGTTTTCCCCTCGCAGGGGGTCTTCGTCTTGTCGGCGCCGTCGCAATCCATATCCGTCATGTGGAAATGAGTCTGGCCTCCCCGCCGCGGCTCGACGCCGAGGATGAACTCGCTGTCGCGGAAGATCTTCCCCTGGTCGTTGAGCAGCAGGGAGTTGGTGGCATAGCGGAAGGGGAAGTTCATGCTGGCGGTGATGAAGAGGTCCTGATAACCGTCGGCGTTGAGGTCGCCGGCGCTCACGCCCCAGGGCCAATAGTCCTCCACGTTCATGGCGTCCGAGACCTCCTCGAACTTGCCGTCCCCGAGGTTGTGGTAGAGGGCGTTGCCGAAGATGTTGTTGGCGCCGCCCTGAAGGAAGGCGTCCGTCCACTGAATGTCGGACTTTTTCTTCTCCTGATCGACGCCAATGATATGGCTCATGTCGGAGTGCATGTCGGTGATGACCATGTCGGGCCGGCCGTCGTTGTCGTAGTCGAAGACCTTGATGCCCATGGCACCCCAGGAGGTCTTGGGGAAATGCTCGGCCGTCTTGTCCACGAAGGACTTGCCTCCGACGTTTTCGTAATAGTGGTTGTCCCCCTGCATGTTGAGGACGTAGAGATCGGGAAATCCGTCGCCGTTGAAGTCGACGGCAGAGGCGTCACCGCTCCAGCTCCCATCCTCCAGATGCATCTCCTTGGAGACGTCCTTGAATCGGTGGTTGCCGAGGTTGTGGTAGAGGATGCTGTTCTCCGTCCGTTCGGGATGAAGGTGTCCGGAGAAGGCGTCTTCCATGCCGACGAAGTAGCCACCGCGGCCGACGGCGTCGGTGGTGTATTTGCCAACATTGCAGAGGAAGAGGTCGAGCAGCCCGTCGCGGTCGTAGTCGAAGAAGACCGCCCCCGAGGAGTGGCCGACGTAGCCCACGCCCGCCTCTTGGGTGACGTCGTGGAAATGCCCCTTGCCGTCGTTCAGGAAGAGGTGATTGCCCTTGCGCACGGTGGTGACGAAGAGGTCCGGAGTGCCATCGTTGTCGACGTCGGCGAAGGAGGCTGTGATGCTGATCTGGTCCTTGAGCCCCACCCCGGCTTCGGCGGTGATGTCGCGGAACTTGCCGTGACCCAGGTTTTTCCAGAGCTGGTTCTCCCCGAGCTGGGTGATGAAGTAGATGTCCGGCAGGCCGTCGCCGTCGACGTCCGCCACGGCGACGCCGTTGCCGTGGTCGTAGTGGACCGCCTTGTACGCGCGCCCGCTGTCGTCGGTCTCCTCGTTGCGGAAGGTGATCCCGCTCTCGGGCTGCCGGTCGGTGAACTGGAAGCCGTGAAATACCCCGATCTGGCTGGCCGCGGCGAGCTGGGCGGCCTTGCGGGCAGGCAGGGCGGCCACGCCCTCGTCCTGATCGGGAAAGTAGAAGACGTTCTGCCCATGGCTATGCTCCATCTGACCATGCTCCATCTGGGCTACGGCGGCGGCGCCGAGGGTGACGACGCCGAGGAATATGCCGACCACGAACAACTTCTTCATTGCTGTGTCTCCCGAAGGCAGGCGAAACGTTCGGGCGGCATTCTAGACCCGCCAGAAGGGGAATGCCATCCGGGGCGTGCCTTTCCGTGTCTTCCTGGCCGGGCCGGAGGCGTTTCTGCCTTGCTCCCTCTTCTCCCGGTAGGGGGGAGGGCGATGGGAGAAGAGGGTTGGGGTGATGAGGGGTCTTGGCTGTTCTCCCTCTTCTCCTGGTGAGGGGGGTGCGGAGGGGGCGGGAGAAGAGGGCCGGGGTGATGAGGGTCCTGGGCGGGGGGCGCTCTTGCGGCCCGATCGGGCTTGCGGCGGCTCCCGTGGCTGTCGTAGACTCCGCCCGTCTTTTTCAGCCAAGCCGTTCGCATGAAGCCTCGGATGTCGCCAAAAAGTCGGTCAGAACGCCCTGGGGCGGCTCAAGTTTGGTCCGCCGCGTTCCGGTGTGTTCTGTCGTTCCGATCACCGTTTGAAGGAGATCGTTGATGGCACTAGTTGACGAGAGGGTCGCCCACGGTCACGGGCATGGGGAAGCTCACCACCACGAGTTGGGCTTCTGGCAGAAGTACGTCTTTTCCCAGGACCACAAGGTCATCGGCATCCAGTACGGGTTCACCGCCCTCTGCTTCCTCCTCTTCGGCTTCACGCTGATGATGATGATGCGGTGGTCGATCGCCTACCCGAACCAGCCGATCCCCCTGGTCGGCTGGCTGCTCAAGGCGAGCGGCGGCATCATCGCTCCCGAGCTCTACAACCAGCTCGGGGCCATGCACGGCACCATCATGGTCTTCCTCGGCATCGTGCCGTTGGCCGTCGGCGCCTTCGGCAACTACATCGTGCCGTTGCAGATCGGCGCCCCGGACATGGCGTTCCCCAAGCTCAACATGGCCTCCTACTGGTCGTACTTCGTCGGCGGCGTGATCATGCTCTCGAGTTTCTTCGCGCCGGGTGGCGCCGCCCAGTCGGGGTGGACCTCCTACCCGCCGCTGTCGGACATCGCACCCACCGGGCAGACCATGTGGCTCTTCGGCATGCTGTTCCTCATCATCTCCTCGGTGCTCGGCTCGATGAACTTCCTGGTCACCATCATCCAGCTCCGGGCCCCGGGCCTCACCTGGATGCGGCTGCCATTCTTCGTCTGGGCGCAGTTCGTCACCTCCTTCCTCCTGCTGCTGGCCTTCCCGGCTCTGCAGGCGGCGGCGGTGCTCCAGATGATGGACCGCCTGGCGGGGACGAGCTTCTTCCTGCCCTCGGGTCTCGTGATTTCGGGCCAGCAGCTCCAGGTAGCCGGCGGCGGCAGCCCGCTGCTCTGGCAGCACCTTTTCTGGTTCCTGGCCCACCCGGAGGTCTACGTCCTCATTCTGCCGGCCTTCGGCATCATCGCCGAGGTGATCGCCAACAACACGCGCAAGCCGCTATGGGGCTACCGCTCCATGGTCTACGCCGTGTCGTTCCTCGGCTTCATGTCGTTCATCGTCTGGGCCCACCACATGTTCATGACCGGCATGGGCACGGTGATGAGCACCTTCTTCCAGACCACGACGATGATCATTTCGATCCCATCGGTGATCGTGCTGACGGCGCTCATCATCTCGCTGTGGGGAGCCTCGATCCGCTACACGGTGCCGATGCTCTTCGCCCTGGCCTTTCTGCCGATGTTCGCCATCGGCGGTCTGACGGGCCTGCCGCTGGGCCTCGCGCCTTCGGACATCCACCTGCACGACACCCTGTACGTCATCGGCCACTTCCACTACGTGGTGGCACCGGGGACGATCTTCGCGATGTTCGCCGGCATCTACTACTGGTTCCCGAAGCTCACCGGCCGCAAGATGAGCACGCTGCTCGGCCAGATCCACTTCTGGCCGTCGTTCCTGTTCATGAACGGCATCTTCTTCCCAATGCTCATCCAGGGCCTCGCGGGCGTTCAGCGCCGGCTGTACGACGGCGGCGCCTCCTACTCCCACGCCCAGCCGGTGCTGCACTGGAACGCCTTCATGTCGGGCTCGGCCTGGCTGCTCGGCCTGTCGCAGATCGCCTTCATCATCAACCTCTTCTGGAGCATGAAGAAGGGGGAGAAGGCGGGCAACAACCCATGGGAGGCGACCACCCTCGAGTGGGCCGCGACGACGTCGCCGCCGCTCGCCCACGGCAACTTCGTGGAGGTCCCCACCGTCCACCGCGGCCCCTACGACTACAGCCTGCCGGGCGCGTCGAAGGATTTCGTTCCTCAGCACCAGCTCCAGGAGGCCTGAAGCGATGGAGATTCCCTATAACGTCGAGGCCCGTCCCGACACCGGCCTGTTCAACGCCAAGCTGGGCATCTGGCTCTTCCTCGCTTCCGAGGTGATGCTCTTCGGCGCCCTGTTCTCCTCGTACGTGCTGCTGCGCACGGGCGCTCCGGCCGGTACCTGGCATCATGGCCGCGAGTTCCTGAACGTGCCGCTGGCGACGCTCAACACCATCATCCTCATCGCCTCGTCGGTGACCATGGTGATGTCGTGGGCCTCCCTCAAGCTCAACGATTTCAAGAAGTACCGGATGTACATGGGGCTCACCCTGCTGGCGGGCGTCGGCTTCCTGATCGTCAAGGGCTTCGAGTATGCCCACAAGTTCGAGATCGGCCTGTTTCCGAAGTCGAACACCTTCCTCGCCATCTACTTCACGCTGACCGGCCTGCATGGCCTGCACGTGATCGGCGGCATGATCGTCAACGGCTACTTCCTGGGACCCGGGTCGAAGATGTTCAAGACGGAGCCCGAGCGGTTCACCAACCGTATCGAGGTGGCCGGCCTCTACTGGCACTTCGTGGACCTGGTCTGGATCTTCCTGTTCCCGACCCTCTACCTGCTCTGAGGAGCCTTGAGCGATGAGCACGAGCGACGCTGAATCGATCCGCAAGCAGACCCGGTCCTACATCGTGGTCTTCGTGACCCTGATGGTGATGACCGTCCTCACCGTGGCGGTGAGCTACTTCCACATGCCCGTCGGCCTCGCGATCCTGGTGGCGCTGATCATCGCCAGCTTCAAGGGTTCGCTGGTGGCGGCAGTGTTCATGCATCTCTCCCACGAGCGGAAAGTGATCTACTGGGTGCTGCTGGTGACGGTGATCTTCTTCATCGTGCTGATGGCCATCCCCTCGATCTCGCAGTGGGACCAGCGGATGATCCGGTGAGCCTGCCGTCATGAGCCTGTCGCTGCGATCGTTCCACCTGTTCTTCATCGCCGCCTCGGTGGTGCTGGCGGCGTGGGTGGGCGTCTGGGGAATCCAGAGCTGGCAAGCGAATCGCAGCGGTAGCGATCTGGCCGTCGGGCTGCTGTTCTTCGCCCTGGGAGTCGTCCTGCTGGTCTACGGCCTGCGGGTGCGAAAAAAGCTCCGGGCGATCGCACCGGACGAGGAGGATTGAACCATGAGGAATCACGTCGAAAATCTTTCTCCCTCCTCTCCCGGTGAGGGGGGTGGGAGGGGGCGGGAGAGGAGGGCCGGGGAGGTGAGGGTCTTTCTCGCAGTCGTCGCCCTCGCGGCATGGCTCGCCCTGCCGCAGGCCGCCCTGGCGTGTGCCACCTGCTACGGCGCCGCCGATTCGCCGATGACCAAGGGCATGAACAATGGCATCCTGACGCTGATCGCCCTCGTGGGCGTGGTCTACGTGGGGATTGGCAAGGTGTTCCTGGACTTCCGCCGGAGGTCCAGGAGGCTGAACGAGAAAGCAACGGTGCGGCAGCGGTTGCACCTCATTCACGGAGAGAAACAGTAATGGGAAACACCACGCTCGGCCTCCCCATGGGATTTCCTCCCTCTGCGTCATCCCATGGCGCGCAGCTCGATCAGCTCACGGCTGTCGTCCACTGGTTCATGCTGGTGCTGTTCGTCGGCTGGGGCCTCTTCTTCGTCTACTGTCTCTTCCGCTTCCGCCGCAAGTCCAATCCGGTGGCGAGCTACACCGGGGCCAAGGGCGGATTCTCCACTTGGGGTGAGGCGGCCGTGGTGCTCGTGGAGGTCGTCCTCCTCGTGCTCTTCGCCGTTCCCATCTGGGCCAAGCGGGTCGGCAATGTGCCGGACAAATCGCAGGCCGTGCAGATCCGTGTGGTGGCCGAGCAGTTCGCCTGGAACATCCACTATCCAGGCAAGGACGGCGTCTTCGGCCGCACCGACTCCAAGCTGGTGACCGCCGGCAGCAACCCCCTGGGCCTCGATCCGAGCGATCCCGCAAGCAAGGACGACGTCACCACCATCAATCAGCTCCATCTGCCGCTCGGCAAGCCCGTGCTGATCTACCTCACCAGCAAAGACGTCATCCACAGCTTCTACCTGCCCGTCATGCGGGTGAAGCAGGATGCCATTCCCGGCCAGGTGATCCCGGTCTACTTCACGCCCGACGCGGTCAATCCGGACAAAGCGAAGCTGCCGGACTGCGCCGTCTCCAAGACCTGCTGGGAGATCGCCTGCGCTCAGCTCTGCGGCCTCACCCACTACCGGATGCAGGGATACCTGACCGTCGAGAGCGAGGCGGAATTCGGGAAGTGGCTGGATGACAGCGCGCCGAAGCCGGCAGCGCTGGCGCCCGCGCCGGCCCCTGTGGCCGTGACGGTGCCGGCCACGGCGGCTCCGGCGACGGCCGCTCCGGTAGGTTCGAAGTAGGCTTCACCCTGGGAGCGCCGGCGCTCCCAGGGGAAAACCTCCAGCCATGCTGCACATCCAAGACCTCCCGGCGCTCAACGCCACCCTCAACGCCATCTCCGCCGTCCTGCTGATGACGGGGTATGGGCTGATCCGGTCGGGGCGGCCCATTGCTCACCGCAACGTGATGATCGCTGCCCTGATCTGCTCGACGTTCTTCCTGACGTCCTATCTGATCTACCACGCGCATGTGGGATCCAAGCACTTTCCGGGGACGGGCGCGGCGCGGACGGTCTATTTCACCATCCTCGTCACGCACACCATCCTCGCCGCGGTGGTACCCTTCCTTGCGGGCATCACGGTCTGGCGGGCTTGGCGGAGACGCTTCGACCGGCACGTGCGGATCGCCCGCTGGACCCTGCCGATCTGGCTTTACGTATCGGTCACCGGCGTGATCGTCTACTGGATGCTCTACCGGATGACTTGGTGACCAATCTGTTGGATTCCCTACCGCGTATCTTAGGGTGTAGACTTGGACTCGATTCGGGAACACGCAGGCAAGTTGTCGGGAGCCGGAGGCTTATGGTGAGCCTGGCCGGCTGGATCTCGTGACACTTTCATAGGAGACCGAAACCATGAAGAAGTTGACCGAAGACGTCAGCCGGAGAGACTTCGGCAAGCTGGCCCTGGCCGCGTTCGGCGGTGTGGTCGCCGGTTCGATGCTGGGCAGCAGCCTGCTGTCGGCCGATGAGAAGAAGGCGGCCCCGAAGGATGCGCACGCCTGCTGCGGCCTCAACGGCTGCAAGGGCCAGGGCGCCGGCGGCAAGAACGACTGCGCGGGCCAGGGTGCGTGCGCCACCGTCGAGGCCCATAGCTGTGCCGGCAGCAATGCCTGCAAGGGTCAGGGCGGCACCGGCGACAACGCCTGCAAGGGCAAGGGAAGCTGCGCCGTCCCCTCGAAGGGCGATAGCTGGAAGAAGGCCCGTGCTAGCTACGAGGCCCGCATGAAGAAGGACGGCAAGAAGGTCGGCGCGGCCCCCTCCACCTGCAGCGCCGCCTAAGCTCGCAACTCGAAGTCAACCAGCCCTCCTCGTCTCACGAGGGATAGGAGGGCTGGCGTCCGGCCTCGCCGCTGATCGGATCTGCCAGGAAGGAGCCGTATGAAACCCCCTCGCCTCGGACACGACAACCTCGGCCTCGGACTGGGCCTGCGGTCCGTCCACTTCGATCACATTCTGAAGCACCAGCCGGCGGTGGACTGGTTCGAGGTCATCAGCGAGAACTACATCGACTCGCAGGGCCGGCCGCGCTACGTGCTGCAGCAGATCGCCGAGCGTTACCCGGTCGTCATGCACGGCGTGTCGCTCTCCATCGGCTCGACGGACCCGCTCGACTTCGAGTACCTGGGCAAGCTCAAGCGGCTGGCGAAAGAAGTCAACGCGCAGTGGATCTCCGATCACATCTGCTGGACGGGCGTGCTCGGCCGCAACACCCACGACCTGCTCCCCGTGCCGTTCACGGAGCAGTCCCTGCGCCACGTCGTGGAGCGCGTTCGCACCTTGCAGGACTTCCTCGAGCGGCCTTTCGTGCTGGAGAACCCCAGCTCCTACGTCACCTTCCAGGACTCGACCCTGGACGAGTGGGAGTTCGTCTCCCGCATGGCCGAGGAGGCCGACTGCGGCCTGCTGCTCGACGTCAATAACGTCTACGTGTCGAGCTTCAATCATGACATGGACCCCGACAAATTCATCCGTTCGCTTCCCCACGAGCGCATCGTCCAATTCCATCTCGCGGGGCACAGCAACTACACCACCCACCTGATCGACACGCACGACAATCATGTGATCGATCCCGTGTGGGAGCTCTACCGCACGGCCCACGAGCTGACCGGCGGCGTCTCGACCCTGCTCGAATGGGACGCCAACATTCCGCCCTTCCCCGTCCTCCATGACGAGGTGCTCAAGGCCAAGCGGTTCATGGGCGAGTACTTGCCGGCAGTGGCAGCCGCGCCGATAGGCCCCGGAGAGTCCGAGCCGGTCCTGGTGATGGCGGGAATGACTGGAATGACCGGAGAGCGCGCGCCCCATCCGCTCCACCACATCCTGCCGGAGGTCGAGTGAGCGAATCGTCGCGGACGCTGGGCACCGTCCAGGAGTGGTTCCAGGCGGTCGTCACCCATCCCGACGGAGTCGAGAGCGGCGTCGCGTCCGAAGAGGCGCAGGCGCTCATCCGTCTTCCTCGGGGCGAGTTGGAAGCCGTGATCTGTCGTTCCCGCAATCTCACGGCGGCGGAGCGCATCGGCATCTATGCCAACGCCTACTACGCCCGCCTGCTGGAGTGCGTGGGCGACTGCTTCCCTATGTTGAGGGCAGCCTTGGGCGAGGACGTTTTCAACGGCTTTGCCTTCGACTACCTGCAGCGCTACCCCTCCCGCAGCTACACGCTGGACCACCTGGGAGAGACCTTTCCCCGCTTCCTGGACGAGACTCGGCCAGGCCCCGAGGACGGCGGACCGCCGCCGGGCGAAGTCGGCTGGCCGGATTTTCTGATCGACCTCGCCTCCCTGGAGTGGATTCTCGCCAAGGTCTTCGACGGCCCGGGCACCGAGGGCCAGACCCTGCTGACTTCCGAGGCGTTGAACGTGTTTCCCGCGGAGCGCTTCGCGGAGGCCCGGCTTCATCCCGTGCCCTGCCTGCGGCTCCTGGTCACCCGCTTTCCCGTGAACGCCTACTTCACGGCGGTCCGTAAGGCGGAAGAGGAAGGGGAGGAAGTGCCCATCCCCGACCCGGCCCCTGAGTACACCGCCATCACCCGCCGCGAGTTCATCGTCCGCCGCTACTCGATCTCGCAGTCCCAGCACGCCCTCCTCGCCGCCCTCCAGTCCGGCGCCACCGTGGCCGAAGCCCTCGCCGCCGCGGCCGCCGTCAGCGATCTGGACGACGACACCCTCGCCGCGGAGCTCCGGAGCTGGTTCCACATGTTCACCGCGGAAGGATTTTTTCAGGGGATCGAGTAGGCGTTGAGCTTACGCTGAGAGGCCGGCGCGGTGCGTTCCAGGATGAGGGCGGTCCAGTCGTCCTCCAGGCTTGGCGACGTCGCCGCCCGCACCCGATCCAGCAGATCGTCCAGCCATTCGGATTGAGCTGGCGACGAGGTGTCGTCGAGCAACTCGGCGAGAGCGGCGTAGCCCAGCGGCTCTCCGCCGGCTGCCGGTGCCTCCGCGAGCCCATCAGTGAAAAGCAGGAGCCGCTCCCCAGGGGCGAGGGAGATCTTCAGGGACTGATACTCAACCTCGCGCCGCACTCCCAGCGGCAGGCGCGGTCCCGGAACCTCGACCGGCCGCGCCGGCCCGCACAGCGGAAGCAAATAAGGATCGGGCAGGCCGGCGTTGGCGAGGACGAGAGTGCCGGAGGCCGGATCGAAGCGGGCATAGGCCAGGGCGACGAACTCCCGGGGAGAGAGCTCGGCGGCCATCCGGCGATTGAGCTCCTGCAGCGCTTTCTCGGGAGTCCGCTCGGCGGCTACGAACGGCAGCATGGCCTTGACCGATGCCATGATCAGCGAAGCGGCCATCCCCTTGCCCGCCACGTCCGCCACGACCACGCCCAAAGCGCCGCCGGCCAGAGGGAACACATCGTAGAAATCTCCGGCCACCACCCGCGCCGCGAGATTACGTGCGGCGATCCGGTAACCGTCCCCCTCGATCTCCGGCGGGGGAAGCAGCCGACTCTGAAGGCGGCGGGCGAGCTGAAGCTCGCGCTCCGCGAATTCGGCCTCCTTGAGACGGGCCACGCTTTCCGCCAGCCGGTCGCGCAGGAGGTCGAACGTGTAGAGGAGGAGACCGGCCACGATGGCGATGATCCCCGAAACCAGGATTTGGAAGAGCGTGCGCTGTACGGGAAGGTGAAAGGAGTCATGGCGGGCAAGCACTTGGAGGCTCACCACGAAAAAGTAGCTGAGCGCAGCGGCGACAAACCAGACGCCGGCCAGCAGGAAAAGATGGCGGAAGCCTGTCCACCGCGAGATCCACCGCTCGAGAAGCTGGAGCAGGGTCTGAGCCACGGCATAAATCACCAGCGAGGCAAAAATGGAGAGGACGAATTGTACCGGGGGTAGAGGAGCGCCAAACGCGAGGCTCGCCACCAAGATGATTCCGATGCCGAGCAAAACACAGCACAGGAGATCCCGAGCCAGAAGACCGGACCGAAAGCGGCGGCGAAGGCCGAAATGAAAGCTGGGCTCGGACATGGGCGCTCCTCCCGGTACTATACGGAGCAGCGCGGCCTGGGTTTGGTTTTTGTTATCGCTTGAAAAGAGCTGCGCGGCCCTTCGGGCCGCGCGAGCGACCTGACTTGTTAGCGGCCAGCAGCTTCTGCCTGGACCGCCGGCGCCGTACCGACGTTGAGATCGAGGCTGAGACGGCGATGATGACGGTGGTACGGTGGGAAGAAGCAGCCGGTAGTGAAAAGGCCCACCAGGCTGACGGCGACGAGCAGCGTGGGGATAGTCCGTTTCGTGGTCATAAAAAGCCTCCTGGTCCCCGGCGAATTTGCTCAGGAACGTGACATGTCCCTGTACTGCATCTGCCATGCCAACAAGTTTTCTCAGAGGTCGCTCGCCGTAGTAACCGGTCCAGGAGTGTCCTTGTGTCCTTAAACGTGGGCTCTGGCGATCTTTGGCGAGGACAAGTTCATGTACCGGGAATGCTGGATGGTTTGGAGTACCATGTCCCCGAAGCGCACCCCAATCTCCTGGAGGGAGCCATGGCCGATCAGACGTTTGCCACACACCGGAAGTATGTCCCCGGTTTTCACTTCGTCACCCTCGGAATCCTCGTCATCAACCTTCTCTGGTCGCTGTATCGGGCGATCTGGCCGATCACCCCGGCTCCGCCGGTTCCCGACCGCCTGATGGCGGTCCTGTTGGCGGTCGCTCTGGCGCTGCTCGCCTGGTATGTGCGGGTCTTCCCGCTACGAGCGCAGGATCGGGTCATCCGCCTGGAGGAGAGGCAGCGCCTGGAGCGGCTGCTGCCGCCAGACCTCCGCGGCCGGATCGGCGAGCTCTCCACGGGCCAGGTCATCGCCCTGCGGTTCGCCAGCGACGCCGAGGTGCCGGAACTGGTCCGCATCGTACTGGACCAGAAGATCACGGGGCAGGACGACATCAAGAAGAAGATCCGCGACTGGCGGGCGGATCATCTCCGGATGTAACAAGAAAAACCCCCGGAGGATCGCGCGATCCTTCGGGGGTTGGGTTGTATCTCGCGACCTCTGCTACTTCGCGGCCGTCTGCGTTCCCGTCTCTTTCAGGGCGATCTTCTTCGAAAGCTTTCCACCCTTCAGGCTGTCGTAGGTGACGGTGACGTCGCCGTCGCCCTGCACCAGGAAGAACAGGATGCGGGTCGAGAGGCCTTCGACGCCGGGGACCATCAGGCGCTCGGGGCGGTGCGCCTGGACGTCGATCTTGTCGAGATACTGATCGTTCACGATACCGCTCGAAATCACCTTGCCACCGGCGACGGTGGCGAGGTCTTTGCGGTGGAGCTTGTTGTTCAACGCCATCGCCGTCATCGAGGGAATTCCCCGGTCGTTGAGCACCGGCACCTCGACCTTCCACAGGTGATCGCCCATCTTCTTCACCACCGCCTCGCCGATCGAAAGATGCGGCAGGTGGTAGGCGTTGAACAGCACGAAGGCGTTGTTGCGGTGCGTCTCGTCCTCCAGCGCCCAGCCCTCGGGCACGCGGCCGACGTCGCGCTTGAAGCCGCCGATCTCGATGGGGCCGTATTGCGGATGGTTGTACGGATGCCAATCCACGAACTGGCGGCCGAGGGTGAGGAGGTCGTTGAACTTCATCAGCTCTTCCTGCGAGACCTCACCGTTCTTGTCGAAGTCGGCCGGCGGATTGTACATCTCGTTGGTGAAGGCGAGCACACCCATGGTGCCGTAAAAGTGATCCGTGGTGGCGCCGTGAACGGTGTAGAGGTCTTTCCACGAGATGTAGTAGTGATAACCCGGCAGGAGCTTCTCGCCCTCTTTGCCGATCAGGTCATAGACCTTGAGGTCCTGCGGCGGATAGGGCGGATCGGCCTTGGCGCCGGGGCCGCGGAGAATCATCTGGCCGTTGTTGTGGTAGCTCTGCACGGCCGCGATGTTGGGGTGCTGGATGGCCCAGAGGGCGATGGACCGCGTCTCGGGAATGGAAAATGGATAGTTGCCGGCGCCTGCCTGAACATAGGTGGGCTCCCAGGAGTAGCCCCAGGTGCGGTTGGGATCGACGTATCCGACCGAGTCCTCGTTGACCAGGCCGTCGCCGTCGTTGTCGATCCCCTCGCTGCCCAGCATCAGATAATCGCCGAGCTCGCCGGGCTGGACCGGCACCAGCAGGCGCGGGTCCTTGGGATCGAGCTTGTGCGTGCCCTGGCCCAGCGGCACTTTCTTACGCATGGTGGTGATGTAGCCGTCGCCATCCAGGTCGTCCGGGCCGTCCTCATCCACCTTGCCGTCGCGGTCGTCGTCGACCGGCACCATCACGGTGCGCGGGAAGTCGGCGTCGGACGGCCCTTTGAACCAGAGCGCGCGGCCGTCCGGATTGACCATGGGAAGGACGTAGAAAACCGAGCGGTCCATCATGTCGGTCACCCGCTGCAGCACGCCGTAATTCTTGAGGAGGTAGTCGACGGTGTAGAGCGCCGTTTCGCCGCCCTGCACCTCGTTGGCGTGGATGTTGCCGTCGATGTACATCGCCGGCTTCGAAAGCTCGAGGCCGGTGGCCGGGTTGTTGATCGTGATCATCCAGAGGTCGCGCCCCTGGATGCTCTTGCCGAGGCTCTCGAGCTTCGTCCACTTGGGATAGGCCGCGGCGTAACCCTTGAGAAGATCGGTCATCTCCTCATAGGTGTGAAGGCGGTTGAAGGTGGCCGGAGGATGCGATCCCACCGGCTGGATCGGAGCGGCCGCGGCCGGCGAAACGGTCGCCAGGACCGTAATGACCGCGGCGAGCGCCAGGGCGGACAAGGGAAGGACTGCGATGCGCGATCTCATGTTCAAGCTCCCTTCCCGGCGGGGATGGATTTCTGGTCGCGGCCGGCGTTGTCGGACGTCAGGTCGACGACGATCTTGCTACCGGGCTTGGCCTTGACGAGCCATTCGCCCGCCAGGGTGCCGGAGGTGCCTTCGAGGCGGTCGGACGTGGCCGCCGGATAACCGGTCACCAATTCGACGCCCTTGCCGGTTTCGATCACGAGGCGAACGGGGATGTGAGCGCGGGCGCGGGCCGCCTGCTTGGTGTGGCTGGGGAGATAGCCCTTGTTGCCTGCCACGGCCTTGACGCGCCAGACGCCGCCGCCGAGGTCCGTGGCTTCGAGGGAGAGGATCTCGACCTGGGCCAGCTTGCCGGCGAGATCGAGCACCGTCTCGGTGTGGACGCCGAGGGCGGGTTTGAGGATCGCCATGGGCGGATTGAGCTCGATGAACGGATCGAGCCCGCCCACCTCGGCCTTGATGCCGCCGGGCAGGGTGACGGGAGCCCAGGGCGTGAAGGCGCCGGGCGCGTTGGCGTCCACCCAGGCCAACACTTCGCGCTCGCGGGCACCAGCCTCGCCGGCTTTGCCGCCTGCGGCCCCGGAACCCGTGCCGCCGCCACCGCCGCCGCCCATCTGCTTCATGCGATCGATCATCCCCTTGGGCGTGATCTGGCCGCCCTTCATGGCGCCGATCACCATGTCGGCGTTGAACTGGGCCGGCACTTTGTTGTCCTTGAGGAAGGCCTCGATCTTCTCCTTGCCCAGGGCGACGAACTCGTCCGAGCTCATCGCCGCCACTTTTTCCTGCGTCAGCGGCTCTTCGCCCGGCTTCGCCTCGGCTTTCTTTTCGGCCTTGGGAATGCCCCAAACGTCGAGCTCCAAAGCCATGGCGCCGTATTGATAATAGAGCCATGGCGTGAAGCCGCCACGTGCATACTGAGCGCCGGGCCGGTCGGCGGAGAGACCGGCTTTTTTCAAGCGCTCCTTGTAGCCCTCGGCGAATTTATCGAGAAAGGCCTGGTCATCGGCATCCACCTTGGTGGCGGCGCCGGCGCCGAGGAACTGAACGAGTTGCTCTTTGGTGATGCCGTTCTGTTTCACGAATGGGAGAGTCTGGGCCACCTCCCAAATCTGATCGATGGTGTATTCCTGCTCGGGGTCGAAACCCAGGAACTTGGCCGCCTGGGGCGGCACCTTGAACTTCTGGGTCCCCAGGTCGCCGCCGCCGCCGAGGCTCTGAGGCGCCGCAAGCAGGTTGTTGGCCGGGCCGTAGACCACGGCCAGGGCAATGTTCTTGTGAGCAAAGAGGAAGTCGAGCAGGGAGTGGGCCTCCGGCGCGTACCCGGCCCACGGACCGCTGTCGCGCGTGTAGGGGAAGGCGTGGGGGAAATTGCGGTCCGGCCACACGCCCACGGCGGCGTCCTCGTTGTACTCGCCGTCGTCGTCGTCGTCCTTCCCCTCGATCTCCACCCGATAGGCGCCGGCCCGCCGCTCCATGGAGTCGGCTTTCACCAGCACCCGAGGGTCGGTCGAGTCCGCCAGCCAATCTCCGGCGGCATCGTGGATACGCATGCGGGTGATGACGCCATCGCCGTTGAGATCGTCCGGTCCGTCCTCGCCGATGAGGCCGTCGACGTCATGGTCCACCTTCTGAGCGTTGCCGCCGCGGCGAACGCGGGGCGTGGCGAAGATCGCGTCGTGGGCGTCCGGATTCAGGGCCGGGCCGACATAGAAGGTGGTGGTCAAGAGGAGCTTCGCCGCCGGGCTGCCGGCCGGCGCCGCCACCAGGGCCTGGATGAGATCGAGCGCCGCCTCGGTGCCCGCGTTGTGGTAGCCGGCGATGTTGGCGCCGACGAAGACCGCCGGCCGGGCGTCGGGATCCGGTCCGGGACCGGCGATGCGCAGCACGTAGATCGGCCGTCCGCCCGCCGACTTTCCAGCGGTGAGCAGCGTCACCTCTTTGGGGTGGTCCTTCCCCCAGGCCTGGAGCTGTTGCTCAATCTTGGCGAAGGAGTGATAGTCCTGGTAATTAACTGCGGCCGCCGTGGGGCCGGCGGCGAAGGCGGTTCCACCCAGAGCCAACAGCCCCAAGGCGGCGCCTGCCGCGGCGATCCGCAAGCCGGAGAGCGTACTGTTCAAGAGCACCTCCTCGAATTCGTGAAATTTCAGACGACGGGCACAAAAATCCCAGAGGACTATACGTGGAGACCGCACCAGGGTTTCGCGCCTGCGGAAGGGGAGGGCTTCTTCGGAGGGGTGCTTCGGACACCGACAAAGGCGGGGAGTCCCCGCCTTTCTTCTGCAATCTTCCACTCTCTCGGCGGGTCTTACTTCGGTGGCGTGACCGAGACCTCGGGCAGCTTGATATCCTTCTTCTTGGTCTGCACCGTCACGTCGGTGGGGACGGTGATCTGCTTGGTCGTGGTCTTCACGTCCACCGTGGGTCCCTTGACGTCGTACTTGGGAACCTGGCCGCCTTTTACTTCCACTTCGGGCATTTTGCCTTCCTGCGTCTTGGTGACCTTGCAGCCGGTCGTGGCGACCGTCAGCAGGGCCGCGCTCAGTAGAAACGGCAGCGCCGCCTTCTTACCTGAAATGTTGAACATGGGAGCTTCTCCTTTGCCTTGACGTATCCTTCAATGGGTTTGAGACTGTGACTTCCAGACGAGAGGGCTTCAATGCAAGGCTCATTCCATCATCGGTTTCCAGGGGGGATTCGGCTCGTTTCCCTCCTGATCCTGCTGCCTGTGCTCGCCGGCTGCGTCCGCTATCTGCCCGCTCGGTTGCGGCCCACGCCTGTTCCCTTGCACGTCGTGCGGTATCCCGGCCCGGCGCCGGCGGCTGGCCAGCCGCGGACTCTCGTGGTGCTTCTCCCGGGCCGCTGGGATCGACCGCAGGATTTTGGGAAGTATTCCTTTCCGGAGATCGCGGCCCGTGCCGGTGTGCATGTGGACATGGTGGCGGTGGATGCGCACCTTAACTATTACCTCCAAAATATGATCGTCGACCGTCTGCGGGAGGACGTAATCGGCCCCGCCCGCCAGCACTACGACCGGATCTGGCTGGTCGGCATTTCCATCGGCGGCACGGGCGCGGTGCTGTACGCCTCGCAGCACCCGGAGGATCTCGATGGGGTCGTACTTTTCGCTCCCTACTTGGGCGAGGACCCGATGATCGACGAAGTGGCGGCGGGCAGCCTCGCGAGCTGGCACGCGCCGAAGACCCTCGCTCCGGACGATTTTCAGCACCGGATCTGGGTCTGGCTCCAGGGCTACGCCAAGGGGCCGGCCAAGTTCCCCCTCTACCTGGGCTGGGGCGAGACGGACTCCTTCGCCCGCGGCAACGGGCTCGTGGCCAAGGAGCTACCGAAGGATCGAGTCTTCACCGCCACGGGCGGCCATGAGTGGAAAGCCTGGAAGGCGCTGTGGGAGCAGTTCGTGCGGACGGGGGCGTTGGTAACGGCTCAACGAAAGATCCGCTAAGAGGGTGTCTCAAAACTGGTAGACGACGACGCCTATAGGGCCAGGGATTGAAATCACCTGGCTACCCTCTGTAGTCCCTACGGGGCATGGGAAGAACGAATTGCAGTCCCGTAGGGGACAAGCGTCGGTAGCCAGGCGATTTCAATCCCTGGCGACGTAGGCGTGGCTGTCGATCCTTTTGAGACACACTCTATGATCGGACGCGATGCCGGGGAGCGTCGAGCGTGACGTACTGCAGCTCTCGCCCTTCGCGCGCGGCGCGCAGCATCAGGGCGCCGCGCTGCATGTCGCCCATGCCGGCGAAATCCCTCGGGAAGAGGAGCCGGTCGCCGAAGACCGGTCTCAGGAGATCCACGTACTTGCCCGTCGCGACGCTGCCGAGCAGGACCACCCGGCCGTCCTCCGGCATCGCGGCCCGGAGTTGCCGGGCGTGGTCGGTCAAGGGGCCGCAGTACTCGGGGCACGCGAGGTCCACCGGCGTGCGGAGAGTCGCCAGGCGCTTGGGGGTTAGCCGCCAATCGGGTGGCACCAAGCCAACGCCAGGAGCGATCACCAGGATGCCTTCCTCCTCCGCGAAACGCCGGGCGTACGCGATCTTTCCCCGAAAGTAGAGAGAGCTCACGAAGCTGTAGGCCTCCGCGATGGGCACGCCCTCTGCGCTGCGGAAGCGCATGGCCGTCTCGAAGTCGGCCTCGGGCGCCAGGAGCTGCGCCGCCCGGGCCCCGGCCAGATTCGCGGGGGAGAGGAGGAATACCGTCGGGGTGATGGGCGTGGTGGACGCGCGGTTCTCAATCTCCATACCGTGACCCCGTAACGCGGTCACGGTGTAGCGCATTCCCGCGACGAGGTCTTACGGCACCACCGTCCGCAACCGCCGTATCAGCAACTGCTCGGCTTCGTCGGGGGGAACGGCTGGGGAGAGGAAGAAGCCTTGGCCGTATTCGCAGCCCAGGCCGCGGAGGCGGGCTCGCTGGTCCGCCGTCTGGATCCCCTCGGCCACCACTTCCATACCGAGCTGGTGGGCGAGGGTGACGATGGCCTTGACGATGGCGAAGTTCCCCTCCGCCTCCTCGATGCGGGAGACGAAGGAACGATCGATCTTGAGGATGTCCATCGGGAAACGGTGGAGGTAGCTGAGCGAGGAGAAACCCTTGCCGAAGTCGTCCAGGTAGAGCTGCACGCCGAGGCTCTTGAGGCGCGAGAACCGGCTGCTCGCCGAGTCGGCCTGGCGGATGATGACGCCCTCGGTGATCTCCAGCCCGAGGCAGGCGGGATTGAGGCCCGACGTGGCGAGGGCTTCGGCAATCTGATCGAAGAGGTCGGTCTGGAAAAATTGTTTGTTCGAGAGGTTGACGGTAAGCTTGAGGGAGCCGTTCTCCGGGTGCTTGCGCTGCAGCTCGCGGATCTGCCGGCAGCCCTCCATCAGCACGAAGCGGCCAATGGGCACGATGAGCCCCGTCTCCTCGGCGACAGAGAGGAACTCGTCCGGCGGCAGCAGGCCCCGCCGCGGATGATGCCAGCGCACGAGCGCCTCGAAGCCCATGACCTCGTCCGTGGCGAGATCCACGAACGGCTGGTAGTGCACCCGGAGTTGCCCGCGCTCGACCGCCCGCCGCAGGTCGGTCTCCAGTTGCAGGCGGGCCATCACGAAGCGGTGCATCACGCGGTTGAACACCACGTGGCAGGCGCGGCCCGAGGACTTGGCCCGGTACATGGCGGTGTCGGCGTCGCGCAGCAGATCCTCCGGCCGCTCGTACTCCGGCGTGTGCACGGCGATGCCGATCGAGGCGGTGATGAAGACCTCGTGGCCGCCGAGGTTGATGGCGGTCGTCAGCCGGTCGTGGATGCGCTCGGCCACGCGCACGGCGTCGCTGACGTCGCGCCCGCCTTCGAGCAAGATGGCGAACTCGTCGCCGCCCACCCGGGCGATGGTGTCCGAGGGGCGCAGGGCGCCGGCGAGCGAGCCGGAGATCTGGATGAGCAGCTCGTCGCCCACCAGGTGGCCGAGGCTGTCGTTGACGATCTTGAAGCGGTCGAGGTCGAGGAAGAGGACGGCGGTGAGCAGCTCCGGCTCGCGGCGCGAGCGCTCCATCGAGTGGCGCAGGCGGTCCATGAACAGGGCGCGGTTGGGCAGGCCCGTGAGCTCGTCGTGCAATGCGTCATGGAGGAGCTTCGCCTCCGCCTTCTTGTGGTCGGTGATGTCGTGGGCGTTGAGCACGATGCCTTCCACGGCGGGTTGGCCGAGGAGGTTCGAGGCGGTGGATTCGAGGGACCGCCAGCCGCCGTCGCCGTGGAGGAGGCGGTACTCGAAGGTGACGATCTCCCGCGGCTCCTCGACCAGCCGGCGCAGGGCGTTCTCCAGCACCGTCCGGTCCTCCGGATGCACCAGCTCCGGCAGGCTGCGGCCCACGTGGTGGTCCGCGTCCGTGCCCAGCACCCGGCAGTGCGAGGGGCTCTCGTAGCGCACGATGCCCTCCGCGTCGAGGATGCAGATGAGGTCCGAGGCGTTCTGCACCAGGGAGCGGAAGCGCTCCTCGCTCGACCTGAGGGCCTCTTCCGCCCGGTGGCGGTCGGTGATGTCCTCCAGGGCGCCGTCGTAGCGCAGGATCTCGCCGTCGTCGCCGCGCACGGCGCGGACGGTGAAGCGCACCCAGATGACGATGCCGTCGAAGCGGCGTACCCGCGCCTCGAAGCTCTGCGCCGTGCTGGCGCCGACGAGCACCCGCTGCCAGCGGCGGCGGTCCTCGGGGTCCTGGTAGAGATCGCCTACGTGGGCTTTGAGCAGCGCCTGAAGGTCGGGAAACCCGAGGATCTTCACCAGCGTGCTGTTGGCGTCGAGCATGACGCCCGCCGGGGTGGTGCGATAGAGGCCGACGGGCACGCCTTCGAACAGGCCGTGGTAGCGCGCCTCCGATTCGCGCAGGGCGCGCTCCGCCTGCTTGCGCTCGGCGACGTCGGCGACGACGGCGAAGGAGCCCGCGAACTTTCCCGCGGCGTCGAACAGCCCGCGCGGAAACTGGAGCGTGGTGATGCGGCTGCCGTCGCGGGTGATCGCCTCCAGCTCATAGCTGGAGTTGTCGCCCTGCCGGCGGCGGCTGAACTCCAGCTCCAGCCGCTTCCGGTTGGCGTCGTCGAGGAAGTCGATGCACCCTCGTCCCAGGAGCTCGTCGCGGCTGTAACCCAGCATCGCGCCGAAGCGGTCGTTGACGTAGACCAGACGCCCCTCGGCGTCGCAGACCCCGAGGCCGTCCGGCAGGCTGTCGACGATCAGGCGGAAGATGTCGTCGTTCTGCATCCCATTCCGCGCCGAAGCGGCTTCGTCCTCCACCAAGAGTACGGCATCCAGACATGGCTCGAAAAGACGGACGTGATTCGGAACCGGTGGATTATATCGCTTCCGGAGGGAGGAAATCGCTGTGAGGTTCCTCTCAGGCGGATTGTGGAGCGCTTCACAGCGGATGCGATCAGGCTTCGATAGCCTGTCCAGGCACCAACCGGCCGTGAAAACGGCAGGCCGCGCCCCGGGGGCCTCCTCCCAGGGATGCGGCTTGGGTCTCTGGTCCGGCCGCGCCTGTCCCCCTCCCTGCGCGGCCGGACCGGGCCGACCCCGTTCTCCTTCCCCCCTCTGATGAGGGCCTCGCCGGTGATACCCTTTCCCCGAAGTTGCTCCTTGGGAGGCAGACCCGTGACCGACTCTCCGGCATCTCTCTATCTGAAGGACGTGGTCGACCAGTTCCATAAGCTCAAGGGCCTGGGGGACAAGGCCCTGGCCCAGGTGCGCGACGAGGATCTCTTCGTCACCCTCGATCCCGAGTCCAACAGCTTGGCGATCCTGATCCAGCATATGGCCGGGAATCTGCTCTCCCGCTGGACCGACTTCCTCAATTCGGACGGCGAGAAGCCGAACCGCGACCGCGATTCCGAGTTCGAGCTGGTCAGCACCACCCGCGAGCAGCTCCTGGCCCGCTGGGAGGAGGGGTGGCGCTGCCTCTTCCAGGCCGTGGCCGCCCTCTCGGAAGAGGACTTGGCGATGACCGTCCTCATCCGCGCCGAGCCGCACAGCGTCATCAAGGCCATCAACCGGCAGCTCACCCACTACGGCTACCACGTCGGCCAGATCGTCTTCCTGGCCAAGCATTTCGCCTCGGATCACTGGCAGACCCTCTCCGTGCCGCGGGGTGGCAGCGCCGCCTTCAACGCCGCCAAGCTGGGCGCGGCGAAGCTCGGTAAGCCGCCGTCGAAGTGAGTGCGGAGGCCCATAGGCGCTAACTTTGCCATCTCAGCGTTCCCCCGCCCAAGACCCTCACCCCTGCCCCTCTCCCGCCCCCGCCCAACCCCCCTCACCGGGAGAGGGGTACCCCTGGGGCGTCCCCGCTTTGCTCCCTCTTCTCCCGGTTGGGGGGAGGGCGATGGGAGAAGAGGGTCGGGGTGATGAGGGTCTTGGGAGGGGGAACCTCCCAGACCACGTTAAGTTAGCGCCTATGGTGCGGAGGCCTCCGCAGTTAGGCCTAGTATTTTCTCTTTTCCAGATACTCCGCCACCGCGTCGTAGAACAGGCTGGCGGTCTGCGGGTCCTCGGTGCACAGGGCGTGGAAGGCGCGGGCGCAGCTCGTGTGCGGGCTGGCGGGCGAGAGGGCCAGGTCGACGGTCTGTTGGGCGGCCTTGCGCCGCCGCGGGTCCTGGGCGGTCTTGAGATCGTCGAGCGCCCAGTAGAGCGACTTCAGGATCAGGGCGCGCTGGAAGATGAGCTCGCTGCGCACGTCGAGCTTGAAGAAATCGATCGTCACCCGCGCCCGGTCGTGCGGGCGCCCGGCGTCGTGCCGGGGCATCGGGATCAATCCCTGAAACGTGATCAGATCCTCGGGGTCCTCGTCGACGTCGCCGACCGGATAGATGAGAAAAGGTTCCTCCGCCGCCAGGTCCTGCGCCTCGTCCCGGTCGACGACGCGCGCTTTGCCGGCGATGGGAAAGTAGTCCGACTTGTAGATAGTGTTGCACTTCTTGCAGGCGACGGCGTAATTGAAGAGGTTGTACGCGAGCAGGTAATACCCGACGTCCGCGGCCTCGCCGGTAGCGAAGGAATATGTGAGCTTCCGCTTTTTCGGCGGCCACTCCCGCACCTTGCTCTTCGGCCGGAAGTGCTCGACGTCGTGCTCGATCTTGCTTTCGTCGTCCTCGCCGGCCTTGCGCTCGCAGTAGGCGCACTTGGCGTGCTGGAGCTTCATGTAGGCGCCCTTGATCACGCTCCAGGTGCCGGCCTCCTCCTCGTAGTGCCCCAGGCCGCGAAACGCCGCCGTCTTCTTCCGCGCCTCGTCCAGCCAGGTTCCGGATTCGGCGCGGACCATCTCCTCCAACTCGGCGCGGGCGACGGGATACCGGATCATCAGGCGGGCTTGGAAGGCTTAGGTTTCTTGATCGCAGAGGTTGAGACGGGAGATCCCGCGAGCTTCTGCATGAGGGCGAGGGCGATCTCCGGTTTTCCGGGCCCGGTCTGGCGCGACAGCTCCTGGAGCTCGTCGACGTAGCCCGGAGCCCGGGTCGTCTCCAGCTTGAAGTAGGGGCTCAGCAGGATCTGCTCCGCGTCGAGGCCGTAGACGCGGTCTTCGAGCTGGCGCACGGCCGAGCCGCCGGAGGGCTCGGCCTCCATGACGAAAATGTTTTCTTTTTCGAGCGATCCGGCGACGATCGGGCTGTGAGTGGAAAAAACGAACTGGAGATTGGGCAACACCCTGGAGATCGTGGAGCAGGCCGTGCGCTGCCACTCGGGATGAATGTTCAAATCGATCTCGTCGACCAGGACGAGCCCCTTGCTGTCCACCAGCTTGGTGCTGTTCGGGCAGCCCATGCAGACGTGGAACAGCAGGTCGGCGATCCAGCCGATGTAGGCCCGGTAGCCGTCGGAGAGCGCGGCGAACGGCACCTCCGTGTCCAACAGGCGGTAGAGATAGTCGCCCTGCCCGACGCCCTCGCGGTGCCCTGAAAAACTGGAGTTCTCCGGCAGCAGCCGATTGATCAGGTTGTAGACCTGCTTGTAGCGGCCGGGGTTGTCCGTCTGCAGCCGCGGCAGCCAGGAAGCCAGCGGCGTCAGCGCGATATGAGGCTCGAAAAGACCCGCGACGCGTTGATAACGAAGGAACCTCCGCTTCGACTGCTCGTCCGGATTGTAGCTACCCACGTCCTGCACCCGCCGCGTCGCTCCGTACGCCACGACCAGGAAGGCCGGCGAGCTGTTGTTGAACATTTTCGACCAGGGGCCTTCCGTGGCGGAGAGCCCGGTCTCCGAAACCAGGATCTCCAGGTCCCCCTGCCGCACGATCTCCGTCGTCAAGGTCTGCTCGGCCGGGAAGGCGGCAAAATCCTGGCCCAGGTCCTGCCGGTGAAGCACCACTTTCGAGGTGATGCGCGCTCTTTCCTGCTGGCTGCGGATCAGATGGTAAGGAAGATATCCGGATTTATCGATAACTGGGGCGAGCGTCGAGAGAGCCAGCGCCTTGAGGACCGTCGTCTTGCCGGACCCGTTGTTGCCGAGCAGGAGATTGATGTTCGGCTGGTGGAGCGGTCCGGCGTCCGTGCGGCCTGGATACTGAAGCTTGAGCGAAGCCGCCTCGAAGACCCGCAGGTGCTGGATGTCGATCTCTTGGACGTACAAGGGTTTGGCGCTCCTGGCGCGGAATCATACCATCGGGCTCCGGCCGGCGGCGGGCGGCCAGGTCCCGGAGGCTGCCATCGCCAAGAAAAGATTTCGTCACGGCCCTGTCCCGGTCCTTCGATCTCGTCACACTCCATAGACAGCAATCTAGGTTCTTTTTGAAGTCATCTGCTATCAAAGGCGCTGAAGCTGTTTTGGGCCCCGCCGCCGGTCGATCTCCTGGGGATGGACCGGCGGCGGGGTTCCTCCCTGTCTCGCTCCCTGTTTCGCCGAATCTCGCCGAGATCTCGCCAAGCTCCCGCCACATCCTCTAGACTCCTCTTGAGTCCCGGTTCTCCGGCCGGTCGCGAACTGACGTAAAATCGCAGCGGTCTGCCGATACCCCGAGCCTTTTCCTGGAGATGCCCGCCGCCGCCCACTCCATCGCCGTCGTCGCCGAGAAGCCCGCCGTGGCCCGCGACATCGCCCGCGTGCTCGGCGCGAGCCAGCGGGGAGACGGTTTTCTCCAGGGCAACGGCTACGTCGTGACCTGGGCCATCGGCCATCTGGTCACCCTTCCCCAGCCGCACGAGGTCAATCCCGACTGGCGCAAGTGGCGGCGGGACCATCTGCCGATGCTCCCCCGCGACTGGCCCCTCGTCGTCTCCGAGGACACGAAGGAGCAGTTCGAGGCCGTCCGCCGGGTCATCACCGCCCCCGGAGTCGAGCGCATCGTCTGCGCCACGGACGCCGGGCGCGAGGGCGAGCTGATCTTTCGCTACATCTACGAGGCGGCCGGCTGCACCAAGCCCGTGCAAAGGCTGTGGATCTCGTCCCTCACCTCCGACGCCATCCGCCAGGGCTTCGGCAAGCTGCGCGACGGCCGGGAGTTCGATCCGCTGGCCGACGCCGCCCGCGGCCGCAGCCGGGCGGACTGGCTGGTGGGGATGAACCTCTCCCGCGCCTACACCCTGGACTTCAACGAGGACCTCTCCGTCGGGCGCGTCCAGACGCCGACCCTCGCCATGCTCGTCGAGCGCGAGCTCGCCATCCGCGCCTTCGTGCCCGAGGACTACCTGGAGGTGCTGGCCACCTTCTCGCCCGAACCCGAACGGGGGTCAATTCGAGGGGCCGATGAGGAATCCCGTCCTTCTTATAAGGGCACCTGGTTCCGGGGGTTCTTCCCGAATCCCGACGCCAAGCGGATCAAGACGGCGCCCGGTGGAAAACCGGGATCGGACCTCGAAGAGGCGATGCGCATCGTCGGCCGCGCCCGCTCCGGGCAGGCGGAGATCGAGTCGATCCATGCCGAGACCAAGCGCATGCCGCCGCCGCTCCTCTACGACCTCACGGAGCTGCAGCGCCACGCCAACCGCCTCTACGGCTTCAGCGCCAAGAAGACCCTGGGGCTCGCGCAAGCCCTCTACGAGCAGAAGAAGCTCATCAGTTATCCGCGCACCGACAGCCGCCACCTTTCGACCGACGTCGCCGCCACCTTGGGCGACGTCGTCCGCGCCATCGAAGGGCCCTACCTCAACAAGATGGCCCCGGGCACCGGCGAGCGACCGTTGAGCAAGCGCTTCGTGGACGACTCCAAGGTCACGGACCACCACGCCATCATCCCCACGCCGACCTCGCCCGCGGGCGCCGATCTCTTCGACGACGAGCGCAAGATCTACGACCTCATCTGCCGGCGCCTCCTCTCCGCCTGGCACGACGATCACATCTGGTCCGTCACCACCGTGATCACCGCCATCAGCAATCCGCCGCCCTCCGGCATCGGTGAGCCGGTCGTGGACCGCTACCACAGCACCGGCACGCTGGTGGGTCAGGTGGGCTGGAAGGTGCTCGACATCCAGACGAAGAAGAAGGGGAAGGACGAGAAGGATCCGAAGAAAGACGAGAAGAAGGATGACGGGACTGCCGATCCCGCGCCCGTCGAGGAGAACCAGGATCTGCCGTCCGGGCTCGCGCAGGGCCAGAAGCAGGATCTTCTGGACGTGCGCGCCGTGGCCAAGCAGACCCGGCCGCCCAAGCGCTTCACCGAGGCGACGCTCCTCACGGCCATGGAGACGGCCGGCAAGACCCTGGACGACAAGGAGCTTTCCGAGGCCATGAAGGAGTCGGGTCTCGGCACGCCGGCGACGAGGGCGGAGATCATCGAGACCCTCCTGCGCCGCGAGTACATCGTGCGCGAGGGCAAGACCCTGGAGGCGACGGACAAGGGAATCCGCCTCATCGAAGTCGTCCACCCGCATGTGAAAAGCCCCGCCATGACCGGCCAGTGGGAAGCCCAGCTCCAGCGCATCCAGCGTGGCCAGGGCGATCTGGCGGTGTTCATGAAGGGGATCGAGGAGTATGTGCGGGAGGTGGTGGGGAATGGGCACGCTTCCGCCTCCTTCCAACCAAACCCCTCATCACCCCGGCCCCAGACGCCACGCACGTCGGCTATGCCGCCGGGACCCTCACCTCCCCGGCCCTCCTCTCCCGCCCCCTCCCAACCCCCCTCACCGGGAGAGGAGGGAGACCAGCGGCCGATTCGAAGGGAGTCGCCGGTGCAGGGCTTCGACCGAGCCGCCGGGACCCTCACTCCCCCAACCCCCTCTCTCCCAGCCTCCCCCCCGCCGACCGGGAGAGAGGGGGCTCAAATCGGGCAGCTCTTTGCTTTTAGACAAACCACTCCCTCTTCTCCCGTCGGGCAGGGGGGGTGGCTGGGAGAAGAGGGCCGGGGTGATGAGGGTCTTCGGCAGGAGTCGAAGCTGGCGCCCAGGGCCGGGGGTGAGGGCCGCGACCTCCCCACCCTCCTGCATTCCGCCTTCCACCTCACCGCCTTCCGCCCCTACCAGGAGGCGGTCTGCCAGGCGGTGACCGGCGGCAAGGATGTCCTCCTCGTGATGCCCACGGGTGCCGGCAAGTCGCTGTGCTATCAGCTCCCCGGCCTCGCGCGGGGGGGCACGACGCTGGTCGTTTCGCCGCTCATCGCCCTCATGGAGGACCAGGTCGGCAAGCTTCGCGAGCTGGGCCTGCGGGCCGAGCGCATCCACTCGGGGCGCGAGCGGTCGGCGTCGCGGCAGGCGTGCGTGGATTATCTGGCGGGCCGGCTCGACTATCTCTTCATCGCCCCAGAGCGCCTCTCTGTGCCCGGCTTTCCGGAGATGCTCGCCAAGCGCATTCCGGCCCTCATCGCGGTCGACGAGGCGCACTGTATCTCCCAGTGGGGGCACGACTTCCGGCCTGACTACCGGCTGCTGGGCGGCCGCCTGCCATTGCTACGGCCGGCGCCGGTGATTGCTCTGACGGCCACCGCCACACCGCTCGTGCAGGACGACATCGCCGCCCAACTCGGCCTCGCCCGCGAAGAGCGCTTCATCCACGGCTTCCGGCGCACCAACATTGCCGTCGAAGTGGTGGAGATGCTCCCCTCGGACCGCGCCGAGACCGTCCGCCGCCTGCTGGCCGATCCGGAGCGCCGGCCGGCCATCGTCTACGCGCCCACCCGCAAAGAGGCGGACCTCCTCGGAACCCTGTTGAACGGCGAGTACCCCGCTGCCACCTACCACGCGGGCCTAACCACTCACGAGCGCGACCGCGTGCAGACCGCCTTCCTCTCCGGCCGCCTGGAAGTGATCGTCGCCACCATCGCCTTCGGCATGGGCGTCGACAAGGCGAACATCCGCACCGTCATTCACACCGGCATGCCGGGAAGCGTCGAAGGCTATTACCAGGAAATCGGCCGTGCCGGCCGCGACGGACAGCCGTCGCGCGCCATCCTTCTGTATTCGTACAATGACCGCCGCAACCACGAGTGGTTTCACAACCGGGATTATCCGGAAGTCGCCGAGCTAGACCGCATCTTCCGCACCCTCGTCGCGCAGTCCCAGGTGGACGGCCAGATCCGCAAAAGATTGGGGATGGACGAGGAGCTTTTCGAGCGCGCCCTCGAAAAACTGTGGATTCACGGCGGCGCCCTGGTGGATGCGGATGGCAACGTCGCCCTTGGCAACACCGCCGCCAGCGCCTGGCAGCGCGCCTACATCGCGCAGCGCGACCATAAGCTCGAACAGCTCGAGAAAATGGTGCGTTACGCCGAATCCAACGGCTGCCGCATGCTCCATCTCGTGCGCCACTTCGGCGACCAGGAAGATTCAGGCGAGCCCTGCGGCCTGTGCGACATCTGCGCGCCCGACGAGTGCGTGGTCCGCCGCTTCCGTGAGCCCAACCCGCTGGAGCAGGAGCTGCTGACGAAAGTCCTCAAGACCTTGCGCCGCCGCGACGGCCAGACCACCGGCCAGCTATATAAAGAGACCTGTCCGGACGATCTCTCCGACCGCAAATCGTTCGAGCACCTGCTCGGCGGCATGGTCCGCGCCGGCCTCCTCAAGCTTCAGGAGGACGCCTTCGAGAAGGACGGAAAAACCATCCGTTTCCAGCGCGCCATCCTCACGCCCGAAGGCTACATCGGCGATCCGGCGGCCCTCAGCCGGCTGGAGATGGCGCAGGAGCTGCCCAAGACGCGAAAGAAGCGGCAGCGTGCGGACAAGGGAGAGCCCAAGGCCGTGCGCGAGCGGCTGGCCCGAGGCGGCCAAGTGGGCCCGGCCACGGCGCCGGGCCTGGTCTCGCCACAGCTCGTCGAGGCCCTCAAGACCTGGCGCCGCACCGAAGCCAGCCGCCGCCGCGTCCCCGCGTTCCGCATCCTCACCGACCGAGCCGTCCACGCCATCGCCCAAAGCCTGCCGCGAAGCGAGTCCGACCTCCTGAACGTACCCGGAATCGGTCCGACGATCGTGCAGAAATACGGGCAAGTGATTTTGGGGATCGTGGTTGTAGGGCAGGGCTAAGATCAGGCGTTCTTCCGGAAGGCCCGCTTCAAGAGGCGTACGGCGGTGAGAGCTGCATATTGCAACTGATGGAATGGAGCTTCGGTATCCCGGCGGTACTCAGGAAAGTCGGGAAGAGACTCTGCGAGCGGCTCTTCGAGCCTGCCCGAGGCCTCGACGACGAGGACGTGGGGGAGGGCCGGCGTGTCGGGATATTCCTCGTGCCTTTCCAGATTTTGCAGCTCAGGGTGGTCGCTGATCCCGCGGGAGCGCTGCACAGTCGTGGCAAAGCCCGCTTGGCGCAGAAGGAGATCGAGAGTCTGCCCATTGAAAAGAAACCGGTGGCCCCAGCCGTAGAAGGAACGGTTCAACCGGAGGCAATCGTTGGCAGCCTCCTCGGCGCTCGACCACTCGCCAGGATGATAATGAGTCGACCACACCCAGTCGAGATTGGGAGTCGTCAGCCGCAGCACACCATTGTCCGCAAGCGCCTTCCGGCAATGTTGGAGAAAGCGTAGGCCGTCGTGCAGGCTCAGATGCTCGATGAAATGTTCAGCGAAGATGAAAGAGCAGCTCTCAAAAGGCAGCGGCTTGGTGACGTCGTGCACCCGATCGACGGCGGGGTATGGGGCCAGGTCGATATTCACCCAACCCGGAAGAGCCACGTCGCCGCAGCCGATATGGAGCTTCGTCTGAAGCCGCTCCGTCATTGGAGTCCTAGCCTTTGGCTGCGCGTCCATTCGCCACCGGGCGACATCACCCAGAGATCGCCATGCGCGTCGCGCCATTCACCCGTGGGCTGATCCGTCTTCTGGTCCGATCCGAACCGGAGAACGTGCCGATCGGGGTCTTCGATCTGCATCTCATACGCCCACGGATAGTTCGTCGGCGGATGCCGGATCGTAGCGCCTTTAGCTTTATATTCCTCGAAGAGAGCCTCGGCGTCCTCGACGCCGATCCAGACCCACGTACCCGGATTCCCCTGATCTCCTTCGCACAACATGATGGAGCAGCGGTCCCGCGAGATCCCCGCCATGATGCCAGGGCTTTGCCAATCAACCTTGAACCCGAGCACGTTCACGTAGTAGTCCACGCTGGCCTCGAGGCTTTGAACGCGAAGAATCGGGGTGATGCCTTCAAACTTCATCGCTGTCTCCTTCGGCGCTGTCACCGCTTGAAACCGAGAATCACGACACCCACTCCGACCAGCAGAATCCCCAGCCACTCCCGCAGGCTCGGGCGCTCGCCCAGGAAGAGGGTGGCGAAGAGGGCGACGAGCACCAGGCTCAGCTTATCGACCGGCGCGACCTTCGACGCCTCTCCGATCTTCAGCGCTCGGAAGTAGCAGACCCAAGAGGCCCCCGTCGCCAGTCCGGAGAGGACCAGGAAAGACCACGTCTTCGTCTGGAGATCGAAGGGATTGCTCCACTTGCCGGTGAAGAACACGAACCCCGTGAGGGCGATCAGGATGACGAACGTCCGGATGAGCGTCGCGAGATCGGAATCGACGCCCTCCAGGCCGATCTTGGCGAAGATCGCCGTGAGGGCGGCGAAGACGGCCGAGAACAGGGCCCAGTGAAACCAGCCGGAGCTCGAAGCAGCAGCCATCGGAGACACTCCTTTTCGCGTCGGCCGCCCATCCTCAGAAGGCCGGCGCCATTCTATGGCGGGAGGTTCGCCTGCCGCCTGCCGTTCCTCAGTAGGAAGAGGGTGGGTCACTGGCGGGAAAGCTCTCCTCGGAGACCTCGTCCACCCCATCCTCATCGTCGTCATCGTCATCATCGTCGTAAGGGGGCTGAGGCAGCGGGGTCGGCAATGGGGCGGTAGGCTCAGGCTCGGGCATAAGAGTTCCTCCTGGCCGTCACCCGTTTGCAAGAGCCCGGCCAAACATCTGCGAGGCGGATTGTTCCGGGTCGGGACGACAGGAATGCGCCGCATCAAGACAAAAGCGCTCCTGGTCCGGCGTCTTGCCGGCCGCGTGCAGCGAGAAATTGACCCGGGTCAAAATGAAATCGACCCGGGTCAACGGAAGACTGACCGCGTACAGAGTGACGTCGACCGCGTACGAAGGCAGATTGACCCGGGTCAAAGTGAAATCGACCCAGGTCAAAAAACTTTTGACCGCGTACAGAGTGAACCCGACCCGGGTCAATGGAAGATTGATCCGGTACAGAGTGACATTGACCGCGTACGAAGGGAGATTGACCGGGGTCAAAGTGAAATCGACCCGGTACAAAATGACTTTGACCCGGGTCGACAGAAGATTGACCGCGGTCAGAGTGACTCCGACCCGGGTCAGCGTGAACTTGACCGCGTTCAACATGGCATCGACCCGGGTCAGAGGCCGATCGACCGCGGTCAAAATGAGATTGACCGCGTACAGAATGACCTTGACCTGGGTCAGCGGAAGATTGACCGGGTACGGAGTGACGCCGAACCGGGTCAGAGGAAGATTGACCGGGTACCGAGTGACACTGAACCGGGTCGGCGGCTGATTGACCGCGGTCAAAAAAGATTGGACCGGGTACGGAATAATTTCGGCCGGGGTCGACGGAAGGTCGACCCCGTACAGAATGGCCTCGACCCGGGTCGACGGAAGATTGACCTCGTTCCAGGAAGTGCCGAACGCCTACGATGAGCCGATGTCCTGGGGCGGGATCCCCGAGGAGGCATTCCGAATGACGCACAACCCGCGAGCAGAAGTAGAGATCCGGGACGCGACGGCGGCCTCTGGGTCTGGCGAGCAGTTCACTCGGGCTGGAAGACGAACCAAGGCTGAGACCCCGTCGTGTCCTCGACCTGTGTCGAGTCGGAAGGCGAGAGCCTGGTTCTCGATCCGCTTGCTCCACCCTTCCGGCTCGCATTGACTATTACGTCGGAATGCTAGGGTCGTGGACTCCTTCCGGCGGAGGGATGAATCCGTCGATGTTATAAGATTGGAGCCGGCTACTGTATTGACGCGGATAAGGCATAAGTGTAAGATTCCAACATTATGAGGAATGAGTGCCCCGAATGTTGGCGTTGGCTAAGCATGGATCTTGCGGAATGGCTATATGTGAAAGTGGGAGAGCTATGTTTACTATGAGTCTTTTTGTTTTTCCTTTTGGCAAAGACTACGAGTGGTTCTGGGTTATGTGCCAGTGCGTGGCCTTGGTGTGCACGTTTTTTTTCATCTGGCGTCAAATCAAACTCCAAAATGATTCCCATTTGGTAAATTCATTTGCAATTCTGGGGGATAGGTGGAAATCGCCCATGATGCTGGTTGCTAGGCGGGATATATGCTTGAGAAGTAAGGGCCCGGATAACCCCCTGGTATTAGATGGTACGGTGCATCATCTGTGTCTCTTCTTTGAAGAGCTAGGGGCATTTTGCTCTCAAGATGTGCTTGACCCTGAAATTGTATGGGAGATCTATTCATTTGAAATTGAACACTATTGGATAATTATAAGGAAGGCAGTTTTTGCCTTCCGAGAAGAGCAGGGCGACAGGACGTTTTTCTATCATTTTGAGAAGCTGCACAAGCGCACATCCGATCTTAGTCTAAAAAAAGGAGCTTCGGTGAAGGAGAGAACTAAAGAAGATATCGCCAGCTTTGCTGAGTACGAGTTGGAGACGGTAAATTTTTTTCTTAACTCTGGTGCCAGAGGATTGCCGAAGGAGCATGAATTCGCCTCTTGAATCCAAGGACCTCACCCCCCAACAAAATCCCAGCCACTCCTCGGTAAGCCGCCCACGAGGTAGGGCAGCTCATCCTCTCCCTAATCGTTAGGGGAAGCCATTCCAGCCATAGCAAGGCTCAGGCTATCGAGAGTAGGAGGTACTACCGCGCCGTGCGCGAGGTTGAAAGGCTCCTAGCAGAGGGGGACGATCTCGGGGGAGCTGCCAAAGCAACCGAGCTGCCAGGGCTCAGGCTACCGATCCGGGTGACTCACTTCCCAGGTGGGCATTTGGCCTATTTTGACAAGCCAGGCAAGCCCTTCCCCTCAGTGAGCGATTTGCTGATTGGGTTCTAGCAGTATGGAGAACCAATCGAGTTTGACCTAGGATGGAAGAGCAAGCAGCCAGTACCGTAAGCGGGATCAAGCACTTGGTGTGATTTCATCCGTATCGAGATCACGTCGAGAGCAAAGAGAACGCCGAATGTAGCGAAGGCAACAGCGGTCGATATTGAATGGACATTCATTACAAGCCGCCCCTCAAGGTCATCGATGGTTAGCACTCTGGTCAACCGGTAGAAGCCGTAATTACAGAGCCAGAAGAGGGCGAAGATGGAGGACTTGCCTAAAAGGGCTCTGACGTACGGGCGTACATCCCGCCAGACCTCGAGCGCAAGCCACTCACAACCCTTGCGGCGCCTGGTACCTGCCTTGCCTCTTTTTGGCCACACTGTACGGTCCTCCCGTATTAGCCTAACCCCGAGGGTCAACTGACGAGCCACCATCAACTATCAACCTTATCTAACCTCCTGCTGTGGGGAATGCTCCCCTTCAGTCAACACCCTATACCCACGGGATCATACCGGACGACGCTTCCTCCCTAAAGCCATTCCATTACCTTGAACTGGCACGAGCTTAGGGAATTGGGATATATTCACCAACATCGGATTCGGCACCTAATTGTCTCAACCCATGCCAACAGGTTCGTATAGGAACCGAAAAAGAACCCTATGGCGGATGGTGCGCGAGCCGTCCTCATCCTCGTCGTACATGCCGCTTACGGTCCATCCTTGTCCGCGCTGTTGGAGCGATGCCGATGTCCAGCGGCACTCTGACGGCGTTGAATGGCCGGATAGGTCAAGTCGTGTTCGTGGAGGGTAGCCATGTCGAGATGCGCCTGAAGGATTACCGCGTTGCAGGTGGATTTCCATACCCGAGTGGCCGCCCTTGAGGTCCACTTGACCCTGATCCTTGTCGGCCGTCGCGCTGAACTCCCCAGTCCTTGAATGCCCCCTCGGTGAACTTCATGATGTTGCCCTTGTGCACCAGGGTGATGCTCTTGTGGCCGCCTTTGCCTTGTTGTGATAGTGCGTTGCGCTGATGTCGGGGACTTCCTCCGTTCGGGCCTATGGCGCTCTCTTCCTAGATCTCTTGACAGGGAGAGCAGCCCGGCACGACCTGTAAGTGAGGCTGATCTGATTATTTGATGGCCTGGATGGCTCTGCGAGTCACAATAATCAATGGATGGTGGGTCGCCTCCATCGACTAGAGTGATCATCGCTTCGACTCAGCATCATCCGCGTCCGCAGGGCGCGCCTCGAGACAAGAAAGCCCTCCAGAGGGGGTCGCTCCCCCCGGAGGGCTTGTCTGCTTTCGGTTGTCACGACGAAAGGAGACGAGCCCCGATCAGGTGCCCCGATCAGGTGCCAGCCGATTAGCGGCGCAATGCCGCGGGGGCGACCGCCTCTTCAGCCGCAGTAAAGGTCGCGTCGCCGTTCCAGGTCTGCTCTGGCGGCGCGTTTGAATTCCTCGCTGCCGGGCGGTGCCTTCAAGGATCGGCAGTAGAGGCCGTGAGAATCCGCGAGCGGGCAGGAATCGGGGGCAATTTGGAAGCGAAGAGGTGTTCCTGGGGAGGCCGTGGACGCCTGAATTGAGGATAGCGCGCCGGGTTCTCGGGCTTCAGTGACACGTCGGCCCATGACCCTCATTGAGGGCGCAAAAAGAAGCTGGTGGAGCTCAGCCTACATCGCGACGAAAGGCAGTGCAGGCGGAAAGCTTCCCGCCGGAAATCGGACGGTCGGGTCTCCCGCTCGTAGTCTGTCGGCGGCGCTTCGATAGGCCGCGACAAACTCCCGATAGGCGTCATAAAGCTCACGCCTGGCAAGGCGGCTGGCGGCATGAACGAATGGAGCTGGAGATTTCTTCGATTGCTGAGGACGGTCGTGTGGATGCTGGCTGAGAATAGCTGGAACGCCGAGGGGCTGCTTCCCGGTTTTGGCGCGCTGGGCTGCGAATTCGCTTTCGATCTCAGCGACCAGCGCGGCGGCACGCCGGCGCCAAGCGGTTTCTGAGAGGCCTTTCCAGCACGGAAGAGGAGAGAGAATCAGCGTCTCACGAGTGGCGAAATGCAGTCTGTCAAAGGTCTGTCGCCTCCGGCTGGCGGCGTACTCTTGCGTGCGATCAAACCAATAGCCCACGACCGCTCTGCCTTCGGCAAAGGCTCTGGCGGCATGGACTCCTGGCCAATCGCCGGGCCGCTCTACAAGTCCTTCTTTCAGGCCATGGCTCAGGATATATCTCAATCTCCCGACCTGTGCGGCCTCCTCGGCGCTCACCAGGATCGCCTGATAGCGCCGGGACCAGATCTTCTCGCGCCAATCCGCGAGCCGGCCGATCTCTCGCGCCAGGTTGGAGTTCACATAGCCCATGAACTTGGCGAGCTGGCGCGCCGAGTCGACGTCGAGCAAGAGGTGGTAGTGATTGGCTAGGAAACAGTAGCCACAGCAACGAACTTGGAAGGTTCTCTGGGCACGGGCGAGGATGCCGACGACGATCTCATCGAGCTGCTGGCTGGGGAGCAGCAGCAGTCTTCCATGGATCGTCCGGCAGGTGACCTCGACCAGCGCGCCGCCCTCAGGGACGAAGCGAAGTGTTCGGCTCATACCCTATAAGAAACGGAAAAAACGCCTGTCATCTTACAAGGATCTGTAAGTCGCGACCGTGCAATGTGTTACGAGGCCTCCAAAGCGGGCCGCGACTCATCCGCGTGCGCAGGACGCGAAACGGCTGGCACCTCGATGGGGGGTCTCCCGCCCATCAGGTGCCAGCCGATTCGCGGCAGGAATCTGGGCAGTTTGGCGGGCGGATTCGGGCGCTCCGGGAGCGGCAGGGCCTCTCGCAAGCAGCCTTGGCCGCGAAGCTCGGTCTCAATACCTCGACCGTGAACGCGTGGGAACGTGGCCGGGTGCGGAAGCTCTTTCCCACGGTCCGGAGGCGGTTTGAGGAGTTCCTCGCGGGAGGGTGAGGCGACAGCTCCACTTGAACATCATGAGCCATCCCGAGGGGGTGGCTTTTTTTACGGCTCGTGACCCCTCATGGAGATGTGCGTATTCCGAGCGAAGCCGGCCAGGGATTCCGACGGGAAGGCGGCCACCCATTCCGAGGCGAAGGCGGCCACCGATTCCGAGCTGAAGCCGGCCACTTTGTGAGGATCGTCGGTAGGGTGGCCGGCTTGCTGTCGGAACGAGCGGCGAAGAGGGCTCCGACGCCGTGGCATTGTCGTCTCCGAAGGGAGACAGATGCCGGCAAGGAGACTGAGTATGCGGAAGATCCAAGAGGTGTTGCGCTTGCTGCTGGTCTGTGGTTTGAGCCAGCGCCAGGCCAGTCGAGCGAGCAGAGTCGGCAGAGCGAGTGTGGCTGAGTACCTTGAGCGGGTGCACAAGGCCGGCCTGCTTGAGACCTGGGAGAGTTTGAGCGGCGAGGAGTTGGAGAGCCGGTTGTATCCGCCGGCCCGCAGACTCCCGATGCAGCCCGAACGCCCGGAGGCCGACTGGGCAGCGGTCCATGAGGAGCTGAAGGGAAGAGATATGACGCTGAGCCTGGTCTGGCAGGAGTACCAGGAGCGGCATCCGGACGGATATCGATACAGCCGATTCTGCGACTTGTACCGGGCGTGGCGTAGCAAGCTGGACGTGTGCATGCGACAGGTGCACCGACCCGGGGAGAAGCTGTTCGTCGACTATTGCGGCGCGACGGTGCCGGTGGTTGAC
Source organism: Thermoanaerobaculia bacterium (assembly GCA_035996875.1). GTDB lineage: Bacteria > Acidobacteriota > Thermoanaerobaculia > Multivoradales > UBA5704 > DATARR01. Next base: position 64,960 of record DASYJD010000025.1, read on the forward strand.
ACGGGCACCGGCGAGGTGCGGCAGGCTCAGATCTTTGTCGCGGTGTGGGGCGCCAGCAGCTACACCTTTGCGGAGGCGACCTGGAGCCAGGGTTTGGCCGACTGGATTGGCTCGCATGTGAGGGCCTTTGAGTTTGGCGGCGGATTGTCGGAGCTGGTGGTCCCGGACAACCTTCGCACTGGCGTGACCCGGGCGTGCCGGTACGAGCCGGAGCTGAATCCGACCTACCAGGATCTGGCCGTCCACTACGGCGTCGCGGTGATGCCGGCGCGGGTGCGCAAACCGCGCGACAAGGCCAAAGTCGAGGCCGGTGTGCAGTTGGTCCAGCGTTGGATCCTGGCCCGTCTGCGACACCGGAGGTTTTTCTCGCTCAGCGAGCTCAACCAAGCGATCCGCGAGCTTTTGGGTCCCTTGAATCAGCGACCGTTTCGCAAGCATCCAGGCTCTCGGCGATCGCTGTTCGAGAGCCTCGAGCAGCCGGCTCTCCGCCCCCTGCCCGAAGAGCGCTTCACGTACGCGGAGTGGAAGAAAGTGCGAGTCCACATCGACTATCACGTCGAGGTCGAAATTCACTACTACAGCGTACCGTACCAGCTGGTGAGCCAGCAGCTGGACGCACGGGTGAGTGCGACGACGGTGGAATGCTTCGCCAAAGGCAAGAGGATAGCCAGCCACCTACGTAGCCTTCTGCAAGGCGGGCACACGACGCAGAGCGATCACATGCCTCGCGCGCATCGGGAGTACGCACAGTGGACCCCCGAACGTCTGGTGCGATGGGCACGGGAGACGGGACCGTCGGTGGAGGGGCTGATCGAGCGGGTGATGTCGACGTGGTCCCACCCGCAGCAGGGCTTCCGCTCGTGCCTGGGGATCATGCGGCTGGGTCAGCGCTACGGTGCAGAGAGACTGGAAGTGGCCTGCCAGCGGGCTCTTCAGGTCGGTGCGGTCTCGTACCGCAGCGTGCGCTCGATCCTGCAGGTGGGTCTGGACCGGCAGCCGGTGCCGGCTGGCGAGCCCGCAGTGGCCCTCCCGCAGGTGCATGAGAACCTGCGAGGCTCCGCGTACTACGGCGGGCAGGAGCGGCCATGCTGACCCATCCAACGCTGGAGAAGCTCCAAGCGCTGCGGCTCAACGGCATGGCCAAGGGCTTGGAGGAGCAGATGCAGATGACGGGCCTGGAGGAACTCGGTTTCATCGAGCGCCTTGGTCTGCTGGTGGATCGCGAGATGACACAACGCGAGAACCGCCGACTGAAGGACCGGCTCGCCAAGGCGCGACTGCGCCAGAGCGCGGCGGTGGAAGACGTAGACCTGCGAACGCCCCGGGGCCTGGACAGGTCGCTGTTTGTGTCTCTGTGCTCGTGCCAGTGGATCTGCCAGCACCTCAACGTCCTGATCACTGGCAAGACCGGCACCGGCAAGAGCTTCCTGGCTTGTGCTCTGGCGCAGAAAGCCTGTCGAGAGGGCTTCACGGTGGCCTACCATCGTGTGCCGCGGCTGGTCTCCGATCTGGGCACCGCCAGAGTGGACGGCCGGTACTCGAAGCTCCTGTCGAGCCTGTCGCGGATCAATCTGCTGGTGCTCGATGACTGGGGTCTCCATCCCTTGGCTGATGCCCAGCGCAGGGACCTTCTGGAAATCCTGGAGGACCGCTATGGCAGCCGCTCGACCGTGGTGACCAGTCAACTGCCGGTCAAGATGTGGCACGCCGCCATTGGCGACGCCACTCTGGCCGACGCCCTGCTCGATCGCTTGGTCCACAACGCTTACCAGATCCAGCTCTTGGGCGAGTCGAGGCGCAAGACCCTGCTGACCCCATCGGAGGACACTCGGCATGAGGGCGGGGGGCCGGCCGCGACCGGCCCCCCGCCCTCACGCCCCCTGGGAGCCTGACAGCTCCCTCACTGCAAGGAAGAGCAAAGAAAACGGAAAGATGACAGACTCAGAGGCCCGTGAGCGGGCCTCAAGGCGGCCACTTCGATCCACCATGAGTCCTATTCGCCGCTACGCTCCAGAAGGGTGGCCGCCTTCCCTTCGGAATGGGTGGCCGGCTTCATCGGAATCCGCAAGATGGATCAGCCAAGACGGAAATGCCGAGATCGTGGTCGTAGATGAATACCCTCCGGTCATCGAGCTTTTTCCAGGCGCTTCGGGGAATGAAGAGGCGCCCGCCCGCACGACCTACGAGGTAGGCAAGCACCCGGTTAAGCTGTGCGGGATTCACGAGATGGTCGGTCTCCATGTCGCCCCAGAGAATGAGGTACGTTGCCTCGGACGTGGGGTCGTCGTCCCAGGAGCGGAAGAAATCCCGCACGAGCTCCGGACCGCCGTGTCGCACAATTTGGAATCCCGACCTGCGGATGAGATCAAGGTCGATCCCTAATTCTCCCGTCACGACGATCGACACTCTCGACGTCCCTTCGCTCAAGGCGTCTCGACGAGGGTAAGGAGGGCGTCGAGCTGGGTCCTCTCCCCGTCGGTCAATCGTGCCTGCTCGTCTAGGCGGGCGACGGTCGTGGCGATGAGGCTCCGCAACTGGTGGGCTGCCTCATCCCGAGTCCGTCCGGTCGACTCCAGGGGAACGTCCGGGAGGCTCGCGACGAACTCCTTGCCGTCCGGCTGAATGAGGACGGTGAGGGGGTGTCGGAGCCGATAGCCTTCCGGCAGGGTATAGATCACGGCGGAGACCGGGGGCCTCGCGGCCCTGAGGAGCTTCTCCGCCTGGGAGGCCCTTCGCCCCAGCTCGGCTAGGCTTTCTTTGATTCCCAGGATCTCGGCGAGTGTCTTTTGGTAGGTGTCCGCCTCGTCGGGGATTTCCAGAGTGTTTTGCTTGCGGGCGCGTTCCTCCCGCCGCAGACGCTGCACCTCGACCACGGCGCTGGGGAAATACCAGACCCGTTCATCGTGAACGACGTGGGGTATTTCATCCCCGTACTTTTCGGTATAGGCGACGATGAGCCGGATGGGTATGCCGCTCTCTCGCGCAAGCTCCACCGCCGAAAGGGCCGCATTCTCTTTTTTCTCTTTGTTGCGCCCGTCAGTCGCCATTACTCTCGTCTCCTTGGACGCATCATCCTAAGCTTTCCGCTTAGGCCGGTCGGCCTTCTTGGAGTGGTCTTTCTTCGTTCGCCGAGCGCGTTTTCCGCTCTCGGATGGGGAGGGCTTGTAGATGGATGCGGCTCGGAGTTGGACGATGAGGGGATCGATGTGGTCGGCGAGTGCGCACTGGATCGCCCTATGAATCTCGCTCGTGACATCGCAGTCGGAGGCGTTCCCTTGGTCCTCCCCGGAAAAATCCTGTGGGGACGGCGGGAGCCAGCGGTCGATTCTCCGCAGGAAATCGCCGAGCATCTCCACGACCCGGACCAAGATATCGAGTTGCGCCTGCGCCACAGCTTCAGCGTCGGTCATGAGCGGCACCTCAAAGGGAAAGGGATGGGGAAGAAAAGGGCCGGCCTCGCGGCCGGCAGAGAGAACGGAGAATGGTTCCAGACTCCAGCTATCGGCAGGGCAGATAGACCTCGCGCCCGGGATTTGAAAAAAGACCGGAGCAACCGCCCTGTTGCCCCGGGAGTTTCCCAGATAGACGCTCTGGGAAGGAGGATGATGCTCGCGCGGTCTCTCGCCCAAGGAAAGAGGAAAAGGATGACAACTCTCGGCTCCCGATCGGGGGCCACACGAGAATGCGTCGCGCCAGGGTGGCGCATCTCGGGCATTGGGTAAGAAGATGTCGCACGACGGTCCGCGCTTCGTCCCTCGTAGCCCTGCCAAACAAAACTGCATTGTTAGTCGCTCGGTAAGGTGCTCCATCGTTGTCCTTTTGGGCTCCAATACGTTTACCTGGGGCATGCGCGGACCGACGACGCGGGAGTGGGTTACGACCCGAACGGAGCTGAGTAGTAGCCTTCCCTGAAGGAAAGGTCGTCGGGCCTCTCTTTGTTTCCAATGTACAGAACCCAATAGAAGAGCCCGGTACCATGGGTTGACACCCCACCCCACCCCAGCGCAAGCCCCGGCTGTCAGGCCGGAGAAGATTGACTTGTCCTGTAACCCCTCAGAAGCACACACTTCCCCCGTAGGAGGTGTCATCCGAGACAATGGAGTCTCTTATCTGATGCCCCGAAGAAGGGAAAGCTATGCCTTTTCGATTTGTGGTTCTCTTTGTTGCCTTTCTCGCCTACGCTCTATCCTCTGGCGTTGTCAGTAAGCACGGGAGCGGGCTTGACCCCCTGGGTACCAGCTTCACGCAGGACCAACCCTCGCAGCCTCCTTCCTCTACTGACCACGGGAGCGGGCTAGATCCTCTCGGCTAGCGCACTCTGAGGGGGCCGCTCTGTCTGCGGGATCGGGTGGCCCCTTCGCGTCTTTCAGATATACTAGGCCGGCATCATTTAAGCGGGAGCTTCTTATGCCTTGCCTGTGCCTCTTGTTGAGCGGCGGCTGAAATGCGCAATCAACATCCAACTTCTCAGGAGCTTGCTTCCCTGGCGACTCCTTCGGTCGCCCCTGCCGTGACCGAGAACCTCGCAGACCATCTCTTTTGGTGCGTAGACTGCTGGAATTCGGCGACCGAAGCTCTCGTCAAGCTAGACGTAGGTAGTAGAAGGGAAAGCGAAAACCGTGAATTGGCGGCCCTGCTTGACCGAGATCCGGCTCTAGCGGCTTTAGTGTCGCGATTTCGCTTGGAGAGAGCGAGGCTTGAGGAGCGGCTTCTAGCTCAAGCGACCTTAGGTGAGCTGAAGGGCTTGAATCGGAAGAGGAGGCGCGAGCAGCTCGCAAAGAATCGGGTTGTAAAGAGTCGGGCTCTAGTGGAGGAGATTCTTGCCGAATCACGAAGATCACTCCCGCTTGAATCAGAGGAGTGGGCGAACCTAGCGCTCGTAGCCGCGCACCAGCTTTCGCTCTCGCAGTTCCCGGCTACTCTTCGAGGGGATCTTCTGGCGGAATGCTATGTCGAGCTGGCCAGCTCTCGCAGAAGGTCAGCTCGATGGAATTCAGCGAGGGAGGCGATAAAGGAAGGGTTTGAACACGCGAGAAATGGTTCTCTCAATCGGGCTATTGAAGGCAGTTTGATCGCGGTTGACGGAGCAATAGATGACGATCTCGGTCTTCTTGAGAGCGCAGATGAGAAGTTGCGTGCCGCTCGCGCCTGTTTTGAGGCGGCAGGAGAGCAACGCCTTTTGGCGCGGACGCTTGTACAACTAGGGTACATCTGGATGGATGCCGATCCAGAAAGAAGCCTAGAGTACATAAGGGCTGTTGGGCCACTGATACCGCAGGACGACAAAAGGCTTCAGATCCTTGCGGAGAGTACAAGGATTGATTGTCTGGTTACGCTCGGATTCAATGCCGAGGCGCTTCGGAGGTTTACGGCATTGGCCGAGATATGGGACCAGTTTTCTGACCCGTTCTTTCAGCTCCGCAGGCGTTTCATGGCTGGTCGATTGTTGGAGGGATTAGGTCGATATACGGAAGCAGATTCAATGTTCCGAGAGGTGATCGCTCTAGATCTTGAGCAGCGCTCGACAAAGGCACTCTACCTCGACTTGATTTACCTCTTTGGTTCCTACATTCGGAGGAGAGATTTCGTCAGTGCCATAGAAGTTTGCGATGATGCCATTCGCCAACTTGACTTACTAGAGCTTGATCCATCATCGGAAAACCAGATGCGGGAGCTTTGGGCAGGCTTGAAGGAGCGCGCAGGGCGCAAGTTGGTTGGCATGCCGCTGCTTAAAAAGTCCAGGAGGTTTATTCGTAGTCAGTGGCGAACCTTGAGCGGCGATCCCCTCGCGACCAAGGAATCAGCCGTCTAAGCGATTTCTTGTGGAGCCTGTCACTCTTTCTCCCCGCTTCCCTGCGAGATGGACCTCGCCGCCGGCATGAACGAGGGGAGCGGGAGATTTCTTCGACCGCAGGGGCGGTCGTGTGGATGCTGGCTGAGAATCGCCGGAACACCGACAGGCGGTTTTTCGTGAGCCGGCGCGAGACCGCCCCTCCTCACTGAAATCCGGCCGCGAGCTCGCGAGTCAGGTCGGCGGCTGGAATCTCCCGGCAGCCGGTGGCGTTCTGCCCCGCCCACAAGGGCGAGAAATCACCTTTGCCAAGACTCTCGGCCTTCGCGCGCAACGGAGCGACGGCAGAGGCCGCCAACGGAAACACGGGCGGCAGGGCGCTCATTGGCCCCAAGTCCTTCATGAGGCGATTGACGATTCCACGGGCCGGCCGGCCACTGAATAGATTGGTGAGCGCCGTGTGGCGGGCCGCCTCGCTTTGCAACATCGCGCGATGTACGGCGCCGGTGGTGGCTTCCGGACAAAGCAGATAGGCCGTTCCGATCTGCACGCCGGCGGCGCCGAGAGCCATGGCCGCCCTGACGCCCTCCGCGTCCGCGATGCCGCCGGCCGCGACGACGGGAACCTTGACCGACTGCACGATCTGGCGAAGGAGCGCGAACGTCCCGACCTGGGAAGTCAGGTCGTTCGACAGGAAAATTCCGCGATGTCCGCCGGCCCAGCCCTTGTGCGATCACGGCGTCGACTCCTGGGGCTTCGAGCCAGAGAGCCTCCTCAACGTTGGTCGCCGAGGATAGAATCCTGGCGCCCCAACCCCTGACGCCTTCCAGCAGCTCCGGAGACGGCAAGCCAAAGTGAAAGCTCACGACGGCTGGAGTGAACTCCCTGAGCACTTCCGCGACTTCCGAGCCCCCATCAGGTGCCAGCCGATTCGCGGAGACAAGGCCGCGGGAATCAGGGTGGTGGGCAGGAACCGGGGCGATTTGGAAGAGAGAAGGTACTGCTGGGTGGTTCGGAGATCGATGTCCAGTTGCTTATGCGATACTCAGCATGACATTGACCCGCATCCGAGTCGGCGGTAGGCTCGGTAAGGGCTGGGGGAACGCGTGCACACGCTCATAGATCCGTTCATGGCGCTGGTGTCCTCTCCGGAGGGTTCTTGAATGACCGCCTGCCTGAAGTGTGATTTCAACTTAGCCGGGAACGAGAGCGAGTGCCCGCGCTGTGGCGTCATTCTTTCAAAGGCGCGGCCGAGGCCTGCGCAGCAGCCTGAGAAATCGGATACGCATATATTATTCTTTCTTGGTGGGGTCGCTTGTCTTTTCGGTATCATGCCGATCGCCATCGTGACATGGCAGTCACTGGGGCCCGGTCGCTATCCTGTCCTCATAGTGGGCCTTCCTGCTTTGCCTCTCGTATGGCTGAGCGCTGTTTGTTTCAGGCGCTCCGGGCTAAAACTGGAGGAGTACGCGAGCCGCAACCCCGCCTCGTTCAAGCTCGCTCTTTATCTTGTGTTTGGTTTTCTAGCGGTTGTGTCCCTTGTAGTCCTTAGCCTGCTCGGGTTGTTGTAAGAGGCATGCTCCGCTCGACGCGCGCTCCAGCCGCTCTGCGCTTGCCGTTCGCCGCAACACGTAACCTGGCAACCGCCTCTTCAACCGCAGTAAAGGTCGCGTCGCCGTTCCAGGTCGGCCCTGACGGCGCGTTTGAGCTCCTCGCTGCCGGGCGGTTCCTTCAGGGACCTGCAATAGGTCTCGATGTTGACCGCCTCGAGGCGGACCCGGATCGTCTTGAACAGCCGCGGCAGGAATTGGCCGGGATGCTGGACGTGATGAAGGCCGCCACTGTAGGCCAGGAACATGCGGCCGCTGCCCACGACTTGCAGGATGTCGGCGATGCCGCCGCGAACGGTCATGGCGCGGCCCTCGAGGTCCAGGCCCGTGGCACGCTTCATCCGGCCTTCCGGAGCGAGCAGGACCATGCTGTCGGGGCCGATGCTGGAAAGAACCTGCTGCCAGGGGTCATCGCGCTCGCGGCTGATCGTGACCACATTGCCGGCGAGGAATCCGAAGAACCTCCCCACGAGCGGGCGCCGCATGGTCTTCGCGGCCGACGGCAGCCCGCCGTGCCGCGCCGCCGATCAGGTGCCATCCGATTCGCGCGGCGGCATAGCTCCAGCCGATTCGTGGTGGGGTCGTGACGGAGACAAACCATAGCGGCTGGCAAGTGGAGAGCCGACGCAACTAAAACACCGCAAGAGCTCGGCACCTGGACGAGTCCGGAGCGGTCAACGAAAGAACCACGCTCGCCATCTACGAGATTGATGAACTATCTTTAAGTAGTGCATTGGTTCCGTTGGAAAACCCCGCCCGACAGAGCTTTCAAGCCAGGAGGGGAGCGGAATTCGCTGATTGTGAGCCGGCGCGAGACCACCCCTCACTGAAATCCGGCCGCGAGCTCGCGAGTTAGGTCGGCGGCTGGAATCTCCCGGCAGCCGGTGGCGTTCTGCCCCGCCCACAAGGGCGAGAAATCACCTCTGCCAAGATTCTCGGCCTTCGCGCGCAACGGAGCGACGGCAGAGGCCGCCAACGGAAACACGGGCGGCAGGGCGCTCATTGGCCCTAAGTCCTTCATGAGGCGATTGACGATTCCACGGGCCGGCCGGCCGCTGAAGAGATTGGTCAGCGCCGTGTGGCGGGCCGCCTCGCTTTGCAACATCGCGCGATGTACGGCGCCGGTGGTGGCTTCCGGACAAAGCAGATAGGCCGTTCCGATCTGCACGCCGGCGGCGCCGAGAGCCATGGCCGCCCTGACGCCCTCCGCATCCGCGATGCCGCCGGCCGCGATGACGGGAACCTTGACCGACTGCACGATCTGGCGAAGGAGCGCGAACGTCCCAACCTGGGAATCCAGGTCGTCCGAAAGGAAAATTCCGCGATGTCCGCCGGCCTCCAGCCCTTGTGCGATGATGGCGTCGACTCCCCGGGCTTCGAGCCAGAGAGCCTCCTCGACGTTGGTCGCCGAGGATAGAATCCTGGCGCCCCAACCCCTGACGCCTTCCAGCAGCTCCGGAGACGGCAAGCCAAAGTGAAAGCTCACGACGGCTGGAGTGAACTCCCTGAGCACTTCCGCGACTTCCGAGCTGAAAGGCTGGCGCCCCGGCCCTGAGGGAATAGCGCTCGGATCGACTCCAAGCTCCTCATAATACGGTTTGAGCGCCATTCTCCACGCCGCTTCGCGCCCGGCGTCTGGAGGAGGTGTCGAGTGGCAGAAGAAATTAACGTTGAAGGGCAGCCTCGTGCGGCTCTTGATCTCCGCAAGCTCGTGGCGCAGCGACTCGGGGCTCAGCAAGGCACAAGGGAGAGAGCCCAGCGCTCCCGCGTTGGATACCGCCAGGGCGAGCCGGCTGTCCTGCACGCCCGCCATCGGTGCCTGAATGATCGGAAGCTCAATGCCTAGAAGGGTTCTCAGAGATTCCATCGGAACTCTATTCTAGACGAACGAGGCGCAGTGTGCGCGGGCCGGCTGCGAAACGGCTGGCACCTCACGCCTAGACTAGGGACGGCGACGAAGAGCCAATCGTATAAGCTAGTGTGATTGGGCAGCGCGACGACGCGACCCCCCTCCAGGGATCGTCCATCGGCTCGCCGACGCTTGTCATCCTCCTGCCGCACAGAAACGAGAGAGCCGACACGGATCGGGGAGATCGTCGCCATGGAATCCAAGCTTGAAAAGGAAGTGCGTTTTTTGAAGATTTACGCTGTAATGGCCACGCTCTTCGGCGCGGTGCTTTTCCTTTCAGCCTTTACCGTCCACGGCAAGAAGCAAAAGTTTGAGGAGATCGATGTTGAGCGCATCAACATCGTGGAAAGAGACGGCAGGCTTCGCATGGTGATCTCCAATGAAGAACGCCAGCACCCCGGCATCGTCAACGGCAAGATCATCAAGCGGGACGGTCCCCGCCCACCGGGAATGATCTTTTCAACCAGTTGGGCGATGAAATGGGTGGATTTGTCTTTGGAGAGAACGGCAAAGGACATTTCGGTTCGTTGACCTTTGACAAAGTCAGAAACGACCAGACTCTTGGTTTCCGCTATCTGGAGGGCGATAGTGGAGCGTACCAGGCGGGTCTTGAGGTATGGCAGCAACCCAATCTGCCGTTGGACATTGTCGCATCTCACTGGGAAGCCGCCAGAAGAATACCTGATGAGGCGGCGCGGAAGGCGGCGATGCAAGCACTGATCGACAAAGATGAAGCGACCAAGCAGCGCCTCTTTCTTGGCAAGTGGCGCGATAATTCTGCCGTATTGGTAATGTCCGATATCAAAGGGAGGCCGCGAATCAGAATGCAAGTCGCGCCGGATGGGATGCCAAAGCTTGAATTCCTGGACGACGCGGGTAAAGTCCTTTACAGTTTGCCCAACTCTTCCGGCGCATCAAAGCCGTTGGCCGGCTGAGGAAATTTGATCTGCACCGAGAGTACGAACCCTTAAAAAAGGAGGACGAGCATGCCTCGCCGGCACGCCAGTCGTCCTTGGCAACCCGACGGTGATCCGGGCCGTCGGCGTTACACACCTGCGCTACCCAGTACGCAAGGCGTAGTCAGAGCGTCGAGCGGGGTATTGAGCCGGAAGCGTTCCTGCCGCCAGGCTCTCAGGAGGCTTCCCGCGGCAACGTGAGACTCGGCGCTCCGGGCTGCTCCAGGAGGACGGCAGTGGCCCGTCCCTCTGAGAGCTGAAAGGTCACGGTACCGTTCATGCTCTCGATGCGGAAGCGGGTGGGCGAGGTCGGCACCAGCACCAGGGTGCTATCCTCGCCCACTTCAATGGCCCGCAGGCGATGGCCCAGGGTTTCGACCCGGATTGTGTACCCGCTCTCCCGGTCCTTGTAGGTCCCGGTCAGATGGGCGAGCTGATCGGCCGGCACTTCCACATCCGGATCCCGTCGCAGCACGAATTCCGGCCGTTTCGTCCGTGCCAGGCAGGAGGTGTCGAGCCCCTTCACCGTGCCGGTCTCGACGAGCTGGACCATCAAGCGGTCGACGCACTCGCTGGCGCCCTCGATGCCCGAGTAGATGTGGCCGGCGTCCGGCACCACCACCTGGAGGCTGTTCTTCAGCGTCCGCGCGGCCCGCTCCGCGTTGGCCGGCGGGGTCACCGGGTCGCGCTCGCCCGAGGTCAGGAGCGTCGGCACGTCGGAAGTCACCGGGCTCAGGAACTCGCGATCCACCGGGGGGACCGGCCAGACCGCGCAGGCCGCCTGCTGCTTGCGGATGCGGAAGTCCCCCAGGAAGGTACCCTGGACGGTCGCCGGGATCTCGTCCTCGCGGATGAAGGGGAGGTCCTCCGCGCAGGTGAGGGAGAGATAGTAGCCGTCGGCCACCGCCGTCCCGCGGCGGGCGAAACGGCGGGCGTTCTCGGCCATGGGCGTCCAGTTCCCCTGGGCCGCCAAGTGGACCTCGAGGGGGAGGAGGGAGGCGGCCAGGGAGTTGTAGAGCCCGTAGCGGAGGATCTGCGCCAGCCCGGAGCGCGTCAGCCGGACATCCACCGGCTTGCCCGTTTCGCCATCCGTCAGCGCGACGGTCACGGGCTCCTTCTCGACCTGCCGGAGCACGGCGGCGACCTCGTCGCGCAGCTTGGGGAAGGCGGCGTGGCAGCCCTTATCCTCCGCGCACTCGGCGATCAGGCCGTCGAGCGCCCGCTGGGCGTTGCGGGCCATGGGGAACGGCCCGCGCTCGTCCGTGGGGGCCACGCCCAGGAGGATCAGCGTGCGCACCGTCTCCGGGTGCCGGCGCAGGTAGACCAGGGCCGCCTTGCTGCCGCCGGAGGCGCCGAAGATGTTGAGCTTGCCGTAGCCGAGTGCGACCCGCACCTCGTCGATGTCGTCGACGCTGGTGTCGTTGGTGTATTGGCTGAGGTCGGCGGTCTTCGCTAGGCGCTCGGCGCAGGCTTTCACCCGGTCCGGCGGGTAGAAGTTGTCCAGGAAGCCCTGGCGCCCCGCGTTCCCCTGCATCTCGGGGCAGAAGAGGCCGGCCGATCCGCCGGTCCCCCGGAAGTCGACGAGCAGGATGTCCCGCCGCTTGCGCAGGGCGCCGAGATCCTGAACGATCCAGGGAGCGTTCGCCACCGAGGACTGTCCCGGGCCGCCATCGAAGTAGATGAATGGATCGGGAAGCCGGTCGGGACCCTGGGCGGGGATCACGACGACGCGGAGCGGGATCTTGCGGCCGGACTTCGCCGCCCGGTTCTCCCACACCTCAAAGGTGCCGCACCGGGCCTCCGACGCCAGGCCGGGGAGAGTGCAGGGCTTCAGCTCCAGCTTCGGGGCTGGCGCGGCGCCCTCCGCCGCCAGGGCCAGCCCGGGGATGCAGACCCAGGCCAGGATCGCGAAGATCGCTGCTCGTCTCATGGAAGTTCTCCCATTTGTATTCGGGGGTAGCTAAACAAAGTTGAAGTATAGCCCTTCCTTCTGGAGGGTGGAGGGTGCACTCGGCTCCCATTAGGCCTATCAGGCCCATTAGGTGCCATCCGATTCGCGGCGCAAGGCCACGAGAATCCGAGAAGTGGGCAGGAACCGGATCGATTGGGAAGAGTGAAGGTGGTTCTTGGGAGGTCATGAAAGCCTGAGTTGTGGACTACGCGCCGATTTCTTGGGCTTCAGTGACACGTCGACCCTGAACCCTCAGTGAGGGCGAGAAAGAGAAGTTGGAACTGTGCGCCTACACTGCGACGAAGGGCAGGGCAGGCGGAAAGCTGCCTGCCGGGAAACGGACTGTCGGGTCTCCTGCCAGGAGTCTGTCTGCGGCGCTTCGATAGGCCGCGACAAACTCGCGATAGGCGTCATAAAGCTCACGCCGGATATGGCGGCTGGCGGCATGAACGAGGAGAGCGCACCCGCGCAGGCAGCGAAACGGCTGGCACCCGAACGGCGAGATGGCTTGAGTGGCATTGCTGATAAGATATTTCCATGCCTACAACCTCAGCACTGCCGCCCGTCACAGTGATCTATCTGTTCCTCGCTGGAGTTTTAGGGGTCGGTACTCTGATGCTGGCGACCGGTGCAGGTGAGCTCTTCGAAGCGCTGCGCTCTCAGGGCTGGCCATCCGTGGCCGGCACAATCCAGACTTCGGAGGCTCACTACAGCGCGAGCCAATCTGGCGGTGGTGGCCTGCGCGACCACAGTGCTTCGAATGAAACCTCCGTTGCCGCTGTGACGTACTCGTATGCCGTCCGAGGCCGAGCATATTCTGGGGATCGCATCCGCGTCTCAAGGGTGGCATCGGGTAACTCCTCGTACGCCAGAGCCGACGTGGAGACCTACGGCGCTGGCCGTTCTGTCCGGGTCTACTATGATCCTGCTCATCCGCAAAGGTCACTTCTGGAGCCAGGCATACACCCCTCGAACTCCCTGCTGCCTTTATTAGGCTTGGTGTTCATGCTTGCATCGGCAGGCTTCCTCTACATTATGCGCCGAAGTGGTTTCGGCAAACCGGCCGCGGCCTGACCGGTGAGCCTCTTCAGGTGCCAACCGCTTCGCGGTCTTGGAAAAGAGCTCTGAAGGGCCGGCTCTGGTAGACTCCCTCCCGCTCCACGGCACGAAGGGAGAGAGAAATGAGCCCAGGAATGCAATGTACAGAAGGTTCTTTCGTCATCTATTCCGAGGAGTTTCGAGCCGTGCTCGGCGACGCTCCCCGTCTCGAAAAGCTTGTTTCGACCAATGCCCACGAAGGGCCGGTCTACGTCCGCGCTCTGGATGCCCTGTTTTTCACCACCGTACCCAGGACCGTGAACGTACCGATCGCCGGCTTCAAGGAAGTCTCGATCGGCCGGTTCGACGTGGCGTCCGAAGCTCTCTCGACGCTACGGGAGATCTCCAACATGGGGAACGGCATGACCCTCGACCGCCAGGGCCGCCTGCTCGTCTGCGAGCAGGGTACGAAGATCCATCGCGCCCGGATCAGCCGGATCGACCTCAAAGATCCCGCGGTGACGGAGACCGTGGTCGACGAATGGTTCGGCCTGACCTTCAACTCGCCGAACGACATCGTCGTGAAGAGCGACGGCACGATCTGGTTCACCGATCCGAGCTACGGGTACCTTCAAGGTTTCAAGGAACCGCAGCTCGTCGGCGACTTCGTCTACCGCTACGATCCAGCGACGGGCGAGACGACGGTGATCGCCGATTCTTTCAATAAGCCGAATGGGCTCGCCTTCTCTCCCGGGGAGGAGATCTTGTACATCAACGATTCCGGCGCCATCCAGGGACCCGGGACGTACTTTGTGAATCTGCCGCACCACATCCGCGCATTCGACGTGGCTGACGGCTCCCGCCTCGTGAACGACCGGCTTTTCGCAGTCGTCACGCCAGGCATCCCCGATGGGCTGAAGACGGACAGCGCCGGCCGCGTCTACTCCTCCTGCACCACCGGCGTCAAAGTCTACTCACCGCAGGCGCGCCTGCTCGGCGAAATCCTGGTGCCCGGCACCGCGAACTTCTGCTTTGGCGGCGCCGAAGGGAACGTTCTCTTCATCCTGAACGATACCGGGATCTGGGCTGCCACGCTCGCGACCCGGGGATAGCAGGGGTGTTCCCGCCGTTCTCGGCCAGCAGTCATACGATCACAAGGAAGAGTGAACGCGTGGGTACCGGGATAAGTCTCACTTCGACCGCCGGGCAGCACTTCTGTTCTGGGACGCCCCGAGCGTCCATAAACGCTTTTCTTCAAAGGAGATTTCAATGAAGAAGGACATCTGCGGGAAGCGAATCAGGTTGCAGCTCAATCGGGAGACCCTCCGCGCGCTGGAGACGCCGGACCTCATGTACGCTCTGGGTGGCGTCACCACCACGACGACCGGCGATGTCACGGGCGCCTGCTCGAAGCCCAAGACTTGCAACACTCACAATACCTGTACGTCCCAGTTCTGCTGAAAAATACCGCGCCGCCGGGCCCCCGGCGGCGCGCTCAGGCGGCACCGCGGGCCCATCAAGCCGCCGCCGCCTTCATCTCAGGTCAGAAGCGAACCGCCACACCCACGGTATATTGCCCGCCCGAAAGATCGAGGTGGCTGTGATCCTCGAAGTGGCCTCCGAGATTGGCGTGTGCCTCGGTGTAGCGGCCCTCTGCCAGGAAAGCCATGTGCGGGCCCACCGGCACCTCCAGCCCGGCGACGGCGAAATAGCCGAAGGTGAGGAATGAGGAGCTATTGCTGTCGACGTATTCGGTCGTGCAGTTTTCGCCGTCGTCATCGCAATCGTCCGTGGTGAACGAGCTGCGGTACGACCGTAACTGCCCTGCATAGAGGCCGCCGCCGCCGCCCAGGTACGGTATCACCGCGGCTTGAGTGCCGGCTGGATAGAACAGATAGCCGGCGGTCAACGAGAAGGTGAACAGATCCAGATGGTGTTCGAGGGGATTGCCGTTCTCGTCGAGCACGTTGCGAGCCGGCTCGTTGATCGAATTGAAGTAGACGCTGCTCGAGTACATAAGGGCGTTGTGGAGGTCGAGGTGTTTGATGTAATCGCCGCCGAGGAGGAAGCCGCCGAGCTTGCCGCGGCTGGCCCTGAAGTTCTGGAAGTTGTCGTCCCAGAAGTCGCTTCGGCCGTTGAATGTCTCTTCGCCGATCCACACGTGCGTCTCGTTGAAACGGCTGGGGCTTTGACTGGCGATCGGCAGGTCCGAGGAGCTCTCCGGGGCCTGAGACTCTTGCGCGAAGGCCGCCGCGGCGATCCCGAAGATCGCCAGGGCCAGCATGAGGCTTCGTATTGATAGTTTCATTTTGATCTCCTTTTCATTCTGCCCGCCGGAGCGCGACGAGATCGTCCGCTCGGCCGGGGCCACATCCCTGAAATACAGACTACCGGGGCGCCCTAGTGCCCGGTAGAGCATGAACATGCGTCATCCGGTAGACTCGAGGTCATGCCGCGTCGAGGGGCTTCTGGGTTGCGGATCTGGATTCCGGTTCTGCTGACGGGCGTGCTCGCCTTGAGCGCCGCGGCGACGGCGGAGAGGCTGCCGATCCGGGTCTATACCGTCGACGACGGCCTGGCAGGCGATGAGATCAACTCGATCCTGCAGGACTCTCGCGGCTTTCTGTGGATCGGCACCGACACCGGGCTCAGCCGCTTCGACGGCACCCGGTTCGCCGGCTATGACCCGCGGCAGGGCCTGCCGAACCCGCATGTCACCGCCTTGCTGGAGACTGCGAGCGGCGGCCTGCTGGTGGGCTCGACCGGCGGGCTGGCGCGCCTCGATCTCAAGCCCACCTCCGCGAGCCGGATCTTCAAGCCTGTGCCGGACGCTCCGAACGCCGCCAGGCGCCCGGGCCGGATCTCGGCACTGCTCGCCGACGGCATCTCCACGTGGCTGGCGGACTCCACGGCGAGCGGCGGCCTTTTCCGCCTCCACCCGGCCGGCGACCGCATCGGGCTCGAGGAGGTGAAGCGAGAGCCGGGAAAACCGGTGGCGGGGGCCTCGTCGCTGGCTCTCGACGGCACGGGCGGCCTTTGGGTGGGGACTCCGGCCGGTCTCCTGCACCGGCTTGCCGATGGCCGCTGGATCGAGGTTCCGGTCCTCCCTTCTCCACCCTCGGCGGGGGTCGCGGGCGTCTCGGCGCTGCTGCTCGACACCCAGCACCGCTTGTGGATCGCCACCGCCGAGGCCCTGTATGTGCTGAAGCCGGGTCCTGACGTTGGCGGCTCGCTGTTCGAGCGCGCCGCTGTCGGGAGCTGCTCGAAGAATCCGCCGGCCCTGCCCGAGACGCCCGGAGAGGTCTGCCGCTTCGACTCCAGGGCGGGATTTGCCGGCGTGCGGCGGTCCGGCGGCATGCTGCAAACCCGCGACGGCAAGATCTGGATGACGACCAGCGCGGGCCTCAGCGTCTTCGACGGCCAGAGGTTCCGCACCTACACCCGCAGGCACGGACTGCTGCCGGACGAGCTCGTCGGGCTGGCCGAGGATCGCGACGGCAACCTATGGGTGGGCACGCGGTCCCACGGCCTGATGCGCCTCGCGCACAATGGATTCGTCACCTACGGCGCCGGGGAAGAAACCGGAGGGCCGGGCGTCGCCCAGATCTTCGAGGACAGTGAGTCCAACCTCTACGTCTGGGGCGGCGAACGGCTGCATTCAAAACTGTTTGTTTTCGACGGCGAGCAGTTGCAGGACGTGACGCCGGAGGTGATCGAGCGCGCCGGCGCCGTGGGGAGGGGCCGTCATCAGATTCTGATGCCGGACGCGAGCGGCGAGATCTGGTTGGGCGGCGCGGAGGGAATCTGGCGCCTTCCCAAAGTCGACGAGCCCGCCGCTTTGAAGCGGGCGCCGAAAGCGTTCTGGAAAGCCCCGGCAGAGATGGG
Source organism: Thermoanaerobaculia bacterium (assembly GCA_035996875.1). Lineage (GTDB taxonomy): Bacteria > Acidobacteriota > Thermoanaerobaculia > Multivoradales > UBA5704 > DATARR01. The sequence goes on from DASYJD010000025.1 coordinate 82,100, forward strand.
GGAGATCTCCCGCCTGTTCGAGGACTCGCACGGCCGGCTCTGGGTGTCCTCGCTGGGCAATCAGAGTCTCGGGGCCGGCGCGGCTTCCGGAGTCAATCGAAAAACCTTTTTCTCCCGCTGGGACCGCGACACGGGTCGATTCACTCCCGTGGCCGTGGTCGAGCGCTTGGGCCGCGGCGCGCCTTCGGCGTTCGCCGAGGACCCGTACGGCAATCTCTGGATCGGGTTTTCCGCCGGCGGGCTGGTGCGAATGCGCGGCGACGCGGCGGATCTCTTTCTAACTGGCGGCAGCGCCGGCGGCGGCGTGCCGTTGGGATCGATCAACGATCTCCTCGTCGACAGCCGCCAGCGCCTGTGGGTGGCCTCGGCCAGCGGCGGCGTGATCCGAATGGAGGATCTCAACGCCCCCCAGCCGCGATCCATTGTCTACACCGGTTCGCAAGGTTTGTCGAGCGACCGCGTCCTGTGCCTGACGGAAGACCGCCGGGGTTTGATCTATCTCGGCCACGGCCGGGGAATCGATCAGCTCGATCCCCAGACCGGGCGCATCCGCACCCTGACCGCGGCCGACGGCCTGCCTTCGCGAGTCGTCAACGTGGCGTTTCGCGCCCAGGACGGCAGCCTCTGGTTCGGCACTCCGTCGGGACCGTCGCGCTACCTGCCGGAAACTCCGCGCATCGAGGCGCCGCCGCCCATCTTTTTGAGCGCCGTGCGGATCGGCGGCGTGCCCACACCGTTGCCGCCGCTCGGCCTGCACGACTTCGCGGGTCTCAAGCTGCCGGCCGAACGCAACCAGTTGGAGGTCCGCTTCATCGGCATCAGCTTCGCGTATGGCGCCGGGTTGCGGTACCAATATAAACAGGAGGGGTCGGCCGCCGACTGGAGCGAGCCGCGGGCGGAGCGCTCGGTGCTGCTGGGCAATCTCGCGCCGGGCAAGTATCGCTTTCTGTTCCGCGCGGTGACGCCCGACAACGTGGTGAGCCCCTCCCCGGCCTCGCTTTCGTTCACGTTGCTGCCGCCTTATTGGCAGCGTTGGTGGTTCGTGCTGCTCGTCGCCTCGGCCGCGGCGGCGGTGGGCTGGTCTCTTCACCATGCCCAGGCGGCGCGTCTGCTGGAGCTCGAACGCGTGCGCACCCGCATCGCCGCCGATCTGCACGACGATCTGAGCTCGAGTCTCTCGCGCATCTCCATTCTTTCCGAGCTGGGCCGGCGCCGGATGACCGATCCTGAAGCGATGGAGGCCACGATCCTCGATCAGATCGGCGAGACCGCGCGCGAGCTGATCGAGGCCACAGGGGACATCGTCTGGGCGATCGACATGCGCCGCGGCGACCTCGAAAGCCTGCTGGCCCGCATCCGGCGTTTCGCGGGGGATTTGCTGGAGGCGCGCGGCGTCAGCGTTCTGTTCGCCGGGCCGCCCCGGGCCGCCGAGATCAGTCTGCGCCCCGAGATGAAACGGGAGCTGTATCTGGTGCTCAAAGAGGCGCTCCACAACGTGGGCAAACACGCCCAGGCCAAAAAGGTATGGATCGAGGTCGTGACGTCGGGCCGCGAGCTGGTGGCCGAAGTGCGGGACGACGGGATCGGGTTTGCGGCCGACGGCGGCTCTGGAAACGGATACTCCGGCAACGGCCTGCGCAACCTTCGGGAGCGTGCGGCGAGGCTGGGCGGCACGCTTGCCGTGGACTCGACGCCGGGTGAGGGCACCCGCGTGCGCTTGAGCCTGCGGTTGTAAAGTGGATGGGGACGCATGATCATGCCTGACCCGGGGCAGGCATGACGGCGGAAACTAGAAGCATGAAAAGAGATCAGACGGAGGAAGGACCATGACTGAGCCAGACCGCATCCGCGTGGCGATCGTGGAAGACGACCGGATCACTCGCGAGGGACTCCGGATGCTCGTGGACGGCACGCCGGGCTACCGTTGCAACGCGGCTGTCGGCTCGCTGGAGCAGGCGATGGCCGCGCGCGGCGGCGAGCCGCCCGACGTGGTGCTGCTCGACATCAAGCTTCCGGGAATGCCGGGCTCGGAGGGCGTCGGCGCGTTGCGCGAGCGGTGGCCGGAGGCCGTCGTTCTCATGCTCACCTCCTCCACCGACGAGGATAAGGTTTTCGAATCGTTGTGCAACGGCGCCATCGGCTACCTGCTCAAGTCGACGCCGCCCGCCCGTATTCTCGAAGCGGTGCGCGAGGCGCACGGCGGCGGCGCGCCCATGTCGCCCGAAATCGCCCGCAAGGTGGTGGAGCTCTTTCGGCGCAATCCGCCGCCGGTGGCGCTGGAGGAGAGTCTCACGCCGCAAGAGATCCACCTGCTCCGCCTGGTCGCCGAGGGTTGCAGCTATCAGGTTTCGGGAGATCAGCTCGGCATCAGCATCAATACGGTGCGCAACTACATCCGCAACATTTACGAGAAGCTCCAGGTCCACACCAAGTCGGCGGCCGTGAGCAAGGCCATGCGGGCGGGGCTGTTGTAAGCAGGTTGTTCCATGAAAGAGGGAAAGGATGTCACGCCTGGGAATTGACCGCTCCGGTTGTACGGGATGGGGAAGGGTGTTCTTCGTGGCACTTTGTCTCGCGTTGGCGGTGATTTTCCCGGGTTGTTGGGAACAGAGGATCTGGAGGCGTGCCGGAGATTTCGTGGGCCGTCTTCGTTGCGGCATGTCCTCTTCGGACGTCGAGCAGATGGCAAAAGCCTACAAGGGACTAAGGCCTGAGGTCAAAGAGCCCGGCAGCCTTGTCTTATGGAAAGGCAATACAATGATTGAGGCGAAATTTGACCCTAACGGGCTTCGGCGCGTGCAGGTCACCTGGATCGACACGATCATGCACGTAAAATCCTTGCCGAAAAAAGATCTCTGCGAGCCGCGGCAAAAGGATCAGCAGTAGGGGGGTTATGGCGTGGCCTGCTCGATCCACGCCGCGGAGCCTTTCGCCGAGCCCGGAGCCAGTAAGGGGACGATCTCTATATTCCTGCCCTCCGTCGCCGCCGGCAGGTTGCGTCCGAAGCGGAGGCGGGCCGCTCCCTCCACTCGCTCGGCGAGGGTCCAAGCAACCAGTCCGAAAGTCATCCGAGCATTGATCTCTCCCAGCGGATGGAGGATCTCTTCGCCGCTTTCCTTGCGATATCTCCACGCATCGATACCGAATGGCCCCACGTAGCCTTTCCGTTGCAGAGCAGCCCCAACGAGCTCGACGGTTTCCAGGAGACGAGTTCGCTCGGCTGCGGACAGAACGGGCTGCAGGTCGATTCCCGCGAACTGGCCTTTGGCGTCCACTTGCTGACCGTGAATTCCCACGATGCGCAGCCCGGAGGAGTCGAGAAGGGCCGAGACGCCGAAGTCGGCCGTGCGGTTCATCCAGGGCTCGAAGAGAAGGGGGCCGTGGTGCTCGAAGAGGCGCTCCACGGTTTTCCTTGATCGAGAGTCTGAGATCCTGGGTCCATTCCTTTCGATATACCGATGGCGGCCCGAGGCGGAGAGCGGGGCCTTGAGCACCCAGGCTCGGGGCGAATGCGGTGAGGCGAGGAGCCTGTCGAGGATGGAGAGCGACTCCACGATCTGCGAGCCGGGCAGGACGCAGCCGAGCTCTTCGGCGACTTGAAGACAGAAAGCGCGGTGGTGGACGTTCGCAGCGATGGCGGAGGAGGGAGAGGGGAGGGTCCAGAGGAGATCGTGTAGAGCCTTCCCCCAATGTAGAGACGCCCCGCGGGGAACCCCGTGGGTCGTCTCCGAGGCGGAGAGGTTGGTTCCGTCTTCTTCGATCTGCCCGCGGGGAGTCTGGGGAGGGGCAGAAGACATCGCCGCTCCTGAGACGCCCCACGGGGTTCCCCGCGGGGCGTCTCTACATTGGCTGGGAGCTGTAGCGCCCCAGGCCAAAGTCGCCTCGGCTGGGGGAAGCGTGTCGAGTGGTCCGGATTCCAGGATGGGCCGCGAAACGCCTGGCACTTCGCGGACGCGCTCGGGATCGACGGGCGACGGTGTCCAGAGGTGGTCGCCGTCCTGGGCGAAGACGCGGAGGAGGGTGGCGAGGCCGGAGACGGTCTCCAGGACGGTGCGGGGCGGCGTGGTCCGCCGGGGGGCGAGGTCGTCTTCCCAGAGGAGGTTGGCGAGGATTCGCCTCACGGCTCGCTCTGCTCGATGCGGCGGATGAACTCGGGATCGAGGCCCGCGGCCTCGCGGCCCTCGCGATCGAAGATCCGGCCGCGGGCCCGGGCAGGACGCAGCGGCCAGGTGAGATTGGCGCGGAAGGCGTCCCAAGCGGACTCGTCCTCCTTTTTGAAGACCTGGAGCCAGGTCCAGCCGAAGCGGACGTGATCGATTTCGTCGTGGTGGACGCGCTCGATCACCGTAGCCGTTTTCAAGTCTCCCGCCTGGCGCGCGGCTTCGGCGTACTCCTCGGTGTGGTCAAGGTTGGCGTTCTCGAAGGTGAGCGACATGGCGCAGAGGAAGCGTAGGGGAGTGGTGATCGTCTCGACCTTGCCCCAGAAGTAGCCATGGACAGGGTAGTCGCCGAAGCGGGCGCCGGCGTCCTCCACCCGGGCGATGTACATGCGGGTGTGACGCTGCTCGTCGTCGAGGATGCGCAGGAGTCCGCGGCGGAAATCCGGAGGAGCCTCCGGGAAGGCGAGAAGCGCCCAGGCGAACAGCTCGGCCGCCTGAAGCTCGTGGTTCGCCAGGGCATGAAGGATACGCGGACGCTGAGCCGGGTCGGCCATGCCCTCGATCGAGGGCACGCCTACTTTCTGGAACCGCAGATGAAGGGGCCGGCCGGGCGCCGCCGCCCGGAAAGCCGGTCCCGGATCGGCGTCCGTCAGCTCGTCCGCAGCCGGCGCGAGCTTGACGTCCAGATCCTCCGTCAACAGGACGGTGCGGGCAAAGTCGCGGATCTCCATGCGGAGAACGTTACCGCAGGAGAGCCTTTCCTGGGAGCGCCGGCGGGACGCCGGCGCTCCCAGGGTTTAATAGCGCAGGATGGCCGAGAGCACGAAGGTTCGCGGCGCGGTGAAGGTGGTTCCTTTGCCGAAGTTTGGATTGTTCGGCTGGTTGTCCGCCGGGCGGCCGAGGATCAGCCGGTCGTCGACGGCTAGAGCTACCTGCTGATCGAAGAGGTTGGTGACGCGCCCTTCGAGCTGCAGACCGAGGCCTGCAATCTTGAAGTCCCAGGAGGTCAGGAGGTCGACGCTCGTCCAGTCTGGCATGCGCCGCGAGCCGGCCGGCTCCAGGTAGCGGACAAAGGAGCTGCTGGAGACGTTGGGGTCCGGCAGGCCGCGCGCTTCCCAGGCGCCGCCGCTCTGGAAGTGAATGAAGGTGCCGACCGTCCACGGATCGCTGGGATGGATGGTGGCGAAGAGCTTGGCGTCGTGCGTGCGGTCGCCGCGCAGAATGCCGTTACGGTTGTCGGTGATCAGCACGCCGGGACCATCCTGAATGAAGGAGGAGTTGTAGAACGGCGAGTCGGCGCCGAAGTCGATGTCCCAGTTGCCCGTCAGCCGGCTCCAGGTGTAGCTGAAGTTGATCCAGGGCCGGAGGAACTGATCAGACGCCGGCCGGCGGGTGGCCGTGAGCGTGACGGCCTTGTAGCGCCGGTAGGCATTGGGGAGCTGGGCGACGTGGAAGGGGCCGTTGCCGAGGCCGTCGGCGGATTCGTCCTCGAAGATGTTGCCCACGGTGCGGTACATGGCCCACAGCTCCGCCGTCCAGGCGGCGCCGAAGGGACGGGCGTAGCCCACCAGGTACTCGTCCGTGTACTGCGGGTCGAGGCCGGCGTCGATCGTCTTGGTCTGGGTGTTGGCCGCCGGGACGTTCGACAGCGGGTTTCCCGCGGCGTCGAACATGGCGCGGGTGGTAAAGATGCGGGTCGGCGAGGCGGCCCGGCCCAGCGATTTGTTGTCGGTGTTGTAGTAGCGGCCGAAGTTGCCGTAGATCTTGTCGCCTCGCTGCGGGTTGGGGACGAAGGCGATGCCCAGGCGCGGCTGGAGCTGCTCGCCCCAGTCGAAGCTGAGGATTTTCCTTTCCCGCTTGGTGCCCGCGGGAGTGAACACTTCGCCGAAATATTCGTCCTGGTTCACCAAGAGGCCGGCGGTGACGGTCGTGCGCTCGCCGACGGAGATCTGGTCCTGGCCGAAGACGCCGTAGGATTTGCCGCGGCCGGTGTGGGGCGGCTGATTGGAGACGTAGCTCGCCGTGAACTGCCGGGTGGTGGGGTTCCAGGTGACGGTGCCCCAGCCGTTGGCGCGCCGCTCGAGCTCTTCCAGGTCCGACTCATAGGTGCCGCCCGCCCGCAGGTCGTGGCGCGTGGAGCCCCACTCCTTGAAGCTCTGGACGGTGGCCCGCAACTCGTCGCGCTGGAAGTTCTGATTGTTGATGGCGAGGGCGGCTCCGCCCACGGTCTGGCCGGCGGCGGTGGCGCCGCCGACGAGGAAATCCGGCGTGCTGGTGAATTGCCCCATGAGGTCCGGCCGCGCCACGTTGAAGGCCGGCTGGTAGCCGAGGTTGTCGAGCGGATTGGTGCCGTTGTTCTCCCGGTCGCGGTTGTATTTGAATTCCGTGAAGCTGTCCGCGGAGAGCGTCCAGGTCCAGGTGAATGTGCCCAGGCTGTAGTTCCGGAAATCGTTGCTCCCCGTGCTCGGGCTGGCGGTGGAAATGATGTCGGCGTTTTCGTCCGTACGGTCGCGCCGGCGTAGCGCGAAGGTGAGGAAGTGCTGCTCGGTGGGGTTGGCTGTCAGCTTGCCGAAGTACTCTTTGGTGATCAGGTTTTCGTCGGGGAGGGAGCCGAGGTTGTTCAGGCGGTCGGTGGTGGTGACGCTGGGCCGGCTGGCGGAGCCGTAGAACCAGAAATGATCGCTCACCAGGGGACCGCCCAGCGAGACACCGGCGAAATCCTGATCGGTGGTGTTCTTCACTGTGGAATTTTTGTTGGCGGAGACGAAGCTCGCCGGTTGGTATTCATAGCGCGCCTCGCCGCCGAAATTGTTGGTTCCCGCGCGGGTGATGGCGTTGACCACCATGCCGCCCGAGCGGCCGAACTCCGCAGAGATACCGCCGCGGACAATGCTCACTTCGGATATGTCGAGCTCGGTGATGTCCGGGAAAATATCGCCGAAATCCGGATTGGTGACGTTGATGCCGTCCACCAGGAAGGTGTTGTCGAGCCGCGAGCCGCCGGCGTTGGGAGCCAGGCGCCCGTTCTGGCTTACTCCCGGCGCCAGTAGAAAGAGGCCGCCGTAGCTGCGCGGGATCGGCAGCTCTTCGATCCGCTGGGCGGTGAAGTTGACCTGGGCCTCGGTCGATTTCACGTCGATCGTGGGCTGCGCGGCACTGACCGTGATCTCGCCCTGGAGGATGGGCTTGAGGGAGAGCTCGAGCTGGGTGTCCTTGTCGAGCTCGACGAGGGCCGGCCGGCTGACGTTTCCCAAGCCCGAAAGCTCGGCGCTGACGTCATATTTGCCGGGTGGGAGGCGCTGAAAGCTGAAGGCGCCATCCGACTCGGTGATCACCGTGCGTCCGGCGGGCAGGTAGGGACCCTTGACGGTCACCGTCACCCCAGGCAGCCCGGCGCCGTCGGCGGAGCGCACCACGCCGGAAAGGGAGCCGGTCTCCGCCGCGAACGCGGCACCGGTCACCGAGACAATTGAAGCGAGCGAAACGAGCAAAACGAACAGACAGAACGAAATACCGCGCCCTCTGAGCATCGCGAACCTCCCTCCTGGAACGAATTCAGGGGGGAATCGTAGCATGCGGTACACTATTCGCAACTACGAATAGCTACATCCGTCGGCTCTCCAGCCCGTGCAGGACACGAGCGCCTTCGCCACACCTGCCCGTGAATCGCGCGGCTACGGCTCGCGAATCGCGCGGACGATGAAGCGGTTGGGCGCGGAGCCCACGTAGTAGAACGGGTAGCAGGTAACGAGGGTGAGCTCGGCGTCGCCGGTGTCGGCGAGCACTTCGGTCTCGTCGGGCGTGACGATACGCGTCCAGTCCACGCGGTAGCGATAGGTTCCGTCCAGGGTTTCCAGGCGGACGATGTCATTTTTACGAACGTCTTTGAGGCCCCGGAAGAAGCTGTCCCGGTGGGCCGCGATTCCCACGTTGCCGTGGTCGCCGGGGAGCGCCGTCTCGGGGATATGACCCGCGCCTCGCCGCAGGGTCGCCGCGTCCACGCCTTCGAGGACGATGGTGGAGACGTCGAGACGGGGAATGGCGATGCGGCCGAAGAGCGAGCCCTCGGCGAGCTGACGCCGGGGCGGGGGCTCGGGATTGTTGGCGGCCGGTTGGAAGGTGTCGAGGCGGTCGGTTTCCTGCGCGGGCTCTACCGCCGTCGCCCCGTTGCTGCGCGCCTCGTCCAGGATCTGCGAATCGTGAGCCTGCGTGTACTTCGCGTCGAGCCAGGCCCAGGCCCAGCCGCCGAGGCAGAGGATAGCCACCAGCAACAAGCCTCGCTCCAGCCAGCGCAGAAGAAAATTTACTTTGAGGGTCGGCTGGGTGCTCATGATCTCTCGAATTTTTGCAATATTCCGGCCCTGATTATTCCGGCCTGAAAATCGAAATCACCTGGCGCCGTGTAGCGCCAGGTGATCCGTTTACGTCCTACCCACTAGCGAATGCCGATCAGGCATTTCGCTTGGCGTAGGCACGAACCCCGAAGAAGCCGCTCAGCGCCAGCAGGCCCATCAGGGCGACGCTGGGCAGATCGCTAGCCGTCTTGGGCAGGCTGCTGGGAGCGCTGGTCGTGGAGGTCGAAGTGGTGTCCATCGACGAGCCGGAGGTGGTGCCGGAATTGTAGGTGCCAGTGGTCGTGGTGGTATCGGCCGGTGGCGCCGTGGTGGTGGTATCCACCGGTGCCGTGGTGGTGGTATCGGCCGGCGGCGTCACGGTCGAGTCGTTGTTCATGTCGGTCGAAGTGGTCGTCGCCGTGCTCGGGGCGGTGGTGGTCGTGGTCGTCGTGGTGGTGGGCTGCTGCATGTGTTGGTTACCGGGGTTCTGCAGGTTGTTGTTGGTCTGGCCCGGCTTGGTCTCCTGCGACGGCCCCGGGGCCGTGGTGTTCAGGGTGCTCTGGGCGAAGATGGCGCCGCCGGTCGTCAGAACCAGGGCCGTAGCAAGGGAAAGAATTTGGCGCTTCATAGAAAGCTCCTCTCAGTTTTTGGTCTGCCTCCGGGAAGGAGACCCCGGACGGGCCCCTTCACTTCAACTTTCAGCGGGTTGGCGGGGAAGGAGCCCTGTTGCTTCGAAGCTCGGTTGGCGCCACTCAAAGCTCGTTCCCCACCCCGCCTCATACACGTAACGAAATGATTGCAATGCAGGTGCCAGCTTTGCTGGCGTCGGCGGACTCTCGCCGATCCCGAAGAGGAGCGCCCGGGGATTGGCAACTACCTTTGGGCCGTTGGCACCTTCCTTTGCCACATTGGCGCCTGATGGCTTTCGACGTCAACGCGCCCCAGATCGTTTCGGAAACGGCAAGGTCGACGCTTCGAAGGAGATGCCCCACGGGGTAGCTGGCGTTACCCTGTGGGCGTCTCTACATTTTTGTGGGCAGGCGATTGGCAGCGGCTGCCGGTTACGCCTGGGTGAGCTTCTTGTAGCGGATGCGGTGGGGCTGGTCGGCTTCGGCGCCTAGGCGGCGATGGCGGTCCGCTTCGTAGGCTTCATAGTTGCCTTCGAACCACTCGACGTGGGAGTCGCCCTCGAAGGCCAGGATGTGGGTGGCGATGCGGTCGAGGAACCAGCGATCGTGGCTGATGACCACCGCACAGCCGGCGAAGTTGAGGAGCGCCTCTTCCAGCGCCCGCAGGGTGTCCACGTCGAGGTCGTTGGTGGGCTCGTCGAGCAGCAGGAGGTTGCCGCCGGCTTTCAGGGTGCGGGCGAGGTGGACGCGGTTGCGCTCGCCGCCTGAAAGATCCTTCACCCGCTTCTGCTGGTCCGAGCCTTTGAAGTTGAAGGACGCGGCGTAGGAACGGGCCGGTATCTCGCGGCTGCCGAGGGTGACGATGTCTCGGCCATCGGAGATCGTCTCCCAGACCAGCTTGTCGCCGTCCAGGCTGTCGCGGCTCTGGTCGACGTAGGCGAGCTTCACCGTTTCGCCGACCCGGATGGAGCCGGCGTCCGGCTTCTCCTGGCCCACGATCATGCGGAACAGGGTCGTCTTGCCGGCGCCGTTGGGGCCGATGACGCCCACGATGCCGCCGGGCGGCAGTGCGAAGGCGAGGTCCTCGATCAACAGGTTGTCGCCATACCCCTTGCGCAGCCCCTTGGCCTCCACCACCAGGTCGCCCAGGCGGGGGCCGGCGGGGATGTGGATCTCGTTCTGGTCGCCCCGCTTGTCGTACTCGCGGTCCTCGGCCAAGAGCTTTTCGTAGGCGTTGATGCGGGCCTTGCCCTTCGCCATGCGGGCGCGGGGGCTCATGCGAATCCACTCGAGCTCGTGCTGGAGGGTGCGCTGGCGGCCCGAGACCTCTTTTTCCTCAAGGGCCAGGCGCTCCTGCTTCTGCTCCAGCCAGGAGGAGTAGTTGCCCTTCCAGGGAATGCCCTGGCCGCGGTCCAGCTCTAGGATCCACTCCGCCACGTTGTCGAGGAAGTAGCGGTCGTGGGTGACGGCCACCACGGTGCCGGTGTACTCCTGGAGGTGGCGCTCCAGCCAGGCCACGGACTCGGGGTCCAGGTGGTTCGTGGGCTCGTCGAGGAGGAGGAGGTCGGGGTGCTTGAGGAGGAGCTGGCAGAGGGCGACCCGCCGGCGCTCGCCGCCCGAGAGGCGCGTCACGTCGGCGTCCGGCGGCGGCAGGCGCAGGGCGTCCATGGCGATCTCCAGGGTGCGGTCGAGGTCCCAGGCGTTGGCCGCCTCGATCTGGTCCTGCACCCGCGCCTGCTCGGCCATCAGCTTGTCCATCGCATCGTCGGACATGGGGTCGCCGAATTTGGCGTTGATCTCATCGAACTTGTGGAGCAGGGCCCGGGTCTGAGCCACGCCCTCCTCGACGTTGCCGAGCACGTCCTTGGCCGGATCGAGCTGCGGCTCCTGGGAGAGATAGCCCACCGTGGCCCCTTTGGCGGCCCAGGCCTCGCCGGCGAACTCGGTGATGGTGCCGGCCATGATCTTCAGCAGCGTGCTCTTGCCGGCGCCGTTCAGCCCCACGACGCCGATCTTGGCGCCGGGGAAGAACGAGAGCCATATTCCCTTCAAGACCTCCCGGTTGGGTGGATAGATCTTGCGGAGGTCCTTCATGACGTAGACATACTGATCGGACATGGAGACGGTTCCTCGTAGTGTGGAATTTCAGCAGCGGAAGACAAGCTGCCGGACCGCGGATTGTACTCCAGTCTTCCTCTAGCCGCCGTCCAGCGCCCGCAGCCGCTCGGGCAGTGAGGCGAGGAAGGGACCGAGGTCGTCGGCGTCCGGCAGGGTGATCTCGAGCTTGCCCTTCTTCGTTCGCACGACCTTGCCGTCCCCCTCCATGACCAGGGGAACCTGGAGGGCCTCGCGGTCGACGGGGATCTCGTCTGTCACGGAGAAGAGCTGATTCATGATTCGCTGATCGACGATTCGCATTGGGAAGTCCTCCTTGGACTTAGGGAGCTATTGCGAAATTTACCTCTTTGAATTTGTCACGTTTCCTGGGCTCGGGGCACCATGGCTGTAGCGATAAGCGTCAACGTCCTGAGGTTCGGGTTCTGTTTGCCGCCTCGCCCCCCAACAAAGAAGAGGAGAAACGAATGAGAAGAGCAGCAAGAGCCGTTCTCGGCTTGCTGGCGGTCGCGCTGGCACTGACGCCGGGATGGGCGACCACAGCCGTGGAGCGCACGGACACCGATCTGATCCAGGAGGCGGCGATTATCGTCACCGGCCATTGCACCCACCTGGAGAGCCAGTGGCTCGACCGTACCCTGGTGACGATCGCCACCATCTCGGTCACAGAGGTGCTCAAAGGCCAGGCAGGGCCCGTGGTGACCGTGGTCCTGCCGGGCGGGGTCGACGTCCACCGCAGGTTCCCGATCGCCATGAGCTACCCGGCTGCGCCGGAGATTTCCCAACTGGAGAACGTACTCCTCTTCCTGACGCCGGAGGATCGGGTGCCGCATGGCTACGCCATCGTCGGCTTTTCGCAGGGCAAGCTCACGGTCGCCAACAACGGGCTGGGGCAGCCGGTGGCCAGCCAGAACCTGAGCACCCTCAACTTGCAGAGCCGCACCGGCGCCGTGTGCCGCGGTCGTTCCAGGACGCTGCTGCTCTCCGAGCTGCGGCAAAAAATCCAGCAAACCCTTGCCGGAGCCGCCCCCGGCTCCGCGGGGAGATGAATTCATGCGCGTAAAATTTGCCAAAATCATACCGCTCGCTCTGTTGGCGGCCATCGCCGTCGCCTCTCCGGCGTTGGCCGGAGGCAACCTCGAGACCTTCGACATCACCAATCGTCAGCCCTCACCGATTCCGGGGGAGATCAACGCCAAGGTCGTGCCGGTGTTCTGGGACTCGCGCTGCATTCCGGTCCAGTTCCGGATCAACAACACGCAGGATCCGATTCCCAATCCTCTCGGTGCGCCGTTCCTCTCGGTGGCGGCGGCCAAGGCCACCCTCCAGAAGTCGTTGGATACCTGGAACTCCATTCCGACCTCTTTTATCGACATGCGGATCGCCGGCACGAGCAACAATCCTGGTTTCGTGGGCTTCGATCTCAGGAATGAAATTTCTTTCCGCACCGCCAACAGCTTCGACTTCATCGCCTCCACTCCCAACTTCAACCTGGTGGAGGACGCGGTGTTCGTGGACGGCGACGACATCGACGGCGATGGCATCTCGGACGTCTCCAGTGCCATCACCACCTGCAAGGAGGTGAATGGCCACACCGTGTTCCCGGCCGGCTTCTACAAGGCAGGAACTTTGCTGGACGTCGACATCCAGTTCAACGTCAAGGCCAGTAATGGGTACCGCTTCACGGTGACCGATTCGAGCGTCGACACCAACCTTCGCTCGGTGGATCTCCAGGCCGCGGCCACCCACGAGCTCGGCCACGCCCACGGTCTTTCCCACGTGCTCAACAACCAGAAGAGCGGCACGGACGGCACCGGCGCCACCATGTTTCCCTTCATCGACACGGACGACCCGGCGTCCGAGCTCTCCCAGCGCACGCTGGACAGCGACGACATCGCCTGGAGCTCCTATTTCTATCCCGAGGGCTCGGCGACCTCCGGGCCGGCCGCGCTTCAGCCGGGGGACATTCCGTTCAAGGCGGTCTACGGTCTGATCACCGGCACGGTCACCCACGGCGCGCTGAACCAGCCGCTCGCCGGCGCCAGCGTCTCCGCCACCGACTTGATAACGGGAGCCAAGGCTGCCTCCGGCTTCAGCGGCACGACGCGGCTCTCGTACGATCCGTTGACCGGCAACCTCTCCGTGGTCAGCCCGGCCTACGACATTCTCGACGGGAAGTACGTCCTGCCCGTCAAGCTCGGGGTCTGGAAGATCGGCGTCGAGGCGGTGGACGGTGAGCCGGTGTCCTCCCTGTCGGTCAACTTCACGGCGCAGATCGGAGACATCTTTGGCCAGCAGAACTTCAACGACGGGTTCTGGGGCGGGCCCTTCGAGTCGGCCCACGAGGAGAATCCCGGTCTCCCCTTCCCCGTCATCTCGCTGCCGAACTTCACGGTGGGCAACGTCAACCTCGTCACCAACGACCAGATCAACATCGAAAACTTCGGCAGTCTCGACTTCTTCGGCCTTACCAGTGCGCAGCCGGGCTCCTACTACGCCGTGCAGTTCCCGGCCAGCCAGATCTCGAGCATCAACCCCGGGGGTGACCTGCTGATTCAGGAGGGGACCTTCGATACGTTCGTGACCAGAGCCTCGGACGTTCCCGTGTTCGCCGAGGCCACGCTGACCACCGGCACGGTGAGCGGTTCGACGGCCAGGCTCGACCTCGCCCATCCCCTGGCCCGGCAGACCAACTTCATCGGCCAGGACAAGGACTTCGCGCCGTTCTTCTTCCCCTTCCCCGAGGCCTTGGGCAGGCTGGTGCGTACCAAGATCGCCCATGGGGACATCCAGAACCTCTTCCTGGTGCTACGCGTGCCCACGTTGCCGTTTCCCAGCGCTTCGGGGCAGCCGCCCTTCATCTTGCTCGACGGCGGCAATCCCACCAACGACGTGCCGATCTACGGCCTTTCCTACACCTCGCCGGACGGCGTGACCTTCACTCGGAACAACACCTTCAACTTCCGGTTCTCGCTGATCGTCGCCAAGCCGTAGGCGGTCACGCAGGACCAGGGTGCGAGGGGAGCGGACGGACCCGCTCCCCTTTTCTTTGCCACAATTTGCTAGATTGGCCGCATGACGGACTCCGCGGCGCCCGAAACCGACCTCTTCCTTTCCCTCACGCCCGAGAAGGTGCTGGCGGCCGTCGAGGCCGGCGGCCTGCGGTGCAATCCCGTCTGCTATCCCCTCAACTCGTTCGAGAACCGGGTCTACGAGGTGGAGCTGGCCGACCGCACGCGGGTGGTGGCGAAGTTCTACCGCCCGGGGCGGTGGAGCGAGGAGCAGATCCTGGAAGAGCACCAGTTCGTGGCGGACCTCGCCGCCGAGGAGATCCCCGTCTGCACGGTGCGCCCCTTCCCGGACGGCGGCACTCTGCGCCGGGTGGAGGGTATTTTCTACAGTCTCTCCGACCGCCGGGGCGGGCGGGCGCCCGACGAGATGAGCGACGAGACCGTCCGCCGGCTGGGCATGCTGGTGGGGCGGATGCACAACGTTGCCGTGCGGCGGGAGGCGCCGCACCGGCTGCGGCTCGACGCCGAGACTTACGTGCGCGAGGCGGTGGCCTGGCTCGACGACCACGGCACCCTGCCGCCGTACCTTCGGGATCGCTACTTCGACACCGCGCTGGCCATCGCCGCCATCGCCGACCGGCGCATGGAGGGGGTGCCCGTCCACCGTCTTCACGGCGACCTCCACCTGGGCAACGTGCTCTTCCGCGACGGCCTGCTGAACGTGCTGGACTTCGACGACATGGTGATCGGCCCCGCGGTGCAAGACCTGTGGCTGGCGCTGCCCGGCCGCGACGCGGTGGCGCTCGCCCAGCGGGAGGTCTTCGTCGAAGGCTACGAGAGGTTCCGGGAGTTCGACCGCGCGACGCTGACCCTGATCGAGCCGCTGCGCGCCCTGCGCATCGTCCACTACGCCGCCTGGCTCGCCCGCCGCTGGCACGATCCGGCGTTCCCGGCGGCCTGGCCGCACTTCGGCACCCCCGAGTATTGGCAGCGGGAGACCGAGGACTTGGAGGAGCAGCACGCGGTGCTGCGCGGCGAAGCGCCGCCGGAAGAGGTCGAGGCACGGGCGACGGAGGCCGCGAAGGAGGAGGAGATCCCGCTCAGCAACAAGGATTACTTCTGGGACTGGGAAGGGTAGGAGAAAACCGGAACCAGAACAAAAAGGACGCCAAGGACATACCGAGGAGAATCTTCTGTGGTGTGTTGTCCTTGACGTCGAGCTTTTTATCGCGCAGGCCCTAAGGCCTAGTGGCCGTCGTGGTCGGCGTCGCCCGGAAGGACATCCTCGACACGGTGCCAGGCGTCGCGGGTGGCGTTGCGGGCCTCGTTCCAGGTCTGCCGCGACGCACCGCGGGCCTTGTCCCAGCCGCTCTCCAACTGGGGCTCCACGTCCTCGAAGCGCTTGCCGGCATACTGGCCGCGGGACTCCCAGCCGTACTTGTAGGCGGGCTGGTAGTCCTCATAGGTACGATTGGCGTCCGCGTACGGCCGGGTCTTGTAGTTCTCGCGCCAGTAGGCATCCTCCACCGTGGGGTTGATCCCCTCGGCGACGCCGTGGCCGACGAGACCGCCCGCAACGGCGCCGACCGCCGCACCGACCAGCGTTCCGACCGGACCGGCAACGGCCGTACCGACCGCGGCTCCGGTGGCTGCGCCGGCTGCCGTGCCGACGCCGGTACCGACGGGATGAACCTTGTCGTGGCCGGTGGTGGTCGCCGGCTTGTTGCCCGTGAAGTCGCCCATTTCATTCGCCATGATGTCTCTCCTCTGGTGAGTTGAATTTTGTTACGAACGCGCCATCGAGCGCACAACAACCGCACTGTGCAATACCGGGGCCAACGTGCGGTGTGCTAGCATCCGCGCCGCGTTCGCGACCGTTTGCA
Organism: Thermoanaerobaculia bacterium; assembly: GCA_035996875.1. Taxonomy (GTDB): domain Bacteria; phylum Acidobacteriota; class Thermoanaerobaculia; order Multivoradales; family UBA5704; genus DATARR01. The sequence continues at coordinate 98,232 of DASYJD010000025.1, forward strand.
GTAGGGAGAATTCAGGGGAGAAATGATGGAGATCTACGAGAACATTTTGGAAACGATGGGGAACACTCCCCTGGTGAAGCTCGGCCGCTTTCACTCCGGGCCCGCGACGCTGGCCGCCAAGATCGAGTCCTTCAATCCCGGCGGCAGCGTCAAGGACCGCATCGGCATTGCGATGATCCAGGCGGGCGAGAAGGCGGGGCTGCTCAAGCCCGGCGGTACCGTCGTCGAGCCGACCTCCGGCAACACCGGCGTGGGCCTCGCCATGGCCGCCAACCTCATGGGTTACAAGCTGGTCTGCGCCGCGCCCGACAAGATCCCCAAGGAGAAGGTCGCGTTGCTCGAAGCCATGGGCGCCACGGTCCACCTCTGCCCGACGAACGTCGAGGCGGACGATCCCCGCTCTTATTACAAAGTCGCCGAGCGCGTCCGCGACGAGGAGGGGGCTTACCTCCCCAACCAGTATTACAACCAGGCCAACCCCGAGGCCCACTACCGCTCCACCGGCCCCGAGATCTGGCGGCAGACGGACGGCAAGATCACCCACTGGGTGACCGGCGTGGGCACCGGCGGCACCATCAGCGGAGTCGCCAAGTACCTGAAGGAACAGAACCCGGCGGTGCAAGTGTTCGGCGTCGATACGGTGGGCAGCGTCTACAAGTACTACTTCGAGCACCGCGAGCTGCCGCCCGCCGAGCAGATCCACCAGTACCTCATCGACGGCATCGGCGAGGACTTCATGCCAGGAACCGTCTGGTGGGACTACATCGACGGCATCGTCACCATCGACGACAAGACGGCCTATAGAGCGGCGTTGGATCTCGCCCGCCATGAGTCGGTCTTCACCGGCTCCTCCGGGGGCGCCGCGGCGGCGGGAGCGCGGCAGATCGCCCAATCGCTGGGCACGGACGGCTTGGTGGTCACTCTCCTTCCCGACTCCGGCGAGCGCTATCTCTCCAAGTTCAACAAGACCTGGCTGACGGAAAAGGGAATCCTCGCGGATTGAAAGGACTGTAGATGTACATTGCCATGAACCGCTTCCGCGTCAACGCCGGGCACGAGGACGTCTTCGAGGAGATGTGGCGCCGCCGCGACTCCTACCTCGACCAGGTTCCCGGCTTCAAGACCTTCCGGCTGCTGCGCGGCGAGACGGCGGACGGCACGACGCTCTTCGTCTCCCACTCCACCTGGGAATCCCGCTCCGCCTTCGCCGCCTGGACGGACTCCGAGGCCTTCCGCAAGGCTCACGGCGATGCCCGCTCGCCCCAGGGAACCCTCGCCGGGCACCCCGTGTTCGAGGGCTTCGAGGTTTTGGATTTGAAGTAGACCGGGCAAGCCTTTTGCAGTCGTCCTTGAGCCCCGCCGTGACGCGCTTTCGTCACAGTGGGACTGACGAATGACATTGAAGCCGCACAACCCCTGGAACGTCCTCAAGGATACGTTCGCCAATTGGACGAAGCACGACGCGACCACGCATAGCGCGGCGCTTGCGTACTACGCCCTTTTTGCCATCGGGCCGATCCTCATCCTGGTGATCTCGGCCTCCGGCTGGGCCTTCGGTGTCGAGGCCGCGCGGGGGCAGGTGCAGCGGGACCTCAGCCTTTTCATCGGCTCCCAGGGCGCCGGAGTGGTGCAGGATCTCGTAGTCTCGTCCAGCTCCAGGCCGCGCACGGGCCGCCTCGCCGCCATCGTCGGCGCGGTCACGCTTCTGGTCACCGCCACCGGCGCCCTGATGCAGCTTCAGGACACCCTCAACACCGTCTGGGAGGTGAGTCCCAAGCCGGGATTCTTCCTCAAGCGACTGCTGCTCAAGCGGCTGCTCTGCTTCGGGCTGATCCTCGGTGTGGGCTTGCTGGTGCTCGCCTCACTGGCTGCCAGCGCCGGCCTCACCGCTTTGCAAAAGGTTCTGGAGTCGCGGCTGGAAGTCGGATTGTCGAAAGTTCTCGGGTGGGGCGATGTGACCCTCTCCTGGCTCTTGATGACGGTGCTGATCGCCGTCGTCTTCCGTATCCTGCCGGACGTGGAGCTCAGTTGGCGCGACGTGGCCTGGGGCTCCGCCTTCACCTCGGTCCTCTTCCTCGCCGGCCGTGACGGGATCGGCTTCTACCTGGGGCGGACCGGTGTCACCTCGACCTATGGCGCCGCCGGCTCGCTGGTGCTGGTCATTCTCTGGATCTACTACTCCTCCCTGATTTTCCTGCTGGGAGCGGAATTTACCCGGGTGCACTCCCGACGCTACCGCGAGGGTCTGGCCCAGGCCTCCCCGGGCGCGGAGCGGACGGCCACCGTCAAGGTTCCGCTCGAAGCGACTCAGACGACTCAATCCTGAAATGCGCAAACTGACTTTTCTTCTGGTTCTTGGGATGGGCTTGCTTGCGCCCGCCCTCCACGCCGCGGCGAAAGCCAAGGTGAAGCTGAAGGTCGAGGTCGAGGGTGTGTCGCGGAAGCTGGCGCAGAACATCCATTCCTCGCTGAGCCTGGAGAACGCCGACAAGGACGAGCTGGACGAGGAGCGCATCCGGAAGCTCCATGCCGACGCTCCCGGCGAGATCGCGGAGGCCCTCCAGCCCTTCGGCTACTACCGCTCGAACGTCCGCTCCGAGCTGCGGCAGGAGGGGGACCGTTGGATCGCCCACTATGACGTGGACGCCGGACCGCCGGTCAAGATCGCCAGCGTGGACTTGCAGGTCACCGGCGCCGGCAAGGACGATCCCCGGTTCCAGGAGATCGCCGCCGGCTTCCCGCTGCGCAAGGGCGAGGTTCTCTACCACCCGGACTGGGAGAAGGGCAAGAAGGCCTTCGAGGAGTACGCGGCCGAGCAGGGCTACCTCGACGCCGCCTTCCAGGCGAACGAGGTGCGGGTGAGCATGGAGCGCTACCAGGCGGACGTCGTCCTGATCTACAACACCGGGCCGCGCTACCGCTTCGGCGAGGTGCGCTTCCACCAGGACGTGCTCAAACCCGAGCTGCTCACCGGTTATGTGAAGTTCAAGCGCGGCGATCCTCTGAACGTCAACCAGGTGCTGGAGCTCCAGAGCGCCATCTCCGACAGCCCCTACTGGGGGCGCGTCGAGGTGGTCACCCGGCAGGACGAGGCGAAGGATCTGGAGGTGCCGATCGACGTCAACCTCGTGCCGAGCAAGCCCGTGCGCTTCTCCGGCGGCCTGGGCTACGGCACCGACACCGGCCCTCGCGCCCGGGGCATCCTGGAGCTGCGGCGCCTCAACAGCCGGGGTCATCGCGCCGAGATCGACGCCATCGTCTCGGGTGTCGAGCGCGGATTCAAGACGAGCTATCTGATTCCGGGGGCCTATCCGCGCACCGATCTGCTCTCCCTGAACCTCGCCTACGACCGGCTGGACACGAATACCAGCCTCAGCGACTCCGGCCTGATCGGGGCCACGCTCACGGAATCGAGATTTGGCTGGCGCGAGGCCTATTCGCTCAACTTCCAGCGCGAGAGCTTCACCGTCGGGCTCGACCACGGCACCTCGAACCTCGTGGTGCCCGGCGTCAGCCTGGAGCGGGTGAGGGCCGACGACCGCATCGACACCACCAACGGCTACCGCGTGCGGGCCTCCTTTCAGGGCGCCGACGCGTCCGTTCTCTCCGACTCCTCGTTCCTCCAGGGCTCAATCGACGGCAAGATCATCCGCAGCCTGGGTGACCGCAACCGGCTCATCGCCCGCACCCAGGTGGGCTACACGGCCACCAACGACTTCCGCGAGCTGCCGCCGCAGTTCCGTTTCTTCGCCGGCGGCGACCAGAGCGTGCGCGGCTTCTCCTATCAGTCGCTGGGCCGCAAGGACGAAGCCGGCAACACCATCGGCGGCGAAACGCTGGCGGTGGCGAGCCTGGAGTATGAGCGCCGCTTCTTCACGAAGTGGGGCGCCGCCGTGTTCTATGACACCGGCAACGCCTCGCAGTCGTTCAGCGGCCTGGGCACGCTCGCCCGCGGCGCCGGCTTCGGCCTGCGCTGGCGCTCGCCCATCGGTCCCATTCGCGCCGACGTGGCCTTCGCGCTCTCCGAGCCGGGCCATCCCATCCGCTTCCACCTGAACATCGGACCGGACCTGTGAGCGAAGAAACTCCGACACCGGCCCCCAAGCCGACGCCTCCGGCCCCCGCGCCGAGGAAGCGCCGCGGCGTCCTGCGCTGGACGCTCCGCCTGCTCCTCATCCTCTTCGTGCCGTTGATCCTCGGCATCGCCCTCGTGCTGTACGCGGTGACGACGGAGCGGGGCACCCACATCCTCCTCACCCGTATTGCGCCTTTCATCCCCGGCACGTTGACAATCGGAGCCCAGCGCGGACCTCTCACCGGGCCGCTGGATCTGCGGGACGTCCATTACAAGACGGACACCATGGACGTGCAGATCGGCCACGTGGCGCTCGCCTGGAACCCCCGGAAGCTCCGCGGCCGGCAACTGGACGTCGAGAGCCTGCATGCCGAGAAAATCCGGGTCGTCCTCCAGCCAACGAAGACGGACACGAGCGACGGCAAGCTGGTCGACATCCACCTGCCGGTCAACATCGTCGTGCGCGACGCCCTGATCCAGGATCTGGAGATCGTGCACGCGCCCCCGCCGGGGCAGCCGGCCGCGCCGCCTTTCCGGCTTGACCAGATCGCCCTCGACGCCCAGAGCGATCGGCTGAGCGACCTCCTCCACCTGCGCAGCCTGAAGGTGGACGGCCCCACCTTCAAGCTGCGGGCCTCCGGGGACGTGAAGCCCGTGGGCGCCTACGACCTCGACCTCCAGGCCGAGGCCAACTACAACGGGCCCGAGGTGCCTCCGGTCGTGGCCTCGGGGACCTTCCGCGGCACCCTGGAGAAGCTGGGGATCGACGTGCGCGTGAGTAAGCCGTTCGCGGCCCAGGCGAAGGGCGACGTCCTCACTCCAATGCGCGAAGTGGGGCTGGACCTCGCCGCTCACGTGAAAGACGTGGACGCGCACGCCCTCAACGCGGCGTGGCCCGCCGCGAAGGTGGCCGAGGCCAACGTCAAGATCAAGGGCAAGCTCAACGATTTCACCTCCGAGGGGAAGGTCGCCGGCTCGTACCCGGATCTCGGCCCTGCCGTCGCCACCTACCGGCTGGCCCGCCGCGGCACGGATTACCTGATCGAGTCGCTGAACGTGAAGACGGCGAACGGCTCTGACCTGACCGCCAAGGGCACCCTCGGCACCGCCAAGAAGGATCTCGACCTCGACGTGGTGGCCGACTGGCGCGCCCTCTCTTATCCGCTCCAGGGGAAGCCCGTCGTGGTGAGCCGCCAGGGAGACGCCAAGGTCAAGGGGACGCTCAACGCCTACCAGGTGGACCTGAACGCGGATCTCGCCGGTCCGGGTATTCCGCCCGGGCGCTGGCGGCTCTCCGGCCGCGGCGATCAGGAGAAGATGACGCTTCGCTCCCTCCAGGGCGACGTGCTCCGCGGCCAACTGGCCGCGGAGGGGCTCGTCGCCTGGAAGCCGCAGGTGACCTGGAAGGTGAAAGTCACGGGTAAGAACCTCGACCCGGGCGCCTTCGATCCCCAGTATCCGGGCCGGCTCACCTTCGCGGCAACGAGCGACGGCGCGCTGCGCGACGGCAATCCCTACGGCCAGGTAGACGTCATGGACCTCACCGGAAACCTGCGAGGAAATCCGGTGGCCGGCACGGTTCACCTCGGGCTGGCGGGCGAACGCTACAACCTGCCGCGGCTCGACCTGCGCTCCGGCTCGGCCCGCCTCACGGCCTCCGGCAGCTTCACCAAGACGGCCGCCAACCTCGACTTCCGCCTCGAAGCCCCCAACCTGGGTGAGGCCCTGCCGCAAGCGGGCGGCGCGGCCACTGTGCAGGGGAACCTTTCGGGGCCCTTCAAGGCCCCGCACGTCCGCGCCCAGGGGAACGGGCAGTCGTTGGTGTTCCAGACCTACAACGTCGCCACCCTGGCCCTCAACGCAGACGTGAACCTGGCGAACCAGGGGCAGATCGTCCTCGACCTCAACGCCACCAAGGTCGGTGCCGCCGGCCGGACCTTCGACACGGTGGTCTTGACCGGCCGCGGCACGCAGGGCAGCCACACCGTCACCCTCGCCGTGCGGGCCCCGGAGGGCAGCCTCGACCTGGGATTGGCCGGCGGCGCTCAGGGCACCACGGCGTGGGCCGGCCAGATCCAGCGCCTCGACTTCAAAAACCAGCAGGCAGGAAGCTGGGCGCTCGCCGGCTCCGCGGGCCTCACGGCCAGCGCCACCGCCGCCAGCCTGCGGAGCTTCTGCTGGACCTCCCGCGATAACGGCAACGCCCGCCTCTGCGCCGACGGCCAGTGGAGCAAGACCGGTCCGTGGAACGCTTCGGGGACGATCGCGGACCTGCCGTTCTCCCTGTTCAAGCCGTTCCTGCCGCCGGATCTCACGATCACCGGCGCCGTCAACGGCACCTTCCGCGGACAGGGAACGCCGAACGGCTTCGTCACCGCCAATGTGGACCTGCGGCCCGGCCCCGGCGAGGTTCGCTACCCGCTGGAGAGTGGGAAGCCGGCGACTATACGTTTCGATCAGGGGACCGTCACCCTCACGGCGGGCCAGGACGGCCTCGCCGCGCACGCGGCCCTCAACTTTCCGGACACCGGGAAAGTCGACGGCACTCTCCGGCTGCCGCAGTACAACACCCTGGGCGCCCCGCTCCAGCAGCAGTCGGTGGGCGGGCACATCACCGCCAACTTCACCAACCTCGGGCTGGTGGAAGGCTTCGTGCCTGCTCTCAAGAATCCCAAGGGCACGCTGGACGCCGATCTCACCCTCGGCGGCACCGTGGCCTCGCCGAAGGCCACAGGCGCAGTGCAGCTACGGGGCGCCCAAGTCGACGTGCCGGAGTACAACCTCCAGGTACGGCAGATCGAGTTGGCGGCGAAGAGCGATGGTACGGGCCCGCTCCAGGTCAACGGCTCGGCGACCTCGGGCGGCGGGAACGTGACGATCGCGGGCACCGTTCCGCTCGATCAGCAGCCGGCCGCCCTCACCATCGAGGGGCGCCGGTTCCTCGTCTCCAACACCAAAGAGATCCGGGTGATCGTCACTCCTCACCTAAAGATCGCCATGCAGAATCAGCGGGTCGACGTCACCGGCGACGTGAACGTCCCCGAGGCCTCCTTTACGCAGCAGAAGAAGAAGCGGGCCGCGATCCCGGTCTCCAAGGACATCGTCATCATCCCCGTCTCCGAGCAGCGGACGGCCGACGCGACCAAGAAAGCGCTGGAGCTCTATGCCCGGGTGCGCGTCGTCCTGGGCGAGAAGGTCAAGGTGGACGCCTCCGGCTTCACCGGCAATCCCTACGGCAGCCTGCTGATCGACGAGCAGCCGACCAAGCCCGTCACGGCGGTGGGCGAGCTGCAGATCGCGAACGGCATTTACAAGGCCTATGGCCAGGATCTCACACTCGATCACGGCCGGCTCATCTTCGCCGGCGGCCCGGTCGACAACCCCGGTCTCGATTTGCAGGCTTATCGCACGGCGACAGATGGCACGATCGCTGGCGTCATCGTCAAGGGAACCCTCAAGAGCCCGCAGACGACCCTCTACTCCACTCCCGCGATGGGGCAGAGCGATGCCCTCGCCTATCTCCTGCTGGGCCATCCGTTGGGGCAGAGCACGCCGCAGGAAGGCAGTCTGGTGGCGAACGCCGCCGCCTCGCTGGGATTGAAAGGCGGCGACCTGCTCGCCAAGAAGATCGCCTCCCGCTTCGGCCTGGAAGAAGCGCGCATCGAGAGCACCGGCGGCCTTCAGGAAGCCTCGCTGGTGGTGGGCAAATACCTGACGCCCCGCCTCTACGTCACCTACGGCATCGGCCTCTTCCAGCCCGTCAGCACCTTCCGCATCCGCTACATTCTGGGACGGATCTGGACCCTCCAAGCCGAGCAGGGAACCGGCACCGCGGCCGACATTCTCTATGACGTCGAGAAGGGCAAAGGCTTGGCCACACCGCGGCCCGGCCGTAACGATCCGAAGCAGCCCGTGAAGCTGCCTCCGACGGATAGCCAGACGGCGGGGGAGAATTCGAACGGGGGAGGGTAGGCTCACCCCACCCGAACCGACAACCCATGCCGGAATATATTCCGCGGATCCCACCGCGCCTTGACCCGCTGCAGGCGCGGGTAATTCTCCTTGTAATACAAGGTGTGCCACGGCAAGCCTGATGTATTCAAGGTGGGATCCGCGAGATCGGTGTCGGGATGATTGATGAAGGATCCATCATACGCATCGCCCGGCACCGGAACGCCTCCTGTTTCCGCAAACAGATCCCGATAGAATGAGCGCACCCAGGTCAGATTTTTCGCCTCTTCCTGTGGGTCCAGCCAGCCGGTGTTGCAGGCGATATCGAGAATCGAATCGCGTTGGGCGGCGGCGGTCGCATCGCGCGCGACGGTGTTGATTCGCCCCCCATAGGTTGCGAGTCCCAGCATGCCGCCCATGATGTCGTGGTCGGTGCGGGTCAGGTAGTTGTATGCGATGCCAATTTGGGCGTCCGTGAACCGTTTCTTGAGCAACGCGTCCTTCACCTTGGCGCTCACCCCGCCTGGCGGCATAGCGAACAGATCGGGTAACGGGTTCAAGGCGAACTCGAGCCAGGACATCCGCGCGATCTCCCGGCCGTGCGGAGCGAGGCCCCCTTCGCTCAGCGCCGCCAGATGGTCGTCGATCTGCCGCTCGGCGTCGTCGCCGGCCGTGCTCACACCGCGGACGATGATCTTTCCAAACTGCTTGCGATGAATTTCCATGAGCGCCCAGAGAGAGGCATTCGGAGACTCGGCGCCGCTGTTTTGCTCGCTCCAGACGCCGTGATTTCTGAGGATTCGGAGGAAGGCCGGCTCGTCGATGTCGTTCCAGTCCCATTCCGCCTTGAAGGTCGTGATCGACTCCGGCGCGCGGGGCAACAGCTTGGCGGGATCGTCGCCGGATGCGTCCGGCGATCGGAACAAGAACCGGGTGACGACGCCGAAGTTGCCCGCGCCCCCGCCGGTATGCGCCCACCAGAGGTCGCGGTTCGGGTCGGATTCCTCCCGGGTCGCCACCACGCTGCTCGCGTGCCCACCCTCGTCCACAGTGACCACCTCGACGGCATAGAGATAATCCGCGGCGAGACCGAACTGTCGGCAGAGGAAGCCAAAGGCGCCGCCGGTCACGTGTCCGCCCATGCCGATATCCGGATGTTCGCCGAGCGGAATCACCACGCCCCACGTCTCGAACAGGGCCCGGAACGTCTCGCCCACCGTCGCCCCGCACTCCACGGCCACGGCGCCGCGCTCCGCATCGAAGTAAATGCGCTTCATGGGAGAAACGTCGAGGATCACCCGCACCTCGGGATCCGACACGAATCCCTCGAGGCAGTGCCCGCCGCTCGTCACGACGAGACGCCGCCCTTCCTTCACCGCCTCCTCGACGGCCTCTACCACCTGCTCGGTCGAGCTGACAAGACGGACGTAGTCCGGGCTGGCGCGGAACCGCTTGTTGAAACGCTTGTCGACCACCGCGAGATACCGCGGATCGTCGGGGGTAATTTGGGGGGATTCGGTGGATGTGGCGCCGGTTGGTTGTGGTGTCGAGATCATGCCCTCAGGATACCAGAATGTCTGATTTCGGGTAGGGCTTGGGCACTACGGTCAGGCATCCACTCTGCCATTCTTCTTCTTGGTGCATAACGCTTTAGAGGTTCGCCGTGCGCCGGATAAGCCGGCCTTCCGAGGGACGGCGAAGGTTATACGGCGACTTCACTATCCTCATACACCCTCCCATATCTGCCAATGAGTCCCTTGTGCCCGAGCATTGTACGCTTGACGTATGGCATGACGCTCCACGTTGGGTTGTCCTGACACGATTGTTGATGCTGGGCTCTTGTGAGCAATCCGATGCGCTTGGGCTTGTAGTGCTCGCCAAGCTCAACAAGAACTAGTTGAGTCCATGGTTCGGTAAGACGCACATTGCGGCCTTTCTGATTCTCCGCGGTTATTACTTTTACCTGCGTTTGAACCTCATCTTCAATCAGATCAAAGCCAGGGTTTGAGTTGCCCTCGACCTTTGTCGGATGCTGCCCAAGACTCTCAAGAAAGCGGAGGGCAATGAACTCGCCGATGCGGCCAATGATGTTGTCATTTCCTCCAATGCGGGTAGGGTGGGTCTTGCTGAGCAGTAATAGCCCATGGCGAGATTGTACTTGTCGATAGCCGCTTGAATCTGTGCGTCAGGCATAAGGTGCATTGCCTCGTTTTGAACTTCTTGGGACCGGCCTATTCGTTGTAAAGATTCAGGGCGCTGCGGGAGTTTTGCCAGAAGCCGGGCGATGGCTTCCTCTCCTGGAACTGCCGCGACCGAACCGGATTCCAACTCGGCTTCCCTTCGATCCGCTTCTCGCTCCCAGGCTTCCTCGACCTCAGGGTCCGCATCAAGGCTAGCGATCAGCCGCTCGAGCAGATGCGAGCGATCGGCAGGTGCCAACTGCAGGACTTCGGCTTCCAAGACTTCTAGGTTCATGCTCACGCTGAAGATGCTACCTCCACTCGGCTTCGGATGGAAGTCCTCGGGAGGTGCTCGGGAGGTGCCAGCCGTTTCGCTACTGGCTGCGCAGGCGAGGGGCACCAACGGATTGCAAAGCACAGCGTGGTCTGATAGAAACACGCCTCCCACCGAGGCCCGCGAGGGCCTCACGACCCAAGGAGGTGCGCCATGAAACGCCAAGATCGCTACGCCGACCTCCCTTGCTTTCGAGCGCAGCAGTAAGCGCCGGAAGGGCTACCCGTCCGAAACCCGCGTCAAGCGGGGGCCGCAGACAGTGCACGGAGACAAAGAGCTTCTCGAGAAGCTGGGGCGGAACGACCCATGCCCCTGCGGCTCCGGCCGCCGCTTTCAAGAACTGTTGCCTGCCGACCGGATGCTTTCGAGGGTAGCGAGCGCGACTACTTCTTTTAGGGACTGAGTACGCCTTGGCTGGCGGCGCTGCGACGCTGATGCGCCGCCGGCCCATGAGCTTGGACAGCAAGGTCTGCCATGATGGACATGCTGGATGTCCGGGGAGGTATCCAATGAACTGGAAAGTGGCGGAGGCCAAGCAGAGATTCTCGGAGGTGGTCCGAACCGGCGAGGAGCGAAAGGAGGGTACCTCCATCGCCGATGCCTTCTTCGAGTTGCGCAGGATCTGCGCCGAGGAAGATTACAAGCTCGAGACCCCGGAGCGCAGGAATCGTCCGAATCCCTTTGCCTGAGGGATTCCCCGTCCTCTACGGCGCGGCGGCCTCAGTTGAAGGCCGCGGCTGCGAGCCGGTCAAGCTCTCGCGGCCCTTCAGGCCGCAGGGATGGGGTGCCCTTTTTCCCAGGGCATCGGCCTTCGGCCTCAGATGCCCTGGGCTGGGATCTCCCGGCCCGTTGGGCCGGTGGGAAGGTCTTCCGAATACGCCGCCGGCCCATGAGCTTGGACACGGGGAGAACGTGGCGTTTGAACCGGCGATGCCGCGTAGCTATGTTATTTGGTGTTGGGCTTCAACATCCGTAGCGTCGCACGGCGATGTCTTCATCGATCCCCTCAACCTTCATGCGGAATACGCCTCCTGATTGGTAGATCGATACTTTGGGTGAAGAAGCGTAATTGAATCTGTAGCCATACGACGCCTGCTGCCATACTTGCCCGTTCTGAAGCTTGAAAACAGTCTCACCTTCCCAGCCCTTGAACTCGCCGTCGATGCGACTCTCGATAGTGCTGACGGTTTCGGCACTGTTCCCTGAGGAAGGTCCTGCTCCCTCCACTTGCGATGCCGGGTTCAAGGATTGGGCATGACTTGTGCCAATGGTGGCGACGAGCAGAGCGATGCTTCCATAAATCACAGCACGCATAAGTTCTCCTATACCAGGTCTTTCGGCTTCCAGGACGTCTAGGTTAGTGCTCACGCTGGCCTCCAGTGCGGCACATCCTCGACAGGCTACACCCACTCGGCCTCGGATGGAAGTCCCCCGTCTTGAGCAACGGCTGCTCCGTCTTGAGCAACGGTTGCTCCATCTTGAGCGACGGTTGCTCCGTCTTGAGCGACGGTTGCTCCGTCTTGAGCGACGGCTGCTCCGTCTTGAGCGACGACTGCTTCGCCTTGAGCAACGGCTGCTCCGTCTTGAGCAATGACTGCTCCGTCTTGAGCAACGGCTGCTCCGTCTTGAGCAACGGCTGCTCCACCTTGAGCAACGGCTGCTCCACCTTGAGCAATGGCTGCTCGCTCGAGCATCCTGACATTGGAACTTTCCGAACTGGCCGATAGGCCTACAGCCAGCCTCGATAAAGCTCGGGCCGCCGATCGCGCCAGAAGAGGCGGCGGGCGGTGGAGGTCTTGCAGGCTTCGAGATTGAGATCGGCGATCACCAGATCCTCTTCCAGGCTCTTGCCGCGGGCGACGACTCGCCCTTCCGGGTCCACCACGAAGGACTCGCCCGCGAAATGGAGCTTCCCTTCTTCGCCCACCCGATTGGCGAGGGCGGTGAAGTAGCCGTTCTGAAACGCGGCCGTGCGCACCTCGGCCTCGTAGAGGCCTTCCGGCCACTCCCCGAGGGTCCCCGCCTGGGGAATGACCACCACCTCCGCGCCCGCCACCCCGAGCGCGCGCATCACCTCCGGATAGTGGCGGTCGTAGCAGATGGCGACGCCGATCCGCCCGGCGCGCGTCGAGTAGACGGGCACGCCGTTGTCGCCCGGGTGGTAGTAGTCCCGCTCGTGAAAGCCCTCGTAATCCGTGATGTGGATCATGCGGGTGATGCCCAGGAGGGTGCCGTCCGCATCGAAGACCGGCGAGCTGTCGTAGCGTTGCCCATCCTCTCCAAGCTCGTAGAGATTGAAGACGGTGACCAGCCCGAGCTCCCGGGCCTTGGCCGCGATCAAATCGGAGGAAGGCCCGGGGATCGGCTCCGCCAGGGCGAGGGCCTTCCCATCTCCGGGGTACTGAGGAAAGAAGCGGTCGAGGATGACTTCGGGAAAGGCGATCAGGTCCGCCCCGGCCTCGTGAGCTGCGTTCATGGCCTCGACGACGCGGGCGAGGTTCGCGTCGCGGTCGGAGGACGCCGAGAGTTGGGCGAGGGCGACGCGCACGATCGCCTTATCCCTTCGAGCGCTTCTTGAACGACCAGGTGAAGACGAACCGGGCGACCTCGGTGCCGTCCTTCGAGCGGCCCACGCTCTCCAGGCGCGCCGTGGCGGGCTCGCCTGTACGCAGAGTGTCCGCCACCGCGGCGAAGGCCTTCGCGCCGTCCTCGCAGGTGAACGCGGTGAGCCCCGTCGCCTTCTTGCCGAACGTCGCCTCCAGGTTGACGATGAGCAGCGCCACGGGGCTCGATGCCATCTGGACGGCCATCATCGCCGGCGCCCCGGTCGACATTTCGGCGGCCATGCTCAGGGCGGCGAAGTAGGTGGAGCGGAAGGGGTTGCGGGTCCGCCAGCCGTAAGGCACCGTGACCACGCACCGGTCCCCATCGAATTCCCGCACCCGCAGCCCCGCCATCAGGGCGAGCGGCAGCTTGGCCAGCATGAACCCCCGCAGGAGCCACGGATTGATCATGCGCGAGCGCAGCTTCTCGGCGGCGGGCGTGGTCCGAGCGTGGACGGCGAGGGATTCGGCCATGGGGGAGTCTCCTTGGAGAGAATGATACCTGCGAATCTTGCGAAACGGCTGGCACCTGGGGGTGCCGGTCGGAGCGCTCTTGCTGTTCTCCCTCTTCTCCCGGTCGGGGGGAGGGCGATGGGAGAAGAGGGCCGGGGTGATGAGGGGTTTGTGGGAGACAGTTCGAGAGGCCGGGCCGGGGTGATGAGGGCCACCCCGGTTTACAATCTCCGTCCATGAATCCCCCCCTCCGATTCCTCTGTCTTCTGACCCTCGTCTCTCTCCTTCTCCCTTCAACCCTCACTGCCCAAGCCGATGCCATTGCCGCAGGCGATGCCGCCTATGCGCGGCGGGCGGAGGGCCATCAGGGGGCCAAGGCTCAGCCCGGGCCCATCAACGAGGCCATCGCGGACTTCGAGCGGGCCGTCAAGGAGCAGCCGGACCGCCTGGAGGGCTCCTGGAAGCTGCTGCGCGCCCTCCATTTCAAGGGCGACTTCGTGGCCTCGACGAACGACGAGAAGCAGAAGGTCTTCGGCCGCGGCAAGGAGGTGGCCGAGGCGGCGATCAGCCGGCTGGCCAAGCGCGCGGGAGGACGGGCGAAGCTCGACGCCATGACGCCTGCTCAGGCCGCGAAAGCCCTCGCCGGCGCTCCGGAGGCGGCGCCGCTCTTCCTGTGGTCCGCCGTCGATTGGGGTCTCTGGGGCGACGCCTTCGGCCACCTCGCCGCGGCCCGCCAGGGCGTGGGGGACAAGGTGAAGACCTACTCCGAGATTCTCAACGCCCTCGACGAGCGCTATGAGGACGCCGCCGGCCACCGCATTCTGGGCCGCCTCCACGCCCTCGCCCCCAAGGTGCCTTTCTTCACCGGCTGGGTGGACCGCGACAAGGCCGTCTCCGAGCTGCGCCGCGCCGTCGCCCTCGGCCCAGCCAACTGGGACAACGATCTCTTCCTCGCCGAAGCCCTCTTCGATCACTTCCCCGCGAAAGCCGCCGAGGCGCGAGAGATCTGCCGCAAGCTCCTCGGCCGCCAGCCGGTGCCCGACTTGGTGGTGGAGCAGGAGTCGACGCTGGCGAAGGCCAAGGAGCTCCTGGCGAAGCACCCGGGATGAAGCGCAGCCTGCTTCTGGCCTGACCCTTGCACCGGAGAGCGGGAGACCGCGGCAAAGGGGCTCCGGTCCAAGGAGGTATCCAATGTCAGGAAAATCAACGGTTGTGACGACACTCCTGGGGGCCTCGCTGCTCGCCTTTCTGGCGGGTTGCTACGGCGTGAGTGGCGGTGTCGGCATTGATGTGGGCGTACCCCCGCCAGGGCTGCGGGCGGAAGTCGCGGTGACGAGCCCGGGCGACGGCTATTACTGGGTGCCGGGTTACTGGGATTGGGTGGGCGCCGAGTGGTCCTGGGTTCCCGGCGCTTGGACGCGACCGCCGCACGTACGTGCCGCCTGGGTGGCTCCGCGGTATGAACGCGGCCGCCGCGGCCACTGGCGGTACATGCGCGGCCACTGGCGGTAAAAAGGCTACGAGATCCGGCCGGGTCCCGCCAGGGTGACGGCCACGGCCAGGAGCTCGGCGGGCGCGACGGGCTTGGCCACGTGCATCTGGAAGCCCGCCGAGAGGGCCTCGATCCGGTCCTCCGGCCGGGTGCGGGCGCTGAGGGCCACGGCCGGCACTTGGCCGCCACGGTCGGCCGGCAGGGCTCGCACCCGACGGATGAGGGTATAGCCGTCCTCCTCCGGCATTCCGAGATCCGAGATCAGAAGGTCCGGCTTCCAGCACTCGATCACGGCCAGCGCTTCCGCCGTGGAGGCCGCCGGCCGTACGTCAGCACCGCGTTGCGCCAGCAGGGTGCAGACCATTTCCAGCGAGTCCGGGTCGTCCTCGACAACCAGGGTGCGCAGCCCGAGCAGGGGAGTCTCTGCCGCCAGGGCGAACGGGGGCTCCCTCAATTCTCCCGCTGCCGGCATCGCCGCCCGCACCGTTCCCAGAGTGCGGACGGGGAGAGACACGGTGAACGTGGTTCCAAGGCCGGGGCCGCCGCTGGCCACCGCCACGTTGCCGCCATGCAGCTCGACGAGATGGCGGACGATGGCGAGACCGAGCCCCAGTCCCCCGTGCCGGCGGGTGGAGGTGCTGTCGGCTTGGCGGAAGCGATCGAAGACGTGAGGGAGGAGCTCTCCCGGGATGCCCGGACCGTTGTCGCTGACGACGATCTCCACTTGCGAATCGGCGCGGTAGAGGCGCACCTCGACGCTGCCCTCCTTGGGCGTGAACTTGACGGCGTTCGAGACGAGGTTCCAGATCACCTGTTGCAGGCGGTCGGGGTCCCCCCACACCGGTCCGGCGGGCGCGAGGCGCGTCTCGATTCGGATCCGCTTGGCCTCCGCCGCCGGCCGCACGGAGTCCACAGCGGCCTGCACCACGGGCGTCAGCTCGGTCTCCCGCGGCTCGATGTGCAGCTTGCCGGTGACGATCCGCGACACGTCGAGGATGTCCTCGACGATCCTCGTCAGCGCCCGCGCGTTGCGCGCGATGACCTCGGCGGCGTGCTGGCAGGCCTGCTCGTCCGCCGGGCCGTTGCGCAGGATGACCGTCCAGCCGGCGATGGCGTTGAGCGGGTTGCGCAGCTCGTGGGAGACGGTGGCCAGGAACTCGTCCTTCGAACGGTTGGCCTCCTCGGCCTGGATGCGGGCCATGCGCTCGCCTTCGGCCAGCCGCTCCTGCTCGCTCTCGAAGCGCTTGCGCTCGCTGACGTCGCGGAAGACCAGCACGACGCCCAGGATCTTCCCCTTCGCGCCCTTGATGGGAGCGGCGCTGTCCTCGATCGGCGTCTCGCGCCCGTCCCGCGAGATGACGATGGTGTGGTTGGCCAGGCCCACCACCATTCCCAGGCGGATCGCTTTCTCCACCGGGTCCTCGGCGGGCTTCCTCGTCTCCTCGTTGACGATGTGAAAGACCTCCGCGAGCGGGCGGCCCTCAGCCTCGGCCGGAGACCAGCCGAGGAGATTTCCGGCCACGGGATTCAGGATCTGCACGCAGCCTCTCTCGTCAGTGGCGAGCACCGCGTCGCCGATGCTCTCCAGAGTCACCTGCAAGCGGTCTCGGTGCTCCGCGAGAAGCTGCGCATTGTGGAGTTGCTCGGCGAGACGGCGGAAGGCGAGGAAAGTGAAGGCGGCCAGCAGAGTGATCGCGATCAGATTGGCCACCCACATCGTCGCTTGAACGGTGGCGGCGTTGTGCTCCGACTCCCGGACGCGGAGCTTCAGCAGGCGGTTCTCCTCGGCCTTCATGCCGGCGACGATCTCCCGAATGCTGCTCATCAACGAGGCTCCCCGACCGGTTTCGACGACGGCGAGGGCCGCGTCGAGGCCACCCGTTCGCCGCAGCTCAAGGGTCTTTCCGAGCTCGGCCAGCTTCTCCTGGATCGTGCTTTCAAGGAGGGGGAGACGGGCCTGCTGGACGGGGTTGTCGGCGGTGAGCGAGCGCAGCCGGCCCAGGCGGTCCGACAGCGATGCCCGCGCTTCCTGATAGGGCAGGAGATAGGGCTCCCTGCCGGTGAGCACGAATCCCCGCTGTCCCGTCTCCGCGTCCGTGACGGTGGATTGCAGAGCTTCGAGCGCAGACAGCGCCTCTTCGGTGTGGGCCAGCAGGCGTTCGTTGCCGGTGACGACCTGCACGGCCCGCTGGGAGACGTAGCCGTTTGCCGCCAGCAGCAGGAGCGTGGCGAGGAAGGCGAGGACGAGCTTGGGTTCTCCCTTCATGCAAGGGAGACTATACGAATACCGGCTGCCTTGACCCCTACGGGACGAAGCCCTCGACCTCGACGACGACATGGACAAACTGACCGGGCTGGTTCCTGCGGTACAATTGCCGAGGTGAATTGCGGTCGTGGAGCCCAGTCCTGCGGCAGAGTCTGCCATTGAGGGGCTCTCTCCAGCGTCACGCCATGGACCCACCCATCCGGCAAGCCGAAACCCGCGAGGAGGGCCGAGAGCAGTGGCTCTCCGGCCACCTCTACTATCACGAGGACCTTGATCGCGCCGTCCGGGGCTTCGTACACCCGCTCGTCGCCACTCTCGCAAGAGATGGATCGATCACGGGCTTTTTCTTCATCCGCCATGGTCTCGGGGGCCCTCACATCCGACTGCGGCTGCGGCCGGTCACCGGTGCCGCCGAGCGAGTGCTCGCCGAGATGGAGCGTGCAGCACGTACCTTCCTGGCCCGCGAGCCTTCAACGCGTTTTCTGGAGGGGGATGCGATCCGGCGCTCGAACACAGCGATACTGAAAGCCGATCCGCACGAGGTCGACGACTCGGTCTACCCGGACAACTCATATCACGTGGTGCCTTTTCGACCCGAGATCGAGCGCTACGGCGGACCGAGCCGGTTTCGCCTCTCCCTCGACTACTTCACGCTGTCGAGCGTGGCGGCAATCGATTTCCATTTCCGTCTCGGAGACACCGCGCGCTCGGTCCAACTCGCCCAGGCGTACAGACTCCTGCTCCGGCAGGCTCTCGGATTTGCCATCGGTGAGGGCGAGTTGGCCGACCTCCTCCGATATGGCGTCGACTGGTTGGGGCAGGACCTTCCGAAGGTGGTCGGGAAGGGCGATGCCGTCGCGTGGTCCCAGATGGAGCTCTTCCTTCAGTTCCTGTTCAGTAGCCTTGACGAAGCACGGACTGTTCGCGCCCGCGACGACGCCTCCGATCTCTCGCCACCGGGTCTCGTCCTCGTGGGCGCCAGCAGGCTCTCCGCCGCGATCGGACCTGTAGATCGTGGATCCCGGCTCCGCATCGGCGCGAGTCAGCTCCATATGACTGCGTCTCGGCTAGGGATCACCAACGCGGAGGAGGTCTACCTCAGCCGCCTTCTAATACGTACTCTCGACGAGGCATGCCCCGGTCGGG
The DNA here is from genome assembly GCA_035996875.1 of Thermoanaerobaculia bacterium. Taxonomy (GTDB): domain Bacteria; phylum Acidobacteriota; class Thermoanaerobaculia; order Multivoradales; family UBA5704; genus DATARR01. The sequence goes on from DASYJD010000025.1 coordinate 116,732, forward strand.
GAACCGACCTCTCGTGGCTCTGGGAGCCCGCGGTGGGGAAGGCTGCCGAAGACCCGGCAAGCGCGCTACGCCAGCTCCTTCCGCATGCTCTTGCAGCACTCGCCGCATTCCCCGGGAAGGGTATGGATCGTTAGTAGGTAGCCGGCCGCGGTTTCTGCCGGTCAGGGCAGCGCCGCCACGGAGTCAGCGATGAGCTCCTCTGCAGCCTGGGAGGGTGTCAATAGCCCCTCTGCGATCAGACGGCGCGCCAGCACCAGCTTTCCATTCGCATCCAGGCCGGGGATCTCGGACACGCGGAACCGGCTGCGGTCCCGGATGAACTCCAGCGCTCGAAGCAGGCGCGGTGGCCCGCTGAGCCGTCCATCGCCGAAGAAGAGAGTGATCTTGCGGTTCCGCTCGGCGTCAAAGACCTCTTCGACCGTACAGAGAACATCCTGCCGTCGCTCGACCTCCGAGTCCACAGTGAGTCCTTCGGTTCCTGCCGGAGCGTCGAACTGACTGTCGCACGGGAATCCCTGGAGAGCCACCCGGTTGCGCTTCGCCGCGGCGAGCACACCGTCGAAGGAGACTTCCTGAAATACCCCCATCACCTGCTGAAAGGTGCTCCGCATGCGGTCACAGATCTCGTCACTGTCGACGAAGCCAGGTGGGAGGGCTCGTCGCAGCTCCTGGAAGTGGACCGCTGCATACTCGGAGGCGAGCTTGAGAAAGTCCGTCCAGAACAACGGTGTGATGTAGAGGCTAAGGTGCAAACTCGTACGGTCCGGGGGCGTGACGAAGTGCGGCATCCCCCGCGGGATGAAAAGCAGGTCACCAGGCCGCAGGCGGACCTCGGCAAGAACCGAAGCCTCGGTGCGGCGTTGCCATTCCGCGGGAAATTCGAGGTTCCTCTTCTGCGACAGGTCGAGTTGCAGCACGGTGAGTTCGTGGAGCCGCCAGACCGCCTCGCCCTTCAACTGCAGGACGAAGATGTCGTCGTTGGCAGTATAGGTCGGAAGCGTCCTCGCCCCTGCCGGAGTCAAGAAGGCGTTGACCTGGACATCCGCGTGAAAAACCCTGCCCAGATGATGGACGAGGCCCTGGAGGGAGGGCCAGTCGGCCAGCCTCTTGAGGATCTGGGCGCATCCTCTCCTGAAGTTGCCGAGAACGTCGCCCGGCGTGAGGTCTTGCGCCTGATGGATGTCGAACCGTATCCCCTCATCCTTCGGTAACAGAACGAACACCACACCGCTGCGGGTCGAACTCACCCACGTGTCGATATCGCGCAGAGAGAAGTAGCGGGCGAAACGCCCGGGCGCGTTGTGGACATGGAGGAAAGTCGTCTCCCAGTAGTCGGCGAAGAAGACCTCGGTCGACGTCGGGGCGATCAGGTCGGCGAAGCTCGCCGCGATACGGGTTTCCGCTTCGTGCTCCATCGTATCGCTCCTACACAAGATACTGCCGCTCCCGGGCCCATACGCCCGAGGAGCGGCCCAATCATTGAACTCTCAGGCGCCACACGAGCCGCCGCTGGTGCTACACTTTCCACCACTGCTATGACATGTACCGCCGCTCGTACTGCACGTCGTACCACTGCTATCGCAGCTGCCGCCTGAGGTGTCGATGGGATCGACGGCGACGACACCGCCGCTCACCGACTCAAGATCGTCGTCGGAGAGGGCCTCAATCTCCAGATTCTGGGTATCCTTGGGTTCAGACATTCCGGTGCTCCTTTCTGAGAGATGCGATCTCTCGCTTGCGACCCGCTCAGCTCGCGGAGGAATTTCCGCCGAGGTCACGGATCGCCAGTTGATCGATCAAAATCTCGAAGCCTCGTCGCTCCATGAAGGCATCGAGCGGAAAGTCCATCGACGATGGTAAGGACTCGACGAAGTGCAGCGACGCTCCCGCCATCCTTCCGAGGCTGGAGACGAACAGACGACAGAGCGAGGGCGAGTCGAAGCGCACAAACTGCGGCTTCTGCTTTCCGCGGTTCGCAAGCTCGTGGTAGTACCCTTCCTCCGGAAGTCCCAAACTTCGGCGCCACCGATCGATGAGTACATAGGACTGACGGTCGGTGACACTCTCAACGCGCTCACGAAGCCTCGCGACCGCGATCTTCCATGCACGGCGGCGGGTGACCACGTTCTCGCACGTCAGACGATGGATGGACACGACGTCCCCCTCGCCCTCGGACCAAGAAAACGGAAACACGCCACGAGCCTCTCCAGGCCCGAACATCAGCAGGAAGCGCAATCGATTCGGCAGCCCGGAGTCGGAAATGGCACTGAGGCTCGTCGGAAGGACGCGACGGCCGGAGCGGTCCACCAGACGGAAGGTCTCGGCATCGAGATCCGCCTGAACCACCAGGTCGCCGAGGCTGAGCCTGCGCTCGCGCGGCAGGTCGTGATGCAGGCCGCGGAGGTCCAGGACCCTGGCGGCTTGAGGCGGATGAGCTCTCACGAGATTCATCCAGGGGTGCTTGACCTCGAGCAGGTCCGCCTCCTCGCTTTCGAGATCGATCACGGATCTCGCGGTGAGGTGATCGAGCATGCGATCGCGACGCCAGCCCTCCAACACCGGCACGACCCGGCTCAGGTACCGTCCCGTACCTTCGGTGACGTTGTTGAGCACCCAGGCAGTGCCTTCAGGGTTCGTAGGCTGGAGGAACACACTGGCGCCCACGAGGGGTGCATAACGGCGTGGAAGGGCTTCCAGCAGCTCTGTGAGCGCCGGCGCCGAAAGCGAGTCCTTCGCTGGGGACCTGTCTACCAGCTCCCAAGTTCGGGAGAGGAGCCATTGTCGATTCTCCCGCAAAGCCGCGAGGGCGGACGATGACAAGGGATCGAAGGTGCTGAGCGGAGACTCCTTGGCCTCATCATAAAATTTGAGAAACTGCCTCCATACCGGAGCGAATCCCTCGGCGAGCTCGTTGAACGGGATCTGGCGACGAGCCGGCGCATGATTCCGCCACCAGGAGGCCAGCGTGTGCTGAACGTCGTGGCGCAGATTGAACAATCCATCGAACCGCGAGACCAGCCGGACGACGCGGAGAATCTCGTCTACCGTCGTCGACGCGATCTCGAAGACACCGCGATCCTCGCCAGAGTCTTGCACGGCTTCGCACAGCACGTCTTCGAAGAAGCTCGCCCGGGTCACGAGACGCCCGTGGTGCCCGGCGAAGGGCGCCACCGTGTGCATCAGCCGCGAGTACGACTCGGCCATCTCGAACACCGCGACCTCGGGGCGAGGAGCCGAGGCGAAGGCCTCCTCTCTTGACACGAGCTCTGCGACGGCCTCCGCGATCTCGCGGACGCCGTTCTCCTCCTCCGGGATCGAACGCAGGAAGTGGCTGATTCGCCGCTCGAGCCAAGGCTCATAAAGGGACCAGGGTGGAAGGAGGAGCAGCAGCCCGAGCTCGATGAGCTGTTCGAGGCCGGCCCGAGCATCGCTCGCGCCCCCGGTCGGAAGGGTCTCCAGGCGAGCCAGGAGATCGTCGTATCGGAGCACACCTTCCCGCAGCATCTCGCGTGCGGAGCCCAACAGGGGGTTGGAGGGGGTTACCTTGACCCTCGCGGGCTCGACGTACTGCAACTCCTCCGCGTCAGGCTCGAGCTTCCAGTGACCGTCGCGCACGAAGCGGAAACGCCCCGGCTCGAGCTCCTCGGCGCTGTCGTTCCATGCCACCAGGGCACGCCTTCGCACCGTCGGATGGCACATCAGCAGTGCCTGAAATTGCTCGAGCTGCGGGCGCTTCAGTCGGACCAGCGAGACTTCCGTTTGCGGAGCGCGGTCGAACTGCAGGCCGCACGCGACGGCCGAGCGTCGAATACTCCCGGGTGCGTAGGAGGTGAGCGTCGAATTGGCGGACAGTTTCGCCGCGGCTCGGGTGACGAATCGCAGAAGGCTTTCCTCCCATTTCGCAGAGGGCTTCGCAAAGTCCGATGCCAGGAGGGACGGTGCCTGACTGTGAACCTTCTGCACCAGGTCCGGCGTTCCCATGGCCACGCCCCGAAGGAACCTCCGGTCCTCGACGAGGTCGAGGACATGGCGACGCTCTCGGGTGAGCTCGCGCGCGTAGAGGAGGTCGAGCTCGCGGTCCTGCGCTTGGAGCTGCTCCTCGAGGGTCATGATTCGCTCCGCCAGGCTCGCCGAGACCTGGAGGAGTGCGGACCACTCAGCTTTCTTGCTGTATCGGTTTATGTCCTCTCCGTTGAAGCAGTTCCGCTTGACCGCAAGCAGGAGCCGCCGGTCGGTGGGGCCGAAGCCGGGGAGGGTCTCGGCGATCGCGTCGACCATTGCGTTCCTGGCTCCCGCGAGTTCCCGTTCCACTTCCTCTCGAGCTTGCAGCAGCGCCGCCGCGATGGGACTCTTGAGCGGCTCCAGAACCCGTGCGGGGAGACCCGCGAGCCGGCCGATGACCGGGGGAACGGCGAGCCCGGGCGACGTTACGGTGGCAGTGCCGGCCGGAGACACTCCAAGCTCGATAAGACCAGACTCGGACAACGCTGAGAAGGTCATTGCCTACTACCTTTCCCGGAGTCTTACGCCGCCAGCGCCACAAGCTCGTGCCGCTGGGTTACCCTTCTCCCGCCAAGAAGGACTGAGGTGTCACTGTGGCAAAGACCATCCAGTGCCTCGTGACTAAGATATCCTCTGAATCCGAAGATTAAAGTATGCGTATAGTTCCGTCAAGCCGTTCTGGCGAAGAGCCCTTCAACAGGAGCTGATTAATTGCGAGGTTGGGCCTGCCGACGGAATCCTCCCGCTTGTTTCTCTGTTATCCTTGGCGTCTTCCGCTCCTCTTGCGCCCATGCCGGAGATATCAGCCATGCCACTCACCGACTTTCATCCCGCCGTCGCCGCCTGGTTCTCGAAGCGTTTCGGGGCCGCCACCGTGCCTCAGGCGCGGGCGTGGCCCGAGATCCGGGCCGGTCGCCACACGCTGATCGCCGCTCCCACGGGTTCGGGCAAGACGCTCGCCGCCTTCCTCTCCGCCATCGACGACCTGGTGCGCCAGGCCCTGCTGAACGGTGGCCTGCCGGACGAGACGGAGGTGGTCTACATCTCGCCGCTCAAGGCGCTGTCGAACGATGTCGAGAAGAACCTCTGGGAGCCGCTGGCGGGAATCCGCGAAGAGCTGGCCGCCCTGGGGCTGCCGGACGTGGAGATCCGCACCGCAGTGCGTACGGGGGACACGCCGTCCGGAGTGCGTACGGCCATGATCAAGAAGCCGCCGCACATCCTGGTGACCACTCCGGAGTCGCTCTTCATCCTCCTCACCAGCGATGGCGGGCGCCGGATGCTCTCGACCGTGCGCACGGTGATCGTGGACGAGATTCACGCCGTGGCGGACGACAAGCGGGGCTCGCACCTGTCGCTTTCGCTGGAGCGGCTGGAGGCGCTGGTCCAAGGCAACCTTGCCGGGGAGGTCCCCCACCCAAGACCCTCATCACCCCGGCCCTCTTCTCCCGACCCCCTCCACCCCCTCACCGGGAGAAGAGGGAGAACAGCCAAGACCGCCCCAGCCGGGTACCCCTCTCCCGGGGAGGGGGATGGGGTGGTCGGGAGAGGGGCAGGGGTGAGGGTCTTGGGCGGGGGGCGCTCTGAGGTCGCAAAGTTAGCGACTATGGGGACGGAGGGTACGGGCGGCAGGCGCCTTCTCCGCATCGGCCTCTCCGCCACCCAGAGCCCGATCGAAGAGGTCGCCCGCTTCCTGGTGGGGGCCGGCAGCGTGGCCCCGGACGGCACTCCGAGCTGCGTCATCGTGGACGCCGGGCACGGCCGGCGGCTGGATCTCGCCGTCGAGGTGCCAGCCTCTTCGCCGCTCGAAGCGGTGATGGCCAACGAGGTGTGGGACGAGTATTACGACCGGCTGGCCGAGCTGATCCGCGAGCACCGCACGACCCTGGTGTTCGCCAACACCCGGCGGCTCGCCGAGCGGGTCACCCGCCATCTCTCCGACCGGCTGGGGGAGGAGAGGGTGGCTTCCCACCATGGCAGCCTGGCCAAGGAGCACCGGCTGGAGAGCGAGCGGCGGCTCAAAGCCGGCGAGCTTTCCGCGCTGGTGGCGACGGCCTCCTTGGAGCTGGGGATCGACATCGGCTCGGTCGATCTGGTCTGCCAGCTCGGCTCGACGCGCTCGATCGCCACCCTGCTGCAACGGGTAGGGCGCTCCGGCCACCAGCTCGGCGGGTTGCCCAAGGGGCGGCTCTTCCCCCTCACCCGCGACGAGCTCGTGGAGTGCGCGGCCCTGGTGGACGCCGTCCGCCGGGGAGAGCTGGACCGCCTGATCATCCCCGAGCGGCCGCTCGACATCCTGGCCCAGCACATCGTGGCCGCGGCAGCCGTCGAGGACTGGAAAGAGGACGACCTCTTCGCGATGGTCCGCCGGTCCTGGCCGTTCCGCAATTTGGAGCGGAAGGACTTCGACGAGGTGGTGGCGATGCTCTCGACGGGCTTCACCACCCGCCGCGGGCGGCGCGGCGCCTATCTCCACCACGACGCGGTGAACGGAGTGATCCGCGCCCGCAAGGGAGCGCGGCTGACGGCCATCACCTCGAGCGGCGCCATCCCCGACCTCGCGGACTACCAGGTGGTGCTCCAGCCGGCGGGGACCACGGTCGGCACGGTCCACGAGGACTTCGCCGTCGAAAGCCTGGCGGGCGACATCTTCCAGCTCGGCAACGCCTCGTGGCGCATCATCAAGGTCGAGCAAGGGCGGGTGCTGGTGGAGGATGCCAAGGGGCAGCCGCCCACCATTCCCTTCTGGCTCGGTGAGGCGCCGGCGCGCACGGCGGAGCTGTCGGTCGCCGTCTCGCGGCTGCGGGAGGAGGTCGGCAGCCGAGTGAAGGACGGCTCGCGAGCCGCGGCGGTGGAGTGGCTGGAAGGCGAGCTGGGATTGCCGCCCGCGGCGGCGGCGCAGATCGCCGACTATCTGACCGCCTCGCAGCTCGCGCTGGGGTGCATGCCGAGCCAGAGCACGCTGGTCACCGAGCGCTTCTTCGACGAGGCCGGGGACATGCACCTGGTGGTCCACGCGCCGTTCGGCAGCCGCCTCAACAAGGCCTGGGGGCTCTCCCTGCGCAAGCGCTTCTGCCAGACCTTCAACTTCGAATTGCAGGCGGCGGCCACGGAGAACGCCATCATCCTCTCCCTGGGGCCCACCCACAGTTTCCCTCTGGAGGACGCCTTCCACTTCCTCCACTCCAACACCGTGCGCGGCGTGCTCACCCAGGCGGTGCTCGACGCGCCGCTCTTTGGCGTGCGCTGGCGCTGGAACGCCGGCCGGGCGCTCGCCATCCCTCGCCACAGGGGCGGACGCAAGGTGCCGGCGCCGCTGCTGCGTCAGCAGGCCGAGGATCTGATCGCCGTCGTCTTTCCCGACCAGCTCGCCTGCCTGGAGAACATCGTGGGCGAGCGCGAGGTCCCCGATCATCCGCTGGTGGAGCAGACCCTGAACGACTGCTTGGAAGAGGCCATGGACATCGAGGGACTGGAAGCGCTCCTTCGGCGGATCGAGGCCGGTGAGCTGACGCTCGTGGCCCGCGACGTCGTAGAGCCGTCGCCCCTCGCTCACGAGGTGCTCAAAGCGCAGCCCTACGCCTTCCTGGACGACGCGCCTCTCGAAGAGCGGCGCACCCAGGCGGTCGCCCTCCGGCGCTGGCTCGATCCGGAGACCGCCTCGGATTTGGGCGCCCTTGACGCGAGCGCCATTGCCCGGGTGCGCGAGGAAGCGTGGCCCGAGGCCGCAACGCCGGACGAGCTGCATGATGCCCTGTTGACCCTCGGCTTCGTGACGGTGGAGGAAGGCGTCCGCTCCGGCTGGGCTCGCCTGTTCGATCCGCTGGCCTCGGCCCACCGGGTCGCGGTCGCAATGCTGCCCGACGGGGGGCCGCGCCTTTGGGTGGCGGCGGAGAGGCTGTCGCAGCTTCTCGCAGTTCATCCGGGTCTGCTCCTGGAGCCGGCGATCACGCCGCCGCCCCGTCTGGCCCGCGAGTGGACGCGGGAGGAGGCGCTCGTCGAGCTGGTGCGCGGCAGGCTGGAAGGGCTGGGCCCCGTCGTCGTGGAGGCGTTGGCGGCGACCTTAAGCGTGCGGCGAAGCGCGGTCGAGGTTGCGCTGGCGGCGCTGGAATCGGAGGGCTTCGCCTTCCGCGGCCGATTCACTCCGGGAGCGACTCCAGGCAATAGCGAGGAGGAGTGGTGCGAGCGCCGGCTGCTCGCCCGCGTTCATCGCTACACCATGGACCGGCTGCGGCGGGAGATCGAGCCGGTCTCCCAGAGCGACTACCTGCGTTTCCTTCTCGCCTGGCAGCGGGTCGACCCCGACGAGCGGGCGGAGGGGCCGGAGAGTCTGAACGCCCTGCTCGAGCAACTCGAAGGTTTCGAAGCCGCGGCGTCCGCCTGGGAAGGGGAGATCCTGCCCGCCCGGATGAAGGAGTACGACCCGAGCTGGCTCGACGCCCTGTGCCTCTCGGGCCGCTGGGTCTGGGGCCGGGCCACGCCGCCCGGGCCGAACGGCGGCGCCCGGCGCTCGGGTCCGGTGCGGGCCACGCCGCTCGCGCTGCTCTCTCGTGGCGGCCTGGAGCACTGGCGGGAGGTCGCGGGGCCGGCCGATCCTTCGGCACTGGAGCTCTCGGGCGACGCACGGGCGGTGTATGACCTGCTGAGCACCCGGGGAGCATCCTTCTTCGGCGAGATCGCCCAGCGCGCCGGGCTCCTCCACACCCAGCTCGAGATCGCCCTCGGCGAGCTGGTGGCCTGGGGCCTCGTCACGTCGGACAGCTTCACCGGCCTGCGTGCCCTGCTGGTGCCCGCCCACAAGCGGCCACCCATCGACCGCCGGCGGGGAAGCTCGATCTCTCTCTTCGGCATGGAGAACGCGGGCCGCTGGTCGCTGCTCCACCCGGCAATTCCGGAAGTGCCCCTCGCGGCGCCGGCAGCCCCTTCAAGGGATGCTGTCGAAGCCGTGGCCTGGAGCCTGCTGCGGCGCTACGGCGTGGTCTTCCGCCGGTTGTTGGAGCGGGAGACGCTGCTGCCCCCCTGGCGCGACCTGCTGATGGTCTTCCGCCGCCTGGAGGCGCGCGGGGAAATCCGTGGCGGCCGGTTCGTGGACGGTTTCTCGGGAGAGCAATACGCCTTGGCCGACGCCGTGGGGCGTCTGCGGGCCGTGCGCAAGCAGTCGAAGAAGGGCGTGCTGGTCTCCGTCTCCGCCGCGGACCCGCTGAACCTGGTCGGAATCGCCACCCCCAGCGACCGCATTCCCGCCCTGGCGGGCAACCGTCTCCTCTTCCGCGACGGCGAGCCCATCGCCCTGCTCGAAGGGCGTGAGCCCCGTTTTCTGGTGGACCTGGATCCCGTCACCCGCTGGCAGGTCCAGAATGCTCTCGTCCGCCGCAGCGTGGCGCCGAAGCTCAAGGCGTATTTGGGACGGTCGGCGTAGAGCGATAGCACAGGTCCCGCAAAAGTCATTCTTTCTTCCAAGCAAAGCTCAGTCCAACAGTCAGTAGAACCTAGCCTAGCCTAGTGCTTAGCCGAAGGCTGAGCGAACAGGCTTTATAGGGCTACATTGGGTTGTTGTGGCTTCAGGGCCTACGAGGTTGACCATAGGCAAGTCTGCATTTTTCTTTTCTCCTATTTGACGCTTGCAACTAACCTGCAATACTCTTCTGGATATTGCTAGACTTTACCAATGGAGGAGCGTGAATGTACAAGAGGACTAACAGCCCGACTAAGGGAGGGAGACCGGCGAAGGCGAAAACTCCTGAGCCTGACAGCAACAATCTAGACATTGCCATTGTGGGCGGAGGTATTTCGGGACTTTTTTGTCTGTACAAGCTGCTTTGCGCCAAGAGGGATGATAATTATCCAGCTAAATTAGGAGACCGCATAGCTCTCTTTGAGGCATCCGACAGGTTGGGGGGGCGGATTTACACGCAGAGAATTCCCAAGGTTGAGTCATTGAAGAGTGAACGTGATCGTGAAGGTGATTACGTGAAGATAGATTCGGATATGGAATTCTATTCAGAATTTGGACCTATGCGTCTGGAGACCGAGTTTCAGCCTCTGCTCAGGAAACTGCTTGTCAAGGATCTCGGCTTCTCGGAGAAAAAGGATGAACATAGGCCTTATCTTCAGAGCTTTTCTGACTACAGATCTCCGACCGACGAGCATGAGCCACGTTATGATCTGAGGGCAGAGGAAGCCGAGCAGGGTACGCCTCTTGATCTTCTGAAGCTTTCCTTTGTCCGGATATTGGGCCGGCTCTCGGTCAGATGGGAGGAAGAAAAATCGTTCAGATGGGAGGAAGAAAAGGATGCCGAGGAGGAAAAAGGACAGATCGAGGAGGCCAAGAAGAGTCTAGATAAAATCCTATCCAACGGTGTGTCTGAGCTGAGCAGGCAGAACTCTTCGCGACAGGCGGATTGGAAGGGGACGCTACAAAACTGGATCGATGGCCTCAGCGAGCATCATTACCAGTGGATCAGGCGATTTGCGCAATTCGATGGCTTGCCTCTACATTCTCTGGGATTTTCAAATCTGGTCAGTGAAGTACTTAGCTATGATGCAGAAGTGAAATTGAGAGATCTAGGTACTTTCTATCACTTTCTGCCGGAAAATCCAAATGCCGCTGAGTGGCTTATATTCTGGCTGAGAGCTCTCAAGACCACTACCCTGCAAGGTATTTATGGGGGCATAGAGACTATTATCGCTTCCATGGTGATGAGGATGCCCAGCGTTCCAGGCGCTATTAATCTTAATTCGCAACTCGTCAGCTTGGAAGAGATCCCGGGGGATCCGTTCCCTGTTAAGATTATATTGCGGAATGCTAAAAGCAAGAAGATCTACGTCAAGAGGGCTCGCCGGGTCATTCTCGCCTTGCCGAAAGGTCCACTAGATCAAATTATGATTCGGAGCGAAAAATTCTCTATTGAAGAGGAAGAGGATGGCCAAGCCGGCACCTCGGCTGCAAAGCAGCATTTGTATTTCGAAAATATAAGGTGGCATTTGGATCGTGTATTCCCTATCCCGCTCTTGAAGGTTTTTGTGATTGTCAAGAATCGCTGGTGGGAAGAGGATACGGCCAATTTCTATGCCACTCGCATACCTACGCGCGAGCTCCACTACTTTGCCTCTTCCAGGCCCGGCTCTCGAAAGGGTGCGATAATGGTTTACATGGATAACCCTAATTTGCCTTTTTGGTCGAATTATATCCGGCGCCAAGGCGAGCAACATAGGCCGGAGTGGAATGAGCCCAATCCTGAAGTCGAGCTCAAGGGTAATGAACGAGGTTTTTCCTGGGATAGCAAGCCTGAGTGGAATGGCGAACCTATTGATTGGAGTAAATATCGTAACTATGATTTGTGCAAATCTGATCGCGAGCGAAACGAGGAGAGGGTGAGGCTTATGAAGAAAAAGATAGTGGAGCGTCGTCTCGCGCTCAAGATCCTTCAGTATCTTAGGCAATTTCGCCCCACGCTTAAGGAAGATGACATTGAGTCGTGCGGGATTCGCGATTGGGGTCGGGCGCCTTATTTGGGCGCGTGCCATGCTTGGCGCCCGGAGAGTGAGTCGTGGGAAACGCTGAGCAGGCTGGCGGCCTTCCACTTAGATGCCAACGGATGGGAATATAAAGAAAATAAACGCACTCTTTCTTGCCGTGATGGCATTATTCATGTATGTGGAGAGGCATACTCTGACTACCACGGCTTTATTGAGGGCTCCTTGCGCTCCGCCGCTCACGTGCTTCATGTAGTTGTCAGATCGGCTGACCCAGGGCTGTCGCAAACACATTTTGAATCTCCCACGCCATGGCTTTGTAAGCCTATGTGCGATGCGTGCAAATCAATAGAGAGTCTTGAGGCTTCCGATAAGGGCTCGTCACAGAATAACTGTACCAGTCCTCCCGAGGTCAGCCCCGAAGTGGGCGACAGCATAAAGCCTGGGGCGTGAGCCCCAGGAAGGGATACATCGCAAATCCCCAAGCCCTGAAGGGGCGGCAGCAGCGGTTTTCCCGGCTTTCCGCTGCCGCCCTTTCCGGGCTTGGGATGTTGAGGTTTCGTAGTCCTGGGGCTGTCGCCCCTTCGGGGCTGGGACAAGAGACTGGTACAGTTATTCTGTGACGAGCCCTAAGATCGTGACACCGAAAGCCGCCACGCCGCGCAGATCCAATCCCGGCATGGGATAGTGGCGAGGGTTGCAGGTATAGAGAAGGATCGCCAGAAAGGGGTAGAGTCGGCGGCGGGCGCGGTGGCTGTAGGTCGAGGGAGTAGCTGTTGCCGGCGGCTTTCGCCGTATGCCGGTGCCTCAGTCTCGGCCATGGCTCCGTTTCCCACCGCCGCTCATCGAACCGGACTTGCGGATCTCCCGCATCCGGCTCTCGGACGGGCTTCACGAGAGGGCATGCGCGGGCCTTCGTCGCAGGCGCGTCTGGTGCATATCGACCACCCCCAAGTCCCCATAGATCTCGGCGTATCCGAAGCGGTTCGTTCCGTTGACGCGCAGCTTGTGCCGTCGGCAGAGAAACCGTCGGACCCGTTCCGTCACGTGCCAGCGGATAGCATTATCCGCTTGACCCGTAAAGCCAAAGCTGAAGTACTCGGCCCAGCCTGACAGAAGGCGGTTGAGACGGGTGCGCAGCTCGGGCCAGGGTGTGGGATTTCCCCGAAACAACAGAGTGTTGATCTTTTCCTTGAGCCGCTTCTGGGCTTTCTTCGAGGGCTGTGCCGAAATGAATCGCTTCCCGGTCTGCCAGTGCCGGACCGGACCAAAGGTGTAGCCCAGGAAGTCGAACGGCTCTTCTCGGGCGTGACAGAGGCGCGTCTTGGTGGGATGGATCGTTAGACCAAGCTGTTCCAGCCAACGCGAGACCAGCGCCAGACTTTCTTCAGCCAGGCGGCGACTCGCGCAGACGATGACGAAGTCATCGGCATAGGAGACGATCTGCCCTAACCGTTCGGACACCCCCGTCTTTCTCCAGTGGCGCAAAAGGCGGTTGATATAGATGTTGGCCAGCAGAGGTGAAATGACGCCCCCCACGCAGTAGCGAACCTTGAGTTCGAGACTGTCCTTTCCTACCGGCGCGGCGGGCGTCCGCCGAAGGCGTCGCTACCGACTTGTTGAATTTGTATGCTACTCCCAGAGATAACTTGTTTCTCCAAAGGTC
>DASYJD010000026.1:0-24404 GCA_035996875.1 Thermoanaerobaculia bacterium
GGGTGTGGAGGTGGTGAGCCTCGGTGGCGCGACGGAGGCTTCGATCTGGTCGATCCTGTACCGGATCGAGGAGGTGGATGCGGGTTGGTCGAGCATTCCGTACGGTCGCCCGATGGTCAACCAGCGGTTCTATGTGCTGGCCGCGGATCTGGAGCCGCGTCCGCTGTGGGTGCCGGGTGGGTTGTACATCGGCGGCGTCGGTCTGGCGCTGGGCTACTGGCGCGACGAGGAGAAGACGTCGTCGAGCTTCGTGGTGCATCCGCGCACGGGAGAGCGTCTGTACCGGACGGGGGACCTGGGCAGGTATCTGCCCAACGGCGAGATCGAGTTTCTGGGTCGCGAGGACTTTCAGGTCAAGGTTCAGGGCTACCGCATCGAGCTGGGGGAGATCGAGTCGGTGCTGGAGCAGCATCCGGCGGTGCGCGCCGCAGTGGTGACGGCGGTGGGCGCGCCGCGCACCAACCGCCGGCTGGTCGCCTACGTGGTGGCCGACCGCGCCGCCGAAACCAGGCTCATGGTGCCCGCCGGCGCCGTCTCGATCCGGCCCGACCTGCCGCCTGTGCCGGTGCTCCCCGCCCATGCCGGACAGCTCGAAAAGCTCGAGTTCAAGCTGAGCGAGCCAGGCTTGCGGCGCGGCGACGGACGGCGCCCTGCCGTCGATCTGATCAGCAACGCTGACCCTGCCGAGCTGGCCGACGTCTACCTTTGCCGTCGCAGTCACCGCGAGTTCCAGCCCGAGCCGGTATCGCTCTCCGACCTCGGAGGCCTCCTCGGCTCGCTCCTGCAGATCGAGCTGGAGAGACTACCCTTCCCGAAGTATCGCTATCCTTCGGCGGGCAACCTCTATCCCGTGCAGGCGTACCTCTTCGTCCGCCCTGGCGGAGTCGCGGGACTGGCTGCCGGCGTCTACTACCACCACCCTCGCGAGCACCGGCTGGTGCTGCTCGCGGAGGGCGACCTGATCGGCCGTGACGCACACTATCCGGTCAATCAGAAGAGCTTCGATTCCTCCGCATTTTCCATCTTCCTGGTCGGGAGGCTGGCCGCCATCGAGCCAGTTTATGGCCCCATGGCGCTCGACTACGCGATGCTGGAAGCGGGTTCCATGAGCCAGCTGCTGATGATGATCGCTCCCGAGTGCTCGCTTGGCCTCTGTCCGGTGGGTTCTCTCACCGACTTCGACAGCCTGCGCGAAAGGTTCGGACTCGACGACGGCGACGTGCTGCTGTACTCGCTGCTTGGCGGACGCCCTCGGCAGGGGAGCTACACGGCGGCAGCCGAGGCGCCCGCGGCCGGCGAAGGTGTTGCCGTGCCAGCCTCCGGCGCCGTGAGCAGCCCGCAGTCTCCCCGCGGCTCCGCCGCCAGGACGCCGGCCGGAGCGACCCTGGAGAGCGAGATCGAGCAGCTGGAGCTCAAGCTCAGCCAACCCGGCGTTCGACGCGATCTGGTGGAAAGTCTTGCGGTCGATCTGGACCGCCCCGAGCTGGACTCCGAGCTGTTGCGCGCCTATCGGCGACGGGCCAGCTTCCGCAAGCTCCTGTCCCGTCCGGTCCCATTCAGTGATCTCAGCCGCCTGCTGGCAGCGCTGATGCCGCTCGATCTCGAAGCCCTGCCGCTGCCGAAATACCGCTACCCGTCGGCGGGAGACCTCCACCCTGTGCAGGTCTATGCGTACGTCGGCCCCGATCGGGTGGAAGGGCTGGCTGGCGGTCTCTACTACTACCACTCGAAGTGGCACCGGCTGGTGCTGCTGGACGAGCGGGAGCTCGACGCGGACATCCATTTCCCCGTGAACCAAGGGCTCTTCGAGGAGGCCGCGTTCTCGCTTTTTTTCATCGGCCGAATGAGCGCCATCGCCCCCATCTACGGCGAGCGAGCCCGCGCCTACTCCCTCCTGGAAGCCGGTGCGATGAGCCAGCTCTTGATGACGGTCGCACCCGACCTGCGCTTGGGGCTATGCCCGATCGGGAACATGGCCTTCGAGCGCATCCGTGCGCGCTTCGATCTGCACGATGACGACGTGCTGCTCCATTCGTTGGTGGGAGGAGGGATCGCCGACGAGCTGGCCCTGGTGGCCGCCACCAGCGACGACCAGGCGGCCCCGGCAACAGCCGGTGCCCCGACGGCCGCCGATTCCGCGGAGTTGTTCCTGGATCGCCTGCGCGCTCACCTGCAGGAGAAGCTGCCGGCCTACATGGTTCCAGCTCATTTTGTCGTCCTCGAGCAGTTTCCACTGTCGCCAAACGGCAAGGTGGACCGGCGGGCACTGCCCTCTGTGACCCTCTCCTCGATGGACGCATCGACAAGTTACGCGGCGCCGCGCAACGCACTCGAGGAGCAGCTGGCCCGGATCTGGGAGAGCCTGCTGGGAGTCGCGCAGGTTGGAATCCACGATAACTTCTTCGCCCTCGGCGGCGACTCCGTCAAGGGCGTCCAGCTTCTCGCGCGAGCTCGCCACCTCGGCATCGAGCTCTCGGTTCGCCATCTCTTCGAGCGCCAGACCATCGCCGAGATCGTGGCGACCCTGAGATCGGAGTGGGTCGGCGATTTCGCCTCGGCCGGCGGTCCCATGCCGCTCTTGCCCGGCCAGTACCTTTGGCTCGCAGCGGGCAGCGAAGGCAACGCCCACACGCTTTGGCTCACCCTGGAGCCTGGAATCGGGCTGGCGACGATCGAGACGGCGCTGGCGAATGTGATTGGACATCAGGAGGCCCTCGGGATACAGCTGGAACGCACTGCCGCCGGTTGGCAGCAGGCCGCGGCCGGGCGCAGGCCCGTGCTCCTCGAGATCGACCTCTCCCTGTGCGATCCCGCGGCGCGCGCGGGAGTGGCCGCAGCGGAGCTCAGGGCACTTGCGGCAGGTCTTGGACCGCTGGCCGGGCAGCTGGTGGGCTGCGTGCTGTTCCGCCTGGGAGCTGAAGCTCGCCTGGGGATGGCCCTGCATAGCCTGGTAGCCGACGGGGAGTCCCTGCCGATTCTCCTCGGCGAGATCGAGGCGCAGCTGCGCGGCGATGTCGAGAGCCGACCCGGCAGGTTCGGACGTGCTGTCCGGCAACTCACCGACCGTGTGCTCTCGAAAGAGGTACTGGAAGAGATCCCGTTCTGGTTGGCGCAGGACGCCGGCAATCGGGTGCCGCTCGCAGTGCCGGCGCCTAGAGGTGAGAGGGAGAGCAGCGGGGTCGAGGCGGTCTGGCTGGAGCCGGCAGAGACCGCCCTGCTTACCGGCACAGTGCTCGCAACCCATCGCGCGCGCCTCGAGGAGGTGTTGCTCGCGGCTGTCGCCGGAGCCCTGGCTGAGTGGACGAGCAGCAGGACCGTTCGACTCGACATTCTCCGCCGGCCGTTGCCGGAGGAAGTGGACTGGCTGGACCTCTCGCGCCTGGTGGGTTGCTTCGCCGCGGTCTTTCCGCTTGGGCTCGATCTCACCGCGGCGGCGAACGAGAGCGAGCTCCTGGGTGCGGTCAAGGAAACGTGGCGGAGAATCCCGGCGGGCGGCAGCGGCTACAGTCTGTTGCGCCACCTCCACCCGGACGCAGGGCTGGTGCAGCGGCTCTCCGAGCTGCCACAAAGCGACGTTCTCTTCGTCGCTTCTGGAGCGCCGAGCGACCCACGGATACGGGCTTGCAGCGCGGCCGGCGTGAGTGGTTATGGCCTCGAAATCCAGGCGCGCCTGGAGCAGGAGAGGCTGGTGATCGAGTGGGCCTGGAACGGCGTCGAAGGGCTCGGGGAGGTCGCGGCCGGGTTGGGCCGGGCGGCTCTGGCGACCCTGCGGTCGCTGATCGCGCAGTCTGCGTCGGCGGATGTGGCGCGCTATCTACCCACCGACTTCCCAATCGCCGGATTGAACCAGGAAGAGCTCGACGAGATCATGGAGTCGTTCGGGAATGCAGCCGACTAGCCGAGCCTTCGCGCGATGAAACAGGCGAACGTCGAGGACATCTATCCTCTCTCGCCGCTGCAGGAGGGAATGCTCTTTCACTCCCTTCTCGAACCCGGCGGCGGCCTCTATCTCGACCAGATCGTCACCGCGATCACGGATCCTCGGGGCTTTGATCTTGGTGCCCTGCGCTTCGCCTGCCAACGGCTTGCGGCAAGGCATTCGGTGCTGCGGACCGCCTTCCACTGGCGCCAGGACAAGCCGCGCCAGATCGTTCTCCGGCAGGTTGAGCTGCCGGTTACGGAGCTCGACTGGCGGACTTTGCCGCCGGACGCACAGACGAAGGAGCTCGAGCTGTTCCTACGGGCCGACCGCCTTCGTGGTTTCGACCTTGCCGTGCCGCCGCTCGTGCGGCTGACGCAGATCCGCCAGAGCGCCGAGCGCTGCCACCTCCTGGTCACCTATCACCACGCCCTGATGGATGCCTGGTCGGTGCCGATCGTCTTCACCGAGCTGATGGCGTTCTATCAGGCCTACCGGCAGGGTGAAGAGCTCGAGCTGCCACGCACCCGTCCCTACCGCGACTACATCGCCTGGCTGGAGAAGCAGGACCAGCAGGCCGCCGAGGCCTATTGGAGACGCACGCTGGGGAGCTTCACCTCGCCGACAAGTCTCGGAGTCGACCGCGCCTCGATCCAGGACGGGGAGCTCGGCAAGGTCGCGGTCGCGCTTTCGGAACCTCTGAGCGCAGCCCTCGAGCAGCTCGCGCGCCGCCATCAGGCGACCCTGAACACGCTCGTCCAGGGAGCCTGGGCGTTGTTACTGAGCCGCTATGGCGGCGAGCGCGACACGGTTTTCGGGGTCACGGTTTCGGGGCGGCCACCGCGGCTTGCCGGGGTGGAAACCATGGTGGGCCTTTTCATCAACACCCTGCCGCTGCGGGTGTGCGTCGAGCCGGAAGCGGGTCTCGCCGCCTGGTTGCGCCGCTTGTGCGCGCTCTCGTTCGACCTCCAGCTTTACGAGTACTCATCGCTCGCCGATATCCGGCGGTGGATCGGCTTCCCCGCCGGCTTGCCGCTGTTCGAGAGCATCGTCGTCTTCGAGAACATCCCCGGTGTCCCGGCGAGCGATGGGTCGCGCCCGGATGCCTTCGCGGTCGGGGAGTCGCGCTATCTGGCGCGGAGCAATCTTCCCCTCGCTCTGGTCGCCAGGCCTGGCAGAGCGCTGACACTGGAGATCCTCTTCCATGGCGGTCGATTCGAGAGCACCACGGTCGACAGGATGCTGCGCCATCTCGTTCACCTGCTGTCGTTGTTCCCGGACAGCGAACAGGGACGCCTGGCCGATCTGTCGCTGCTGGCGCCGAGCGAACGTGAGCAGATCCTCCATGACTGCAACGGCACCGAGACGGCCTATCCGCGCCACCTTTCCATCCCTCAGCTCTTCGCGTTGCAGGTCGAGCGGTCTCCCGACGCCGTCGCCGTCATCCAGGGTGAGGAGGTTCTTACCTATCGGGATCTCGCCCTGCGGTCCAGTGCGTTAGCCCGCTGCCTGCAGGCTAGCGGAGCGGGCCCCGAGGTTCTGGTTGGGCTGCTTGCGGAGCGCTCGTCGGAGGCGGTTGCCGGCATGCTGGGCATCCTGCAGGCTGGAGCCGCCTACCTGCCACTCGATCCCGCCTGGCCTGACGAACGGCTGTCGCTGGTCCTGCGGGAGGCCGGGGTCCGGATCGTCCTGGCCGCGGATCGCTTCGCTTCCCGCTGCTCGGACGCGGATCTCACGGTCCTGGTGCTGAGCGCGCCGGAGACAGTGGCGACCGCCGCCGCCTTGGCTCCCCGCGCGGTGACGCCGGACCACCTGGCCTACGTGATGTTCACCTCGGGTTCCAGCGGCGTGCCCAAAGGGGTGGCGGTTACCCACCGCAACGTCGTGCGCCTGGTTCGTGACACCGACTACCTGCAACCCGACTCCAGCTCGGTCTTCCTCCATGCCGCCCCGCCGACGTTCGACGCGTCGACGCTGGAGATCTGGGGACCGCTGCTCAATGGCGGCCGGTTGGTCATCCTGCCGGCGGGCTTCACCCTGGCGGAGATCGCCGGCACCGTGCAACGCCACGGGATCAACACCGTTTGGCTGACGGCCGGGTTGTTCCGCGAGATGGTGGACCAGCACCTGACCGGCCTTTCCGGAGTCGCCCATCTGCTGGCGGGCGGCGACGTCGTCTCTCCCGCGCCGGTGCGGCAGGTGCTCGCCGCGTTTCCCGGGTGCGAGGTCATCAACGGCTATGGACCCACCGAGAACACCACCTTCACGACGACCTTTCGCCGGGCCGCGGGCGACGACGTCGCGGATCCGCTGCCCATCGGCCGTCCGATCGCCAATACTCAAGCCTACATTCTCGATGCGGACTTCCAGCCCGTGCCGGCCGGCGTCCGCGGCGAGCTCTTCGCCGGCGGCGAGGGCCTGGCTCGCGGCTATCACCGGCAGCCCGATCTCACCGCCGAGAAGTTCCTTCCTCATCCGTTCTCCGACCGCCCCGGCGCTCGCCTGTACCGCACCGGGGATATCGCACGGCACCAGGTGGACGGCACGATCGAGTTCCTCGGGCGCTACGACCACCAGGTCAAGATCCGCGGCTACCGGATCGAGCTGGGAGAGATCGAAGCGGTGCTGGCGCGGCATCCGCAAGTCCGCGAGTCGATCGTGCTGGTCGTCGGCTCACCGGCCGGCGGCAAAGAGTTGGCCGCCTTCATCGTGCCGGATGAGACCACGGCTTCCGGTGTCGAGGGGCTGCGCAACGTCCTGGAACGCCAGCTCCCCGCGGCGATGGTCCCCGCGCTGCTGGTGCTGCGTCAGAGCCTGCCGCTGACGCCGAACGGCAAAGTGGACCGGAAAGCGCTCGCGGCTTCCCTCGCGACTGAGCCGCTACGCTCCGCTGCCGCCACGATGCCTAGAGACCCGCTCGAGTTGGCGTTGCTCGGGATCTGGGAAGATGTTTTCACTCGGCGGCCGATCGGCATTCACGATGACTTCTTGGACTTGGGGGGCCATTCCCTGCTGGCTCTCCGCCTGGTCGCCCGGCTGCGCCGGCGCTTCGGCCGCGAGCTGCCGCTCGCCAGCTTCTTTTCTGCCGGCACGATCGCCGGAGTGGCCGACTTGCTGCGCCAGGAGAGGGATTCGTCACCCGTTCCTTCCTGCCTGGTAGCGATCCAGCCGGAAGGGACGCAGACGCCTTTTTTCTGTGTGCATCCAGGGGGAGGCAACGTTTTCTGCTACACCACCCTGGCTTACCATCTCGGCCCGGACCGCCCCTTCTACGGCCTGCAAGCGCGCGGCCGGGAAGAGGGAGATGAGCCGCTCACCACGGTGGCCGACATGGCGTCCCTCTACCTCGAAGCCGTCCGGCGGGTGCAGCCGCTGGGCCCGTACCTCCTCGGCGGCTGGTCGTTCGGTGGTCTCGTCGCCTATGAGATGGCGCAGCGGCTGATGGCGGCCGGCGCCGAGGTGGGCGTGCTGGCATTGCTCGATGTTGGGCTGTGGAGCACATCCAGCGTGCAGGACGACGCGGAGGTGCTCGCCGACCTTCTCGCTCCCCAAGTACGGATTCCACCCGAAGAGCTGCGCCGGCTTGGCAGTCTCGAGGAGCAGCTCGAGCGAGTTCTGGAAGTTGCCCGGCAGCACGAATTACTAACCTTCGACATCGACGTAGCTCACGCCCGGCGCCTGTACCGCGTCTATCGCGCGAACTCTGCCGCCGCTCGTACGTATAAGCCTCAGGTTTATCCCGGCTCCCTGGTTCTCTTCCGGAGCCTCAATCAGACCGGCAAGCCGCCGGACGATCCGGCGCTGGGATGGGGAGGGCTGGCCTTGGGCGGGGTCGAGATCCATGAAGTCCCCGCGCCACACGAAACCCTGGTGCTCGAGCCGGGAGTCCGCATCTTGGCCGAGCAGCTCATATCGTGCTTCGAGCGGGCCGCGTCGAGGAGGTTGACCGATCTCGGTTCCATCTTCAATAGACCCTAGTCAGGAGGAGACATGTCGATTCGACAGGATCTTACCTTTTCAGTGCGGACGTTGTTGAGGAAGCCGGGCTTCCTGGCCACGGCGCTGATCACCTTGTCCCTCAGCCTGGGAGCGGCGACCGCCGTTTTCTCCATCGTCAATACGGTCTTGCTTCGCCCCCTTCCCTTCAAGGCTGCCGATCGCCTCATCGTGCTGTGGAACCAGAAGGTGCTGCAGGACGTTCCACGGCTGAAGATCTCCATCCCGGAGTTCCTGGACTACCAGAAGAGCAAGGCCTTCGAGCAACTGGCGGCGTACTACCCCTGGAGCTACACCATGACCGGGAGGCAGGAGCCGGTGCGTATTCTCGGTGTAGCCACATCAGCATCTCTGTTTCCGGCACTGGGAGTCCACGCCGAGCTGGGCCGCACCTTCACGCGGGACGACGATCAGCCCGGAAAGGAGCTGGTCGTGGTCCTGAGTCACGGGTTCTGGCAGCGCCAGTTCGCTCGCGACCGCTCCGTGCTGGGCCGCACGCTCAATCTCGACGGTCAGATCTACAAGGTGATTGGAGTCATGTCTCCGGATTTCGACTTCCCGGAACCGGATGTGGCGCTCTGGGTCCCACTCGCCATCGATCCCGCGGACCTGCCCACTCGCAATGCCCGGCAGCTCAACGTCGTCGGCCGTCTCGCTCCCGGTGTCAGCGTCGAGCAGGCACAGGCGGAGATGAACGCATTCGCCGCCACCATGCAGAAGGACTATCCCACCATCTATCGGGCGGAGAACGGCTGGGGAATTCTCGTCATACCGCTCACCGAGGAAATCGTCGGCAAGGTTCGCTCCGGCCTGCTCCTGCTTTTCGGCGCCGTCGTCCTGGTGCTGCTCATTGCCTGCGCCAACGTCGCCAATCTCCTGCTGGTGCGAGCGACGGCCCGGCAGCGGGAGATCGCCGTTCGGGTCGCCCTCGGCTCGAGCCGGCGGCGGTTGATCCAACAGCTGCTGACCGAGAGCCTCGTGCTATCCCTGCTCGGAGGCGTGCTGGGCCTGCTGCTGGGGTTGTGGGCCACCCGCCTCCTGGTCGTCCTGGCGGCGGAGAACATTCCACGCTTCCATGCCGTCCACCTGGAGCCGGAGGTTTTTGCCTTTGGGATTTTGCTCTCCGTGGTGACGGGTTTGCTGTTCGGCCTGGCTCCGGCCTTCATCAGCGCGCGGCCGGACCTGACGAAGTCGTTGAAGGAAGGTAGCCGGGGCAGCGGGATGGGGGTCTCCCGCAACCGCCTGCGCGCGGCGCTGGTGATCTCCGAAGTGGCCCTGACGCTGGTCCTCTTGATCGGCGCCGGCCTGATGACCAAGAGCTTCGTTCGCCTGCAGCGGGTCAATCCCGGCTTCAACGCGGAGAACGTCCTGGTCGCGGAATTGGCGCTGCCTTTTCAAAAATACGGCAAGGCCACCGACTTCCAGGGCTTTTTCGACCGCTATATGAGCGCCGTCGCAACTCTGCCCGGCGTCCAGCAGGTGGGCGCTGTCGCCGTGCCCCCTTTCAGCACCGAGCTGACATGGTCTGGCGACCTGGCGCCCGAGGGCGAACAGGACGTTGCCAGCAAGTCCCAGGGCAAGGTGGAGACCTTCATCGCCACACCCGGCTATGCGAAGGCGATTGGATTGACGCTCCTCCGTGGTCGATTCCTTCTCGATCAGGACGTCAAGCAGTCGCCGCCCGTCACCGTCATCGACGACGTGTTGGCGCATCGCTACTGGCCGAACGAGGATCCGATCGGCAAGCGACTGAAGTCTGGGGGCCCGGGCTCCAAGAGCCCGGCGATCGAGGTCGTAGGCGTCGTCCGCCATATCAAGCACGAATCTCTCGAGGGCGAATCGCTCCCCCAGGTGTACATCCCGTTGCGGCAGGCACCCTTCCGCTGGCCCGGGCGCATGGGAGTTGCAGTGCGCACGGCGTCCGACCCGGCGGCATTGATCGCGGGCATGCGCGCCAAGCTGAGCGAGATCGATCGCGACCAGCCTTTTGCCAGCATCGATACCATGCAAAGGATTCTCTCGTCCTCGATCTCGCGCCCGCGGTTTCTGACCTGGCTGCTGACCAGCTTTGCGCTCGTCGCCCTGATCGTCGCCTCGGTCGGGCTCTATGGCGTCCTCGCCTACTGGGTGTCGCAGCGCCGCGGTGAGATCGGCATGCGCATGGCCCTCGGCGCCCATCGCAAGGATGTTCTCTGGCTCGTTTTGGGTCAGGGCATGGCGCTGACCTTCGCCGGTCTCGTCGTCGGCGCGCTCGCGGCGGTGTGGCTGACCCGCGCCATGAAAAGCCTGCTGTTCGAGGTGAGCACGGGAGATCCACTGATCTTTGTCGGCTCCGTGGTGCTGCTGACCTTGATCTCGTTGTTCGCCTGCCAGATCCCGGCTTGGCGGGCGGCGCAGATGGACCCCGGCGTGACGCTGCGCTATGAATAGGACGGATGTGACGGCTCAGCCAGAGGATACCCTCCGCGGACCGCACGTTCCGGTGCGATTCAGCGAGGAAACCAAGCGTCTCCATGGCCGCCTGGGCGCGGCCAACCGAGAGTTCCTGGAGTACGTCGAGCGGCACCCGGAATGCCTATTGCGATCCAGCTTCGCGGCCCTCGACGCCCACCCTGAGCTCCTCCTGTTCCGGGTGCATTCCTGGCCGGTGTTCCTGGACGCAGAAACGGTTGCCGGGATCACCCGCGTTGCCGTGGGGATCACCCGGTTGCTCGAGAGCGTTCCCCTGCGGTTTTTCGGCAACGACCCGGAAGCTCTCGCCGACTTTTACGGCCACCCCAAGAAGGATATGCAGTTGATCGCCACGCTCCTGGAGCGGCCCGGTCATCTGGGCACCCTGCTGGCCCGCGGCGATTTCATCGCCGGCGAGGCCGGCTTCCAATGCCTCGAGGTCAATCTCAGCAGTAACGTCGGCGGCTGGCAGACCTCGATCTGGGACCAGCTGTACCGGTCCACACCGCCGGTCGCCGGCTTCCTGAGAGATTCCGGGCTGCGAGTCTCGACCACGGAGACGATGGCGGCTCTCTTCGAGCACCTGATCGGGCAGGCCGCCGCCGCGGGTCTCGGGGAGGGCTCCGAGCTCAACGTGCTGTTCGCGATCCCGCCGAGCAAGCTCGGCGATCTCAGGTTTCGCGATCTCGTCAATCAGATCTACGGGCGTCTCCTGGACCAGCTTCGGGGTTGGCAGGGTGAGGTCCTGGTGAGCCGGTACGAAGACCTCCAGGCTCGCGATGACAAGATTTATTTTTCAGGCCGCAGGATTCACGTGATGGTCGAACATTACGGCAGCATCGTACCGCGCGACGTTTTCTATTCTTTTCTCGCCGGAAACCTGCTGCTCGTCAATGGGCCCGTGAGCCGTATTCTCGACGACCGCCGGAACCTGGCTCTGCTTTCGCAGTATCAGGATTCCGATTTTTTCGATGCCGAGGAGAGCGCTCTCGTGCGCTCGCACGTCCCCTGGACACGGAACGTCTGCCGCGAGCACGGCGACTACCGGGGCGAGCGGGTCTACCTTCCGGACCTGCTGCTTACCTGTCGCGAGCGCTTGGTTTTGAAGCACGTCGTCTCGTCGTGCGGCGAGAAAGTGCTGTTCGGAGCGGCGATGTCTCGGCAGGCCTGGGAGGCCGCGGTCGCCGGCGCCATGGCGGAAGAGGGGCAGTGGATCGTCCAGGAGTTGGTTGAATTCCAGCCCTACTGGAGCCAGACCGGGCTTTCCGAATGCGCTCCGCACGACCTCGTCTGGGGCTTTTTCGTCTTCGGTGACCGTTACGGCGGCGGCTTCCTGCGAGTCAGGCCGAGCGGGCCGCTCGGCGCCATCAACTCGGCGCAGGGGGCTGAGGAGGCCATCCTCTTTGAAGTCGCGGGCCGTGAGAGCGCCTTGGCGGCACAGGAACCTGGGCGGTGAACCTGCCCGAGGAGCTCAGGCGGCGCCACGCGCGACTCTCGCCCCATGCGCTCAGATTTCTCGAATTCGCCGCCGCCGACCCGCTTCGCCAGCGCCGCCTCGACTTCCGGAATAGCGGTCTACCGGACTGGATTCTGTCCTATCCCTATCAGTTGCAGTCATGGCCCACTCTGCTCTCGGGTCCCAAGCTCCAGGAGGTCAGCGAGATCAGCACCGGAATCTGCAGGCTGATCAAGTCGCTTCCCGAGCGCCTCTTCGAAGGAAGCGCCGAAAGGCTCTCGAGCTACTACGGTCTGCCGGTGGCGACGTTGGAGGAGCTTCTTGCCGGTCCTTCCGGAATCGAGGGCGCCCTGGCGCGGGGTGACTACATTGACACCGCGTCCGGCCTCAAGTGCCTCGAAATGAATCTGTCGGCGCAGATCGGGGGTTGGCAGCTTCGCCTGTGGGCGGACGCCTTCCAACGCCATGGGTGTTTCACCGAGTTCGTGGCGCGAGAGGATCTCAAGCTCGTCTACCACGATCCATTCACCATTCTCCTCAACCATATTCTCGCCGCGGCCGTTCAATCTCCCGCCGGCGAAGGGCCGGAGCTCAACGTCTGCGCCGTCTGCGCGCCGGACGTCTGGGGTCCTCATTCGCCGGATATCATTCGCGCCTTCGACCAGGAGTACCGCCGGTTCCTTCGTTCCCACTTCGATCGGGAAGGGTCTTTCGTCTGCTGCGGGTACGACCTCCTGCGCAACTCGGGAGGGCGGATCTTCCTGGGTCAGCGGCAAATCCATGTGCTTCTCGAGTACAACGTCACGCAGACGCCCCCTTTCGTCCTCGACAGCTTCAACCGCCATGAGGTCCATCTCTATAACGGACCCATGTGCCAGATCTGGAACGATAAGCGCAATCTCGCCCTTCTCTCCGAATACCAGGACTCGGGTCTGTTCGATGCCGGCGAGACGGCGTTCCTGCAGACTCACCTGCCGTGGACGCGGCTGGTGGTTGCCGAGTTCACCGAGCATCAGGGCGAGCGCGTCTATCTGCCCGACCTTGTCCTCGCCCGGCGAGAGTCACTGGTTCTCAAACAGGCCCTGGCTGCCCGCGGCGAAGCGGTTTTCATCGGCCGGTCGACGTCCGCTGAGAGGTGGGAGAAGGTCTTGGCGACCGCAATCACGCAGGGTGCCTGGGTGGTGCAGGAGGAGGTTGAATCTCTGCCCTATCTCTACCAGCGGGGGGAGTCCGGCGCCATGCTCCACGATGTCGTCTGGGGGCTCTTCGCTTTCGGCGACACGTTCGGTGGCGGTTTTCTCCGCATGATCCCGACGGGGCAGCACGGCGTCATCAACTCGGCCCAAGGGGCGACGGAGGGGATCTTCTTCGCAGTTGAGCCTTGATGAGGCAGAGGTTGCGCCAGAGTAGTTTTGAAAGCAAATCTGCCGTAGACTCCTAAGCATGAGCGAAAGAGTTTTGCGGACTCGAAGCGACGATGATCCTGTCGCTAAATTGCGCTGCTACGAGAACAATCATTGTCTGATCGCCCCGGCTCGAGCTCGCCGTTTTCGTGAGGAGGCCAGCGCGGAGACGCCCGTCGACGGAGCGCTTTGTAACGAAATAGAAAAATCTTGCGGTGATTCCGAGAACCTTCAGGTTGCCCTTTTTCTCGCGGCGCTAGGTCTGCTGGCTCGGCGCTATGGCGCGCAAGAGGCGTTGTTGGTTGCAATCGCGCCGTCCAAATGCATGGAGGGCGCAGCGCCGGACCCCCTTTTCCTTCGCTTGGCGGTCGACGAAAGCTCATCGTCTGATCAGCATTTTCGATCTCTTGCCGGCGAGCTCGATCAGGCGCGGGCACAAACCGGTTGCTCCCTGCTGCGGGTGCGGGAGGAGCTGGGCCTGGAGACGTTGGAGCCCCTGTATCGTCACCTCATCGCCTTTCGCCATGATCGCTGGATGACCGCGATCCGCGATGCCACGGAGCTCGCGCTGCTCTTCGAAGTTCGCCATCATGACGGTATCGCACATCTCGTGATTCATTACGATGCCGCCCGTGTCGCCCCGGAGGTGATCGATCAGCTCGCCGCGCATTACCTGCGAACGCTCGAGTTCCTATTGCGCAACCCGGCGAGAAAGCTCTCCGAGCTCGATCTTCTCCTTGCCGCCGAGAGACATCAGATCGTCGTCGAGCTCAACGATACGGCTGTGTCACGCCCGGAAGGCCTCTCGTTGCATGGGCTTTTCGAGCGGCAGGTCAGGCTTTCTCCCGACGCGCCGGCCCTGCACTGCGGTCCGCTGACCTTGACCTACGATGAGCTCAACCAGCGAGCGAATCGCCTGGCTCATTACCTGAGGACTCAGCTTGGAGCTCGCGCCGGTGAAAACGTGGGGCTGCTCGTGCCCCGCTCGGCGCAGATGATCATAGGGATTCTGGGTATCCTCAAATCAGGTGCCGCTTACGTTCCCATCGATCCAGCCTATCCTCCGGAGGTGGTGGCTGCCACTCTGGAGGACGCCGGCATTCGCACTCTACTGCTCGATTCCGGCCTCCTGCGCCAGGCGGGCGTTTTCGCCGGCGATCTTTTCTTCACGGACCTTCAATTGCAGAGCCTGGAAACGCCGGCTGAAGATCCGCGAGTGGACTTGGAGGATACGAGTGCAGCGTACGTCATCTACACCTCCGGTTCCACCGGCAAGCGGAAGGGTGTCGTCGTCGCCCACGGTGCAATCGCCAACACCATTCTGTGGCGCAACGAGCTTTATGGTTTCGGTTCACATTCCCTCACGCTTCAGATACCGTCGTATACATTTGACAGCTCGGTCGAGGACTTCTTCGGCATGCTTACGTCCGGCGGAGCGCTGTTGCTTACGGCCGACGGACAGCGCTCCGACAGCCGGTCGATGAAGCTGCTGATCGAGAGCCGGGGAGTGACGCATTTTCTGATCACTCCAAGTTACCACCGGGCATTTCTTCTCGAGTTGGAAACCGGCTGGCAGACCGCCGGCCTGTCCTCACTGGCGGTGGTGACCATCGCCGGAGAAGAGATCACGCCGGACCTCGTGCTGCTGCATCACAAGTACTTGCCAGGCGTCACGCTGATCAATGAGTATGGACCGACCGAGAATGCCGTGTGCTCGACGGCCTGCGTGCTGGCTCCCAACTGTGCCACCGTGCCAATCGGGAGACCGATCGCCAACGTTACGGCTTTCGTTCTGGACTCCCAACTGCGAGTCCTGCCGCAAGGCGCCAAGGGTGAGTTGTACGTGGCCGGCCCGGGTTTGGCAAGAGGTTATCTCAACCGGCAGGACCTTACCGCGGAGCGGTTCATTCCGGACCCGCTGCGAGGTCGAGCCGGCGAGCGTTTATACCGCACGGGCGATCTTGCGAGTTGGGCTGGCGATGGGCAGCTCGCCTTCTGGGGCCGGGCCGACGATCAGGTCAAAGTTCGGGGCTTTCGGATCGAGCCGGGTGAGATCGAAGCCGTTCTGCGCGGTCACCCACGAGTAGCGGACGTCGCCGTCGTCTGCCAGGAAAATAAAAAAAACGAAAAGTATCTGGTCGCCTACCTGGTGGGGCCCAAGGGGCCGGAGCTGGCGGAGATCCGCTCCCATCTGGCGGCGAGGCTGCCGCATTTCATGGTACCGGATTTCTTCAGAACCATGGATAAGCTTCCCGTCAATGCGCATGGCAAAGTCGATCGCAAACAACTCATGGCTCGCGACCTCTTCGCGGCAGCGGAGCGCACGGAACCCATGGAGGAGGCGACGGCGATCGAAGGCGCCTTGCTGGGAATCTGGAGAGAGACCCTGGGCCAGCACGATATAGGCATGGGACACGACTTCTTCGAAAATGGCGGTAACTCGCTCTCCGTCCTGACCATCATTGCCAAGGTGCGCCAAGGGTTGAAGGTCGAGCTCGCCATCGACGATCTCTATACTTTTTCGACGGTAAAGAAGTTGGCCTCGCGAATCGAGGGTACGCTGGCACTCATCAGCGGCAGCAACGGCATTCACGCAGGTCGACGAGGAGCTCCATGAGCACACGACGAGAGGATGCGGGGGAGTTCGACATCGTCATTTGTGGCGGTGGGCTGGCGGGCCTCTGTCTGGCGCGGCAGTTGAGTATGAACCATCGCGAGTGGACGGTATTGCTCATCGACCGTTTGAGCCGGCCTCTGCCAGAGGCCGAGTTCAAGGTTGGCGAGTCGACGATCGAGGTCGGGGCCTACTATCTGTCGCACACCTTGGGTCTGCACGAGCACCTGGAACAGGACCAGTTGGAGAAGCTTGGTCTCCGCTATTTTTACGGCGGCGGTCACGGTCCTTTGTCGGAGCGGGGCGAGTTTGGGGTGGCGAAATTCCTGCCGGCCAAGTCGTATCAGATCAGCCGCGGCAGATTGGAGAACCATCTGCGCCAGCTGGTCGTGGAGGCTGGGGTCTGCGTCGAAGAAGGGTGCAGCGTCAGCGACATCGAGATACGGCCTGAGGCGGAGCACCGCGAGATTTGCTACCGGCGCGCAGACGGCGTGGAAAAGTCAGTGCAAGCCAGATGGGTGATCGATGCGATGGGGCGGAGGCGTTACCTGCAGGGGAAATTCGACCTGCGCAAGGACGATCACGGCGTCTTCAACGCCGCTTGGTTTCGTGTCACCGGAGAGGTCGATATCGACGAGATGGTGCCTCCCAGCGAGACTCGCTGGCATGGGCGTGTAACGGATCGGCGCTGGCACTCCACCAATCACCTGATGGGCCCGGGTTACTGGGTTTGGCTGATCCCCTTGGCCGGCGACAGGACCAGTGTCGGCATCGTCGCCTCGGGCAAGCTGCACTCTCTGGCAGACTACAATACGTATGACAAGGCTCTGGCGTGGCTGGAGGAGCACGAGCCGGACGTGGTAAAGCATCTCACCGGCCGGGAAGTCCTCGATTTCAAAATATTGCCGAACTATAGCTACTCTTCGAAGCAGGTGTTTTCCACCGACCGGTGGGCGTGTGTCGGCGATGCGGGTGTCTTTGTCGATCCCTATTACTCAGTGGGCACGAACATGATCGGGTACAACAACCGGCTGCTGCAGAAGATCCTGGAGCTGGATTTTCAGCAGCACGATACCCGGGAATTCGTCGCTTTCGCTAATCAGTACTTCCTGTCGTTGACGCAAACCCTCGCGCACAGTATCCACTCCGCTTACCCCTTTTTCGATAACGGTCCGGTCATGGTGCTCAAGACCGCCTGGGACTATTTTGTCGGTTGGGGGGTTTCGGATCCACAGTTCTATTACGAAACCTACCTCGATCCGAAGGTCAGCGCGGTGATCAGCACTCTCCTCTCGGCGACCGTCGTGACGCAGGCGAGAATGCTGCGTCTCTTCGAGGATTGGGCGAGATTGCCAACGGCGTCGCTTGAAGTCGAATTCGTGGATTACTTCGTCGATCTGCCGACCTTGCGGGCGCTTTTCCTCCGGAATCTGCCGCCACTCCAGACGAAGGATTTGGGTTTGGTCGTCAAGAGCATCAGGGATGGTGCGGAACGGATCGAAGAGCTGGCGCAGGTCGTCTTTTTCTTCGCCGTGGAGTGCGTCTTGCCTGGGCAGGCCCACCTTTTCAGCGAGCGGCCCTGGCTGAACGTCGCCGCGATCAGCCTCAACAGCGAGAGTTGGGAGGCGGACGGCCTCTTCCAGCCGAAGACGAAGCCGCGTGATCTCCGCGGCCTCGAGGAGGAGATCCGGAGCCTCTTCCGCCGCCAGCGGGGCGGGCGGCGTTAACCCACTTGGGCGGCCCCCCTTTGGAAAGGGGGTGAATCGCGGGAGAGCCGCTCCTAAGTTATTGATTCCAGGTGGGTAGATTTCCTGCTCAGCAGCAGCCGATCTTCCACCACCTCAAGCATCGCGTCGAGACCCACATCTTCCTCTGCGTGCTTGCCTACCATCTACCTTGAGCCAGGGCAGGTTTCATGATGTCGTAAATAATCGGGAGCCTTTCTTCGAGGGACACTGCCGGCGTTCTCAACTCGGAGGAGAATAGAGCCCAGATGACTGCGGACGTCTTCGTCTTTCCTCTATCCTTCGCCCAGCAGCGACTGTGGTTCCTTGACCGATTGGTGCCCGACTGCGTATTCCGAACGAATCCGGCCAGGGATTCCGACGGGAAGGCGGCCACCCATTCCGAGGCGAAGGCGGCCACGCCCGCGCGGTTCAAGGCGAGAACCGCCTCGGCGTTGATCCGCCGGCCGAGAGGAACACCCAGGGCCACGTGGCGCAGGTAACTTGCGTTCCATTGGTCTCGGAGAACCCGATAGGACAGGCTTTTTACGGGCGGAAAGCTCTGGACAGGATTGGAAAGATTCGTGAGCGCGGTTGATTTCGTGAGCTAGAGATCAATTCTGAGAAATCTGGACATCCTTGGAATTTCAATTTCTTTCCCGCTTGAGCGCGCAGCGCGAATGCGGGCAAGCTGCTATGTGCGAAGCGGCGGAGCCGCGTAGCACATAGCACTGGCTTGCTCCCGATTCGCAACCCTATCGGGCACCGCACCTTCCCCCTCACCCGCGCCACCCCTGCCCGCCACCTGCTAACCCCACTCACTCACACCCGATTCTCGTCCTGCCGCTCCTCCGCCTCGATCTCTGCCGGATGTTCCTCCATATATCAGCGCTCCCGACCTTTTTCTCCGAAGATCACAGGCGGGCAGTGCTTGATCTCTGCCCTCGCGGAGCGTCCAGGTTGACACCGGCCACCGTGGAATCCGCCCCGGCCTCCTTGGCTCTTTTTCCGAGTGAGAAGGAAAGAACTTAACGGACACGGCTCTCGCCCTCCGTTCCCTGCTGGACATAGCCGGGCAGATGATGGCGGCCTCGAACGGCCTGGGCGTCGAGACGTTGCCGCAGATGCGGGGCCTCTGGGGAGCCGGAGGTCTTAAGGCTGTCTGAACTCGGGTGCCGGCAGAGGGGTGGCGGGGAACCCCGAAGAGGGTTCCCCGGTGGAGCGCTGGCGTTGCGGCTTTAGGCGCGCCTCGGCCCACACCCGACACGGGCACCGGGACTGACCCCAGACGGCCAGCTCGCGGCTCATGACTTCGTGAACTGGAGACCCTGGTCGTAGCGGGCTCGAAAGAGGTAGCCCAGCACCCTGCGGGCCAGCTCGGCCGTGGCCGCCTCCTGCTCGGCTGCATCCTTGAAGAGCCGCAGCGCGCCTAGGGCTTCCCGGTGGACGCCTTTCGACTCGAAGACCTTGGATAGCTCCTTGGCCAGCACTTTGACCTCAGTTGTCCGGCCCTCCTCAAGCAGCAGCACCGCCTCCTCCAGCAGCGCCAGCGCCACGTCATAGGACATGTTGTGCCGGTCAAACTCCGTTCGCGCCTGTGCCAGGAGCCTGAGAGCCTCCTCTCGCCGGCCCAGCCCGGCGGCGATGCGTCCTTCCAGCCAGACCCCACGGATTACCCAAATCTCGTCCCCCCGCTCTACGGACCGTCTCCGTAGATCCCGGCCGAGCTCGGCGGCTTCGCGATAGCGACCCCGGTGAGTCAGGCTCAGCGCCAAATTCTGATGCAGGCTTGCTCTCAGGCGATCATCGCCACTGCCCTCTACCTCAGGCTGTGCCTCCAGGAGGGTCTCGACGGCACGCTCGTAGTCTCCCATCACCTCCAGGGTATATCCCTTCTTGACGAGGTAACGCTCCCGGCAGCGCCCGATCCGAAGGGCTTCCTCCAGGAGCCCTAGGGCCTCGTCGAACCGGCGCTGGTCTCGCCGCAGTGACGCTTCCAGGTCGAGCAGCCGGCCGGGATCGAGCAACTCGTCCGGGTCGGAGCCCGCATGCCAGAGCCGCAGGGCCTTCTCCAAGACCGCATCCGCCGCCTCAAGCTCGCCCGGCACCCTCAGGGAATTCGCGACGTGCCCGAGCGCGTAGCCACGGATGCGGTTGCGCCAGCCGTCCGGCCCCTGAACTTGCTCGGCAATCTCCTGCGCGAGCCGCGCCAGCGAGAGCAGGCGCTGGTAGAAGTCGGAGACCAGAGCCGACAGCTCGGCAGCGAAGTCCTCGGCTCCATGCCCGGCTCGCTTCCTGGGCTAGCGCAGGGCGTCGGCGAGGTCCAGGAGCTGCTCTCCGGCCGCGACCGTAAGGCCGGCTCCCAACTGCCCCATGCGCTGGAGGTGATCCAGGCTGGGATCGACCAAGCCTCCCTCATATTTCGCCACGAGGACGTGATGGATGCCCGTCCTCTTGCCGAAGGCCATCTGCGTCCTGCCGGAAAGAGCCCGGAAGAGTCGCGACAACAAATTCCTTCGTCTCATCCTTCTCCTCCACTAGCACGCCGCTGCGACTTTTCGCACGGCGCGTCTCCCCTGAAGCACTATTGAGGTAGGCGCGGCCCGCGCGGACCCTGATGGCTCGATGCCGGTGCCGCGCAGGAAGGAACTCGGATGCGCCGATCTCTCGCCGCCCTTGCCGTGACCGCCTCTCTTCTGGCCCCCGGGGCCAGCCAGACTCACCTGCTGGGCTCGCTCTGGGGGTACTTCACCTCCCTCTGGAGTGGAGCCATCGCCGACGAGGGACCCGGAATGGACCCCAGCGGCAGGAAGGCTGCTCCCGCGCCCCAGCCGACGCCCGACGCAGGTCCTGGGCTTGATCCTAGCGGTAGTAAGTAGCTTGCGGCTCATCGCCTTATGAACCGGAGGCCCTGGTCGTAGCGGGCTCGGAAGAGGTAGCCCAGCACCCGGCGGGCCAGCTCGGCCGTGGCCGCCTCCTGCTCGGCTGCATCCTTGAAGAGCCGCAGCGCGCCCAGGGCCTCCCGGTGGACGCCTTTCGACTCGAAGACTTTCGATAGCTCCTTGGCCAGCACTTTGACCTCGGCTGTCCGGCCCTCCTCCAGCAACAGCACCGCCTCCTCCAACAGCGCCAGCGCCACGTCATAGGACATGTTGCGTTGGTCAAACTCCGTCCGGGCCTGTGCCAGGAGCCTGAGAGCCTCCTCTCGCTGGCCTAGCCCGGCGGCGATGCGCCCCGCCAGCCAAAGTCCACGGATCGTCCAAATCTCGTCCCCCCGCTCGACGGACCGTCTCCGTAGATCCCGGCCGAGCTCGGCGGCTTCGCGATAGCGACCCAGGTGAGTTAGGCTCAGCGCCAAATTCTGATGCAGGCTTGCTCTCAGGCGATCATCGCCGAGGCTCTCCACTTCAGGTTGTGCCTCCAGGAGGACCTCGACCGCTCGCTCGTAGTCTCCCATCACCTCCAGGGTGAATCCCTTCTTGACGAGGTAACGCTCCCGGCATCGTCCGATCCGAAGAGCCTCGTTGAGGAGCGCCAGGGCCTCGTCGAACCGGCGCTGGTCTCGCCGCAGCGACGCTTGCAGGTCGAGCAGCCGACCAGGATCGAGCACCGCGTCCGGATCGGAGCCGGCATCCCAGAGCCGCAGGGCCTTCTCGAAGACCGCGGCCGCCGCCTCCAACTCGCCCGGCACCCGCAGGGAATTCGCGCCGTACCCGAGCGCATAGCCGCGGATTCGGTTACGCCAGCCCTCCGGCCCCTGAACCTGCTCGGCGATCTCCTGCGCGAGCCGCGCCAGCGAGGCGGTGCGCTCGATGTCGCGCCAGGCCTGGACCTCCGACTCCTCGCACACCCTCTCGGCCAGTGCCCAGGTTTGAAACTCCCGGGCCACCCGCACCACCGCGAGCTGCTGGTCTTCCGGAAGCTTCGCGAGCCCGGCCCACAACTCTCCGGCCTGCCAACGAGCCGGATCAACGTCGGCGGCCTGCGGATAGGCATTCGGCGCCGGAACCTCGCGGGACCTCAGGACGGCCTCGGAAAGGATCCGACGGGAGAGCCGCGTGATGTCCAGGATGCATCTCTCCACCTCGTCGCGCTCGGCGACCGTGAGCTTCGGCTCGTTCTCCAGGGCCTCCAGGGCTTCGAGGCACCCGGTCACGACGGCGACCTCCGCCGGCCGGGCTTGTAGGCCGGCGAGCAGGCGGTCGAAGAGAGCCTCAGCGACAAGGCCGCCTCTGCGGAGGTGATAGGAGATCGAATTCTCCTCCAGGCCGGCCTTCGCGCCAACCTGTTTCTGCGACAGCCCCCGCCACAGGGCCAGCATCGAGACGAGCAGCGAGCGAAACGAGCGGATCATCGTGCCTCCCTCAAAAGATTTAGTGCCTTTCATAGATTGGAGTGCGTTGAAAGGCCGAAGCGTGACACGCCTGGGTGAGACTTCGCTCCTCTGGGGGTAACTCGTGCAGCGGCCTCTTCGCCAAATGTCGCCTCAGGAAGAAATTTCCGAGGCTCATGGTAGCAGAGGATCGCTGCGTCTGCGCTCCTACTGCAATCCCTTCGAAAGTCTGGAAGAAGGAGCTTTAAGATCGCCGCTTCCCCACCAGAATTCCCCTCGCAGTCAGCCGAGAGGAAACCGAATGGAAACGACGAGCACCCCCGGGCAGCACCCGCCAGGACCGTGCCCTCCAGCCGAAGAGGACGCGGGCCGAAAACAATCCATGGAGCATCTCTCAACTGCCGGAATCGGAGACTTCCTTGCCTGCCTCTTGCCTCGCGAGCAAAACCGTCTTGTCGTGAGGCACCTTCTCGCACGGTGTCCAACCTGCCTCAGTGAAGTCCAATTCGTACTGCACCCCGCCACAGCCTTCTTTACGGCGGTCCGGCGAGAGTCGGGCCGCCTATTCTTTAGCGATAGAGAGATTCTTTCGGAGCCTGGAAGCCGAGTTGGTGAGGCTCGATGTCTAGAAGCTGCGTAGGCTTGGCTGGCCCCGGGCGAAAGGGGCCGGCCTCTTTTTACCCCAAGTCAAAGGCGCGTTGTTCCACTCCCGGGACCGGGGCTGCTGTCCCCGGCCCCATTTCTTTCTAGTCGTTCGTGGCGCGGACCTGGAATGAGAGAGCTGCGAGCGCGATCAGGGCGACGAGACCGGCCCTTCGGTGCCTCCTCGAAGAAGGGGGCATACGCCCCGAGGCAGCGGAAGAGCTCCTCTACGAGGCCATAACCTCCATCCCTCCAGACCGATGGGTAGAGTGCTCAGATCCGGCCTCACTTTTGATCCAGGCCGTGAAGACCAAACTTCATTCGGGGTCGTCGAGTTTCCCGAAGTCGCCTCCTGGTCGGCAAATCAGCAAAGGAAGAAGAAAGAAGAAGCGGCAGAGAGGCGCCGGGTGAAGCTCGGCCGGGAAGTTGTCAAGCTCGCGGTGGCGTTGCTCGGCGAAGGAGAGAGAGATCAATTCGAGCGAGAGTCGAGCTTGGCCTCCGAGGCAATGCTCAAAGACTGGAAACGGCGGGCACTGTATGTCTCGACATGGCCCGAGATCGTCGGCGCCAGCCCGGTTGAAGGGCTTAGGTTCGTCTCGTGCGAGCGCCTCCTTGAGCATGCTATCGCCAAGCCTCTGTAGTGTTGGTGCGTGTTGTTGCTATTTATTCCGAGTCGAAACGAAGAGCTTGATTACGACCGAGTCCAATTTGGTGCGCCGTGGGTCCGGGAGGGCTGGTCAGAATTAAGTCGTGTGGTGGACGAACTTCGAAGGTATCGGCGAGCCCTGGTGAGTTGTAAGTCAGAGCGGCTCGCGCGAGGGATCGCCGCCACGACCAATGAGAAACGGCTCGGTGCGTTCATCTACGGCCCTACTGGCGAGATGATGGGGTGACCTGTTGAGCGTGTTTTTGATTGTCTCCGACGAGGCTAGGGAAGGCCTGACGACTCTTCTTCCCCTGCTCGGGGCTACCAAGCGGCAGGTTGCCTGGATCTGGAACGAGGGGGCCAAAGCGCTGCGGGAATCAATCCGACAGGCGATCTCAGACCACAAGCCATGGTCGATCTATGAGGCGGGAACGCCCGGCAACGAAAGTCTCATCAGAGTCTCGGAGATGGTAGCGGAACAGTTCCAAGAGCAGGGCGAAGCGGTCCTGGACTTAGAGGTAAGGATGGTGACCATAGCCGAAGTCCTGGCCGTGGCGGCGGGGATGGGACTGTCCTTAACTCTAGTGGCAACTCTGAAACCTTCGGAGGGCGCCCCACTTCCCCTTCTCGATCCCTTCGACCGCGAGTTGGTGGAGGCAATCCGCCTTGCAGGAAGGACTGCAAGCATCAGCCAGATTGCAGGTGTTGTGCGGCGGGATCATATCTTCGTCCGGAAGCGCCTCCAGGTTCTCTCCAGGTTCCGGCGGATTGTTACTACTGGCAGCCGAGGATCAGCCAGATACTCACTCCCTTGAAGGGAAATAAGGAGCGAACGCATGCGTAGTGCGACTGGTGCGAGCCATCCGACCGCGGCCGAACTCTCTGACGGTGTTATCAGCCTTATGAGCGGCATGAAACTACTCAGGCACGTTCTTAGTTGTGAAGTGTGTCTATTAGAGTACGCTGAGGTTTTCAGGAGATTTTCTGACTCGTTTATTTTCGACCTTTGGAGAGAGGCGGGGCTTTCTGAGAGGGTGGCGAAAGCTTTAGCAGACTCGGGGATTTATGGTCTATCCGGACTAGCCCGAAGTTCTTTTTGAAAGCCTGCCCAACCGTAGAGCAAACCGTTGCGGCGGCAGGCTTCCATGCAGTTATGGCCGAGAACGTTGTACCCATGTAAGAGTATTGGATAGTGAGAACACTCCTCTTGACAGAGCCGG
>DASYJD010000027.1:0-5245 GCA_035996875.1 Thermoanaerobaculia bacterium
CGAGGCTTCTGGCCACGCGCGATCGTGAACGCCAACTTCCACTCCTTTCGTCCCAATTCGAACGACAGGTACAGAACGTCCGACTTTCCTTTACACTCTTCCTGGCGGGTCGCTGGGTTCATCCGGGACTCCTTTCCGAAAGGAGTTCTCCCAGAACTATAACCGGCGACCCGCTTCTCGAACACCTGCATAGCATCTAGAGGAATGCCGCCCTACGGGCTCGCCGCATCGTTCGGTCGGCCTCACCCCGAATCATTTTTGAATGCCCATCGTGCGGTATCGGTCCGTTACCCATGGACGACCCAAGGCGTCGAAGAGAGCCCGTCAGGGCGGCAGTCCCGTAGCCCCGGGTGAGAGCCGGCGGAGCCGGTGGGAACCCGGGGTCGAATAAGCGAACCGGAGCCGGTGGGAACCCGGGGTAATCGAGGTCGTCGCTGCCTGTGTTCGGGAATTGCAACCGTCTCGGTTTACACGCCCGGCGGCTTGGAGGACTCCTTCGCCGGCTCGGTCGGAGCCGTCGCTGTGCTCCGCTTCCCGAACAAATAGTCGAACGCGTCGACCGGCTTCTTCTCCGCCGGCTCCTTCGCCGCCGCCTTGGGCGCCGGCTGGGCGCTCTTGCCGAAGAAGTACTGGAAGGCGTCCACCCTGGGAGCGGGCTTCGCGGGCTGTTCGAGCGCAGGCTGGGGCTGAGCTTCGGGCACCACGGCAGCCGGTGCGGCCGGTATCTCGGCGGCGGGCGCGGCGGCAGGCGCTTCGGGAGCCTTGGGCTGGACCGGCACCGCCGCGGGAGCTGCCTTCACCGCCTCAGGCTCCGCCTTCTTCATCGTAGCCGCTCCCGACTTCGCTTCGGGCTGCTCCTTCTTGACGTCCTTCTTGTCCTTCTTGCCGAAGAAGTAGTGGAAGGCATCGGGCGGCTTGGTCTCCGGGGCCGCGGTCTTGGGCTCCTCGGGCTTTGCCGGCTCCTGCGCGAAGAGGGCGGCCGTCAGGAGGAGAACAGCCAGGGCGAAAGGCAGCAGCAGGCGGCGTGGCATCGTGGGAATCTCCTGGAATCGCCCCCATTGTACTCCTCTCCCGGCCTTGCTCAGAAATAGGGGAGGGGGGTATATTGTTTTGGTGATGCGAGGAGGACTCCCATGCAGCATCTGACTCTCCAAATCGACGGCATGACCTGCGGGCGCTGCGTCGCCCGCGTTGAGAAGGCCCTTTCCAAGCTGGACGGCGTATTCCCCGGCCGCGTCGAGGTCGGCTCGGCGGAGGTCGACTACGACCCAACGCGCACACCCTTCGAGCGCATCCGCCAGACCCTCGACGACGCGGGCTATACCGCCCGTCCTGTGCAGAACGCCGAGAGGATCGCCTGAGGAATTTATGGCTACGACCGTGATGGAGCCGGCGGCCGGCGCCAGGATCACCCTCCCGGTGGAGGGCATGACCTGCGCCGCCTGCCAGGCGACGGTGCAGAAGGCGCTCCAGCGCCAGCCCGGGGTGCTCGACGCCTCGGTGAACCTGATGATGAAGAGCGCTGCCGTGACCTACGACCCGACGCGCGTCCAGCCGGAGGCGCTCGTCGAGGCGATCCGTGAGACCGGCTACGAGGCCGAGCTGCCGCGGCCCGAGCAGACGGCCTTCGCGGAGCAGGAGGCCCGCGACCGTTCTCAGGAGCAGGAGTTCCGCGTCCTGCGACGTAAGGCCCTGGCGAGCGGCGCCGCAGGCGTCGTGGCAATGATCGTCTCCATGCCTCTGATGGCGGCAGGCGGCCACACCGGCATGACCGCCGATCCCTTCATGCACTGGGTGATGGAAACGATGACTCCCGCCCTACGCTCCGTCATGCCGTGGCTTTACAGCATTCCGCCGGCCGTCCTCTCCTGGGCCCTCCTCGTACTGACCGTGGCCGTGATGTCCTGGGCCGGCCGGCACTTCTACGTCCGTGCCTGGGCGGCCCTGCGCCATCGCTCGGCGGACATGAACACTCTGGTGGCCGTGGGCACGGGCGCGGCGTTCCTCTATTCCGTGGCCGCCACGGTCGCCCCCGGCTTCTTCCTCTCTCGCGGCTTGGCGCCGGACGTCTACTACGAGGCGGTGGTGATCATCATCGCCTTCGTCCTCGCCGGCAACACCCTGGAAGCCCGCGCCAAGAGCCGCACCTCCACGGCCCTGCGTGGGCTCGTGGCCCTGCAGCCCCAGACGGCGCGGGTGCTTCGCGGCGACCAGGAATCGGACGTCCCGGTCGAGCAGGTTACGAGCGGCGACACGGTGATCGTCCGCCCCGGCGAGCGGCTGCCGGTCGACGGCGAGGTCCTCTCCGGCGCCAGCGCCGTAGACGAGTCGATGCTCACCGGCGAGTCGATGCCGGTCGAAAAGCAGCCCGGGGACCGGGTGATCGGCGGCACCATCAACCGCACGGGCGCCTTCCGCTACCGAGCCCCGAACCTGGGATCGGACAGCGTCCTCGCGCAGATCGTGAGGCTGATGCGCGATGCCCAAAGCTCGCGCGCCCCCATCCAAAAGCTTGCCGACCGGATCAGCGGCATCTTCGTGCCCGTGGTGATCGGGCTCGCCCTCGTCACTTTCGCCGTCTGGTTCGTGACGGCAGACACCGCGCCGGCCGTGCGCGCCTTCGCGGCGGCGGTCGCCGTGCTGATCATCGCCTGCCCCTGCGCCATGGGACTCGCCGTGCCCACCGCCGTGATGGTGGCGACCGGCCGCGGTGCCTCGCTCGGCATCCTCATCAAAGGCGGCGAGGCGCTCCAGCGAGCGGGCGACGTCACCACTGTGGTGCTCGACAAGACGGGGACCGTTACCGAAGGGAGGCCGGCCGTCACCGACATCTTGGCCGCTCCCGGCGCGCCCCGAAGCGCGGACGAACTGTTGCGGCTCGTGGCCTCGCTCGAAGCCTCCTCCGAGCACCCGCTGGCCGACGCCTTGGTGCGCCGGGCGCGAGAGAAAGGGCTCACGCTGGCGTCCATCGAAGGCTTTCAGTCCATCACCGGCCTTGGCGCCGTGGGTATCGTAGAAGGCGCGTTCCTGGCCGTGGGAAACGAGAAGCTCATGGACGAGTACGCCGCAAAGGTGGCGCCGCTGCTCTCTGAAGCCGAGCGGCTGGCCGGCGAGGGAAAGACGCCCGTCTACGTTGCCATCGATGGCGCGCTGGCCGGGCTGCTCGCCGTGGCCGACCCGATCAAGCCCGAGGCGCGGGAGGCCATCGCGCGTCTGAAGAGGATGGGCCTCGACATCGTCCTACTGACGGGCGACAACCGGCGGACGGCCGAGGCCGTGGGGCGCGAAGCGGGAATCGACCGCGTGGTGGCGGAGGTCCTGCCGGACGGCAAGGTGGCCGAGGTCCAGAGGCTCCAGAAGGAAGGTGCCGTCGTGGCCATGGTGGGCGACGGCATCAACGACGCGCCGGCCCTGGCCCAGGCGGACGTGGGAATCGCGATCGGGACGGGGACGGACATTGCCATCGAGGCGAGCGACGTCACCCTGATGCGCGGCGATCCGCGCGGCGTGGCCACGGCCATCGCCTTATCAAGGCGGACCATGCGGACGATGAAAGAAAACCTGTTCTGGGCCTTCGTCTACAACGTGATCGGCATTCCGGTGGCGGCGGGCGTCCTCTATCCCGTCTTCGGCGTGCTGCTCTCCCCCATCCTGGCGAGCGCGGCCATGGCCCTGAGCTCCGTCAGCGTCGTCACCAACAGTCTTCGCCTCCGCCGCGCGCGGTTGGTGTGAATTTCCTCAGGAGGAAGAATCGACAATGGAAGCCGGCGAGCGCATGGCCGCGGGAGTCGATCCCGAGATCAAGGACCGCAACCTCAAGCGTCTGCGCCGCATCGAAGGCCAGGTGCGGGGTATTCAGAAGATGGTCGAGGACGACCGCTACTGCGCCGATGTCCTCACCCAGATCTCCTCCGTCCAGGAAGCCCTGCGGGCCGTGGGCCGCGAGCTGATGAGGAACCACCTCAAGCACTGCGCCACCAAGGCCATCAAGACCGGCCCGGCCGAGGCCGAGGGGATGTACGACGAGCTGATCGAGCTGATCTACAAGCACAGCCGGTGAGGGGAGCAACGTTTCAGTCGCCGCTTGAATGTCTCCAAAACCCCTTGCAAACCTATATCCGGCGGGGGGTTGTAAGGTGAAACCTCTTTTTTCCGTCTTTATAGAGGGAGAGAGAGCGCCGAATGAGCGGCGATCTCAGTCATGGGATCGCCAATGGCCACCCAACACGACAAGATCTTCAAGCAACTGCTACGCGTCTTTCTCGACGACTTCCTGAGGCTGGTCGTCCCCCAGACCAGAGAACGGCTTGACCTGTCATCCCCCGAGTTTCTCGACAAAGAGCTCTTCTCCGGAGGCCCGCGCGGTCGCAGGCGCGAGCTCGACCTGCTCGTCCGGGTCCGCACCGTCAGCGGCCGACCGCTCTTGATCCACGTCGAGGTTGAGGCACGGGCGAGCCGGGGAATGCCGGAGCGCCTCTGGCGCTACCGGAATCAGATCCAGACGCGGTACGATCTCCAGGTCCTAACGATCGTGCTCTACCTGAAGCGAGGCCGCCCCGGAGTCAGGGTGGAGACGTGGGAAAGCAACCTGGGTCCCGACTTCCCGGAGCCACGATTCGTCTCCTTCGGCCTAGAGAGCTGCCGTGCCACGGAGTATCTGACCAAGCCTGAACCGCTGGCTTGGGCGCTCGCCGCTCTAATGGACTCTGGCTCGTGGAGCCGCCCCGAGCACAAGATGGCCTGCCTGCGCCGGATCGCGGGGCTGAAAGGTCAGGCCGATTCGTTCCTACTTGTCGATTGCGTCGAAAATTACCTACAATTGGAGCCTCGGGAAGTCGTGGAGTTCAATGCGCTTCGCTCCCGAAGAGAGAACTCGGAGGTTCAAGCCATGGCGATGACGTGGTCGGAGACGCTGGTCGCAAAGGGACAGGTCGAGGGACGCACCCAGGGGGCTCATCTACTTCTCCTGCACCTCCTCGGCAAGCGGTTCGGACCTCTTCCTGAGGAAGTTCGGCAGCGGGTTGAGACAATCACCTCGCTGAATCGGCTGACAAAGCTCGCGGAACGGGTTCACTCTGCCCATTCCCTTAAAGAGATGGGCCTCGCCTAATTCTACTTTGTCAGACCACCACCTCAAGAGAGGTGCCGTCGGCGGTACCCGGGCGTAGAGGCACGCTGGCCAGATCTCCGTCATTCGCCAGGCAACTCCCTCAATTCCTCCGAAGGGGCTCTCGCTGTCTCTCTT
>DASYJD010000028.1:0-389519 GCA_035996875.1 Thermoanaerobaculia bacterium
GGGCGTGCCCGGCGCGAAGACGACGCGTGGCGGCGTCAGCGCGGAGCCGTCCGGCTTCTCTTCGAAGGTGGCCTCGCCGGGGCTGTCGAAGATCTCGTCGTTGTAGTCGAAGAGGTCCACCTCGTCGGCGTTGATGTGCCAGGCGTCGGCGCCGGTGATCTGCGGCAGCAGCGACGTGTTGGCGAAGCCGTAGTCGAGATGCCCCAGTTGGCCGTCGAAGAGGTAGGAGTAGGCGTTCGCGCCGTGGAACGAGGTCTCGAGGTCGGTGTAGCCCCCGCCGTTCAGCGTGTTGACCGGGTCTTCCTTGGCGTAGGAGTTGAAGTCGCCGAGGAGGAGGACGTCGGGGTCGCCCGCCGCCGGCACTACGGTGCCGCTGATCCAGGTGAGCAGGCGCGTCGCCTGGGCCGTGCGGGTGGCGTTGAAGCAGCTCTGGCCGTCTCCCTGGTCGGCATCCGGTCCGGAGGCAGGGCAACTCCCCTTCGACTTGAAGTGGTTGGCGATGACGGTGAAGCGCTTGCCGAAGGCCGGATTCGTCGCGTCGACGACGTCGTACGTCTGGGCGGTGGGCGGCCGGTTGTGGATCGGATCGAGGTCGACCAGCGGCGAGCCGACCGGTGAGACCACGCCCGTCCGGTAGATCTGCTGCACCCGGATGGCGTCGGTGCCCAGGGTACCGCCGGTGTTGACGAAGGCGAAGGGATGAGTCCCACCGCACCGGGCATTGATGGCGCCGAGCAGGTCCGTGATGGTGGCGTTCGGCGTGGTGTTCTCGAGCTCCATGAAGGAATAGATGTCGGCGTTGAGCATGCAGACCACGATCGAGGCCCGCTCGCGCTGCCGGTTGAGCTCGGCCACGCTGTCGGCGCCGCGGCAGTCCTGCCCGCCCGACGGGCCGCAGGGTCCCGTCGTGTCGCTGGAGGTGGTGTCGATGGTGGTGAAGTAGTTCAAAAGGTTCATGCCCACGGCCTTGATGGCGCCGCCGACCGCCGGCGGCGTCGCCGGCCGGGGATTGGCGACGGTGAACGTCACCGGGTGTGCGGCGGTGGGGCGGATGCGCCAGGTATTGGCGCCGAAACCGGGGAAGTCCCAGTGGAGAACGCCCGTGAGGCCGTTCACCAGGTCGCCGCCCCGGAAGAAGTCGGTGCCCTGGGTGCCGACGGAGAAGCCGCCGTTGGCATGCGGGTAGTAAAGAGCCTGCATG
Organism: Thermoanaerobaculia bacterium; assembly: GCA_035996875.1. Classification (GTDB taxonomy): domain Bacteria; phylum Acidobacteriota; class Thermoanaerobaculia; order Multivoradales; family UBA5704; genus DATARR01. The sequence goes on from DASYJD010000028.1 coordinate 1,202, forward strand.
CCGTCCGGCGAATTCAGGTACGCCTCCTGCGCGTTGTTGTCGTCGTCGAGGATGACCTCGCGCCGGGCAATGGTATCGAGGTGTGCGGTGTAGCCGGCGACGCTCGGCGGGTTCTTCTCGGTGAACTGGAACGGCCGGCCGCCCTGGAACAGGATGATCTGGCCGAAACGCGACAGCTCGAAGTACTCCGAGACGGTCAGCGTGTCGACGAAGGTCACCAGCATCCCCTCGCGGGCCTCGTAGAAGTCGTCGACGACGCCGGCGATGGGCAGGGCGATCGGCGTCGGCGTCACGCTGGCGAGGTTGTTGCCGGCATTGGTGACGACGATCGAGGCCGCCGTGCTGGCGGTAATCTCCGTCATGTTGAAGTTTTCAGAGACCGTACCCGTGACCTTCACCTTCTGTCCTTCAGCGACGGGGGTCGGGCAACTGCTGCAGAAGATGAAGATGCCCTCGGAGGTGGCGGGGTTGGCATCGGCGTCGGCGTCCTCCTCCTGGACGAAGAAGCCGCGCAGTTTGCTGGTCCCCTGGAAGTTGGCGGTGACGATCCCCTCGACGGTAACTGTGGCGCCCGGGATGGGCGTCGCCGCGCCGTTCCCCTGCACGTCGTGGATGAACGTGATGTCGTCGTTGACGATCGTCCCCAGCCCCTGCGTATCCACGCCGATGGCGTTGCTGATGTTGGTAACGTTGACGAAGAAGGTCTCGTCCGTCTCCGCGGTGACGTCGCCGTTGACCAGCACGTCGAAGGTGTAGGTCGAGCTGCCGGCCGGGATGGTTTGCGCAGTCAGCGTCTTCTGCGTGTAATCGCTGGGCTGCGTCGCCGTGCCGTTGGCGGTGGCGATGTCGAAGGTCACGCCGCCCGCCGGAGCCGGAGCCGAGAGGCTCACCGTGAAGGTGAAGGTCGTGGTGCCGGCGTTGCCCTCGTTGAGCGAAACGTCGTTGATCGTCAGGTTGGGCGCCGCGTCGTCGTTGACGATCGTCCCCAGCCCCTGGCCGTCGGTGACCGTGGCGCCGGTGACGTTGGTGACGTTGACGAGGAACGTCTCGTTGGTCTCGGGAGTGAGGTCGCCGTTGACCAGGACGGTGAAGCTGTAGGTCGAGCTGCCCGCGGGGATCGTCTGGGCGGTCAGCGTCTTCTGCGTGTAATCGCTGGGCTGCGTCGCCGTGCCGTCCGCGGTCGCGATATCGAACGTCACGCCGCCGGCTCCCGCCGGGGCGGAGAGGCTGACGGTGAAGGTGAAGCTGGTGGTGCCGGCGTTGCCTTCGTTCAGCGAGACGTCGTTGATCGTCAGGTTGATCGGGGCGACGGCGGACGGGGTGAGAGAGAAGTCGTCGATGGCCAGTCCGTCGTCGGCCCCTGTGGCGTCGGTATCCGTCCAATGGATCCAAAACGTCGCGCCGTTGGGGATGCTCAAGGACGAGATGGTCGACGAAAGGGCAGTGCGGTCGGCCGCGGCGTTGCCGTTCTTCGCCCCCACCGTCGCAGTGTCCGGAGTGACGAAGTTGAGAGCGGCGACGGGGTTGTAGGTGCCCGTCAACAGGTCCGTCGCGTTGGTGCTGTACTCGAAGTTGATTTGGTCCGTCCGCCCCGCCGTCCCCAGGCGCCACTGTTCGCCCGTATATGCGACCGCCAGGTTGGTGATCGTCGAGCCGGTGTTGTTGGTGAAGCAAGCGCCGAAGACCGGAATGAGGGTGCCGCTGCGCAGTTCGCCCAGCGCGCGCTCCGTGCTGGCCGCCGCACCGTAGCTGTACATATCCCCGGTCGTACTGCCGCCATTGTCGACGGCGTACTGCTCGTTGTCGCGGGCTCCGCCGCCCGACTCGGTCAGGAACCAGCCGGTGATCGCCAGTACGTTCGTAGTGCTCCCGGCCGTGTTCGAGAGCGTGTCGAAGTTCTGGGTGTAGGCCGACCCGAGGGTCGTCAGGCTGACGCATTGAGCGGCGGCGGGACGCGCGGCCGGCAGGCCGAGCAGGAGCGCAGCCAGGAAAACGAACGAGAGGCGCGAGGTTGGGCGCATAGGCGGAGACCCTCCGGAAAATCGAACCTTCAGCCGACCTGAAACGAGCGCGGCGGAGACGAACGCTTTAGCAGACGGGTTAGTTTAACCCGGACTGGGACGAAATGGGTGACGAAACCGCAACGAGATCATGGCGGGCCTGGACCTCGTGACGCAGAGAGATGGTATCTTGTCGCGGTTTCCAGGAAAGGACTATCGCCGCGATGCCTTCGATGGCTCACGAGATCCTCGTGGATCTCTTCAAGAATCGTCCGTCTCTCGCCGCCGAGATCCTGGCCGAGGTACTGGGCGTCTCGCTTCCGTCCTACAGCCCGCCTCGCCTCGGCCGACCTGACCGAGATCCAGCCCGCCGAATACCGCGCCGACGTCGTCGTCGTCCTTCTCGACGACGATGTCCCCGTCCGGATGATCATTGTCGAGGTCCAACTGGCGGTCGATCCCAGAAAGCGCTTCAGTTGGCCTGCCTATGTGACCGTCTCTCGCGCCATCCACGGTTGCCCGGCAGGCCTTCTCGTCGTCGCTCCCGATCCGGCCGTTGCCGGATGGTGCGCGGAGCCGATCGAGATCGGCGTCCCCGGCTTCGTCCTGAGCCCGCCGGTGCTGCGTCGCACCGCCGTTCCCGTCGTGACGGACCCTGAGGAGGCGGCCCGCCGGCCCGAGCTCGGGGTGCTTTCCGCGCTGGCCCACGGTGAGACGGAGCAGGGAGCGACGATCGCCGCCACGGTGCTGCCCGCGATCCAAGGACTCGACGAGGACCGAGCCAGGCTGTACTTCGATCTCGTATACAATTCCTTGAATGAGGCGGCTCGCTGCACGCTGGAGGAGATGATGAAGGGCTACGAATACCAGAGTGATTTCGCGAAAAAGTACGTCGCCCAGGGAGTCACTCAGGGACGCGCCGAGGGACGCGTCGAGGGACGTACCGAGGGGCGTACCGAGGGACGTACCGAGGGACGTGCCGAGGAGGCGGCGCGCAACGTGCTGCTCGTGCTTCGGGCCCGCGGCATTGCGGTGCCGGACGCGGCCCGCGAGCGCATCCTGGCCGAGAAGGATCCGGAGCGGCTGGAGCGCTGGCTGGAGAAGGCCGCCGTTGCCGCTTCGGTCGCCGCGGTCCTCGACGAGCCGAACTGAAGCCCCGCCTGCCTTGGATACGCTCGGACTCGCTCCGGGTATCCTTCTTGCACTGCCGTCGCGGTCGGCGAACCGGCCTCGGGTCGCATGGACCCGAGCCTGGAGCCAAGGAGCCGAGCGACGATGACCAGGAAAGATTTCAAGGAATTCCCCCGCGCCGCCACCGGCGTCGAGGGGCTCGACGATATCCTGGGCGGCGGTTTTCCCATCAACCGGATGTACCTGCTGGAAGGGGACCCGGGAGCCGGCAAGACCACACTGGCCTTGCAATTTCTACTCACCGGCGTCGGCCTCGGCGAACCGGGCGTCTATGCCACCCTCTCGGAGACCGAGGAGGAGCTGCGGGACGTCGCCGCCTCCCACGGCTGGTCACTGGACGGGATCACGATCTGCGAGCTCCAGACGGCCGAAGAGAGCCTCAAGGCCGATTCTCAGTACACCCTGTTCCATCCTTCGGAGGTTGAGCTGTCGGAGACCACCCGCGCGGTGCTGGAGACGGTGGAGCGGGTGCGGCCGATGCGGATCGTCTTCGACTCGCTCTCCGAGATGCGCCTGCTGGCCCGCGACTCGCTGCGCTACCGCCGGCAGATCCTGGCGCTCAAGCATTACTTCCGGGGCCAGAGCTGCACGGTATTGCTGCTCGACTACGCCGACGCCACCACCGGCGACTTCCAGCTTCAGAGCCTCACCCACGGCGTGATCTCGCTGGAGCAGCTCGCGCCTGGCTACGGCGGCCAACGGCGGCGGCTACGGGTGAAGAAGATCCGCGGCATCTCCTTCCGCGACGGCTACCACGACTACGCCGTCCGCACCGGCGGTCTCCAGGTCTTCCCGCGGCTGGTGGCGGCGGACCACTCTCATAAGCACCCGTCCAAACCTTTGGAGAGCGGCCTGCCCCAGCTCGACACCATCGTGGGGGGCGGCCTCGACCATGGCTCCAGTGTCATGCTGATCGGCCCCTCCGGGGTGGGTAAGTCGACGCTCGCCGCCCAGTACGTCTCGGCCGCAGCCCGCCGCGGCGACCGGGCCGTCGTCTATACCTTCGACGAGAGCCCGGACACCTGGATCGGACGCGCCGAGCGCCTGGGCCTCGATCTGCAGCAGCCGCTGGCGGAGGAGCGGATCACCGTCCGCCAGGTAGACCCGGCCGAGCTGTCCCCCGGCGAGTTCGCCGAGCAGGTGCGCCGGTCCGTGAAGGGTGGCGCGTGCGTCGTGGTCATCGACAGCCTGAACGGCTATCAGCATGCCATGTCGGACGAGCACTTCCTGGTTCTCCATCTCCACGAGTTGCTCTCTCACCTCAGCCAGCAGGGAGTGCTGACGATCCTGGTGATGGCCCAGGCGGGAATCCTGGGCGAGACGATCCAGTCGCCGGTGGACCTCTCCTACCTCGCCGATACGGTGTTTCTGCTGCGCTACTTCGAGGCCTTCGGCGAAGTGCGCAAGGCCCTGTCGGTGGTCAAGCGGCGTACCGGCAGCCACGAGCGCAACGTACGGGAGCTTCGCCTCGTCGATGACCGGCTGTTCGTCGGCCGCGAGCTGCGGGAGTTCCAGGGAGTCCTCACGGGGCGTCTGGAGTACATGGGTGACGTCGAGCCGCTGATGCGTGGCGATGTCCAGGATCTCGTCGAAGTTGGGGAGGCAGTGAAAGGGGGCGTCCTTGCCTGAGCGATCGGCCCGGGAGAAGCGCGTCCTGGTGCTGGCGCCCACCGGCCGCGATGCCGTCCTCGCCTGCCAGCTCCTGAGCACGATGGACGTGCTGAGCCATGCCTGTGCCAATCCCGACGAGCTGTTTCGCGAGATCATGGCCGGCGCGGGCGCCGTCGTGATCGCGGACGAAGCGCTCCAGCCGCACACCACGGCGGGCCTGCTGGAGGTTCTGGGCAGCCAGCCGCCCTGGTCGGACCTGCCGCTCCTCGTCTTCACTCGCGGCGAGAGCAGCGAGCACATCCTCGGGCTCCTGGCCCCACTGGGCAACGCCACGATCCTCGAACGGCCGGTGCGCCTCTCCACGCTCGCCAGCGCCGTCAAGGCCGCTCTGCGCGCCCGCCGCCGGCAATACGAGGTACGCGACTTGCTGGAGCGCCAAGCCGAGGCCGACCGCCGCAAGGACGAGTTCCTGGCCATGCTCGGCCACGAGCTGCGCAATCCCATGGCCGCCATCCGCAACGCCCTGTGGGTGCTCGACCAGGTCGGCTCGAAGGAGCCGCAGGCCGTCCGCCAGCGGGAGACCATCCAGCGCCAGACCCGCCACTTGGTGCGCATGGTCGACGACCTCCTGGACGTCTCCCGCGTCACCCTCGGCAAGATCATTCTCAAACGCCACGCCGTCGACCTGCGCGAGGTGGCCGAACGTTGCCTGTCCGACCTCGGAATGGCGGCGCTGGCTGCGGGCAAAGGGCTTTCCCTCAACTTCCAGACCCAGTCCGTCACCGTGCTCGGCGACCCGGTGCGCCTCGAGCAGGTGCTGTGCAACCTTCTCCAGAACGCCATCAAATACACCCCCCAGGGCGGGCACCTGACCCTCACCGTGCAGGCGGAAGGGTCCGAGGCCGTGGTGCGGGTGAAGGACACGGGCATCGGCCTGTCTCCGGAGATGCTGCAGACCATCTTCGAGCCCTTCGCCCAGGTGGAGAGCTCGCGCCAGCGCTCGGAAGGCGGCCTCGGGCTCGGCCTTCCTCTGGTGCGTAGCCTCGTGGCTTTGCACGGCGGCCGGGTCGAGGCGCTCAGCGCCGGTCCGGCCCAGGGGAGCGAGTTCATCGTCTATTTTCCCCTGCTGGAGGAGAAGCCCCGATCGATCGCCCGCAAGCCGGCGCCGATCGTCCGCCTGCCGGAGCCCGGAGCCGGCCAGCACCTGCTGCACGTCCTGGTGGTGGAGGACAATCACGACGGCCGTGAATCGCTGCGTGACCTGCTGGAGATCTGGGGCCACGAGGTCACCCTGGCCGAGGATGGCCCCGAAGGGGTGGACAAGGCCCTCTCCATCCATCCCGACGTCGCCCTCGTCGACATCGGTCTGCCCGGGCTCGACGGCAACGAGGTCGCCCGCCGCATCCGGTCGGCCCTCGGCAGCGACGAGATCTCCCTGATCGCGATGACGGGCTATGGCCAGCCCGAGGATCGCCGGCGCGCTCTCCAGGCGGGTTTCGACCGCTACCTGGTCAAGCCGGTGGACCCTGCCATCCTGTCGCAGCTCCTCGCCGAGATGAGCACCCGCGGCGACAGCCGCCTGGGCGAGGCTTCGGTCGCATGAAGTTGCCCGGGGCGAGAGATCAGACCTTGAACGTCCGCAGGCGGGTCAAGGTGACCAGCACGAACGGCATCAGGTTGGTATTGACGAGGTCGTGGACGCTGGCCGACCACGGATAGCCGTCCCGCAGGTCGAGGATCTCCATGGCGATCGACAGCACGAGCCCCGGGATGAGCGCCTGGTACGAGCCAAGGCGCCGGCGAAATACGACCAGCGCTCCCAGCAGGCAGCCGAATCCGATGTAGACGTGGATGGCGTCCTTGGTCAGCGGCAGGACGTCGAGACACCAGAGCTTGAAGGTTTGGTACCAGGATTTCATAGGCAGCCGTAGCGTATCGCAGGGCCGAAAAGGCCGTCACCTCTCGGGGTGCTGCCCCATAGGCGCTAACTTTGCCGCAGCGTTCCCCCCAAGACCCTCATCACCCCGGCCCTCTTCTCCCGACCGCCCCATTCCCCCTCCCCGGGAGAAGAGGGAGAACAGCCTGCGGGGGGAGTAGTGGCGAGTCCATACCTCCTCAGTCGAGTACCCCTCTCCCGGGGCGGGGGACGGGGTGGTCGGGCATAGGCGCTAACTTAACGTGGTCTGGGAGTTTCCCCCGCCCAAGACCCTCACCCCTGCCCCTCTCCCGACCACCCCATCCGCCCCGGGAGAGGGGTACCCCTGGGGCTTCCCCGCTTTGCTCCCTCTTCTCCCGGTGAAGGGGGTTGGGCGGGGTCGGGAGAAGAGGGCCGGGGTGATGAGGGTCTTGGGGGGGAACTTGCAGCAAAGTTAGCGCCCTACGGGGTGGTCGGGAGAGGGGCAGGGGTGAGGGTCTTGGGTGGGGGAAACTCTGAGACACGTTAAATTAGCGCCTACGGGTGCTGTACGCTGCACTTGAAGCGACACCGTGCAGCTCAACGTGCTGTATACTGGGATTCATGAGGGACCGGTCCCGTTACCAGCAGGAAACGACCCGGCTGGCCGCCCTCCTGCGGGAGGAGATCCGGCGGCGGGGTGTGTCCATCCGTTCTCTAGAGCAGAAGATGGGAGTCGGGAACTCCATCTTCCAGAAGGTTCTCACCGGCCGCATCAAGATGACGCTGGAGCACCTCCTGGCGCTGGCGGACTCCCTGGACCTCGACTGGCCCGCGCTGTTCAACCTCGCCTACCCCGGCGCCTCGGACGCCAAGCCCCAGAAGCCCGCGGACGAATTGGAAGAGAAAGTCCTCGCCGTGCTCCGCCGCTACGGCATCGTGCCCCAGCAGCCGCCCGAGGGCGATAGTCTCTAGCCCACGTATTCCGCGGGCTCGAAGCGCAACTCGGGATTCCGGGTGACCTGCTCCATGAACGAGCGGACCCGCTGGATCATAGGTACCGTCACCCGCTGCCGCCGGCACGCCTCGCGCACGAAGTAGAGGGCGTGCTGAGCCGCCTGGTGGACTTCAAGGAGCTCGAACGTCTCATACATTTCTTCGGCCAGCGTCCGTACTTCAGCTGCGCGGCCCTGCCGTAGCCAGACGGCAGCCAGTTCCAAGCCCAACAGGGCGGCGTCGTAGTGTCTTTCAAGGCGAAGGAACTCCTCTCGCACCGAGCAGAAAATTCGTTCTGCCTGCTTGTTGCGGCCGAGACCGGCATGAATCTTCCCCTCGACCCATCGAAGCCTCAATAAATTGAGTGGCTCCGCCGCAAACGCCTCCCGGAGGCCACTTGCCAGGAGCATTCGACTCGCGTGCCCATACTTGCCCGCATCCACAAGAGCGTGGAGCAGGGCTTGCTTACCGGATGCACAGAGTTGGGAATCGCGACTCGGATCTATAAGGGTCAAACCTGCCTCAAGGGTCCGCACCGCCTTATCTGTGTATCCCTGGTAGTGGATGTTGATACCCTTACCAATCAGGGCCTTGCCTGCCAAGTGGGTGTCACCGGCTTCCAAGTAAAGATCGTGAGCATGGCCGAGGAGAGTAATTGCGTCTGCCAGTTGCCCTTGGTCACTTCTCAGAGAAGCTTCGAGATCCTGAATCCGCGCTTCCAGCAAGAGATCGCCCGTTCCTTCTGAAAGGAAGGAGTGCGCTCGCGAGAAGGCCCCCTCCGCTTCGGAAAGTCGGTCGTTGATGCGATAGGCGTTCCCCAACTCGGCAAAGGCGCGAGCTCGGAGGTCCATGACGAAACCGGGCGAAGGCTCATACTTTTCAGGCGGGGTGTGCTCGGCCACGCCTGCGGCCTGATAAGCGAGGATCAGCATCGTCTCTGGATCTCGAAACCGGGCCTCGAAGCTCTTGAGTAGCAACGCCTCACAGAGGGGCCAGCCATGAAGCCCCCGCGCCTTCTGATCAATGAATCCAGGATCCCGGAACCCCTTGGGCGCCTGCTCAAGAAGGGCCAGAGACCGCAATAGTCGCTCGGATTCCTTGTTCCATCGTGTTGCGAATCGGCGGGCCCCGACGGCGGCCCGAGCGAGAGGTGCGTCGTAGGCGTCCTCAGGTACTTTCTCGGCGTGAGCCCAAGGCTCGTCTTCCAGCAGCGGCACCGCCAAATTCTTGAACAGCCGAAGACACCATTCACATCGGGTCAGGAGATGCTTCAAGAGGCGGTCGCGATCCTCCTCGGAAGATCGGCCTGCCAGGAACGCCTCGATCTCTCCCTTCCTCAAATGCGTCATCTCAACACCTCCCGACGGAACCAGACCAAGTCAAGGCCACCATATTGTCGCATACCGACCCGTGTGGAGAAAACCCGGGAGCAGCGCCAAGTCCGCTCCCGTCTCCTCTTTTGGGTTCAATGCCGGCCGTTAGGATCGATGCTCATACCCCCGTCCGCGGCCTCTCTGGGTGCCCCGTTGGGGTCAATGCTGGATCCTCGATAGCCATTCAGAGCCTTGGGGCAACCGTTCGGATCGATGCTCGCTCCGCGATCGCACGACGGCGTACTCTTCAGCGTCGACGTGAAGCCGAACCAGTTGAGGACGCGCGTGAAGTCTTTCAAGAATTCCCCTGAGTCCACCCACCTCGCCGGCATCTCCCAGCCTGCGGCGGCGAGCGGGCTCCCCAAGGAAAGAACCACGACGACCGCCAACGCCGCGACCCTACGATTCGTGTCCATGCGAAACATATCATTTCTCCTTCCCGGGATCGCGAGGCGACGACATGACGCCGATCGTCCGCGGGATCGCCCTCAGGCGCATCTAGTTTGCCCGAGTTGTCTCCATTGGTGCCTTTTGTTGTCCGCCGGAGAAGCGGCGAACTCAACAAAGTAGTCCCCACCCCTTCCGCGGCTGTTCTCTCTTTCCAGAATCTAGGATCCTGTATCGATGATTCGCAAATCGTTGTCCCGGCAGCCCAATCCGTGGTCCCAGTGAATCCCAAGCGTTGCACGGCTTAAGCATTCCGATGTATCTGCGACAATTTCGCAGAAAAGAGTTGACAGTGACGCGGATCGCCGCTCATTATGCTGCGCATGGATGAATTTGCTCCACGCCTGCTCGCCAGCGGCGATCTTCCGGCTAGCTACTACCGCGATATGGGTTCGCGGTTGAGGAAACTTCGGACGACTCGCGGCTGGCGGCAGCGGGAGCTCTCCCGCCGGGCGCGTTTCGATCCGGCACGGCTCTCGCGGATCGAGCGCGGGAAGGCCCGGGTGACGCTACCGGAGTTGGTGCGCCTCGGCATGGCGCTCGAAATCGGGCTCGACGAGCTGGTGTTCGGCCCTCCGCCAACGCTGGAAGGCGAGTGGGCCCACCTGCAGCGTGAGCTGGTGAAGGCGCTCGGCGAAGACGAGCTCGCCTGTGCGCGGCGGCTTCTGCGGGCTTTCGTGCTCGGTCTTCGCGGGCTCCAACTATCAATCTTAGTTTGAAGGGGAGGTTCATGCGGCGATCCAAGAACGCTTTTTCGGAGGAGTTCCTCACGCGGTTGGACACGCTCGACGAGATCGGCTCCGCGCTGGAGGCGGAGCTCGCCGGCCCGTGGAAGGTGCTGGCGATCGAGGAAGGCTTCGGACTCTACGAGCAGTGGCAGGACGCGGGGGACTCTCCCATCGCCGTGTTCACGGACAAGGCGACGGCGCTGAAGTTTTCCGCAGCTCTTTCTGCGGCAAGCCGGGAGCCGCTCTTTTCGCAGGAATCGGAGCCTGATCCGGAGGGGCGCTTCAAAGTCACCTCCTCCCAGGGACGGCAGGAAGGCTGGATCTCCCATTTCCAGGTCCGCGCCGTCGACCTGGCCCACATGGCGGACTTCTGCGCCCGCTCGCCCGTCGCTCTCGCCGCCATCCTGCTGGCGGCCGGAGAGGCCACGTTGCGCAAGGCCGGAGAGATTCTGGTGAAGAGCGCGGAAGCGCGGGACGAGAACGTCTAAGTAGAAGAATCCTTGCCTACAGACGCCGGTGACGGGCCACGGGGATGGCCTCGCGGATTCTTGCCACGCGGTCGAGGTCGATCTCGGCCAGGGCGAGGCCGGGGCCGTCCGGGGCGGTGGCGACGGGCAGGCCCCAGGGGTCCACGATCATGGCGTGGCCCCAGGTGTGGGCGAGGCCGCCATCGTCGTGCTTGCCGTGTTGGGCCGGGGCGATCACCCAGCATTGGGTCTCGATGGCGCGGGCTCGGATCAGCGGCTCCCAGTGATCCTTACCGGTCGCGAGCGTGAAGGCCGAGGGAATCATCAGCACTTCCGCGCCGCCGTCCGCCAGCTTGCGATACAGCTCCGCGAAGCGCAGGTCATAGCAGATCGACAGGCCGAAGCGGGCGAGCGGCGTCGTCACCACCGCCGTGGCCTCGCCCGGCTTGCAGGTGGCGGACTCCAAGAAGCGTGGCCCGTTGGGCACGTCGACGTCGAAGAGGTGGATCTTGCGGTAGGTGGCGAGCACCGAACCGTCCGGCCCGTAGAAAACGCTGGTGTTGTAACAGCGCTCCGCCTCGTCACTGCGCTCGTTGAACGAGCCCAGCAACAGATGGATGCCGAGCCGCCGGGCCAGCTCGGCGAAACGAGTGCCCGTCTTGCCGTCCAGAGGCTCGGCGCGCCGCACCTTCTCCGCGTGGGGCCCCAGGTAGTTCGTGTTCTCGGGAGTTGCCACGAACGCGGCGCCGTGGCCGGCCGCGCGCTCGACGAGCGACCGGGCGCTCTCCCAGTTGGCGTCCTCGTCGGAGGTGGAGGTGAGCTGAACGGCGGCGGCCAGAAACATGCGCCGTCTTGTAGCACATTCCTGACGCATCCGTGACGCCTTCGTCATCCGGAGCTGCGATCCTGCCATTGGGAGGAAAGGATTCCGTGCAGACGACGACCGCGATGATTGCCCTGCAAGCCACTCTCGCCGCGATGGCCGCGGTGGCTGCGATTTCGCTCGCCACCACTCTGCTGGCCGCGGGCCTCGCGTTGCGGTTCCTCGCCCGGCCCCGCCGCACCACGTCCCAAGCGCTTCCCCCCATTTCCGTCCTCAAGCCCCTGTGCGGTTTGGACGACGGCCTCTATGAGAACCTGGCCTCGCTCGCCCGGCAGGACTATCCGGACTTCGAGATCATCCTCGGCGCCGAGAACCCGGCCGATCCGGCTCTCGCCGCGGCCGAGCGGCTGCGGCGCGATTTTCCGCGCCTCTCGATCACCATCGTTCGCGGCGCTCCGGTCCTGGGCTACAACCCCAAGGTGCGGAACCTCGCCTCGCTCGCCCGCCACGCCCGGCACGAGCTGCTGCTGATCTCCGACTCCAACGTCCGCGCCCGGTCCGGCTATCTACGGGCCATGGCCGACGAGATGGCGGTTCCCGGCGTCGGGTTGGTGGCGAGCGCTCTCGCCGGCACCGGTGAGGCGACGGTGGGCGCCCTGCTCGACAATCTGCACTTCAACTCCTTCGTAGCCTCCTCGGTCTGCGCCGCCCAGCTCCTCGGCCATCCCTGCGTGGTGGGCAAGTCGATGCTCGTGCGGCGTGGCGATCTCGAAGCTCTCGGCGGCTGGGAGAAGGTCAAGAACGTGCTCGCCGAGGACTACGTGCTCGGCCAGACGTTCGCCCGTGCCGGCTTTCGGGTGGCCCTCTCGCCGCACCCGCTGCCCGCCCTCCACCAGCGGCGGACGGTGGCCCAGTTCGCCGAGCGCCACCTGCGTTGGTCGCAGATGCGCCGCCGCATCTCTCCCGCTTACTTCGCCGAGCCGCTGCTCAATCCCGTGCCGTTCCTTTTGGCCCTGGTGGCGCTTGCCGCCTTCGGGAATCATTGGCGGCTGGCGGGAGCGGCCGCGGCCGGAGTCGGCGCCAAGCTGGCGGCGGATGCCCTGCTGGCCCGGCGGTTGCGGGGCGAAATGCCATCCCTAGCTTTGCTGGCGCTGGGCACGCCGTTCAAGGACGTGCTGATCCTGGGGATTTGGGGCCTCGCCGTCTTCAAGCGGACGATCTGCTGGCGCGGCCACCGGCTGGAGGTCGGCCCCGGCAGCGTGCTCTCCCCGGTCGTCGCGGTAGGGCCGGAGCCCACTCCGGCCGGAGCGCTTCAGGAGGTGTCATGATCCGCGCCGCTCTCGCCGCGACGGCTTCTCTGGACCGCTGGCTGCTGGTGACCGTCCGCCGGCTGGAGTCCAGGACGATGACCCGCCTGATGCGCGGCTTCACTCATTTGGGGGACACGCCGAGCTGGCTGCTGGTGGGGCTCGTCTTCGGACTGGGCGGCGGCGAGGGGCCGCGTCATTGCGCCCTGCTGGGGAGCGCGGCGGGGCTGGCTCTCGCCCTCTCTCAACCGCTCAAGAGGATGTGCCGCCGGCAGCGGCCGGACCGCGGCCCCGGCGGCTTCGCAGCGCTGACGGAGAACCCGGACGCCTTCTCGTTCCCCTCGGGTCACTCCGCCGTGGCCTTTGCGGTGGCCGCCGCCTTCGCCGGCCAGGCCGGCGGCCTGGGGATGCTGGCCCTCGTCCTCGCGATCGGCATTGCCGTCTCGCGAATCTATCTCGGCGCCCACTATCCGCTCGACGTGGCCGCGGGCGTCCTCCTCGGGACTCTCGCGGGCACGGCGGCCCGCATCCTGGTCAATCAATATCCTCTTTTCAAGCTCATGGGCTACTCTGCGCTCGCCGCGATCTCGTAATACCGTTCTTCCGATGGACCTTCCACTTCCCGTTCTCGCCGCGGTCGAGATGGGCTACGGCCACCTGCGGGCCGCTCAGGCCCTTGCGACGGAGCTCGGCACGACGGTCCTCCATGTGGACCGGCCGCCCCTCGTCGCGCCTGAGGAGTTGCGGCTATGGCGGACCTCCCGAAGGTTTTACGAAATCACCTCGCGCGCCTCGCAGATCCCGTACATGGGAGCGCCCCTGCGGTCGCTGCTGGAATCGATGACGGACATTCCCCATCTCCATCCGCAGCGCGACCTCTCCTCGCCCAATCTCCAGGTGCGCTCGCTCCACCGGCTGTTCGAAAGAGGGCTGGGCCGGGGCCTCGCGGACCACCTGCGGACCACAGGCGCGCCGCTCGTCGCTACCTTCTTCGTGCCGGCCCTGAGTGCCGACTTTCATCGTTGCGATCAGATTTTTTGCGTCGTCACCGACGTCGACATCAACCGCGCCTGGGTGCCGCTCGCGCCGGCAAAGTCGCGCATCGTCTACCTGACGCCGAGCTACCGCGCCGTGCACCGCCTGCGGGCCTATGGCGTGGCCCGCGAACGGATCGAGTACACGGGTTTCCCGCTGCCGCCCGAGCTCTTGGGCGGGCCGGACCTCCCCACGCTACGCCGCAATCTCGCGGGCCGCCTGGTGCGCCTGGACCGCAAGCGGGTCTTTCGCGACCAGACCCGCGGCGAGATCCATCACTTCCTGGGCAGCCTGCCGGAAGATCAGGAAGGAAAACCGCCGCTCCTCACCTACACCGTCGGCGGAGCCGGCGCCCAGGCCGACCTCGCCCGGCCGCTGCTCCGGGGCTTGAGAGAATTGATCGAAGAGGACCGCGTCCGTCTCTGCCTTGCGGCGGGAGTGCGAGGCGAGATCGCAGCGAAGTTCCACGAGTGGGTGCGCGAGGCCGGCCTGCACGACCGGCTCGGCCACGGCATCGAGATCTTCCTGGCACCGAATCTGGACGAGTACTTCCCGCGCTTCAACGCCCTGTTGGCGGAGACGGACATCCTGTGGACCAAGCCCAGTGAGATGACCTTCTTCTCCGCCCTCGGCCTGCCGCTCATCTTCTCGTCGCCGGTGGGCGTCCATGAGCGCTACAACCGGCGCTGGGCAATCGAGAACGGTCCGGGCCTGAAGCAGCGCGATCCCGCCCACGCCTCCTATTGGCTGCGCGAATGGCTCAACGACGGCACTCTCGCCGGAGCCGCCTGGACCGGCTTCGTACGGATGCCGAAGTTCGGGCTGTACCAGATTCTCGAGCGGGTCATTTCCGGGCCGTCTCGGCCCGCTCGGTGACCTCGATGAATTCCGCCCTCTTGCGCTCGGCCCTTTCCGTGACTTCCACGAATTCGGTCACCTCAGGCCTCTCCACGACTTCCACGATATCGGGACGCTCCGGACGTTCGACAATCTCCACGATGTCAACGACCTCAGGGCGTTCCACGACCTCCACGATATCGGGGCGCTCCGGGCGCTCCACGACTTCCACGATGTCAGGGAACTCGGGACGCTCGACGACTTCCACGATGTCCACGATCTCCGGACGCTCCACGACCTCCACGATATCGGGACGCTCCGGACGCTCGACAACCTCCACGATGTCCACGACCTCAGGACGCTCCACGACCTCCACGATGTCAACGATCTCAGGGCGTTCCACGACCTCCACGATGTCGGGACGCTCCGGAACGGGGCGTTTCGGTGTTTCGGACCCAGATCCCGGCCCGTAGCCGCCGGCGGAGCCACCCGTTGCGGCGGAGGCTCCCGTAGGAGAGGTGAAGGGGTTCTGAACCTTGCGCGGGGATTCTAAGGGATCGCTCATGACGGGGTCTCCTTGCGCGAAAGGCGCGCGCCCTGGAGGAGCGCGAGCAGGGTATGGCTCACGAAATCGATTCGCACGTCGCTGTTGGCGCGCGAGCTACGGACGCCTCCGACAGACCGCGCCGCGTCCACCATGCAGAAAGTGTCCTCGGGGCGGATGACGAGCTGATCGAGGAAACGGGCAGCCTCCTGCCACGAGCGCCCATAGGCGGCGGCGCGGCGGCGGTCTCCAAGCTCCAGGGCCAGGGCCCAGGCGTCGGTGATCCCCTCGATGAGGAACGCGGTGTGGAAGCTCGGCCCGGCGGAGTGGAGATCGGTGATGAACGCGCCGGTCCGCTCGTGCTGCCAGTCGAGCGACCAGTCGGCGGCCTCGAAGACAAAGGCGGCGTGCTCGGGATTCCGCGTCAGACGGTGGAGGGCCGCCCAGGCCCGCGTCTGCCAGCCCACCATGCCCCACGGTTGCAGCATGCGGAAGCGGCGGCGGTACCATTCGAAAGAGCGGTTCAATAGCTCACCGTGCCCGCTTGTCAAGGGCTCGCCGGTCGCGTCCCAATAGAGCGCCAGCGCAAGCAGCACGGCGCCGGGCAGGAAATCGTGATCGGCAGGGCCGGTCGACCGCTCGGCGATCCGGCCGTCGGGCCGAAAAAGCCCGAGGAGGCGGGCGGCGAGCGGAGCGGCGGGCGGCAGCAGCGTGGCGTCGCCGCTCGCCGCCAGCGCTTCGAGCAGCGTGGCCATGGCCATCGGACCGGAGCCCAGGCCCGGAAGCTCCAGAGCGTCGCCGGCCGGCCCGCCGAGGTGAGCCACGCAGAAGCGAAGCCCTTCCCGGGCCGCTGAAGACAACTCGGGATCTTCCAAGTATCGGCCGGCCTCGTCGAGCGCCGCGAGCGCATGAACGACGCGCGCCGCCGTGCCCCCGCGGGTCCGGCGGTCTTCGATCGGCAGATATTCATACTCGGGCAGGCCGTCCGGCCCGCGGCTGTGCATCAAATAATCGGCCAGGAGCGCAACGTCGGCGCGCGCTTGATCCGCAGTCTGGTCCACGTTTCGCGATCGATCGCCGCGCACGGGAAAACCGAACCACAGGCGCCGGACCGGGCCATCGTGCGGCCCCAGCCAGACGGCGGTGCGGAACGTCGCCCAATTGCAGGGCGGGCCGGCGATCCCGGCTTTCCGCATCAGCTCGGCGACGACCTTCTCTTTGGTCCAGTTGTAATCGGTCGCGACGCTCGGCAGGAAGAGGGCGCAGCGATCCCCTTGCTGCACCGCGAGCGAATCGAGCCCCAGCCGCAGCTTGCGAGCGACGTTGGCGGTGGGGAGATTCCCCACCCACTCGCGATCATGGAGGATCGAGACGACGACGTCGATCTCCCCGGCCGCCACGCCGGCCAGGCGCTCGCCGAAGCGGCGGTCGTTCAGAGCCCCCCGCGTCGCCCGCGCCAGGCAGTCGTCCAGCGAGCCGCTCCAGGAGAGCATGCAGCCGCCCACTCCGCGGTGATAGAGAGTGACGCCCACCGCGAAGACCGGCGCCGGAATGAGCTCGTCCTCGACCGGCGTGCCCAGCGCGTTATCGCCCCCGGCCTCTCCCTCGATAGCCGCCGCCAACAGCTCGCGAGCCCGCGCCGTCAGGCGAAGACCGACCGCGTCGTCGCGGGTCCAGTCCCCCTCGTCTTCCGTGGCGCCGAAGGGAAGCCAGCCGGCGCCCGGCTCCACGTACTTCGCGACCTCATGGCGATAGAGGTCGTGCGGCTCGAACAGGGTGAGGTCGGCGTTGGTGAAACGCGCATGCCGGTACTGCTCGAGCTCGTGGGTGAACACTTGGGTGTTCGGCAGAGCGCCGCCGACCTTGATGGGCCAGGCGCGGCTGTGAACCACGATGCCGTGCCGCCAGTAGTCGAGCTGGCGCGGCTGGATTCGCTCCAGCGGCCCGAGGAAGCTGACGGCGATCTTGAGATCTTCCAGCCGCTCGCGCGTGATGGGGGCTTCCGCGAGCCGGAGCGTCTTCACCGTCGCGAGGACCAGGTCGCGGCAGGGATCGGCCTCGGCCGCATCGAAGTGCCAGAAGCCCTCGCGGGCCAGCCGCTTCTCGCTCGCCGGCTCACGGAAGCTCACATAGACGCCGCCGCGCCCGTCGACCGGCGGATCGAAGCTCGCGGGAGGCAGGGGAACCTCGCCACCCTCGAGATAGATCTCGGCCACCCGCCGCGCCGCCACCGCCGGATGGAGGCCGTCCGCGATCTTCCGGGAGCCCCAGCGCTCGGGGCTGGCGCGCCGGAAACCGGGCGTATACACCGGCCGCGGCATCTCCAGATCCTTCCAGATGTCGAAGATCCACTCCACCCGGTAGCCCAGCCCGAGCGCGCGTTCGGCGCCGCCGCGGTAGGGGAAATAGACGAGCGCGATTCCCCCCTCGACCTGCAACCCCTCTTCTTCGAGAGCCTGAATGGCCTTGCGCATCGAGGTCCCCGAGCTTAAGGAATCGTCGAGCACGACAACCGGCCGCGTGCGGTCGATGTTGCCCTCGATGTGGCGACAGGAGCCGTAAGCCTTGCGCTTCTCGCGGATACACAGCCCCGTGTAGCGCCCGCCGCCCAGCAGGACGCAGGCCGAGAGGAGCGGCATCCCGGTATAGCCGAAGGTGGCGATCTGGGTGGACTCGAAACCCTGCAGGCGTTCTAGGAAGCAGTCGGCGGCGAGCCGTGCGCCCTGGGCGGTGAGGCTGATTCCCCAGCTATAGAACATCCACGGCGCGGATGCTCCGTCGCGGCCGCGCACCGGCTGCTCCGGCCCTTCGTAGAGGATGGCCCGCTCCCGCAACAGAAGCCGCAACTCCTCGCGCGCCGCTTCCGCGCCGCTCAACTTCACCTCGGTCGAGAGCATGGTGCACCTGTCCTGCTGTCAGAGAGTCAACGACCTGACCAGCACCTAGAGAGTAGAAGCGCAGGCACTCTTTGTCCAATGTCAATGTGCAGAAACGCATCAAGGCGGCGCATTGGATCGAGAACGGCCCACACTGGCGATCCTGCGCGCCCAACCCATAAAGACGATGCTCTTGTCCGCAGTTTCCCGAAGATCGAGTCGCTGGGCGGCTTCCAGATAGGTGATTTCCCCGCGCTTGCGCGCCCGGAGGAGGCGGAACGTCTGAAGGGGATTGGTCGCGGGCTTGAGGCCGGTGAGCCCCTGGTTTTGGAAGCCGTTGCCAGACAGGATGGCGGTCAGCTCCTCCGGCTTGATGAACAGGCGCCAGTCGTGAAGGTTCGGAGGCATGAAGCTCGTCCAGCGCCACTCCTGGAAGATCTTGATAACCACCAGCTTGCTTTGGAAGGTCCGGTTGATGGTGTCGTAGAAGAAGAGGCCGCCGGACCGGAGGACGCGGGCGATCTCGGCAACGACAAGCCCCACGTCGTTCACGTGCTCCAGGACGTCGCAGCAGTACACCAAGTCGAAAGCGGCGTCCGGGAACGGCAGGGCCTCGCCCGTGCCCGTCCGGTAGTCGATCGCGAGGCCTTCCTGCCGCGCGTGGGACCGGGCAACCCCGATCGACGGCTCCGAGGGGTCGATTCCCGTGACGTCGCATCCCAGCCGGGCGAACTCCTCGGCAAGGATGCCGCCGCCGCAGCCCACGTCCAGAGTCTTCTTTCCGCGCGGATCGATCCCCAACTCGTCCACCAGCACCCGCCGCATGTAGCCGAAGCGCGCCGGGTTCAGACCCCGCAGGATGTGGAGGCAACCTCCCTCATCCCACCAGGAATTCGCCATCGTGTCGTAGAGGCGGTTGTCGACGGGCATGCCTACCGCAGGTAATACCCCGATTTATCCGACATCGACCGGTCGATCGACAAACTGCCGCTTCCTTTGACGAGGAGAGCCAGGGCGATGCCGATGACGAGGATGTGATATTCGATGCCCTCGCCTTTCTGGTTTCCCATCCAGTTCATGAAGAAGCCGTTGGGCAGATGCACCAGGAAGATGGCGCCCAGCATGAGGCCGATGTAACCGAGAGCGCTCACACGCCCGAGAAAGCCGAGGATCAGGGAGAGCGAGCCGAGGAATTCGACGGCGATCACCAGGATTACGACCGCCGCCGGCAGCCCCATTCCGGTCATGCCCTTCAGCGTCGCCGAAAAGCCCTGCCCCCCGAACCAGCCCAGCAGCTTCTGGGCGCCGTGGGGGAACATCACGACTCCTAAGACGAGGCGCACGATCAGCATCCCGGCGTTTTCGTCCGTCTGCATCAGCTTTCTCAGCATCGACTCCTCCTTTAAGGTTCCTTCGGTGCCAGCACGGACAATCGTTCGGACGACAGACGGACGGAGAGGGGCAGCCGCTCCTGGCAAAGGTCGCCATCCACCTGGGCCGGCGCCCCCGCCGGTCCCTCGAACCGTACCTCGCGGACGCGCTTCACGGTCACGTCGCGGCGGCGGACGTGGGCGGAGCGCATCAGGTCCCAGGCGAAGGATAGCGCGGCAGCGCGCCCGCTGCCGCGGAAAAGCACCAGATCGAGCCAGCCGTCGTCGGACCGGGCTCCCGGCGCCAAGCGGAGGGCGCCGCCGTAGAAGGGAATGTTCGAGACGGCGGCAAAGGTGGCTTCCATCCGTTCGCCATCCGCGATCAGCCCGATCGCGGGATAGGCGTAGCGCCACCACTCTCGCAAACCCTGGGCGGCGAAGGCCGCCTTGCCGAACCGCCACTTGAGGTGGGTGTCCAGCGATCCCAGCACCGTCGCGTCGAGCCCGGCCGAGACCATCATCAGGAAGGGGCTCTCGCCCGCGAGGCCCACGTCGAACGGACGCGCGGGGAGCGACGTGAGAGCGGCAGCCGCGGCCACCGGATCCCGCGGCAGGCCCAGGGCGAGCCCCAGCACATTGGCCGTTCCCCCAGGGATCAAGCCGAGGGCCGCCGGGCTGCCCAGCAGGCCGGCCGCCGCCTCCCGCATCGTACCGTCGCCGCCGAAAGCGAAAACCACCTCCACCTCTCGCCCCTTGTCCCGTGCGAGCTCGGTGGCATGCCCCGGATGAGCGGTGGGCGTGGGCTCGACCTCGAAACCTCCGGCACGCAGCGTCGCCAGAATCGCGTCCAGCACCTGGGCGTGCCGCTGGCGGCCCGACCGCGGGTTGAAGATCAGGGCGGCGCGGCGCATTGGGAGGTCGGAAGGGGGAGCCGGTACCGTGCGAAATATTTGCGCTCGACCGCTATCAGCCTTGGGATATAGCTCGCCGTTTTACCGTGCGACTGCAAGGCCGCTTGACAGGACCTTCTGGCTGCTCGGCGAGGCGCCCTGTGACGTACTTGTGAAGCACGCTTGCGATGAGCGTTTGGTACGGGACACCTTCTTCCAACGCCTTGACTCGAATGTCGCTCAGGTCGCCGGACGAAAGACGGATGTTGACTCGCCGATCCTGAATTGCAGTTGCACGAGCAGCAGCTTTGAGCTTCGCGAGCTCGCTCTTGGTTGCAACGGACTTGAGCTCTCCCTTCTCGTAGGCTTCAAGGATCTCGACCTCGTAATCGTCAATCTTTGGCATCAGATTCACCCTGGTTCAGAAAGTCCCTGGTCGCTTTGCGACTGGGGATGATGGTCTTCAAGAAAAAATACTCTTCCTCCTCTACGAAAGGCACCAAGTAGGCGTAGTTATCGCGAGCCACGACGAGAACACGTTGCCTAGGGTACTTCGCTTGGTTCGGATGGGACACGATATCCAACAGACCGCCCGATTCGATTGCAACGACTACACCCTCGAAGGAAAGGCCACGGCCGGTTTTGAGCGATTCATTCTTCTCTGCGCTCCAGCGGAACGGCTTCATCGCGGCATGTTACGCCGATGCGCGCTGTCTGTCATCACGAGGGAGCTACCGATTGGCGCATCAGGCTAGTCAGAAGAGCGTTCCGGTCGTACCGGGAGGAGGCGCATACCCAAGATGCTGGTAGGCGCGGCGGGTGGCGACCCGGCCTCGGGGGGTGCGTTGGAGGAAGCCTTCCTGGATGAGGTAGGGCTCGTAGAGGTCCTCGAGCGTCCCCCGGTCCTCGCCCACGGCCACTGCCAGCGCCTTGATGCCGGCCGGGCCGCCGTCATAGTGCTCGATGAGCGTGCTCAGGATCTTGCGGTCCAGATCGTCGAAGCCGAACTCGTCCACCTCCAGCAGGGCCAGGGCCTTCTTCGCGGCTTCGAGGTCGATCTTCTTCGCCCGCGCCACCTGGGCGAAGTCGCGCACCCGGCGCAGCAGGCGGTTGGCGACGCGGGGAGTCCCCCGGCTGCGGCGGGCGATCTCCTCGGCGCCGTCCTGATCGATGGGAATGCCCAGCAGCCGGGCCGAGCGCTGTACGATCTTCGTCAGCTCCTCCGGCCGGTAGAAGTCGAGGCGGTGCACGATGCCGAAGCGGGCCCGCAACGGGGGGCTGATGAGGCCGGCGCGGGTGGTGGCGCCCACCAGGGTGAAGCGGGGGAGCTCGATCTTCATCGTCCGCGCCGCCGGCCCCTGGCCGATCACCAGGTCGAGCCGGAAGTCCTCCAGCGCCGAGTAGAGGATCTCCTCCACGGTCGGGCCCAGGCGGTGGATCTCGTCGATGAACAGCACCTCGCCGGCGTCCAGATTGGTGAGGATGGCCGCGAGGTCGCCCGCCTTCTCCAGCACCGGGCCGGAGGTGATGCGCAGAGGCGCCCCCATCTCGATGGCGACGATGTGGGCGAGCGTCGTCTTGCCCAGCCCCGGGGGACCGAAGAGGAGGACGTGATCGAGCGACTCGCGCCGCTCCCGGGCCGCCCGGATGAACACCCGCAGATTTTCGAGGACTTTCGTCTGGCCGATGTACTCGTCGAGCTTCTGCGGCCGGAGCGACAGCTCCACCCCCAGCTCCTCGGGGTCGGGGACGCCCGAAAGAATGCTGTCCTCGGCGGTCATGGCGCCATTCTAGCCGGTTCCCGCCGCGTTCTCTCCTCCCCTGGGAGCGCTGGCGTCCCGCCGGCCGGCTAACTCGGCTTTTTTGATGCGGCCGGAGGGCCCTGATCCAGCACCGCGACGAGCCGCTTGGGCGCGACACGACGCCACGCTCCCTCGAGAAGCTCGCGGAGCTCGTCGGGATCCACGGTCGCCATCCGCACGAGCATCGCCGGATAGCCGCGATAGTGGTCCGTGATGTAGAAGGTCTCCGGATTGGCGGCCATCAAGATGTCGCGCTCATCCATGTCGATCCGGACGACGAGCGTCTCGCCATCCTCCCGCAGCCTGGAAAGAAACTTCCCGCGCACCTTGAAAGCCGGGGTGCCATAGGACTTTCCCTCCTCGACCTCGGGCAGGGCAAGGGCGATTTGTCGGACGTCGGCGAAGGTGACTGGCATGGTCGTGTCGTGTTCCGCAAGATCATCCCACAAATCTTGAACGAACAAGTCCTACCTCTCCAGCGACGACTAGGTGCTGTCGAAGACCTGCTGAATCAGCGAGGCGGCTGGGCTGCCGAGGATGCAGGGGGACTTGCCTCTTAGCTATTTTATAGCTATTATCTATGGGATGAAGGAGGAAGCTGCCGTGAGCGACAAGAAAACCATGACTCTGAACCTGACTGAAACCGAGATGGGGGTTCTTGAGGAGTTGTCGGCGAAGAAGGATCTCAGTAAGACGGCAGTTCTGCGCCAAGCACTTCGTCTTTACCAACTTGTCGACATACGGCTATCTCAAGGTGGCAAGCTGTTTCTTGAGAGCGCAGACAAGGGAGGCGAGAAGGCCGAGCTCATGGTCCTATGAGTGACCCTATCTCTCGAGTTCCTCTATTGGATCGGCACACAGGCGAGATCGTGGAAGCGAGCTTACTCGACGGCATCGCCGAGAGCGAGCTGCAGGATGTTGAACGGAACTGGATGCCCGCGCTCCTGGAAGGACTTCAGCGCTTGGTTGCCTCTGGAAAAACGCGCAGAGAGTGGCCGCAGACCAGCCATTGGAATTGGCGCGACAAAGTTGAACAAGTTCGCGGAATTCTGGCGTACCGAGGCTTTGCAATCGCCTTCGAGGACCAAACGCAAGGGTTGATGCTGGTGAGGATGACAGATGTTTGCAGGCTGCCGAACCAAAAAGGAAAGCCCTTGATCTATATCGACTACCTTGAGAGCGCGCCTTGGAATCAAGGAGGGTTGGTAGACCGTCCAAGATTTGGGGGAATTGGGACCGTGATGCTTGCAACCGCTATTCGCTTGAGCTTGGACGAAGGATTCTTTGGCCGGATCGGATTGCATTCGTTGCCTCAGTCCGAGGAGTTCTACAAAACAAGCGGCATGGCAAACCTTGGGTCTGATTCCTCGAAACAGGGGTTGTGCTATTTTGAGATGACACCCAGTCAGGCCAACGCTTTTCTGTCAAAGTGAGGAAACCAATGAAGCTGACACTGACGAAAGATTGGTTCGTCCGCCGGGTCGCCCTTGAGGGAAACCTCGATATCGCTGCCGGCTTACCTGCGCGCCACCCTGCTCTCGATCAGCAGGGTCCAGTCGTGCTGGCGCCCACAGAGGCAAAAGAATCGCCTGAGCCTGAGGAAGTTCGTAGAAGGCGCGCGGGTTGATGCTGCGTGGGTGTGCAAGTCGTCGATGCATCGCGCGTCGTAGAGCAGGACCGTTTTACCCACGGTATAGACGAGAACCCGCACGCCGTCCTTTTCGTCGACGTGCATCGTGTACTCGGCAGTTCCGGGCAGCGTCTTGAGCGACCAGGGATTGGCTTTGGTTCGATCGAGCGTTGCCATGGGTCTCCTCTCTGTGGGCCGTGAGAAACTGCCAAAGGCAGCGGGTAGGATGCTATTCCGTTTTTTCTGCCCTACCCGACAACAGCACCCGCCCGACCAGCCCTATAGCCAGCAATCCAATCGCCTTCACTGCGCTGCCCGTATCGTTCACGAGCACGCCGGCAAGAAACACGATTGCACCCACGACGACGATGCCGGCGGACCAGGGATAGCCCCACGCACGGAACGGTCGGGTGGCGCTGGGCTCATGGCGTCGCAACACGACCAGCGCGAGACAGCAGACGCAGTAGTTCGCGGCCAGGAAGACCGACGCCAGCGCGATGAGAGTCTGGAAGGTGCCGGACGCGATGAGGAGGACCGCCACGGCGGTCGTGACGACGGTCGCGATATCGGGTGTGCCGCCCGCGTTGACCGACGCCGTGCGCCGCGAGACGAGGCCGTCGCGCCCCATCGCGAACAGCACCCGCGTGCCGATCATCAGGATCGCGTTGAGCAGCGGCAGGAGCGAAATGACCGAGAGAACTGTAAGGATCTGCTTTCCACGATCGCCGGCGACGATCGCCGCCGCATCCGCGCCGGGCAGCGTGGACTTCGCGAGATCCGAAATCGGCAGCACGGCCAGGAGCGCGAGGTTGACGAGCAGGTACACGACGATGACCGAAAGGACACCGCCGATCATCGCGCGCGGGAGGTTGCGCGAGGGATCACGATCTTCTTCCGTGAAGTAGAGCGCGCTCTGCCAGCCGCCATAGGCGATCACGACGGCTTGCAGCGCGAGGATGATGCCTGAGAACGTGAGGCCGTGCGCGTCTCCCGAAGTCCCAAGATTCCGGGCTGCCTGTGGACCCATCGTGAGCGCGGCGACGATGAGCGCGAGAAACGCGAGGAACTTCACCGCGGTCGTCCATTCCTGGAACCACGCGCTCACCTTCAGGCCCGCCCACTGGAGCGCCACCATCGCGAGCAGCGTGACGATCGCGACCGGCCGCACCCAGCCCGCGAGCACCGGCAGGAGCACGCCGCTGAACTCGGCGAGGCCAATCGAAACGTATGCGAGCACCGTGCAGTAGGTGAGCCAGTCCGTCCAGCCGACGGAGAAGCCGACCCAGTTGCCGAAGCCGCGCCGCGCGTAGACGTAGTACCCGCCCGCCTGCGGCATCATCGTGCCAAGCTCGGCCAGGCACACCGCCCCGAGCACGGTGTAGACGCCGCCGACCGTCCAGGCAATAAGAATGGCGGATCCACTGTGCAGGTGGCCCGCGACGAGCCCCGGCGTGCGCAGGATGCCCACGCCAATCGTGCTGCCGACGATGACCGCGAGTCCGAAAGCGAGCCCGAGCAGGCGGCGTAGATGGCCGATCGGAGAGCGGGCGCCCGCTCTCACGCCGGGCGTGGCACCACTCTTTGAGTCTTGCATTCCTTCGCATGCTAGCCCGCCGAGAGTGCCGGAGGCAACCTTTGCGCAGGGGTGCCGGCCGCGGGTGCGCCTGCTGAAGAGTCGAGGCGAGCTCGGCCATAATCATCACCTCGAAGCAAAGGAGGAACGCATGAGGCACCTCACCGGGCGCTCGATCGGCCTGCTTCTCTCGGCTTCGCTGGCGGCCAGTGCCAGCCGGCCGGTGCTCTCGGGTCTGGAAGTGATGCGCCGGGTCAACGCTCGGAACCCGGGAACCCACTGCCGTCTGGAGATGCGCATGGAGCTGCGGGACCTCCACGACGGCCAGATCTTCGTCCGCGACCTCGAAATGCTGCGTCAGGCAACCCCCACCGGCTACCGGACTCGCTACCGCGTCATTGGGCCCGAGCGCTACCGGGAGATCTCGCTGCTGCTGCTAGAGGATCTCCGACCGCCGGAGATGTGGCTGTTTTTTCCCGCCTCGGGCCACCGCGCGCAGGTCGGTAGCCGTGGCCTCTCGGCTCTGGGAAGCGACTTCTCCTGCGAGGAGCTGAAAGCGCTGTTCGACGTCGACGCCTTCGAGCTGCGGAATCTGGGCGGTGAGACCCGGGACGGAACACCTCATCTGCGGATCGAGATGGTGCCCCGATCCCCAGGACTGAAACGGGAGCTGGGTTACGCCCGCGCCATCGGGATCGTCCGCACCAACCCCTGGATGGTCGTGGAGGCCGATTACTTCGACGCCGAAGGCAGGCTCCTTCGCTCGTTTCGGGCGACGGACATCCGGCGCGCGAACGGCGTATGGATCGCACGCCGCTTCTCCATGGAGAACGCTCGCGTGGGCAACCGTACCGAGGTGGAGGTAAAAGCGGCCGATTGCCGCAGCCCCGTACGCGAGGAGGATGTCGATCTTGGCCATCTCGGCAGTCCTTGACAAGCGGGCGCAGGACCTGATAGAGCTTCCTGGCTCCAGAGGATACTTCAAGGACCATTGTAGTCAGCGAGACGCCGTGCTTCCCCAGTAGGTCTGACGTGTCCCGTGGTCACCGGGATGACGGTATAGAAAGGAGGAGCAGATGGGCAAACTGGCTCATCGGGGGTCGTCGTTGTTTTTGTTGGCGTTTTTGGTGGGTGCGCCGGGGAGTCCTGGAGTGGAGAGTACGCCCGGTCCGAACGAGCACCACCCGCTTCCCGCCGGTTCCCAGACATTCTTGGACCTGAAGCCTTCGGCGGTGATTGAACAGGCGATCGGAATCGCCGATATCGCCTTCGGCAAAGATCCCAACGGCGTCAGCGAAACCCTGCACTTCACGGGCCCGGTGAAAGTTCAAAAGTGGCCGATGCCGGGCTACGCGAAGAAAGTGCTGCCGGATGGCCGCGTCGAGATCTCGGCCGAGATCGTCGATCGCGAGAAGGGGATGCTCTTGGCGCGTTGCGCCACCAGCTTCCAGGTCAAGGCGCCGGTGACGATTACGGTGGCTCCGGGATATCCGTGGCAGCCGGATGAGCCTGGAGCCGAGCCGGGAAAGAACGAAGAGAAGGCGCCCAAGCCGAAGCAACCGGAGCCTAAACCGGCTGAAGACGAGAAGGGAGTCGTGGCCACCTATCGCGCTCCCCAGCCGGGTGATCCCGTGGCCGGCATGACCGTCTCGAAGTTCAAGCACCGCTCGATCGGCACGATCACGCAGATCAAACCCGGAGTCGACTTCCCGGCGATGGCCGCGATCGACCTCTACCTTAATCTGCACACTCCAGTGGGAGTGCTGCACAACGAGCAACCGCTCGAGCTGCGTTCGATCATCGACGGCATTCCACCCGTCAAGGTCGAAGCGGTGGACGGCAAGCAGAACGAGTGGCACGCCGGCAACATGCCGATCCGCTTCGTCAATGACGACGGCGAGACGATGGCCTGGATGACCACGCGCGCGCATTCGGCCTGCCTGGTTCACCCCGATGTCATTACGCAGGCCGAGGTCGAAGCAGTGGTGACCGTTCAGGTCGCGGGCAAGGACGAGAAGATCCGTCTCAAGGGAATGACCGAGATTCACCGCTATGACAACAAGGACGGCACCAAGCTCGAGATGGTGCAGCTCTTCCTCGACGGCAACAGCGACGCGTTGGGAGGGGCTGTAATGCTGTCGGCGCCGAACAACGGCTGCCGGCGGGTGCCCATCGGCAAAGTGTCCGAGAAAGGTACGTCGTTCGACCTGCCGCTGATCCTCAAGACCACCAGCGGGGAGCTCCACACCGGCAACATCGTCCGGGTAGCCTCGGCGGAGGCCACGGAATTCCCACACTTCGGGGAGATACTCCACGGCGGCAGCAATCACCCGTTGGTCGATGCGGACGGTAAGACCATCGGCAATCTCGACAAGGTGGACCTGAAGGTGATTCGACTCTATGAGCATCCGCCGATTCCCGGAGTGCTGTTCGTAGTTCCTCGCGGACATTAGTGGCCGCTCGGCCAAGGAGGTGGAGCATGCGATTCGCCACGGCTGTCGGTATTTCCAGGGCGGGGCTCTTGGGCTTGCTCGTCCTGGTCTCGTACTCGGCCGGGTACGCCCAAGGAGCACCAGCAGCGCCGGGCTCCCCAGCAGCACCGGGAACGCCAGGGACACCGGTGACGCCCGCAGAACCGGTGTCGCCGGTGGAATCGATCGATACCATTCACGACGTGGTTTCGATCGCAACCAACCAGACCGAGATCTTTGTCGCGGCGTGCCCCACCGGGTTTTCCCAGTTGGGGAGCGCTTACATTTTTGCGCTTGACGCCACCAACGGCGGTGCCGCGACGGTGCTCAACACGACCCCGCTCTGGGGCTCTCCGGCAGGCCTCGAGGTCATGGGCAACAACTTGATCGTGGCCGTCCATCCTGAGCCCGAGGGCCGCCTGCCGGAGGGATCCACGCCGATGACGGGTATCTATCGTCTTCCGATCGCGGGCGGCCCTGTCGTGCCTCTGTGGCAGGGGCTTCCGCTCGTCAAGCCGAATCGGCTGGCCATCGTCGGTTCGACGATCTACGTGGCGGACATGGATGCCGGACCAGGCGGTTCCGGCGCCATCCTGAGTCTTCCCGCCAGCGGAGGCCAACCCACTGTGGTCGCCCAGGGCGGGCTGCTGGACGATCCCGTGGCACTCGCTGCCACCAGCAGTGGCCTCTACATAGCAGATCGCGGACACTCGAGCAGCGGCGCGGCACATAAGGACCCCGGCATGCCCGGAAAAATCCTTTTTCTGCCTTTCGACTCGAACCAGCCGACGCTTGTCGCTCAGGGCGGCTTGCTGAAGAACCCGCTCGACCTGGAGCTCATCGGCGACACGCTCTATATCGCCGACGAGGGCCAAGACGAGCGCGCCCAGCAAGGTGTCTACAGCCTTTCCGTCGCAGGCTGGCGGAGTGGTGTCGACCTGTCGTCGAGTCTCGCGGTGGTCCACCAAGGCGAGCCGTTCGTCGAGCCGATCGCTCTTGCCGCGGTTCAGGGCAAGCTCTACGTCGCGGACGACACCGGGACCAAGACCTTCAAGGTCCGCATCACCGCGTCGTCCAACCCTGTCGCGGTATCGGGGCCTTCGTCCCATTGAAGCTGGCTCGGCACGCCGCCACCTTGGCCACCGGTGCCCTCCTGGCGGGGGTGCTCTCCGCCAGGGCTGAAGGTGTTCCGGCAGAGACGACAGGTATCCTGCCGGCGGCGCGGGTACTGGATTGCGCCGCCGGTGAGCTCGCCTTTCCCGAGGCTGCGGTGGCGGACCCCTCCGGCGCGGTCTTCATCGTCGACAAAGGGCACCACCGAGTGGTTCGTACGGTGCCTGGCCAGCCCGGTGTCTCGATCGTCGCCGGAACTGGCGAGTTGGGATTTTCCGGGGACGGAGGACCTGCCACGGCGGCGCGCCTGGCCCTGCCCGAGGCCATCGCCCTGGATCGGAGGGGAAATCTCTACGTCGCCGATACCTTCAACAGCCGCATTCGGAAAATAGACCCCGAGGGACGCATCGTCACTTTCGCCGGCTCGGCCGACGTCGGGGACGGCGGTCCCGCCGAAGCGGCGGAGCTCTCGTTATTGGGCAGCCTCACCGTTCATGGCGACACTCTCTACATCGCCGACACAGGCCACCATCGCATCCGCGCCGTCGGCCTCCGGCGGCACGACATTCATACCGTAGCGGGGCTTGAGAATGCCGGGTTTTCCGGCGACGGCGGGCCGGCCTCGCAAGCCCAGCTCTACCGGCCGGAGTTCGTGGCCACCGATCCGAAAGGCAACCTCTATATTGCCGATACCTTCAACAACCGGATTCGCAGAGTGGATGCGGCCACAGGCCGAATCACCTCGGTAGCTGGAAACGGCGAGGCAGGGTACAACGGCGACGGTATTCCGGCGGCGGGGGCGGCGTTGTTCAGCCCGGAAGGCATGGCCTTCGACCGGCGGGGAAACCTCTACATCGCCGATATGGGCAATGATCGCATCCGGCGGGTCGAGGTCGGGACGGGCATCATAACCACCGTCGCCGGCACCGGCGAGGCGGGGTTCAACGGTGACGGTAGAAAAGGCATCGAAACCCAGCTCAATTACCCCATCAGCCTCGAATATGACTCCAAGCGGCAGGCGCTGCTCATCGCAGACCTTTTCAATCATCGCATCCGTCGCCTCGATCTCCGTGGCGGCACCGTGACCACGATCGCCGGCATGGGTGCGCCGGGAGACGAAGGCGACGGCGGTCCGGCTACCGCGGCGCGGCTCTACAACCCAGAAGGGATCCTGCTCGACCTTGCGGGTAACCTTTATATCGCGGACCACACAAACCACCGAGTCCGGCGGGTGGACGTCAAGTCCGGTCGCATTTCTACGGTCGCGGGCTCCGGGTTGGCAGGCTACAGCGGCGACGGTGGCCCAGCCCTTCAGGCCAGACTCTTCAGCCCGAGCCGGATGGCGATATGGAGGTCCACCTTATTCGTCACCGACTCGGCCAGCTTTGTGATCCGGGCCGTGGACCTCGCCAGCGGCGTCATCCGTTCAGCGGTCGGCGGCGCTGCCGAGCGGGGAGATGGGCCGGCCGTTGAAATTCGTCTGGCTCAGCCCGAAGGCCTGGCCCTCTTCGAGCCGTACCTTTACATCGCCGATTCTGGCCACCACCGGGTCCTTCGGGTTTCCCTGGAGACCGGTTGGGCGGATATGGTGCTCGGAACCGGCCGGCCGGGATTTACGGGCGACGGCGGCCCGGCCCGCCGCGCACAGGTCTCTCTGCCCAAGTCCGCGGCCGTCGATGGGCGAGGGAATCTCTTTGTGGCCGACCTAGGCAACAACAGGATCCGCCGACTCGATCGGGCTACCGGGATTGTGTCCACGGTGCTGGCCTCCGGCCTCGACGGCCTCGACAGCTTCGACCGCGGCGGCAAGCCGGAGGTCGCCGCGAGGTCTCTTCTGATGGATCTGGAAGTTACGGCTGCCGGCGAGCTGCTGATCGCCGACGTGGGCAACGGCCGGGTACGGTTGTTCGATCCGCGCACCAGCCGCCTGCATACTGTGGCCGGCCTGGCGAGTCAGGTTGCCGGCGGCGAGGCCCCTCCCCTCTTTCCCTTCGGCTTTCACGAGCTCAAATGGGTCGCTCTAGATTCCGCTGGCGACCTGCTGGTTACGGACACGGCTCAGAGCCAAGTCTTGAAGCTCTCCCTATCGCATCTTAAGGATAGCGCCCAGGCGACCGCGGGTGGAGCCACGGAGCCCTGACATGCGGGCTGCACGGAGCGCCGTTCTCGGCCTGATGATGGGATTGGCGTTCGCGACTCCTGCGGTTGTCAGTCATCCTTTTCAGGGCAGCATCGCCACTCTGCTGCTGCAGCCCGATTACCTCCAGGTGGAGATCACCCTCGGCCTGCGGGACCTCGACAAGCTCTTCACCATCGACGCCGACCATAGCCGATCCGTCGACCGTCGGGAGCTGGTCTCCAGTCTTCCCAAAGCCTATGCCTATCTGAGACATCACTTTTTCGTCACTGTCGACGGCTCGCGACTCGATCTGCAGCCATTCTGGGAAGATCTTCTGAGATTTCGCATCACCAACACCGTTCCCCAAGGAGGCTATCCGGAATCGGACTATGACTCCGTTCACATCGGCTTGCTGTTCCGAAATACGCTCGCGGCCCGGCCGCGAGAGGTCGGGGTCGAGCTCGACTTTTTCGGGGAGATGGGGGACGAACACCTCAATACCACGAAATTCATCGAAATGACGGAGGCTGGCCCTCTACAGGAGCACATCGTGCTCAGCGCCAGGCTCAAGAGTTATCGCTTCAAGGTTCACTCTCCGGTTTCTCCCAGGCCTGGAAAGAGCGAGCCGGGTTTACGACCTTTGCCGAGCTCGCCAAAGTAACGCGACAGGCTCTCATCACTCGAGGACCGCCAGCTCGAGCTGACGAAGGCGCTCCGGATCGGCGACCACGTCGATTTCGGCGATCTTGCCGCCGGTGATCATGAAGCGCAGCACCATGATGAGCTTTCCACGCGGGGCCACGACCAATCCCACGGCTCCGTTGACGAGCGCGGGCCGGGCGGCCCGGGCGCCTCCCTTGCCCGCTCTTCTCGCCACGGCTTCGGGACCGCGAACCTCCGCCGGCGCGCCCGCGGGCAGGATCGCGCGGTCGGCTCGCAGCACGATGTCCGGATCGAGCACCGCGAGGAGCGCCTCGAAGTCTCCGGCGCGCGAGGCGGCGAGGAAGGCGTCGACGACTTCCCGCTGGCGGGTGATATCCGCGTCGTGAGCCGTATCCGATCCCTGAACCCGGCGGCGTGCGCGGCTCGCGAGCTGCCTTGCCGCGGCTGGGGTGCGGCCCACGATGGGGGCGATCTCGTCGAAGGACACGGCGAACATATCGTGCAGCACGAAGGCGAGCCGCTCGGCGGGAGCCAGCGTTTCGAGCACCACGAGCAGCGCGAGACCGACCGAGTCGGCCAGCACCGCTTCATGCTCGGGATCGGCCCCGGCCTCCCGGCTGACGATAGGCTCGGGCACGTGCTCGCCCCAAGGCTCTTCGCGCTGCGACTTGCGCGAGCGCAGCATGTCGAGGCACACCCGAGCGACAATCGTCGTCAGCCATCCGCCCAGATTCTCGACCCCGCTCGAATCGGAGCGATTGAGCCGGAGCCAGGCTTCCTGGACGGCGTCGTCCGCCTCGCTCAGCGAGCCGAGCATCCGGTAGGCCACGGCCCTCAGGTGGTTCCGGTTCTCCTCGAATCTCTCGGTCAGCCCTGCGTGTTCGCCCATCGGTCACATTCTCCCTTCGCGTTCCGTCATAGGGGTGACGAACGAATCCCGCCCGATGTGACAAGAGGGCGGAGGCTCGGCACCTCAAGACAACTGAATACTGGAAGGAGAGCCCATCATGCAAGCCCGTATGACCAACATAGCCTCGCTCGTTCCCGCCGCCATGAAGGCCCTGTACGCCCTGTCGATATCTGGGGAGAAAGGCGGCGTTCCGAAGCGGACGATCGAGCTCATCCAACTGCGCGCAAGCCAGATCAATGGCTGCGGCGTCTGCGTCGACATGCACTCCCGCGACCTCAAGAAGGCGGGCGAAACCGACGAGCGCCTCTTCTCGGTGGTGGCCTGGCGGGAGTCCCCCTACTTCACCGATGCCGAGCGCGCCGCGCTGGCGCTCGCCGAGGCCGCCAGCCGGCTCAGCGACCGTCCCGACGCGGTGCCGGACGAGGTCTGGAACGAGGCGGCCCGGCACTACGACGAGCAGGGGCTCGCGTCCCTGCTCATCGCGCTCGCCACGATCCACGCCTGGAACCTCTTCAACGCCTCCACCCGGCAGGTGGCCGGCCAGTGGGTTCCCTGATGGGGCGGCGGATTGCCTATTGGGTGACGACGGCGCTCACTGCGTTCATCTTCCTGTCGGGAGGAGTGGCCGACCTCGTGCGTCCGGCGCCCGTTCAGGAAGGGATGACTCACCTCGGGTATCCCGTCTACTTCATGCTGATCCTGGGGGTGTGGAAGGTCCTCGGGGGCGTTGCCGTCCTGGTTCCCCGGTTCCCGAGGCTGAAGGAATGGGCCTACGCCGGCATGCTCTTCGACCTCACCGGCGCCGCCGCCTCGCACGCCTCGGTCGGCGATCCCGTCGCCAAGATCGTGACGCCGCTCCTTCTCCTGGGAATCGTCATGGCTTCGTGGGCCCTGCGGCCTGAGGGACGCCGGCTCCAGTGATTTTAGTGTTTAGCTCCCGTAGCCCGGGGAGGGCATCTGGGCTACGGGAACGTCACTGCTACGAGCAAGGTTCAGCGGCGCGCGAATCGAATCCGCACCGAAGAGGGGTCTGCCTCAGGGGGCGACTGTACCCGCCGGCCCGAGCTTCGCTCCTTCTCCTGAAGGTATCGAACCAACGCTTCCGGGTCGTTCCCATGCTCGCGAAGGAGATCTTCGCGGTGGCGGTGCAACTCCTCGATGATCGGGTCATGCATCTTGGCGCTCTCCTAGCAGTTCCTCTGGAGTGCAAACAAACGGCATCGGGAAACCTGCCTTCTCAACCAAATCGGTGACGCGCGGCAGCAATTCCGCGTTGGCGATGTGCGAGCAGTTCCAGGTCAGAAGGTACTCCAGCGCGTGAACGGATGCGGTGGCGATGTGGAGAGCATCGGCAAAGGCGCGGTCTGGCAACAGATGTGCTCGCACGATCTCCGTTGCCAATCTCGAGGCATCCGGGGTAATTTGCAAAAGAGGCAGCCCCTCAAGCAAGGCGAGCCGCTGCGCTGCGGCCTCACGATCCCCGCGGCTGGCCTCTTCCAAAACCAGTTCGGAGGTCCAAATCTCAAACTCAGATCGCCGAGTCTCCCACCATCGGGTCGTGACGAGCTGATGCGCAGCCGTGATGAGGTGCAGAGAAGGTCTCGCAGTCAGGTAGCTAACCACCGAGGTTTCCAGATAGACGCGCCACATCTCGCTCAAATCGTAGCACGCAGGGAGCGGTGGCGGCCTCGGCTCAACTCTTCCATGGATCTTTGAGATCTTCCAGCGTGCCACCCATCGGCCCGAGGTCTTCAAAGAATGTTGTATCTGGCGGTTGGGAGCGGAGAATCTTCAGAATCTCCGCCTTCGGGACCCACTGCCGTTTCTGGAAGGGTCCGAGCACCGCGACTGGCCGGCCGTCCACGTAGGATTTCGCCGCTGTGGTTCCTGAGCTCACGTTGAGCGATGGCCTTCATGCCAGGAGATTAGCATAAGCGCTACGGCGGGACGCTCGCAGTGGCGCGGTCAAAGGTTCGTTGTATCGGGTCAACCGACCGGCAATTCCGCGTCTGTGTTATCCAGCCTCCAAGGCTCAGCGCTCTGGAACAGGGTCCAGAAACGGCGATGTGGAAGAGACTCTGGGCGAATCAGGGCAGCCGCTTGATCCATTTTTCTGGATCACGAGAGGTATGGAACACACAATACACGGTGACCACTCCGCCGATATATTCGTAGAACACGGCATAAGGAAAGCGACGGCAGCTCGTCGGTAGTTCTCGTGAATCAAGGCGTTCGTCGCTGGGAAACGGCGGACGGTTTCGATACAGGCGTCTATACAGATCAGAAACTCTTCTCCAAGACCCACTCGCTGGTCTTCGTACTACCTGTAAGCTTCAACGAGATCTTGCTCGGCCTCAGGTGCGACGATTAGCTCAGCGGCCATAGCGGCCACGGACCCGTCGCTTCACTTCTTCCCAACTCAGACCTGAGGAAGGGTTCTGGCGTAGGCATCTTAAGTCCTCGATTTCCGTTCTCCCCAGCCGGGACTCGCAGGGTGAAACGACGTCACGCCGGCCCAAGCTCGCCGATCATCCGATCCAGCCTTCGGGCGTCCTCATCCTTCTTGAACCGAGCCTTATCGGCCACAAGCTTCTTGCGCAGCTCGATTCCGACTTCGGGGGGAAAGCCCTGCTTGAGGCGCGGCAGGGTGGTGGCCATGGCGTCCAGGAGGACGGACAGGTCGTCCTCGGAAAAGCTGTTTTCCTCGGCGAGCATCTGCTCGGCTGAGACGAAGATGGTCGTCATGCCCTCGTTCATCTTCTTCAGGCCCTCCATCCTCGCGGCGTATGTCTCATCCCTGACGAGCGTCGGCATGAACTCCTCGACCAGGTCGACCCCCAGCGCGGAGGAGTGGAGGACGAAGGCCGTGATGTGCGCCAACTCCGATCGGTAGTCGCCCTCGTTGGCGTCGCCGTAGAGAGTGATCAGCTTGCCGACTGCCTGCTCAAGCTGCAGGAAATCTGGCATTCGCGTTGACAGCGGAAGGTTCGGGTCGCGCTCCAGCGATAGGTTGTCCAGGGAGGTCATGCGCCGCAGGAGGGCGGCTCCCTGCGGATTGGAGAACTTGGGGAGCGGAACTTTGCCGGCGGTGAGAATTTCGACGGTTCGCTCGTAGTCGGGGCCGGACCAAGGACGGGTCGCCGCCGGAATTCCGGCTTCCAGGAACGGATCGGTCTCGGCCACCGCGGCGGTCGAGAGATGCGCTGCAAGCAGGAGGGCGATCACGAGGATGGAACGGTGCATGGGAGGAATCCTCTTCTGATGACGGGCCACTATTTCACCGGTTTGACCTGGACGTCGATCTTCATGAGCACGGGCCCCAGCTGGCCGGCCGGGACGCTCGCGCAGGCTCCGGAGTCGACCTCTACGGGTGAGACTTCGAAGCTCAGCCCGCTCGCAGTGGTCTTGGCTTCCTTCCCCGCGCGGATGGCCGATGAGATGGCCGGCGGAACGCTGCCGGCAAGGCGTTCGAGCTGCTTGGCGAGGGCATCGAAGGTCGCGGTGCGGTCGGCGGCGCACCAGATGCTGGCCGAAAGGATGACGCTGGAGTCGTGCCCGTCGTTGCTCAGCAGCGCCTGGAGGTCTGGCGCGTGGCCGGTGCCCGCCGGTGCCAGCACGCGAGTGAGCGTACATAGATACATGACGCCAGGGAGGTTGATCTCCGCCTTCCCCGGCTTGTTCGTCTGCAGGTCGATCGGTGCTGTCCACCCGTCGCTCCGGAGCTGGGCGCATGTCTTCTGGAGGGGCTTGCCGAACGGCTGGGCAGAGGCCGAGAGTGGCAGACTGAGGGCAAGCGAGACGAACAGAATTCTTCTCAAGGCGCCACCTCCGCTTCGGCGTTGACTCCGGCCAATATATCCACCTCGAACCCTGCGAAGTGCGTGGCACCTGACCGGCATCGCCCGCCTGCCGCCCCGGGGGCTGACTCCTCCCCTCCGGTCGAGGAGGAGTGCCAACTCGGAAGCCACGGAACAGGGAAGCCTACGGTTCGGCCGTTCTGTCGAAGAGATCTACGGGGATGGCGACGTCCCAGCACGCGTTGCTGAAGCCAGAGCAACGGTTGCTCAAGCGGGAGCAACGACTGCTCAAGCGGGAGCAATGGCTGCTCAAGCGGGAGCAATGGCTGCTCAAGCCAGAGCAATGGCTGCTCAAGCCAGAGCAATGGCTGCTCAAGCGAGAGCAACGGCTGCTCAAGCCGGAGCAATGACTGCTCAAGCGGGAGCAATGGCTGCTCAAGCCGGAGCAATGACTGCTCAAGCCGGAGCAACGGCCGCTCAAGCCAGAGCAATGACTGCTCAAGCCAGAGCAATGACTGCTCAAGCTTCAGCACGCCTGCTGATCTTCTACGCGGTTTATACCGACTCGTCGATCACGGTGCCTGGCTGACGGCATGGGCTGACCTGACTGGTGACTGGCATGGGGCTCTGAGGCTCTACAGGTTCTCGAGGACGAGCCGTCGTTCTTTCAGAGAAGACACCCGTGCGAGGTGCGTGAAATCTCGATCTAGGTGCAACACCGTAACTCCGTGCCGGATCGCGCACGCGGCGATCAGGCAGTCGACGCTTGACCGGACCGTAACCTCAGATCTCCGGGCTGTTCGATAAAGTGCGTCGCTTCCTCAAAGACTTCTCGGGTCAAAGGAGCTTCGAGGATGGGGAAGGCGAACATTGCCTCGCGAGCGATGCGAAAGGCGTGTTCTTCCGAAAATCCCTGGAGAACCTCCTGGATGATCGGCAGACATGTGGCCACCTCGTCCAAGTCGGCCACGGATCCGAGCTCAAAACGGCTCGGTCTCCTGAAGACCTCGATCCATACGGAGGTATCCACCAAGAACATAGAGATCTAACGGCGTGATTGGGCAGGCTCCGCGTCGTCGCCTCTCATTTCGGAGAGATTCCCTTCCCATAGACCGGAACCTGCAAGCTCCAAGATCCGGCCGGCCCGATGTCGCCGCAGGTAGTCCTCCATGGCTTTCGTGACCGCCCGCGAGTACGTCCGCTCCCCGCTGACACGGGTCAGCTCTGTGAGAAGCTGTTCGTCCAACACAAGATTCGTGCGTTTCATGCGCACAGTGTACCTCTTGTGCCGCGAGGTCGACCGATCGCTTTGCGATTCACTGGGCGGTCTTGTAGAAGCTCTCCCCCTTGCGCGCCATCTCCCGGAGCAGGTTCGCCGGCCGCAGGCGTTCGCCGTGTCGGTCGGCGTAGCCTTCGAGCTTGTCGACCACCCAGCGCAGGCCCTGGCGATCCGCCTCGCGCAGCAGGCCGCCGCGGAAGGGGGGGAAGCCGAAGCCGAAGATGACTCCGATGTCGACGTCCGCCGGGTTGGTGATTATGCCTTCCTCCATGCAGCGGGCGGTCTCGTTCAACATCTGAAGCCAGCAGCGCTCGACGATCACCTCGTCCGCGATCGCGGTCTCGTGCCAGCCGAGGAGGGGGTAGACGGCCGGGTCCACCTTCTTGCTGGTCTTTCCCTTGCCCTTGGCGTCCTTCTCTTCATAGAGGTAGAAGCCGCGCTTCCCCTTGCGGCCCAGGCGGCGGTCGTCGAGCATCCGCTGGAAGACGGGCGGCGGCGTCACCCGCTCGCCGAGCGCCTCGCGCATCACCTCGCCGACGTGGGCGCCGACGTCGAGGCCCACCTCGTCCATCAAGGCGAAGGGACCCACCGGCCAGCCCCAGCGGGTCATGGCCGTGTCCACCCGGTCGATAGCCGCGCCTTCCGCCAGCATCCAGGCGGCTTCGTTGAGCATGGTGCCGAGCACGCGGCTGGTGAAGAAGCCGGGGCCGTCGCCCACCACGATCACCGTCTTGCCCATCGTCCGCCCCAGCTCCACGGTGGTCGCCAGGGTCTCCTCGGAGGTGCCGGGATGGCGGATGACCTCTAGAAGCGGCATCTTCGCCACCGGGCTGAAGAAGTGCATGCCCACGACGTTCTCCGGCTTGCGGCTCGCCTCGGCCAGCTTGCCGATGGGGATCGAGGAGGTGTTGGAGGCGAAGATGAGGCCCGGCGGGGCCACGGCCTCGGCCTCGCGGATCACCGCCCGCTTGACCTCCAAATCCTCGAACACGGCCTCGACGACCAGATCGGCCCGCCGCAGCGCGTCATAGTCGGCGGTGGGGAGGATGCGACCCATGGCCGCCTTGACCTCCGGCTCGGTCGAGCGGCGGCGCTTCACCCGTTCGCGAAATTGCTGCTGGCAAAAGGCGTATCCCCGCGCTACGGACTCCAGGTCGCGATCCTTGAGGATGATGGAGACGCCCTTCTGGGCCAGCACCTGG
The DNA here is from genome assembly GCA_035996875.1 of Thermoanaerobaculia bacterium. Classification (GTDB taxonomy): domain Bacteria; phylum Acidobacteriota; class Thermoanaerobaculia; order Multivoradales; family UBA5704; genus DATARR01. Next base: position 40,150 of record DASYJD010000028.1, read on the forward strand.
GCGATGCCCGCGCCCATGAAGCCGGCGCCGAGGACGCCGACCGTGCCCACCGCCCGCGCCTTGCGGCCGAGCTTCGCCGCCCGGGCCTCGACGTCGTTCTTGGTGAAGAAGATGGAGATGAGGTTCTTCGCCGTCTCCGAGACGACCAGCTCGGAGAAGGCCCCGGCTTCAAGGTCGAGGGCGCGGCGCAGGGGGAGCTTCAGCCCCTCGCGGACGACGTCGATGGCGACCAGCGGCGCCGGATAGTGGCCGCCCGTCTTCGCCATCACGCCGGCGCGCGCTTTGTCCCAGACGAACTTGCCGCCCAGCGGCGTGTGGGCCAGGAAGTCGCCGGCCCGCGCGGCGATAGGCCGCTTCTTCGCCTTCGGGGCACCGCCATAAACGAGCCGTTCGGCCGCCGTCCGGAGGTCCGCCGGATGACAGGTGTCGTCGACCAGCCCGAGGCGCCAAGCCTTGCGCGCGTCGAGCTGCTTGCCGGTGAGAATCAGATCGAGAGAATCGGGCACACCGATGAGGCGGGGGAGCCGCTGGGTGCCGCCGAGGCCGGGGATGAGGCCGAGCTGGACCTCGGGAAATCCCAGCTTGGTCTTGGGGTGCTCCGTCGCCACCCGGCGCTGGCAGGCGAGCGCCAGCTCGAGGCCGCCGCCGAGGCAGGCGCCGTGGATGGCCGCGACGGTGGGGAAGGGCAGCCCGGCCAAGCGTTCCATCAGCTCGTGGCCGCGCTGCAGCATCTCGACCACGGACTCGGAGTCCTGGAGGGTCAGCAGCTCCTCCAGGTCGGCGCCGGCCACGAAGGTCTCGGGCTTGCCGGAGAAGATCACCAGCCCGCAGGGCCGCTCGCCGTACAAGTTGTCGAGCTGTTCCTCGAACCAGGTCATCAACCGGGTGGAGAGGGTGTTGACGCGCTTGCCGGGATCGTCCAGGCGCAGCCAGGCGATTCCGTCTTCGATGGCCAGCGCGCCGGAGGGCGGTCCAGCCTGGGTGATCGGTGGGGGCGTGCGGGTGTCTTCCAGGATGCTCATGGGTGCATCGTAGGGATCGATGCCGCAGTGTGTCAAGGATTGACGGGCTGCGGCGGACCCTCATCACCCGGCCCTCTTCTCCCGCCCCCTCCTACGCCGCGGGCTTCAGCTCCGACGTGCAGTGGGGGCAGCGGGTCGCCTTGAGGGGGATTGCCGAGAGGCAGTAGGGGCAGTCCCGCGTGGTCGGGGCGGCCGGCGCGGCAGGCTTCTCGTCGCCCCGCCGCAGGCGGTTGAACTGCTTGACGATGAGGAAGACCACGAGGGCGACGATTAGGAAGCTGATGACGTTGTTGAGGAAGATGCCGTAGTTGACCGTCGGCACTCCCGCCGCCTTGGCCGCGGCGACGGAGGCGACCGGCTTGTCCCCCAGGTTCCAGAACAGGTTCGCGAAGTCGACCTTCCCCAGCAGCAGGCCGATGGGCGGCATGAGGATGTCGTCCACCAGGGAGGAGACGATCTTGCCGAAGGCGGCCCCGATGATGACGCCGACCGCCAGATCGAGGACGCTCCCCTTGACCGCGAACTCTTTGAACTCTTTGATCATTCCCATGCATGTCTCCTTTCGGAAAACGATGACAGGAGTATAGACAGTTCTACGGCTGGGTGAGCGAATACTCGAAGTCGTAGGAATGTTTTCCGTCGGCGACCTCGATCGTCAATTTGCCCGCGAGCCCCACGAGCTGACCGGTGCCGGAGTCCGGCACGACGGTGATCGACAACGCCGGAACACCACGCGTCATGGTGCCGCGCCGCCATGCTCCTTTCTGTCATTGCCTGTCTTCGTTAGCAAGATCATGCAATACCAACCTTCGACTCGCGGTTATGCAGGCCAGCGCCGGCCGCTGAAGGTCGAGACTTCTTTTCCTCCGAAGTGGCCAAGGCGAGTCTTCATAGGAGTACCTGCATGATCCGAAAGAACCTCGCAGTTCCTCTCGTCTCTCTCTGCCTCTACCTTCTCGCCACCGGTTCTGCCGCGCTCGGGCAGACGTGCCCGGCACCGCCCGCCACGATGTTCCCGCCCGCGCCCGCTGCCTTCACCCAAACTGCCGTCGCGGACGGCAACTGGAACGCCACGACGACCTGGAGCGGCGGCACCGTTCCGGGCAACAACGCCATCGTCTGCATCCCGGCCGGGCGCACGGTCACCGTCACCAGCCAGGAGACCTCACGCCTGCGGTTCGTCCAGGTCAATGGCACGATGCGCATGTGGATCCAATCCAGCACGCGGCTGTACCTCGACACGATCTACATCGCCTCCGGCGGCGTGTTCGTCATCGGTGACCCAGTCAACACCGTCAAGGTGGGCAAGGTCGCGGAGCTCGTCTTCATCAGTTGGGACGGCAATCCCATCGACCGAACGTGGGACCCGACGGAGCTGAGCCGGGGCTTCATCTCCATGGGGACCGTCGACATGTACGGCGAGCCCAAGACCCACATGGTCCCGGTCACCGCGGACGTCCAGAAAACGGCCACCAACCTGACCGCGGACAGTGCCCCGAGCGGTTGGCACTCGGGGGATTCCCTGGTCCTCACCGGCTCGTACTTTCGCCGGGTGACCGGCACCGAGCCCATCACCTCCTCCGAGGACGAGAGAGTCTCGATGAGCCCCACGAGCTCCGGGACCACGATCGATTTTTCGCCCGCTTTGAGCTACGACCACATTCGGCCGAGAAGCGACCTGCGTCTCCACCTCGCGAACCTGACCCGCAACATCGTCTTCCGCTCCGAGTCGACCAGCATCCCCTTGCGGGGACACGTCATGTTGATGACAGGGACCGATGACATCCGCGACGTGGCGTTCGTCGACATGGGCCGCACCGACAAGACGCGGCCGCTCGACGACTTCATCGTGACCCTGATGAACAACAGCCTGGGTCAGCCGGACTACAACATCGCTCCGCGCTCCGCCGCCACGGTGACCAATCGCCGCGGCCGCTACGCGCTCCATTTCCACCTGAACGGTACCGTCCCCGGCTCGCCGCCGCCTTCCAAGGTCTACAACTCGGTCGTCGACGGCACGGTGGGCTGGGCCTTCGTCTCGCACAGCAGCCACGTGGACTTCCTGAACGACGTCGCCTACAACTTCGCCGGGGCGGGGTTCGTCACCGAGTTCGGCGACGAGCTCGGCAACTTCACCAACGACGTCGCCATCCGCGGCACCGGCGACGGCGAATACCTCACCAACCGCGTCGTCTTCGGCAATGCCGCCCGCCCGCAGCCGCTGACGGACTTTGCCTTCAACGGCGACGGCTTTTGGTTCCAGGGGCCCGCGGTGTCGGCGACCAACAACGTGGCTTCGGGTTGTGACGGCTCGGGAATGATCTGGTTCACGACCGGCGCGGCGGACGTCACCAGCCTCTACACCGACGTCGGGGGCCTTACCCACGACCATTACACCAGCTTCCCGCAAAGCGCGGTCTCAACGGTCTACGCCAGTTTCCCGGACCTGGCCTCGTTCCTGCCGCGGTACTGGGACAACAGCGGCCCGAGCCACGAGAAGCTGCTCATTTCCGACCTGCCGATCCTCAAGTGCGACGGCCTCGAGAGCTATGGCAATCTCGTGGGTTTCCGCCTCCGCTTCAACAACTACAGCAACAACGACTTCTACACCGAGAACCCGTTCAACTATGACGATCACATCGTGCCCGTGATCGGCTCGGACAAGACGAAGGCGACCCGGATGCGGCAGGCCGTGAAGAACCTCAAGGTATGGAACAACGAGCTCGGCCTCCATCCGAACTACACCATGCTGACCGACTGGACGAACGTGCTCGCGATGAACCGTCTGGACTACGACGCTCAGAGCCCCTATGACGGCGCGGAGATCAACTTCCAGATTCAGCAGTCGACGTTCACCAACCTCACCATCGACGGCTACGAAGTGGCGGGCTGGATCGAGAACACCAACGGGAACAACGTCCGTAACCAGATTCAATTCTTTGGCCCGACGCCACCACCGCCGGTGCCGAACTACCTCAACTACGCCATCCACGACACCTGGAACACGACCCTCTCCTGCGCGATGCCTTCGGGGGTGACGGTCACCCCCGTCAGCTCGACCTCGAAGACGATCTCGTGGGCTTTCAACGCGGCCCAGAAGCGCTACCTCGTGCGCTACCGCGCCAACGGCGATCAGCAGTGGAAGCTGGTCGACACCACCGGCACCTCGGTGACCCTCACCGGCCTCGCCACAGGGAGGACCTACACCTACCAGGTGATCGCCGGTTGCCAGGACCTAACGGGAAAGGAAACTGCGCCCTCGACCTACACGGTCGCCGCGAACTTCACCACCTAGCGGGGGCTGCCCCCGGCTAGAGCCGCCCTTCGATCCAGCATCCGCCGAGCACACGGGTGCCCTGGTAGAAGACGGCGGCCTGGCCGGGGGTGACGCCGCGCTGGGGCTGGTCGAAGTCGATCTCGACACGGCCCTCTCCTTGCGGCCGGATGCGGGCTTCGACGCCGGGGTGACGGGAGCGGATCTTCACCGTGGTTCGGATTCCGGCGAGGTCTCCGTCAGGAGCCGGGCCGATCCAGTGCAGGCGCTCGCCGCGGAGGCCGGGGGCCATCAGATCCCGCTCCTCTCCCACCACCACCCGGTTCTGCTCGGGTGAAATCTGAAGGACGAAGAGGGGGCTCGGCGCGGCGAGGCCCAGGCCCCGGCGCTGGCCCACGGTGTAGCGGTAGTAGGGCTGGCCCTCGCCCAGCGTCTCGCCGGTGGTGTCTACCAGCACCGCCGGCTCGGCGAGAGCCGGCGCGCCGTAGCGGCTCGGGTCTGCAGCCACCTGCCCTTCCACGAACTCGCGGATGCCGCCGGAGACGAAGCAGACCTCCATGCTCTCCCCCTTCTCCGCCACCACGAGGCCCGCCTCGCGGGCGAGCTGCCGCACTTCGGGCTTGGTCATGCCGCCGAGGGGAAACAGGGAGGCGGCGAGCTGCTCGGCCGTCAGCTCGAAGAGGTAGTAGCTCTGGTCCTTGTCGGTGTCGAGCGCGGTGTGGAGCTCGGGCCCGTCCGGCCCGTCGAGGATGCGGGCATAGTGGCCGGTCGCCACCCGGTTCGCCCCGAGCTGGCGCGCGCGGTCGAGCAGGAGGTCGAACTTGATCCAGGTGTTGCAGCGCACGCACGGGCTGGGGGTGCGCCCCGCGAGGTAGTCGTTGACGAACGGATCCACCACCTTGTCGCGGAACTCCTCGTCCATGCGCAGGGTGTAGTGGGGGATGCCCGCCTGTTGGGCCACGCGCTTCGCGTCCCCGAGGTCGAGGGCGCCGCAGCAGCGGCCATGGGCCTCCACCCCCGAGTGATCCCAGAGCAGCATGGAGAGGCCGACCACGGGCCGTCCCTCCCGGGCCAGGAGCCAAGCGGTCACCGACGAGTCGAGGCCGCCGCTCATGGCGACGGCGACGAGCGCGTTGGGGTTGTTCTGCGGGGTGAGGATTTCCATGACGGGGGCCAGCGTACCATTTGCAAAAAAGGACGGACAAGGACTTACACGGACAACAACACGGACTTGGTAAAGCGTCCTTGAGGTCCGTGTTCGTCCGTGCTCGACTGTTAAGTCCGTGTTTCCATCGAGGCGCCGCCCAACCCCAGCACGGCCGAGGCCAGCTTCGCCGGATCGTGGCGGATGAGGTCGCCGTCGGCGGCCAGGAGGTCGGCTTCCACGATCTCGGCGCCCAGCTCCTCCAGGGCGGCGCGGTCGACCGCCACGGGCTCGGACCCGGTGTCCGCGTAATGGTGGATCAGCGGCTCGGGGATCGGAGTCGAGTTGATCAGCACGGCGTCGATGAGCCCCGTGCCGGCGTGCCGCACCAGGGCTCGCAGGTGATCGGCGGCCATCATGCCGTCGGTCTCGCCCGGCTGCGTCATGAGGTTGACCAGCAGGACGACCGGCGCCTTGGCCTTGATCACCGCCTGGCGGATGCCGGGTATCAACAGGTTGGGGAGGATCGAGGTGTAGAGCGAGCCCGGCCCCAAGAGGATGAGGTCTGCCCGCTCCAGCGCCGCCACCGCCTGCGGAAAGGCCGGCGGCGCCACGGGATCGATCTCCACCGCCGCCAGCTCCTCGGCCGACAACCCGACGGCCGATTCCCCTTCGTAGACCCGGCCCGAGATGCCCCGCGCCCGCAGGCGCACGTCGGTCAGCGTGGCGGGGAAGATCTTGCCGCGCACCGAGAGGATCGACTCGGCGGTGAGGATGGCTTGGTGGAAGTCGCCCGTGATACCGGTCAGCGCCGTCAGGAACAGGTTGCCGAAGGAGTGGCCCAGCAGGCCGCCGCCGTTGGGGAAGCGGTACTGGAAGAGGCGGGTCAGCAGATCCTCGTCGTCGGCGAGGGCGGCGATGCAGTTGCGGATGTCGCCGGGCGGCAGAACGCCGAACTCCTTGCGCAGCCGGCCAGAGGAGCCGCCGTCGTCGGTGACGGTGACGACGCCCGCGAGCTGGCACAGGCGATCGGTGCCCACGTGGTGCTTGAGCCCGCGCAGCAGCGCCGAGAGGCCGGTGCCGCCGCCGATCGCGACCAGGGCACTGCCGGCAGTTCCGGCGGGCGGCATCGGCGAAGGCTCAGGTGAGGCCGAAGAGGTGGCGCTGGTCGCGGTTCTTGCGGAGCTCGGCGAAATCGGCGTCGTGGAAGGCATGGATGCGATTCTTGGGATTCAGCTCGACGGCCTTGGCCAGGGCCTGGGCCGCGTCTTCCAACCGGTTCTCGACCGCGTGAATGCTGGCCGCCAGATAGGCGAAACGCTCTTCCTGCTGGTCGCGGCCGCCCTTCTGCGCGATGGCGAGCGCCGCCTTGAAATCGCCGCGGTTCCGCTCGTAGACGGCCTGGAGGTAGGGATCGGGCTCCGCGCTCTTGGCCGCCTTCCCGTCCGCCGGTCCGCCACCTTTCTGGAGGGCGACGTTCAGAAATTGCCGCGCCTTATCGCGCAGATCGGTCCGGTCGGCGGTCTCCACGGCCTGCTCCAAGTGGCTGACGGCCTTCTTCCAGTCCTTCGCCTGCAAAGCCGAGAGGCCGGCGGAGAAGTGGTCGAGGGCGGGGTCGGGCAGGACCGGCGGGGCCGCGGTCTTCTTCTTCGGGGCAGGAGGGGGTGGTGTCGGGGTCTTGGGCTTGGCCTTGGCCATGGAAATCTTCAGTCTCCGGGATGGATACCAGCCAGGGTTAGCGCTTCTTCAGCTCGATCAGGATCTGCTTGGCCACGGATTTCAGGGTGTCGAACACGCCCACCCCGGTCGTCGCCACGGCTTCGAACGTCGGCTCGCGCTTGTAGTTCAAGGTGCGATACATCTCCTCGACGGGGAGGACGTTGCGTATGTCCCGTTTGTTGAACTGCAGGGCATACGGGATCGTCGCCAAGTCGAATCCATGCTCCTTCAAGTTTTGTTCCAGGTTCCGGATGGACTCTATGTTCGCCTCCATCCGCTCCTGTTGGCTGTCCGCTACGAAGATTACGCCGTCCACCCCTTTGAGGATGAGCTTGCGGCTGGCGTCGTAGAACACCTGGCCGGGCACCGTGTAGAGGTGGAAGCGCGTGGTGAAGCCACGGATGCTCCCGAGATCCAGGGGCAGGAAGTCGAAGAACAGGGTCCGATCGGCCTCGGTTGCCAGGGAGATCATCTTCCCCTTCGACTCGGGAGCCGTCTTGTTGTAGATGTACTGCAAATTCGTCGTCTTCCCGCACAAGCCGGGACCATAGTAGACGATTTTACAGTTGATTTCCTTGCTGGCGTAATTGATGAAAGTCATGTCGCCTGCCTCGTTCCAACTCGAACCGCTCGCCCGGGCAGGACAGCGTCCCGGGTCCCTTACGCCCTTTCGTGGGCTCGACGCCTTCGGTTACTCACCGAACAGGGCATCGATGTCGTCGTCAGTGATCTCGGAAAACGGGCTCGCGTGGGTGGCTCCCTGGGATCCCTTCTCGCCCTTCTGCAACATCACCTCGAAGATCTTCTCCAGATCGACGTTGGCCCGCTTCACCCGCAGGCGGACGAGACCGAGAGACGACCGGTCGTCGAAGATGACGACCAGGATGGCGCGCTTGGCGACGATGGAGATGTGGATGTGATCCTGCTGTCCCTCATGGAACAGCACGGAGAACTCCCGTTCGCCGATCAGCTTGGCCAGGCCGTCCGTCGCGGCCACATTGCCGGCCGTCAGCGAAGCGAGTGAAGTGGTGTCGAACTGCTCGACCTCACCGGCCGAGGCGATCTGCTGCCCGTTCTTGTCGATCAGGAAGACGGCCTTGGCATTCGCCTCCTGGCGCAGACGGCGCAGAGCTTCCTCTAGATGCTTGAACTCTTCTTCGTAGAGCACGAAGTCTGCGCACATGGCTACCCTTTCCGGACCGCGCGACGATACAACATCGCGGGCGGGGCCGTCAAAGCTCTGATTTCACGTCGGTTGTTTCTGCTGTTCCCTGCCGGAAGCCCGCTCAATGGAACAACCGCCAGCCCGAGATCACGTCGTTCTGCGCCAGCAGCAACTCGCTTCCCTGCACCTGGTGCCGCAGGGGAACGGGTGTGCAGCCCTCGCCACCAGAAGCGGTCTCCGAGATGCGGAAGGCCTTGTCGCATTTGTTGCAAACCACCCACTCCCCTTCGTGCCGGAAGCCCCGCTTGTACTTCGCGCAGGTCTCGTCGGCATCGAAGGCGACCTGGACGATGCCCTTGCCGTCCTTGGCGACGAAGAACCGAATCTCCTGGTTGCTGGAGTTCAGGAACTCGTAGAAGCGGACGTCGTTGGGCTTCAGTCCCGCCAGGTCCACCCGCACCTGGCCGTCGCGGGCCGGCGTCACTCTCTGGAAGCCCGACGGATTGAGACGGCCTTCGAGGACGGTCTCCGCCGCCCACACCGTCCCGAGGAAAAGGACGACGATCAGAATCCCATGAATCGGCTTGAAGCGACGCATCGTGGGGCTATTCTGGCCCAACCCCCTCGGAACGGCAAGGCCCCCCCGCCGGACCCGTCCCTTTCCTGCCGCCTAGAACAGCGTGTAGATGAACGGCGCGACGCCCTGGCTGGTGACCACCAGCAGGATCACGAGGCCCAGGATGAGCACCAGGGGAACGATCCAGTACACCTTGTTCTGCCTGGCGAACTGAACGATCTCGCTGAGAATCGAGCCAAAATAGCGGAGTCTGCGCATGGTTACTTCCCTTTCCGGGCCGCATTCTACCAGCCGCGGGCAAGATCTACCGAAAACCTTGGGCCTCCAGCGGCCGTATAACGCACGCACCTAAACTAGGGGAGTAGTTCATGATCCAGCACCGGTCTCTTCTCTCCGTTCTGGCCCTCGCGATCTTCGTATCCCTACCGGCCTTCGCGGCCCAGCCCGCGCTGAAGCCGCCCCATCCCTCGCGCGCCAGGCTCGCACCCTGCAAGCTGCCGGGCAAGGGAGGGAAACCAGTCGACGCGCTCTGCGGCACCTATGAGGTCTGGGAGAACCGGGAGGCGAAGGCGGGCCGCAAGATCAGCCTCAAGGTCGTAGTGCTCCCGGCCTTGTCTCCGGCTCCTCGCCCCGATCCGGTCTTCGCTCTCTCGGGCGGACCCGGAGCGGCGTCCACCGAGATCGCCGGAGACTCCGCCGAGGTTCCCCTGCGCCGGGAGCGCGACCTCGTCCTCATCGACCAACGCGGAACCGGAGGGCCCGACCGGTTGGGCTGCAGTCTCGCCGATCGGGACGAAGACCTCCAGAGCCACCTTGACGAGATGTTCCCGCTGGACGCCGTGCGCCGCTGCCGCGACGAGCTCGGGAAGAAGTACGACCTGACCCGCTACACCGTCGCCGACGCCGTGGACGACTTCGACGAGGTCCGCGCCTGGCTCGGCTACGGCAAGGTCAACCTCATAGGCTCCTCCTATGGCACCCGGACGGCGCAGACCTATCTGCGGCGGCACCCAAAGTCGGTCCGCACGGTCATCCTCTGGGGCGTCGTGCCCATGGACGAACCGGTCGCGCTCTCCCACGCGGCCGGCGCACAGCGCTCGCTCGACCTGTTGCTCGGCTGGTGCGAGGAGGACGCCGTCTGTCACGCGAAGTTCCCCGGCGTGCGCACGGACTTCAAGGCGGTGATGGACCGGCTGTCCCAGGGGCCTGTGGAGGTCGAGGTCGCCCATCCGGAGACGGGCAAGGCCACCCGGGTCCGGCTTTCGCGGGAGGTGACGGCCGAGTGCATCCGCCTCCTCCTCTACTCGAACGATTCAGGGGCGGCGCTGCCTCTCTTCCTGCACCAGGCGGCGACGGGCGATTGGAAGCCGCTCGCCCAGGCCGCGGTCTCGGCCTGGGCCGCGATCGACCGCATCCTCGCGCGAGGACAGTTCTTCTCCGTGACCTGCGCCGAGGACATCCCCTTCGTCAATCCTGACGAGGTGCAGGGCCGCACGGCCGGGAGCTTCCTCGGGGACTACAGGGTGCGCCGGCACATGGCGGCCTGCGCGCTCTGGCCGCGCGGCCGGATCGATCCGGATCAAAGGATGGCGGTCCGCTCGGACGTGCCTGTACTGTTGGTCAGCGGCGAGCGTGACCCGGTGACGCCTCCCGATTTTGGTCGCCGGGCCGCCCGTTTCCTGACCCGGAGCCTCCACTTGGTGGAACCTTACGCGAGCCACGAGGACTCTCCCCCGTGCGTGGAGAGGATTGCGAACAAGTTCCTCCGCCGGGGAACGACCCAGGGGCTGGACACCTCCTGTGTCCGTCAGCTCAAGCCGATTCAGTTCCTGGTCGAGCCGCCGAAGCAGGAGATCAAGCTGTTCGGCTAGGCGGGCTTTCGCCCTTTGAGCCGCTCGACGAGCGTCGCGGCGGCGGCGCCGGTGGCGGCTAAGAGGAGGATGGCGCCGCCATGGGCGAGGAGGACGTGGGCGGGGGAGGAGACCCAGCAGAAGAGGCGCACGCCGGCATCCGCGATGATCCCCGCCCCCAGCCCATAGATGGCGCCGGCCAGGGCCGGCCGGGTGGGCAGCGCGCGGCCGGCGAGCCACACCGCCGCGGCCAGCACCGGCACGCTGGAGGCCGCGGCCATCCAGAAGCACTCCCAGGCGTAGCGCCCGAAGACGCCGGGCGGCGTGGCGGCCGGCACCAGGCTCTCGGTGAGGAAGGTCATGCCAGCGAAGAGCGCCAGTGCGGCGCCCACCGTCCAGGCAATGGCCCGGGCCGAGAGCTCCCGCCCGGGGACCGCTTCGCGGAGAGCGGCACCCACGATCAGCAGACCCGCCAGCGCCTGCAACCCCGAGAGCCCCCATGCCACCATCGGCCCCAGCTCCGAGGCGTTGCGGCGCAATCCCCAGAACGCCGGAATGGCGACGAGCAGCGCCAGGCCCAGCGGCAGCAGGGCCAGCACCCGCCGGGCCGGCGAGGCGATCGGCCGCACCGGCGCGAGGCCCCGCTCGACGATGGCGAGAAGCTCGGGCGGCATTCGTGTGTCCATCCTCGGCTCAGCCATCCGGTGCTCCTCCCGTCTCGACGCCCAGGGCCGCGCGTAGCGCCCGCATGGCCCGGCTCGACCGCAGCTTGGCCGCTCCCACGCCGATGCGGAACCGCGCGGCGATCTGCTGAAAGCTCAAGCCGTGGACGTGGTGGAGAACCCAGGCCTCGCGGCGGCTCGCAGGGAGGAGGGCCAGGGCAGCCGCCAAGTCCCGCGGCTCGAGAGCGAGTGCCGCCGCGGGTGCTGCCATCTCGGCGCCTGACCGGGCGTCGCGGTTCTCGGTGCGCGAGCGCCGCCATGCCTCTCGCCGGTGGCGCCCGAGGACGTTGCGGGCGATGCCGAACGCCCAGGGCCGCACCGGCAAGCCCGGCTGGTAGGTGCGGCGCGAACGGTGGATCGCCAGGAAGGTCTCCTGCACGAGATCCTGCGCCGCCCCGTCCGCCCTGGTCGCCAGCGTCGCCTGGAAGTAGCGGCGCAGATCCGCCGCGAGCTGTGCGTAGAGACCCTCGAAGGCCGCGAGCTCGCCCGCCTGGTAGGCCACCATCAGCCGAACCAACTCGTCTTCGTCACCTGGATGATTGGCCTCTCTCATAAGTCCATCGCCGTCAATTTCGATGGTAGCAGACACCTTTCCGGCCGCAGCCGACAACTCTCTTCCAGCCAGGAGGAGACGACGCGATGCGGGTGGTCCGTTTGCTTGCAGGTCTGTTGCTAGGCGCCTTCGCCGCCCGAGGGCAGACATCCCCATGTCCCACGGAGGGCTGCGATCCGGCGCTCCTCGCCCGACGGAGCCTCACCGCCGTACGGATCTCGGGGGCGCCACCCGCCATCGACGGCCGGCTGGATGAGCCGGCCTGGAGCGAGGCGCCGGTCGCAACCGGTTTCACCCAGAACCGCCCGCGCCCGGGAGCCCCCTCGGCGCTGCGCTCGGAGGCCCGCGTCCTGGTCGACGACGAGGCGATCTACGTCGGGCTCACCTACTTCGATTCGGAGCCGGCGAAGATCCAGGCGCCGCTCGCCCGCCGGGACGACGAGACGATCTCCGACTGGTCCTTCGTGGAGATCGACAGCCGTCACGACCGGCGGTCGGGCTTCTCCTTCGGGGTCAACCCCCGCGGCGTCCAGGTGGACGGCCTGTGGGCGGACGACATCGTGTACGACCCGTCGTGGAACGCCGTCTGGGAGAGCGCAGCCCGGGTGAACGCCGACGGCTGGACGGTGGAGGTCCGCATCCCCTTCTCGCAGCTCGCCTTCAGCCTGCCGTCCGGCGCGGCCGAGGGCGTGGAGATGGTCTGGGGCATCAACTTCTATCGCAACAGCCCCGCCCGCGGCGAATCGTCGAACTGGTCGCCCCGCTACTCAGGGCTGGGCGGCGTCGTCTCGCACTTCAACGATCTCCACCTGCCGGCGCCGTCGCGAGTCCACCGCTTCGAGGCGACCCCGTACGTGGCGCCTCGCGTCGGTAACGATGGACCCGAAGGGGAGCGCAAGTCTTCGATCCGCGCCGGCGCCGACCTCAAAGTGGGATTGGGCTCCAGCTTCAGCCTCACCGCCACGCTGCTGCCCGACTTCGGCCAGGTCGAGGCCGATCCGTCGCAGGTGAATCTCACCGCGTTCGAGCTCTTCCAGGCCGAGCAGCGCCCCTTCTTCCTCGAAGGGATCGACGTCTTCCGCATGAACACCAGCCTCGCCTTCGCCACGCGCGACACCTCCTTCGCCGACGAGTCCCCCTTCTACTCGCGGCGCGTCGGGCGGGCGCCCCGGGGCGATCTGCCGCCGGAGGCCACTGCCGTCTCGTTCCCCACGGCCACCACCCTCCTCGGCGCCGTGAAGCTTTCCGGCCAGACTCCCTCCGGCTGGACGCTCGGCGTCTTCACCGCCGAGAGCGACCGCGAGCGCGCGCTCCTCGACAGGCAAGAGGGGGGAAGCCGGGAGTGGCCCGTCGAGGCACGGACCACGTCCACCGTGGCGCGGGCGATCCGCAGCTTCGACCATGGCGAGTCGTCCTTCGGGCTGTTCGCAGCCGACCTCCACCGCTTCGCTCTGGGGCCGGTGCTCGCCGCCCAGGAGGTGAGCGACGCCGCGGCCCTGGGGGCCGAGCTCCAGCACCGCTTCGGGGGAGGGAGATACGAGCTGCGGAGCTGGGCGCTGGGGAGCCGCCTCACCGGCGACGCCGAGGCCATCGCCCGCGTCGCCGAGGCGCCGAACCACGACTTCCAGCGGCCGGACGCGCGAGATCTGCCGCGGGCGCCCTATGGCACGAGCCTCGCGGGGCTCGCCGCGGAGACCCGCGTGTCGCGCCTCGCCGGCAACCTCCTCTGGGACGTGACGGCGAGGGCGGTGACGCCTGGCTTCGACGTCGACGAACTCGGCTTCCAGCGCAACTCGGACTGGCTCCTGCTGGCCGGCGACTGGAAGTACCAGCGCTTCACGCCGGGTCACTGGCTACGCGACTGGACCGTGGGCTCGGGCAACCTCGGCCTGGGTTGGACCTGGGCCGGCGAGTCGCGAGCCCGCGTCGCCGACGTCTTCCTCTCGGTCGATACCCGGGACTACTGGACGGCGAAGGTCGCCGCGACGCGCGAGGCCTCGGCGCTCTCGACCGGCTGGCTGCGGGGAGGGCCGGCGCTGCTCCTCCCGCCGCGCACCACCCTGTCCCTGTCGATCGCCACGGACCAGCGCAAGGCGTCCTACGTCACGCTCGATGCGAGCGCCGCCGAGGAGGGCGCAAGCGGCTCCCGATCCCTGCGCGTCACGCCGCTCGTGAACCTCCGCGTCTCGGATCGGCTCCAGATGTCGGCCGGTGCCACCTACGAGACGGACACGGTCGGCTGGCAGCCCGTGGGAGCGGTGGACGGAACGCCGGCCGACATCCTCGTCGCCCGACTTCGCCAGGAGACGCTCTCCCTGACCCTTCGCTCTGACCTCACCTTCACTCCCCGGCTGGCGCTCCAGGCCTACCTTCAGCCCTTCAGCACCGCCGGCCGCTACGATCGGTACCAGCGCCTGATTGCGCCGCGCGATCCAAGGCCGGAGCGCCGTTTCGCTCTCCTGGACGAAGGAAGTGCCCTGCCGGTCCCTTCCGACGCCACGCACCGCACCTTGAACGGCGACCTTGTGCTGCGCTGGGAGTACCGGCCGGGCTCGTTCCTCACCGCCGTCTGGAACCACCAGCGCGACCGCCTCGTCCGCGACTTGCGGCCCTCAGCGGAAGACGGACTGACGAGGCTGTTCGGCGATCCACCGACGAACGTGGTGCTGCTGAAGCTGAGCTGGCGGTTCGGGACGTGAAGATCCTTAGAGCTCCCCCGCCCAAGACCCTCATCACCCCGGCCCTCTTCTCCCGACCACCCCATCCCCCTCCCCGGGAGAAGAGGGAGAAATGCGGGAACGCCCCAGGGTACCCCTCTCCCGGTGTGGGGGGGTGGGCGGGGGCGGGAGAGGGGCAGGGGTGAGGGTCTTGGGCGGGGGACCTCCGAGGCAAGTTTAGTTAGCGCCTATGCCCCGGGGTGATGAGGGGTGTTTTCAGTCCAACTGAAACTCCTGCCGCCAGTCGCCCTTCTCCTCCAGCGCCGGCTGCTGCTTCTTGTCGAGGAGGAACGGGCCCACCACGAGGTAGTCCATCTCCGTGCGCATGAAGCAGCGGTAGGCGTCCTCGGGGGTGCAGACGATGGGCTCGCCGCGGACGTTGAAGCTGGTGTTGACGATCACCCCGTAGCCGGTGAGCTTCTCGAACTCGGTGAGGATGGCGTGGTAGCGCGGGCTCTCCTCGCCCACCGTCTGGATGCGGGCCGAGTAGTCGACGTGGGTGATGGCGGGCACGTCCGAGCGCGGGCGGTTGACCCACTCCAGGAGCGGCAGATCCTTCTCGTCCCCCCGCTTCGGGACGCGCCGCTTCGCCACCACGTCTGCCACCAGCAGCATGTAGGGCGATGGGCGATCGAGCTCGAAGTAGTCGGACACCCGCTCCTCCAGCACCGAGGGGGCGAACGGCCGGAAGCTCTCCCGGTACTTGATCTTCAGGTTCATCACCGACTGCATCTTGGGCGACCGGGCGTCGCCGATGATCGACCGCCCCCCCAACGCCCGCGGCCCGAACTCCATCCGTCCCTGGCACAGACCGATGACGTTCTCGCCCGCGATCAGCTCGGCGATCCGCCGCGCCCAGTCCGCCTCCGGCAGCTCCTCATAGGGGAGCTTGTGGAAATCCAGATACTCCTTGATCTGCTCGCGGGGGAAGTCGGGACCCAGGAGCGAGCCGCGCATGGCGTCCCGCCGCCGGCCGTTCGAGACTGTCACCGTCCGCGGCTTGTCCATGGCGTTGTGCCACACCGCGAGCGGCGCGCCCAGGGCGCCGCCGGCATCGCCCGCCGCCGGCTGAATCCAGATATCGTCGAAGATCCCCTCCCGCAGCAGCACGCCGTTGGCGACACAATTGAGGGCCACGCCGCCGGCCATGCAGAGGTTGCGCTTGCCCGTGAGCTCGCGGGCGTGGCGGGCGAGCTTGAGGACGACCTCCTCGGTGACCTCCTGGATCGACCGCGCGAGGTCCATCTCCCGCTTCGAGATGGGCGACTCCGGCTTGCGCGCCGGCCCGCCGAAGAGCTGGGCGAACTTGGCGTTCGTCATCTCCAGGCCGTCCAGGTAGCCGAAGTAGTCCATGTTCATGCGGAACGAGCCGTCGTCGCGGACGTCGATCAGCTCGCGCTTGATGACGTCGTTGTACTTACCCTCGCCGTAGGGGGCAAGGCCCATGAGCTTGTACTCGCCCGAGTTCACCCGGAAGCCGGTGAAGTAGGTGAAGGCCGAGTAGAGGAGGCCGAGCGAGTGGGGGAAGGGGATCTCCTGGATCAGCCGCAGCCTGTTCCCCTCGCCCACGCCGATCGTGGTGGTGGCCCACTCGCCCACGCCGTCGAGGGTCAGCACCGCCGCCTCGTCGAACGGCGACGGGTAGAAGGCGGACGCCGCGTGCGACTCGTGGTGGCGGGTGAAGAAGATGTCCTTCGGCTCGCCGACGCCGCAGCGGTCGAGTGCGTCCATGATGTGGGGCGGAATCCACAGCTTCTCGCGCAGCCAGAGGGGCAGGGCCATGACGGCCGACTGCAACCCCTTCGGCACCACCGCGAGGTAGGTCTCCAGAATCCGGTGGAACTTGAGCAGCGGCTTGTCGTAGAAGACGACCCCATCGAGCTCGCCCTTGCCCACACTGCCCTCGGCCAGGCAGTAGCGCACGGCGTTGAACGGGAAGCCCTCGTCGTGCTTCTTGCGGGTGAACCGCTCTTCCTGGGCGGCGGCCACGATGCGGCCCGCGTCCACCAGGCAGGCGGCGGAGTCGTGGTAGTAGCAGGAGATGCCGAGGAGCTTCACGGTCAGAATTGCCGCTTGTACGATTCGAGAGGAGTCTCCCGGTCGCCGGTCGAGATCCAGTAGGAAGGAAGCGACCGGTCGGCGCCCCGGGTGATCCCCAGCTTGTGGCCCGCCCGCAGCACGAGGCCGATGGGCCAGAAGACGACATAGTAGAGGAAGGCCATCAGCACCCAGGAGACGCCGGTCGCCACACCTCGGGCGAAGATTTCCAGGACGTGATTGACCTTCTTGAACACCGTGAGGGGAGCCGCCAGAGCGAGCAGCGCGAGGACGACCGCGATCCCCGCCACCACCTCGGCCGACCGCACCTTGTGCCCGACGAAGTAGAGGAGAGTCGCAAAGGCGAGGCCGACAACGCCGCCCACGGCACCGCGGATGCGGAGCGACCGCGCCTCGGCAGCCCGAGAGTGCGTGGCCAAGCCGGCGCGGTCCCGCCAGCTCCAGGCGACGGAAGAGGCTTCGGGGCGGGTTGGGTTCGATGCGTCAGACATTTACTTGGGTTTCCGGGTCGCGAGGCGGGTCCTGAGGCCGGAGAGGATAAACGGGATCAGGGCAGGGAGGCAAGGCGGCGCGCTTGTTCCCCTCGCCGGCACTGTTCGAGATGTGGCCCGGCAGCCAAGCCGGGCTCTCAAGATCTGCGAAAAGGCAACTCACAATTCTCTCGAAAGGAGACCTTATGAAGACACTCCGCATTTTAGGTTTGGCATCCGCGCTCGCTCTCACGGCCTTCACGACGGCTGGAGTCGCGTTCCCCACCGGTACCTGCAAGACCACCTGCTACAACCCCGCGACCCAACAGGTCGCTCACGTGCTCTGGTCATCCACCAAAGCGCAGTGCTGCAGCCAAACGGTCAACAACTGTCCTCCAGGATACAATCCGGTTCTCTACTCCTACACCTCTGCCGGCGGCTTCTTCGACGTCTGCGACCCCGTGTAAGGCTGATCCTGAGCCGCCCGGGGGTCCTCACCGGGCGGCACCCCTCTACAATCCCCCCATGCCCACCCCGCCTCCGATCCCCTCACCCTCACGAATCCTCGACCTCCCCGGCTTCAAGATCGGCCACGGCTCGGACCGCGAGGCGTTGACCGGCACCACCCTCATCCTCTGTCCCGAGGGGATGACGGCCGCCGCCGAGGTGCGCGGCTCGGCGACCGGCACCCGCCAGTTCGACTCGCTGGTCTCGATTCAGCACCTGGGGAGCAAGGCCCACGCCGTGGTCCTCTCGGGCGGCAGCGGCTTCGGCCTCTCGGCAGCCGACCCGATCGTGGAGTGGCTGGCGCGCCAGGGTTTCGGATTCCAGACCGGCGTCGCGCCCGTCCCCTTGGTCCCCACGGCCATCCTCTTTGACCTTTATAGAAGCGATCCGTTGACGCGGCCCACCCGCGCCCTATCCGAGGCGGCTCTGGCGAACGCCGCCGCGGGGGAAGTCGCCGTGGGGAGCGTCGGCGCGGGGGTGGGGGCCACGGTGGGCAAGGCCCTGGGGCCGACCTGCGGCATGAAAGGGGGATTCGGCTTCGCAAGCCTGACGATTCCAGAGGGTCCTACCGTCGCCGCCGCCGTGGCCGTGAATGCCTTCGGCGACGTCCGCCGGCTCGACGGCAGCCTCCTCGCCGGCTGCCGCACCGCCCCGGACTCCCTGGAGCTGGCGGACGCCGAGCGGGTGATCGCCAACCTGCCGCCCGAGGCGTCCAGTCCCTGGGAGGGGAACACCACCCTCGCCGTGGTGATGACCGACGCCATCCTCTCGAAGCCCCTGAGCCTCAAGGTCTGCGCCATGGCCTTCGGCGGCTTCTATCGCACTCTCTCGCCCGCCCTCTCGCTCTTCGACGGCGACCTCATCGTCGTCCTCTCCTCCAACCGGCGCCGCGCCCACGTCAACCAGATCGGCGTCCTCGCCGAGCTAGCCGTGGCCGAGGCGATCCTCACCGGCGTAGCGTTGGCGGACGGATTCGGGATCCTGCCGGCGGCGCGGGATCTGCGCCTAAAGAGCTAAACTGCATCCCATGCCCTTCCTCGACGTTAGTACTCTCAAGGCTATCGAGCGCCTGCCCGGCTGGACTGGGCGCTACTTCCATTCGGCGAACATGACATTCGCTCACTATGACTTCACCGGCGGCGCGTCCATTCACGAGCACTTCCATCCTCAGGAAGAGGTCTATGAGGTGATCGAGGGCGAGCTCGAGATCACCATCGATGGCGTGACGCAGATCGCCCGAGCCGGCCTGGTTGCAATCGTGCCGGCCAACGCCCGCCACTCGATCAAGGCACTCACTGATGGCCGAGCCATCATCGTGGACTATCCGACGAGGCATGATTAGCCCGACGCCCCGCCCACAGAGCCTGCGTGCTCGGCGAGAGACCGGGACGGCGACCTAGTAAGGGTTTGACTCGCCTGCTTCCAGCTTGGGACCTAGGAAAGGAGCTTAGCGGCCGCTTGGGTTTTGCACCTCGCCGTTTCGGTGCAAGCTCACCATGAACCTGCGGGCTTTCGGCGTTCAAGATTGAAATAGGCACATCCCAGGCAGCCCTCCAACCAATAGAAGGACAGAACGGGTCTATCCAACCAAGAGGTAGGCTTGCTTGGTTTGATCTATCAAAATGTCTGCATGAAAGGACGCCGACCTCAAACATGGTATGGTGCGGTTCACTTTTTCAATTCAAGGAGGTTGCAATGTCTCGGCGAATTACCTTCGCGCTTGTTCTCTACTTCACCGCTCGAATCGCGACAGCGGTCCAGATCGACTCTGTGCTCCTTCCCGATGCCCCATTCAAAGTGGCCAGCCCTCAGTCGTTGCGGCTTGCGGAGGCAGTTGCCGTGCCACCCTTAGCCTCGCTACGTGCCGCCGGCGCCGGGTCAGCCGATCAGTTGGACACGATAGCGGCCTGGAATCGGTCGGGGGCAGTGCCCGAGAAAAACGGATTCTCCCGACCTCTGCCGCTTGCAAAGTCGGTTCGCTTCACGTCCGACCTCTTGAAGAGTCAGCCAAGCAGATTGTCAGGAGGTGTTCTATTGGCGCCGCCCTCGGGCGGACTTGTCTGGGGTGCGGAAGTGCGGGTCGAGGATTCTTTTCGTCTCCGGTTGCATCTTTCGCAGGTGAACTTTCCCAAGGGTGCCCGCATCTGGGTCTACGGGAAAGGAGTAGAAGAGGTCTCAGTAGCAGCGGAGGACATTACATTTCAAGGCGAACTTTGGACGCCCAGCGTCGCAGGACCGGCCATACGGCTGGAGGTATTATTGCCCGAGAAGGGAGTCGAAGGCGCACGATTTGTAATCGACCAAATCATGGAGAGCTTCGAGCTAAAAGTGGACGGATCACCGCGGTTGGCAGGTGAGCCGAAAGAGGACTTGAGCTGCCTTCTAGACGCTGCCTGCTTTAGTAACTCTTCTCTCAGCATCATGGATCTTTACAAGCATGCCGTGGCGCACCTAGAGTTCATCGAAGGTGGTCAGGGCTTCATTTGTTCAGGAGGCCTCCTGAACGATATTGTTTCTTCTACGACAATCCCTTATCTTCTCACCGCGCATCACTGTATGAGCACGCAGGCGACTGTTTCGACGCTTGAGGCGTTCTTCGATTTTATCGACAACGGTTGTCTAGGCTCGGCACCATCTCTGGGAAGCCTCCCAAGGACAAATGGTGCCACTCTTCTTACCACAGGAGAGGGTAGCGACTTCACTCTGGTACGACTCTCCAGCCTGCCGCCGGGCCGAAGCCTCCTGGGGTCCACCTCTGAGCCGGTTGCGAACGGCACGTTGTTGCACCGGATTTCGCATCCACGTGGGTTTCCAATGGGGTATTCGGTGTCCTCGGTGACAGCGGTCGGCCCCTTCTGTTCCGGACGTCCCCGGCCGTATTTCATTTATAGCAGCCGCTTGATTGGAGGCGTAATGCCCGGCAGTTCAGGCTCGCCGGTCGTGCGTGCTTCGGATGGCCGGGTCGTGGGTCAACTCTGGGGAGCATGCGGTCCAACAGCGGACGCAGGTGAGGGGTGTGACCCTGCCAATTCGGTGGTTGACGGTGCCCTGTCGCAGAGTTGGCCATCGCTCGCGCCCTTCCTGACGCCGAGCTCGAATCCTGTTCCTTGCACGCCGACCAGCACAGCACTCTGTCTCAACGGCGGCCGGTTCAAAGTGGAGGCCACATTCAATACCGGAACGCAGAGCGGCCAAGCGCAGGTCGTGAAGCTCACGGACGAGACGGGCTATCTCTGGTTCTTCAGCAACACCAACGTGGAGGCTGTGGTGAAGGTGCTTAATGCCTGCGGTTTCAATCAGAGCTTCTGGGTCTTTGCAGGCGGTCTGACGAACGTGCAGGTAACCCTTACGGTCACGGATTCGAACACGGGAGTGGTGAAGAGCTACAACAACCCCCAAGGTGCGGCGTTCCAGCCGATTCTGGACTCGTCGGCGTTCGGGACTTGTCCCTAATCGACGGGCAGGGTAGGAACCTCACCTTCCCGGGGGGTAAGATGCCCCCGGGAGGACTTGAGACCTTGGTGACCCGCAATCCCTTTCCCCGTCGAATCGACTTCGGCCTCTCGGGGCCGGCGCCGCGGGACTTGATCGCCATCCTGGTGGTTCTGTTCGTCACGTTCTCGCTATCGTTCTTCGAGTCGACGCGGGCCGTGCCGGCGGCGCTGATCCTGACTCCGGAAGTGTGGCGCAACGCACAGGTGTGGCGGCTCGCCACCTACCCGTTCGTGGGTTCCGGCGGCGCGGGGATCTGGATCCTGCTGCAGTTCCTCATCCTCTACATGTTCGGCAAGGACGTGTTCTTCGGCCTTTACCGCCGGCACTTCTGGCGGCTGATCGCGTTCGCCGCTCTGGGCGCCGGTCTGGTAGCCGTGGGAGTGCACGCGCTGCTCTCGCTGACCGGCGCCATGGCGGTGTCCCTGCCCTTCGTGCTCATGCAAGGGCAGCTCATCCTGACGACGATCTTCATCGCCGCCTTCGCCACCGCCCACTCCGACGCCACCATCCTCCTCTTCTTCATCCTGCCCCTGCGGGCCGGGTGGTTCCTGTGGCTGGAAATCCTCTTCGGCTTCATGGGCTTCCTGGGCACGCGCGACCTCCCCGGCTTCCTGGGGATCTGCACGGCGGTCGCCCTCTCCAACCTCTATGTCCGGTCCAGCGGCTCGGTCGCCAAGGGCGTCCGGCGGACCTTCCGGGAGATGCGGCTCCGGCTGGAGCGCTGGTGGATTCAGAAAAAGCTGGAGCGCAACCGGCGCAAGCGGGGCTTCCGGGTCATCGATGGCGAGCGCGACCGCAACGTGCGCAAGGGGCCGTGGGTGAATTAGGGGTCCGGCGTACGGCCCTTTGGCAGCAGCACCCACATCTTGCCGCGGTTCTTCATCCGCCCGGCGATGGCCTCGGCGTCCGGGCCGAAGCCCCAGTAGACGTCGCCGCGGATCGGGCCGCGGATGGCGCCGCCGGTGTCCTGGGCGATGAGGAGCCGGCGAAGCTTTCGGTCGGGCTCGCCGGGATGAGGTGAGGGCGAGCTGGTGGCGAGCCAGACGGGAGTGCCCAGGGCGTGGTGGGTGAGGTCCACCGCCAGCGAGCGGCCGGCGGTGAGCGGGACGCCCTGGGCGCCGAGGGGGGCTTCGCCGCGGGTCGTCTGGAAAAAGACGTAGGAGGCGTTGCGCTCCATCACCTCCCGCGCCTGGTCCGGATGCGCCTCCAGCCAGGCGCGGATCGTCTGCAGGGAGACCTCCTTCGCGTTCAGAGCGTGGCGGGCGATCAGCTCGCGGCCAATGGCCGTGTAGGGATGGCCGTTCTGGGCGGCGAAGCCGACGCGGAGCTCGCGGCCGTCGTCCATGCGGATGCGGCCCGAGCCCTGGACTTCAAGGAAAAAGGCGCCCACCGGGTCCTTCACCCAGGCGATCTCCAGTTTGCGGCCGGCGAGGGCCCCGGCGTCGATCGCCTTGCGGTCCGGATAAGGCAGAAGCTCGCCCTTCACCTCCAGGCCGGCGATGCGCTGCCCCTTGAGAGCGTCGCGGAAGCGGCCGAGGTCGACCGTCACCAGCTCCGGCGGCCGGGCATAGAGCGGCACGGTGTATTGCCCGTGGCGCGTGCGGCTGCCCTGGAGGAGGGCCTCGTAGTAGCCGGTGAAGAGGCCCACCGGGATGCGTGGATTGAGTGTGGACCAGGGCCGGAAGCTCGCCTCGAAGAACCGCCGTGCCCCCGCGCGGTCATGCCCCGGCACCTTGGCCGCCGCCTCGCAGGCGGCCTGCCAGTCGCCCGGGCTGGCAGTGAGGACCCGGCAGGACCGCAGGAACACGGGCACGGCCTCCTCCAGCGCGTCCTCCTCCCAACCCGGCAGATCCTTGAACTCCGCCGGCTTGAGGACCAGACGATCCCCGGCCGGATACGCCTCAAACCACCCCGAGAACGCCTCCGCCGCCCCCCTCCATCGGGCCATCCAAAACCGCAACCCGAGAGCTCCCAGGACAAGTGCGATGAGGACGACGAGAACGACGGCGGAACGGCGCGGCATGGGGACAGCTTATCGTTGATGGCTGGGTGCACCGAGCGCCCCGATCCTTCCTCGCAGATTAGTTCTCCCTCTCGGAAATTGGCGGAGTCGCTTTGACCGGAGTGCAGAGGAGCTTAGGATTATGCCAATGCGGATAACCGCAGGTGGATAGCCCCGACGGGCTAGCGGTGAAAGGGCTCCTCGCGGAGCCCTTTCATTTTCTAGTCGAGACGGGCCTGCGACTTCGGAAAGACATCGCCCGCCCACACGCCGCCTCAATCTGCCGAGCAATCTCATCCCAGTCGTACCCGGCGGCACGGGCGAGGGCGTTTCCTCTCAGCCGGGTCCATTCAGCTTCGTCCGTCAGCAGGCGATCCAAGACGCCCGCGAGGGCGGCGGGCTCGGGCGGAGTGCAGATTCCCTCGACGCCGTCGCGGACCAGCTCGGGGACGGCGCTCTCCGGCGATTCGCAGTAGACGACCGGCAAGCCGGCGGCCATGGCCTCCAGGGGGAAGAGGCCGAAGCCCTCGCGCTCCGAGGGCTGGACGGCCACCCGGGCTCGGCCGAGGTTCGACCAGACCTCGTCGTAGGTCTCCACGTGGCCGCGGAAGTCCACCCGGTCCGCGATCCCCAACTCGGCGGCGAGGCGGACCAGCGTCTCTCGGAAGGGACCGTCGCCGAAGACGGTGAGGAGCACGCCGGGATGCCGGTCCTTGAGGAGCGCCACGGCCCGGAGCAGAAGGTCAACCCGCTTCTCCCGCAGGAGGCGGCCGGCGTAAACCAGCGGCGGCCCCTCACCGTGACGGGGAGCGCCGACTCCCGCCGCGGTCTGCACTTGGTCGACATGGATGCCGCAGGCCACCAGCTCGACGCGGCTGCCGGTGCGCCGCTTCTCCAGCCGCTCCTGGGTGAGCCGGCTGGTGGCCGTGACCACCGTGCCGAGTTGCCCGGTGAGCCACTCGATAGCCTTGTAGACGGGAGCCTTGAGGCGGCCGACATACCCCTCCCAGTAGCTTCCCCAGTACTCATACCAAGTCACCATCAGCGGCTTGCCCGCCAGCGCGCACTTGAGCGCCAGGGGGAAGATGTGGATGTACGGCATGTTCGCCGTTTCGACCACGTCGTAGCCGGAGATGTCGAGGCGCGGGATCTTCAAGGCGAAGCGGATGGCCTGCCGGGTGCTGCGTTGGCCGGCGGCGTTGGTGAGGACGTCGAGCTCGCCGAGCGACAGGACGCGGACGCCGGGCGGATCCGGCATCGGCCTCGCCTTGCGGAAGCCGGCCATCGTCACCTCGTGGCCGCGGCGGGCGAGGGCGATGGCCAGCTCGTGGTTGCGGCTTTCGACCCCGCCGAGGAAGTCGGGGTAGACGGTCTCGTAGAGGATCAGGATCTTCAATCGGCGTCCGCCGGCGTCTACTTCCAGGGGATTAGCGAGGCGATCTCGGCCGAGCGGCGGTTGATCGTGGAGATGATCACGCCACAGGTGAGGCACAGTGCCGCCAGAATGAACAGGGCCGCGGAGAGGACGGCGAGCGGCAGGCGGGGCACCAGGCCGGTCTGCACGAACTCGGCGATGACCACGCCGCCGCCGGCGAGCGACAGCACCAGGAAGAAGGTCGCCAGCAGGCCGAAGAAGGTCAGCGGCTTGTAGTCGCGGAAGAAGGTGAGGATGGCCATCAGGATGCGGTAGCCGTCGCGGTAGGTGTGGAGCTTGCTCGGATTCTCCTTGGGCCGGGCGCGGTAGCGCACCTGCACCTCGGCGACGGGGAACTGCTGCACCGTAGCCTGGAGCGAGAGCTCGGCCTCCACCTCGAACCCCTGGGCAATCAGCGGCGTCGATTCGAGGAAGCGGCGGGTGATCACCCGGTAGCCGGAGAAGAGATCCTGCGTGCGGACGCCGAAAAGGAGCCGCACGAGGAAGATGAAGAGCCAGTTGCCGAAGGAGTGGCCGGCGCGGAAGGCCCCGGCCTCGAACTCCTGGAGGCGGGTGCCGATCACCATCTCGGCGCCGGCCTCGGCGGCGGCGAGGAGCTTCGGGGCGTCGGCGGCCGGGTAGGTGTCGTCCCCATCCACCATGATCAGGTACTCGGCGCCTCCCTCGTGGGCCTCGCGAAAGCCGGTCAGCAGGGCGAATCCCTTGCCGGGGCGCCGCTCGCTGATCACGTCGGCTCCGGCCGCGCGGGCGATCTCGGAGGTGCGGTCGCGCGAGCGGTTGTCCACCACCAGGATGCGGGCCTCGGGCAGGGCGGCGCGGAAGTCCTCCACCACCTTGCCCACGGTCAACTCCTCGTTGTGGCAGGGAATGACGACTGCGACGGCCGCGCTCGTGGGATTTACCATTTCAAACCCCGTCCATAGACGATCAACACCACGGCGATGCCCCACAGCACCATGTTGATGAGGAAGGGAGCGTCCCGCAGGATCGCCTCGGTGGGGTTGCGCTCGTCCGGCCGCTGGTACATCAGGTAGAGATAGCGGAAAATACCGTAGAGCACCAGTGGAATGGTGAAGACCAGGTTCTGCGTGTGGTATTTCGCCACCGTCTCCGGCGCCACTGCGTAGAGGGCGTAGGAGACCACGGAGGAGGCGGTGACGACGTTGATCATCGGGTCCAGGAAGGCCAGGCTGTAGTGATCCAGCACCGGCCGCTGGCTGGAGGCTTGGCCGGCCAGCAGGGTGATTTCGTGCCGGCGCTTGGAGAAGGCCAGGAAGAGGGCGAGGAAGGTGGTGCAGAGGAACAGCCAGCGCGAGACTTCGACGTTCATCGCCTGGCCGCCGGCCTCGACCCGCAGCACGAAGCCGAGGCTGAGGACCATCACGTCCAGAATCACCATGTGCTTGAGCCACAGGGTGTAGAGCAGGTTGAGGAGCAGGTAGGCGACGAGGATTCCGGTGAAGGAGTAACCGAGCCAGAGGCCGAGGCCCAGCGCCGCGGCGACGAGGACGACGACGGCCACCAAGGCCGCCGCAGCGCTGAGGGTGCCCGCCGCCAGGGGACGCAGCCGCTTCAGCGGATGGCGGCGGTCCTCCTCGCGGTCGCGCAAGTCGTTGATCAGATAGACGGCGCTCGAAGCGCAGCAGAAGGCGACCAGGGCGACCAGGCCTCGAACCTCGGCGGCGGCCGACAGCAGCAGCCCCCCGAAGACCAGGGGAGCGAGCACGAAGAGGTTCTTGGCCCACTGCGCGGGGCGCATCGAGCGGAGGAGAGGTCGCATGGCGGGGGGTATTGTATGAGAGAGATCGTCGCGGCGCGGGAAGGGCCTTCTTTTCCCCGGTCCCTCGCCCTCGTGGCCGTGGCGGCGCTCGGCCTCTGGCTGTGGGTCACGGTGCCGCTCGCCTTGGGCACGAGGACGCTCTATTTCCGCGACGTCTTCACCACCCACGTGCCGTGGAAGGCGTTCGGGGCCGCGGAGCTTCGCCACGGGCGCATTCCGGCCTTCAATCCCACCTGGGCCCTGGGCCAGCCTTTCCGCGGCGATCCGAACGCGCTGCCGTTCTATCCCGGCAACGTCCTCTACCTCCTGCTGCCATTCTGGAGCGCCTTCAATCTCCACTACGCCCTGCACTGGCTGCTGGCCGCCGTGGCAATGGCCGCTCTCGCCCGCGGCCTCGGCCAGGAGCCGGCGGCGGCCTTGGTGGCGGGGATCACCTACGCGGGATCGGGGTGGATTCTGACGGCTCTGAGCTTCTACAACATCCTCGCCGTGGCCGCGTGGTGGCCACTGGTCCTCCTCGGGGCTGCGCGCGGCGGCCGGCGGGGCATTGCCCTCGGGGGAATCGCCTGCGGCCTCGCCCTGCTGGCCGGCGAACCGGTGACCGCCTGTCTCGGATTGCTGCCGCTGCTGCTGGTCGCCGTCCAGCGGCACGGTTTACGGCGCGGTTTTTTCATTTCCGTGGGCGTTGGTGCTGGCGGGCTCCTTCTCGCCCTGCCGCAGGTCGTGGCCACGGCCCGCATCCTGGGTTTCACCGCCCGCGAAGCCGGCGGAATGGGCGGCGGAAGGTTCCATCTGGGTGTCGCTCGGCTGCTGGAGCTGGCGGTGCCCTTTCCCTTCGGCAGGCCTTGGGAGCTGGGCCGCACGGGCTACTGGCCCTGGGACGATCAGCCGGGGCTGCCCTACGTGGTGACTCTGTATTTCGGGATCGTGGCCCTTTGGCTCGCATTTCTGGGGGCTCGCCGGGCTCGGGCTTGGGCGGTGCTGGCGGTCGCCGGGATCGTCCTCGCCTGGGCCGGAGCCTTCGGGGGAGACGCCTTGGCCGCCGTCTCCCGGGGATTGGCGCGGTACCCGGAAAAGCTCCTCTTCTGGTTCGCTCTCGCGACACCGCTGCTCGCCGGCTGGGGGCTGGAGAAGGCGCTGGCGTCGCCCCGGGCATGGAAGGGAGCCGCCGCCGCCGCGGGCCTTGCCCTGGCCGCAGCGGCGGGAGTCTTCGCCGCCGGGCCGCGCCTCGCCGTCTGGCTGGCCGCCGGACAGGTGGCGCCGGACGAGATCGCCGAGGCACCCCGCGCCCGCCTCGGGCTGTGGATCGTCTCGCTCGTGCTGGCGGGCGCGTTCCTGGCCCTGGCCGCCGTGGCCGCCCGCCGCGGGAGCGCCGCCGGCCTGGCCGTGGCCGTGCTCGCGTCGCTCCTCCCTCTCGCCGGGCTGGTGATGACGGCCCCCGTCGCGGACTTCGTGCCGTCGGCCTGGGGAGGGCTCGTGGGCCCGGGCTCCGAGGTGGTGAACTCGAATTTGACGGCGCCCCTGGGGGAGTCGTCCGGCAATCCGCTCTCCGATCCGTCCTATCTCACGCTGGTCCGGCTCGCGGCCTTCGACCTCGGCCCGGCGCCGGGGGTCTTCTACGGCGTCCGCTATCCCCTGGCCCCGAACCTGGACGGCCTCTACTCGCCGCTCTCGACCCTGGTTCTGCTCCACCTACCGGGCCTCGACTGGAACGCCCGGGCCAACTGGTTCCGCGTCCTGGGCGTGGAGGCTGCCGTGCTGGAGGAGATGCCGGTGACGCCGAAGCTCCAGCCGCGGCTCACTCAAGAGCGCTTCGGCGCGCCGAGCCACCTCTTCAGCGTCATAGGTCCTGCGCCGGTCGCCTTCTGGCCGCGCTCGGTGCGGGCGGCGGCCCACCCGGCGGACGCTTTCCGCGCCGTGAGCCTGGCGCCGGACCCGGTGGCGGACGCCGTGACCGACCGGCCCGTGCCGCACGTTGCCGGTGCGAAGGTGCGCGTGGTGTCCGACACGCCGGACCGCTGCGAGGTGGAGGTCTCCGGCGGCGGCGGGCTCCTCGTCCTGCGCCGCGCCTATCAACCTCTCTATCGGGCCACAGCGGAGGGAAAGCGGCTGCCGACCCTGGCCGTGGACCTCGCGCTGCTGGGCGTCCAGGTGCCGCCGGGAAAGCACCAGGTGGAAATCGCGGCCTCGGCGGGACCGGAGAAGGCGGCCGGGCTCGTGGCGCTGGCGGCACTGCTGGGCATGCTGGGGCTGGCCTGGGAAAGACGCTGGACGCTGATAATCTTCCGGCGCCTTCAAGAAAAAAGAATGACGAATGACTGAAGACTTGGTCCAAGATCCGCCGAGTCCGCCTCCGGCTCCCGCGCCTCCATCTGGGGCGTCGGAGGCATCGCCCTGGCTCTATGCGGTGCCGCTGCTCCTTCTGCTGGTGCTGGTCTTCCTGCCGATCGTTCGCGGCACCGAGACGTTCGTGCTGCGCGACGTGCTCAACGCCCACCTGCCCATGAAGTGGGCGCAGGCCGAGGCGATGCGCCACGGCACTTTCCCCATCCTCGATCCCTATCGGGCCGGGGGTCAGCCGCTGGCGGGGAACCTCAACGCCGCGCCCTTCTATCCGGACAATCTCCTTTATCTTGTGGGCTCCACCTTCTGGGCCTTCAACTTCCACTTCTGGCTCCACCTGATCCTGGCGCCGTTCGCCTTCTACTGGCTGGGGCGAAGTTGGGGACTGGGACGCGAGCCGGCCTGGGTGGCGGCAAC
This sequence comes from Thermoanaerobaculia bacterium, assembly GCA_035996875.1. Taxonomy (GTDB): domain Bacteria; phylum Acidobacteriota; class Thermoanaerobaculia; order Multivoradales; family UBA5704; genus DATARR01. The sequence goes on from DASYJD010000028.1 coordinate 69,400, forward strand.
TTTCTACACCGTGTCCGGCTTCTTCCTCTCGCATTTGAGCTTCTACAATCTGGTCGCCGGAGCGGCGCTCGCCCCCGCCCTGGCGGCCGCCTGCATGGACCTGGTGCGCCATCCCCGCAGGCGTGGCCTGCTGGCTCCCCTCGTGGCCGTCCTTTGGACGCTGCTGGTGCTGGGCGGCGATCCGTTGATGGGCCTCCTCGCCTTTCTGCTCGCCGTCACGGGCATGGCCCTCGTCTGGCGACGAGGCTCGGCGGATTCGGGCAGGACGGTCGTCGCGCTGCTAGTGGCGGCCTTCGCCGCCGGCACGCTCGTCGCCCTGCCGCAGATCGTGGAGTTCCTGCGCATCCTCCCCTTCTCCTATCGAGGCTATCAGGGCTACAGCGAGAAGGTCGCCACCATCTCGAGCCTGGACCCGCGGCAGATCGCGGAGTGGCTTCTCCCTTTTCTCTACGGCCGGCCGGACGTCATCGACCGCGGCGCCTTCTGGGGATTGCAGTTCTACACCGGCTTTGCCCCTTTCTACTTCTCTCTCTATCCGGGCCTTCTGACCTTCGCGCTGATCGCCGCCGCGGGCCGACCGCGCGAGTGGAGGTTGAACCGGGTCTGGACCTGGGCCTGGGGCTGGATTGCCTTCGGAGTCTTCTTCTCGCTCGGGCGCTTCAACCCCGTCGCCGCGTGGCTCTTGAGCTGGCAGAAGAGCCTGCGCTATCCAATCAAGTTCTGGCTCCCCGCGGCGGTGGGGGCGTCGCTCCTCTGCGGCCTGGGATTTGGCCGTCTGCGGGACGCCGACCCCGGAGTCGCGGCGGCAGCCCGGCGGCGACTGAGCTGGGTCTTGACGTTCCTCGGCGGCGCCTTCGCCACCTTCTGGATCTTTCTGAACGTGTCGCCGCGGCGGGCCGAGACGTGGATGAACCTGTTCATCCCCAAGCCGCAGGACTTCATCGCCAACGAGCGGCTGCGCTGGGCCGGCCTGTCGTTCCTGAGCCTCGCGCTGCTCCTGGCGTTCGGTATCGCCCTACGGATCTCTCGCCGCTGGTGGCGGATCGGCGGGCCGCTGCTCCTCGCTTTACATGCCGGCTCGCAGCTCTGGTTGCTCCGGCCTCTCTATCCCATGGACTCCGTGGTGCCCTACCTGAACCCGCCGCCGGCCCTGCGGTGGGTGCCGCCGGGTGTCATCGTGGTGAACCCGGACTTCAACTATCTCTTCGGGCCGTCCCGCCTCCGCCAGGGAAAATTTCCCGAGCCCACCTTACGGTGGGTGGAGCGCCGCTCCTTCTATGAGCTTTTCCCCTTCACCGGGCCGCTCTGGCATCTGCGCTACGAGCTGAATACCGCGCCCGAGGGGCTGGACGCTTTTCTCTCCAGGTCGGCCCAGTTTGTGGTCAAGGGTGCGAAGACCAACGAGGAGCGCTTCCGTCTGCTGGCGGCCTGGGGAATCGGCCGCGTGCTGATCGACCACCCGCTGCAACCGCCCTCGGCGCGGAGCCGGCTGCTGGCGACGGTGCCGAGCTTCGGCGACGAGCTCTACATCTACGAGGTGCTGGACAGGGCGGACGAAGTTTTTCTCGCGCGGCGCATCTTCCACGAGCGAACCCTTCCGGCGGCGTTCAGCCGGCTGGCCTCATCGCAGCTCGATCCGCGCAGCGACGCCGTGCTGATCGATCCCAAGGGCTCTCCCGTCCGGCCTCCCCTGGAGGAGACGGGCGGCGGCACGGCGCGCTTCCTCCGCGTGGCGCCGGAGGAGATCGAAGTGGAAGCCGACGCCGGACCGGGCGGCGCCCTCCTGGTCCTCCAGCGGGCGAACCTCCTGTTCCTCGCCGACCTCGATGGCCGGGCGGCGCCGGTCCTCACCGCCAACGCCCACCACATCGGCGTCCGCATCCCTGCGGGCTCCCATAAAGTCCGCTTCTGGATCGACCGCAGGCCTCTGCATCGCGCGCTGTGGGGAGCCCTGGCCGGGCTGATCGGAGTCGTGGGGCTGGGATGGTGGGGATACCGGACCCGGCGACAAAATACGGTCTGGACAAGTCCGGAAGGTTCTGGTAGAGTGCAGTCAATCCAGGGGAACCTGGAGGTTGAAGGTCAGATGCCTTCGGTAGAGAGCCGGCCCTGAGCCGGCTTTTTGCTTTTCAGGGAAGCCACTTGCGGCCCCAGCCCTCGATCTTCCCGGACGGGCTGCAGCGGTTTTTCCGGCTTCCAGAATCGTGGCGACACAGCGGTTGAAACCCTCGGGAAGCGGCTCCTTCTTTCGGTGCGCCAGGGTCGCCTTGAAGCTCGGATAGGCGATGAGGTCCGCCAGCTGAAGTCCGGCGACGTTGTCCGCCTTCCGTTTGACCTTCAGCTCCTTGCTGCTCAACCTGCGCTGGAAGACCTCCTTTTCGATCCAGTCCGTTCCCTGGGTGTAGATGGAATGATAGGCGGCTTTGAGCTCCCGGTCGGGACGGGTGCCCCGGGATTCCGCGAGCACATCCCCCACCTTGCCGACCGCCTCCATGGAGGAGACGTAGCGCTCGACGAGAATTTCCTGGCAGTAGTGATAGGGATGATGCTGCCAGGCCACGTCCCTTTGGCAGTGCTCGAGCTTGTCGATGACGGCGGTAATCACTTTGTAGCGGAGTCTCCCCAGGAGCGAGAGGAGATCGGCGTTGAAGGCGGCCTCGACTCCGGGATCGCGAAGCGCCTGAAACGGATACTTCCTGTTGACCAGCTCCTTGCGGTGGAGGATCAGGGGCTCGTCCACGTGAGCCTTGAAGTATCGCCGCTTCAAGGCCTCCAGCTCCGGAGCGACCACCCGGTCCACATAATCGAGGTCGATCACGACGCCAGTCAGGCTCAGATAGCGGTGATTGGGGTCGCTCGATGCCTTCAAGTCGGCATTCCCCACCTCATCGACGTACATGCGAAGCACCGTACCCTCCCCATCTGCCCGAACCACGAAACCGGCGTTGCGGCGGGATGATACTTCACCTCACCCTGAGTCTCCTGAAGCACTTTGGCGGACCTCTGATAAGACCCCTGCTAAGATAGCCAGCCTGCCATGACTGACTCAGTTCCGAGACGACGTATCCGCAAGGTGTTGATCGCCAACCGCGGGGAGATCGCGGTGAGGATTCTCCGTGGCTTGCGCGAGATGGGAATCCGCTCCGCGGTCGTCTACTCCGAGCCCGACCGGCTGGGGCTGCCCGTGCTGCTGGCCGACGAGGCTTATCCCATCGGCCCGGCGCCGTCGCGGGAGAGCTACCTGCGGGGCGAGGCCATCGTCCAGCTCGCGAAGGAGATCGGGGCGGATGCGATTCATCCCGGCTACGGCTTCCTCTCCGAACGGGCGAGCTTCGCCCGCCTCTGCCGCGACGCCGGCATCGTCTTCATCGGCCCCTCGCCCGAGGCCATCGACGCCATGGGCTCCAAGGTCGAGTGCCGGCGATTGATGATGGCCGCGGGCGTTCCGGTGGTGCCGGGCGGCAAGGACCCGCTGCCCGACCTCGACGCGGCCGGAGCCGCCGCCGAGGCCATCGGTTACCCGGTGATGCTCAAGGCTGCGGCCGGGGGCGGCGGCAAGGGGATGCGCATGATCCCCTCGGCCGCCGAGCTGGCCAGCTCCTACCGCGCCGCCCGCTCCGAGGCCGCGGCCAGCTTCGGCGACGACTCGGTCTACATGGAGAAGTTCATCGTCGACCCGCGGCACATCGAGATCCAGGTGATGGGCGATCTCCATGGCAGGGTGGTCTCCCTGGGCGAGCGCGAGTGCTCCCTCCAGCGCCGGCACCAGAAGGTGGTGGAGGAGGCCCCGTCAACTGTCATCACCCCCGAGATCCGCCGTCGGATGGGGGAGGCCGCCGTCAAGGCCGCCTCCGCCGTGGGCTATAGCAACGCCGGCACCTGTGAGTTCCTCTACGACCGCGACGGCAACTTCTTCTTCCTCGAAATGAACACCCGCCTCCAGGTGGAGCACCCCGTCACCGAGCTGGTGACCGGCATCGACCTGGTGCACACGCAGGTTCGCGTGGCTGAGGGCGAGCCGCTGGGGCCGGAGTTCGACGACGTCCAGCCGCGCGGTCACGCGATCGAGGTCCGCCTCTACGCCGAGGATCCTTTCCAGCGCTTCGCGCCGTCGCCGGGGAAGATCGAGATCCTGCGCTGGCCGGACGGCCCCGGCGTGCGGGTGGACAGCGGCGTCTACGAAGGCTCGGAGATCTCCATCCACTACGATCCGATGGTGGCCAAGCTGATCGTCTGGGCGGCCGACCGGGAGCAGGCGCTGAACCGCCTGGAGCGCGCACTCGGCGAGCTGCGGGTGGAGGGCATCCGCACCACGGCGCCTCTGTTCCGCGCCCTGCTCGCCGATCCCGACTTCCGCTCCGGCAACCTGGACATCGGGATGCTCGACCGCAAGCTGGCGGCGGGCGAGCTTCACCCGCCGGCCGACGGCGCATTGGACGACCTGCCGTTGATCGCCGCCGCTCTCGCTCACAGCGAACGCGCCAACCTGACCGCCGCCGGACCCGCGGACGGCGCTCCCGCGCGGCGCTCGCGCTGGGCCGGCATCGCGCGATACGAAGCGCGGAGGAACGCCTCATGGACCTGATCGTCCGCTCCGGATCGCGGGAGGAGAAGGTCAAGGTCCGCCGCGACGACGACTTCTATGACGTCACGATCGGTGACCGCACCTATCGGGTGGAAGCCGCTACGGCCCGAGCGGGCGGCCAGAGCCTGCGGAGTTTGCGGATTGACGGTGCCCAGCACGAGGTGGCTGTCCGTCACCAGGGCGAGGGAGCCTACTGGGTGAGCACCCGGCAGGGCGCCGGCGCGGTCGAGGTCGCCGATCCCCTCACGGCGCTCGCCACCCAGAGCAGAGCCGCCAAGGGCGGGCGCCGCCGCCAGACCGTCAAGGCGTACATGCCGGGCCGCGTCGTCACCCTGCTGGCCGCCGAGGGCGAGGAGGTCGCCGCCGGCCAGGGCGTGCTCGTCCTCGAAGCCATGAAGATGGAGAACGAGATCCGCGCCGAGCACGGCGGGACGGTCACCAAGATCCACGTCCAGCCCGGCCAGGCCGTCGACAACGGCACCCCGCTCTTCGAGCTCGAGTAGAAAGGCCGCCATGGAGCTCGGGCAGGTGAGCCACCGGACCGTGGTCCTTTTGCTCCTTGGCGCCTTCGCCATCCTCTGCATGCACGGCCTGGTGTGGGATACCCCCACCGTGGACGAGTTCACCCACCTGCCGGCCGGCTACTTCTATCTGAAGACGGGAGACTTCGGCCTCGCCGCGCGCAACCCGCCGCTGGTGAAGGTCCTCGCCGCGCTCCCCCTGCTGGCCCTCCAGCCGGAGATCGACACCGTCAAGCCAGTGCACGAGAGCCCTTGGTACCCGTGGGTGATGGGCACTGACTTCATGGAGCGCAATCGGGCGATCTACACCCGCCTGTTCCTGCTCGGCCGGCTGCCCATCGTACTCCTCGGGCTGCTGATGGGCGTGCTCGTCCATCGCTGGGCGCGGGAGCTGTATGGAGACGAGGGCGGCCTCGTGGCTCTGGCCTTCTTCGCCTTCTGCCCGACCCTGATCGGCCACGCCCACCTCGTCACCACGGACGTGGGAGCCGCCACCTTCGTGCTCCTCGCCGCCTACCTCTTTCAACGCTGGGCGCTCGACCCCACACTCGCACGGCTCCTCGCGAGCGGCCTGGGGCTGGGCCTCGCCGAGCTTGCCAAGCCCACGGCCGTGCTCCTCTATCCGATATTCGGCGTGCTTTTTCTGTGGGGATTGTTCCGCGGCGACCGTCCCCCTCTGCGCCGGCTCGGAGGCCTCCTGGCCATCTTCGTGCTGAGCGTCGTCGTCCTCAACGCGGGCTACCTCTTCCAAGGCACGGGCCGGGCGATTGGGGCCTTCGACTTCCACAGCCACTTCATGCAGCGGATCGCGGGGCTTCTGCCGGCGAGGTTCCCCATGCCCCTGCCGGCGCCCTACCTCGAAGGCTTCGACGGCGTGCGGCTGGACGCCGAGCAGGGGGAGTTCCCCAACTACCTCTTCGGCCACTGGTCCCGGGAAGGGACGCCGGGCTACTTCCTCATCGCCTTCTTCTTCAAAACCCCACTGCCCTTCCTGGCCGCCTGCCTGATCGCGCCGTTCGTCCGCCTCCGGGAGAAGAAGCCCCGGGGCGAGATCTTCGTGATCCTGCCGCTGGTCGTGATGCTCCTTTCCTACTCCGTGCTGGCGGACCGGGTGAACTACGGCATCCGCCATATCCTGCCGGTCTTCCCATTCCTCTTCCTCTTCGCGGGCCGGCTCGGACCCTTCTTCGCCACCCGAAGTCGAAGGCTCCGACTCGCCGCTCTCGCCGTGCTGGGCCTCTATCCGCTCTCCGCCCTGCTGGCGACGCCCAACACAATCGACTACTTCAATCTCCTTGCCCATGGCCGGGGAGACCGCATCCTCCTCGACTCCAACATCGACTGGGGACAGGGATTGAAACGAGTGAAGTCCTACATGGACCGCGAAGGCCTCGACCACATCGACCTCGCCTACTTCGGCCACGTCGATCCGGCCCTCTACGGCATCCGCTGGGACTTCCCCGACCCCAACCGCCCCGGTCCCGTCGCCGTAAGCGCCAACTTCCTCCACGGCTACGCCTACCTCACCTACGCGGGAGGCCGGATGGTGCCGGTGAAGCCGGACGCGTTCCGGTGGCTGGAGAAGTATCCGGAGATCGAGTACCTGGGGGGTGGGATGTTCATCGTGCGGGTGCCGGCCGGGCGTTGAGGCCCGCGACTCCGGGTCCCGGAGGCGGCGGGCCTTCCGCGCCTCCGGGATCACCGCGAAGCAGGCTTCCGCTAGTGGATCACGCCGCAGGCCAGCCGGTCGCCGGAGTTGCCGGTGGGCTGGGTGGTGCAGTCGTCGGCGCCCGCGTGGAGGATGACGGCCTTGCCCACCACCGAGGTGGCGCCGCCGGCGACGGAGATGTCCTTGGAGACGAGGTCCAAATGGCCGTTGCCGCTGGCGTCCACCTCGATGTTGCCGAAGTCGCCCGCATGGCGGGGATCGGTGGGCGGGCAGGCGTGCGGCGCATTGGCCGGGTTGAAGTGGCCGCCGGCGGAGGAGAAGTGCTTGCCCGCCTCCTCGCCGTGTACGCACTCGCCGTTCGCGTGGAGATGGAGGCCGTGTTTGCCCGGGGGGGCGCCCTTGACGTCCGCCACGACATGGACGCCGCCGTCCGGCGCGGGCGAGAAGGTGATCGAGCCGGAGAACGCGGTGTTCCCGGGATCGCCCTGCAGCATTGCCTTCGCGGTCGTCGACGGAGCGCCCATCGGCTTGGCAGGGGCGGAGTGGTCCATCTTGTCCATCTTCTTGTCCATCGCGTGATCGCTGGTCGTCGCCTTCTCCATCTTCGGACTGTTGCAGGCCGCCAGGACGAGAAGCCCCGCCGCCGCCACGAAGGTCCAGCCGTACTTTGCGTGCTTCATAGATCTCCTCCTGAGAAAAGAATGACTGCCGTTTTCCTTCACTGCCCTCACTTCTGCGAAATCACTTGAGCGTCTTCAGCTCCATGCGCACGTCCGCGAGGTTGCGGGAGATGAGGATCTCCACCGGCGTCGCGGCCTCGTCGTGGGCCAGCCAGAGGTCGAGCCTCCCCTTCCAGCGCTCGCGCCCGGGTGAGTCGAAGCCCCGGATCGAGAACTTCTGGACCGCGATCTTCTTGCCGTCGAGCGTCCGGGTCTCGTTTTCCTGCGGAATGACGATGACGGGATAGATCTTGCCGTCCGACCAGATCTCCATCCGCCGGGTCTTCTTGGGCGGGTCGCGGCGGATCGCGTAGATGCCGGAAGCGATGTCGAGCACCCCGTTGGCGGTGATGTCGTCGCTCTTCGACTTGGTCTCGCCGCGCCAGGAGTACGAGCTCCAGGCGCGGATGGGCTGCAGGGTGCGGACGTCGACCTCGGAGCCGTAGCGGAAGTACTCGCCCTGCTTGGCGACCGCCGAGGTGATGGTCAGCTCGCTGCGCAGGTGCCCGTTGCCGTCCTTCTTGAAGGTGAGAAACCCTTCGCCCCGGTTGGGCAGGAACAGCCCGGCCAGGGTGCCGATGATGTTGCGGAGCTGCCAGCGGTATTGAAACTCCTCGTCGCCATGTCCCTGCAGCCCCTGCGCGAAGGCCGCGGAAGCCCACGGTCCCGGGATCAGAAGGGCCAGGAGGCCGAGAAGGAGAGCTTTGCGGACCATCGATGTCGTCGGGCGCAATGTCATGCGGGTTCCTTGCAAGGGAGGTGCGGCTCTGAGTTTCCAACGGCTTATAACAGAAGCAAGCCGCCTGCCATGCCCAAAAATCAAAGATTGCATGAAAAGATCTCCTCGCTGGACCATCCCGGGTACAAGGAGAGAGCCGATGCGCCGAATCGTTCTGATCCTCGCCGTGCTGTGCCTGGCCATGCTCGACACGCCGTTCCTGGCCGCCGCGGCGCCCCCCGCAGACACCGCCGTCATTCCGACGCCGGAGAGTTTCCTCGGCCATGCCGTGGGGGCCGACCGCAAGCTCGTCCCGTGGCCCAAGGTCGTCGAGTACCTGCGGCGGGTGGACGCGGCCTCCGGCCGGATCTCCATCGAGTCGGCCGGCAAGACCACCCAGGGCAACGACATGCCGGTGGTGGTCATCACCTCGGAGGAGAACCAGAAGCACCTGGACCGCTACCGGGAGATCGCCCGCCGGCTGGCCAATCCCGACGGGCTTTCGGAAGCCGAGGCGCGCGCCCTGGCGAAGGAGGGAAAGACGATCGCTCTCGTCACCTGCTCCATCCACTCCACCGAGGTGGGCTCGACCCAGATGGCCCTGGAGCTCGTCCACGACATGGCGGCCACCCAGGATCCGGCCGTGCTCTCCTGGCTCGACGACGCCATCCTCCTGCTCATGCCGTCGATCAACCCCGACGGTCAGGTGATGGTGGTGGACTGGTACGACAAATGGCTGGGTACGCCGTATGAAGGCGGCCCCATGCCCTGGCTCTACCACGTCTACGCCGGGCACGACGACAACCGCGACTACTACATGCTGAGCCAGAAGGAGTCGCAGGCGGTCAACGACCTGCTCTATCACCGCTGGTACCCGCAGATCTTCCTCGACGAGCACCAGATGGGCTCCGTGGGGCCGCGCATGTTCGTCCCGCCCCAGGCCGATCCCCTCGCGCCGGACGTGCATTCGCTCATCTTCCGCCAGGCCGATCTCCTGGGCACCGGCATGAGCGTCCGCCTGGAGGAAGCGGGGAAGCTCGGGGTGGGGAGCAGCATGATCTTCGACAGCTACTGGCCGGGGGGCACCCGCAATACGGCGTGGTGGAAGAACGTCACCGGCCTGCTCACCGAGATCGCCAGCGCCCGAGTGGCGACGCCGGTCTACATCGAGCCGGGGGAGCTGCAGGGCGGCGTCAAGGGGCTGCCTGAATACAAGCGGCAGTCCAACTTCCCGTCCCCCTGGCCGGGGGGCTGGTGGCGGCTGCGCGACATCGTGGACTACGAGCTGGTGGCCACTCGCAGCTTCCTGGAGACGGGCGCCCGCTACCGCGAGGACTTCCTCTTCAACGTCTACCGCATGGCCCGCGAGGCCATCGACCATGGCACCCGGGAGGCGCCGTACGCCTTCCTGGTGCCCGCCGATCAGCGCGATCCGGTCTCGGCGGCCCTGCTGGTGGAGCTCTTGATCCGCCACGGCGTACGCGTGGAGCGGGCGGCCTCGGCGTTCACCGTCGGCCGCTCGGCGTATCCGGCAGGGACGTACGTCATCCCCGCCGCCCAGCCTTACCGCCAGTTCCTCCTCACCATGCTGCGGCCCCAGCGCTACCCGGAGGTCGTCCCCTATCCGGGCGGCCCGGTGTTCCCGCCCTACGACGTGACGGCCTGGTCGCTCCCCCTCTCCTTCGGCGTCGAGGTGAACGAGGCCGGCGCGCCCGTCCCCATGTCGGCCGGAGCCTCGGCGGTCACGGCACCGGTCTGGCCGGGCGGCGAGGTGGCGGCTGCAAAGGGCGGCTATCTCATCTCCCACCGGGCGGACTCCGCCGTCACGGCCCAGAACCGGCTGCTGGCCGAAGGGAAGAAGGTCTACTGGCTGAAGAAGCCGGGGGCCGGAGGCGCCGGCGAGGCGGGCGACCTCTACCTGCCGGCGGACGAGGCGTCCCCAGAGGCTCTGAGCCGCCTGTCGCGCGAGCTCCATCTTCCCATTGCACCGCTCGACCGCGCGCCGGCCGGGCCGGCCTTCCGAGTGAAGCCGATCCGCGTCGGCCTCTACAAGCCCTGGGTTGCCAGCGTCGACGAGGGCTGGACGCGATTCCTGCTGGAGCGCTATGGCTTCGCCTTCCAGAACCTGGACAACGAGCAGATGAAAAGCGGCGCCTACGAGGGGAAGGTGGACGTCATCCTGCTGCCTTCCGTGGAGGCAGGGGTGATCGAGAAAGGGGCGCCCGCCTCCTCGATGCCCGCGCCGTACGCGGGCGGCCTCGGCACGGTGGGCGCTGAGAAGCTCAAGAAATGGGTGCAGAACGGCGGCACCCTGGTGGCCTTGGACGAGTCTTCGGGCTATGCCATCAACGTGCTGGAGCTGCCGGTGAAAAACGTCCTGGAGAAGGTCGCCGAGGAGCAGTTCCACGCGCCGGGCTCGATGCTCCGGATCCTCATGGACACCTCTCACCCATTGAGCTGGGGGATGGACGCCGAGGAGGTCGCCTTCTTCGCGGACTCGCCCGCCTTCGAAACCCGGGTGCCCGACGCCCGCTTCCAGCGGCGGGTCGTGGCGTCCTACCCGGAGAATGCCGCGGACGTCCTGGTCAGCGGCTACGTCAAAGGGGCCGAGAAGCTGACGCGCAAGGCGGCGGTCGTCGAGTATGGCGTCGGCAAGGGGAAGGCCGTGCTCATCGGCTTTCACCCTCAGCACCGGGCGCAGCCGCACCGGACCTTCAAGCTGCTGTGGAACGCGCTGTACTGGGGCGCGCTGGAGGAGGCGACGCTCTAGTCTCCGCTCTCCAGCACCTCCCGCACCTTGGTCGCCAACTCGCTGCCGCTGAAGGGTTTTTTGAGCAGCGGTGCGTCCTCGCGGCCCAGGCTGGCGTTCTCGGCGAGACCGGCGGGATAGCCGGTGGCGAACAGCACTCGCATCTCGGGACGCTTGAAGGAGAGGCGCTCGGCGAGCTCCACGCCGCTCATGCCGTCCATCAGGATGTCCGTCACCATCAGGTGAATGGGACCGGCGTAGCTCTGGCTGACGCGGATGGCCTCGGCCCCGTCGCGGGCCTCGAGGACGTTGTAGCCGCGGGCGGCCAGGATCTGCATGAGGGGTTTGCGCACGTTTTCCTCGTCCTCGACGATCAGCAGGGTCTCCCACTCGCGGGCCGGCGTCGCCGCCCCGGCGCCGTCGCGGACGGCGGATTCCTCGGCGCTGGGCAGGAAGATGAGGAAGCGGGAGCCGCCGCCCGGCTCGCTGTCGGCCACGATCTGGCCGCCGCTCTGGCTGACCACGCCATAGGCGGTCGAGAGCCCCAGCCCGGTGATCTCCATGGCGCCCTTGGTGCTGAAGAACGGCTCGAAGGCGTGGCGGCGAACGTCCTCGGGCATGCCCGGTCCCGTGTCGCTCACCTTGAGGAGCACCCAGCGGCCGGGTGTCGCCCGCAGCGGATGGGTGAGATTGCCGGGCTGCACGTCCACGTTCTGCGTTTCCAGCACCACCCGGCCGCCGTCCGGCATGGCGTCGCGGGCGTTCGAGAGGAGATTCGCGATCACCTGCTCGAACTGCTCGGGGTCGAGCGACACCCGGTCGAGCTCGGGGTGAAGCTCCAGCTTCAGCTCGATGTCGTCGCCGAGGAAGCGGTGCATGCGCTCCTCCATGCCGGTCAGCAGGTGGTTGAGCTGCAGCACGCGGTCATGTAATACCTGCCGGCCGCTGAAGGCGAGGAGCTGGCGGGCGAGCGCCGCTCCCCGCTGGCCGACCTTCTCGATCTCCCGCAGATGTTTACGGGCCGAGTCGTCGCCGCTGCCCAGCGAGCTCATGGCCAACTCGGTCTGGAAGGAGATGGCGGTGAGCAGGTTGTTGAAGACGTGGGCGATGCCCCCCGCCAGGCGGCCCATGGCGTCCATGCTCTGCGCCTGGGCAGGAATCTCTTCGCTATGGCGCCTCAGCCGGAGGGTCTCCGCCAGCCGGGGCGTGCTGCGGGGCTCCTCACCGGTCTCCGGGGGAAGGTCGTCGACGGCGCGGACGAAGCCCGGACTGCTGTTGGGATTGCGCATGAGGTCTTTTCCCTTCGGTCCGCTGTGGACCGGTCGAAAAGCGGCCAGGAACACCTCGGGGAGGTGAGCCGCTCCTGGCGGGAGGTGACATGCAGGTTTTAGTCCAGGTCCAGGACGGTCTCAGGCGCCAGGAAGCGGTCCGGCGTTGCCGAGTCCTCGGGCTCCTCCGGAACGTCCAGGTCATCCGGGTCGTCCTGTGGTGGGCCGGGGAGAGGCCCGGAGAGTGAGGCATTCTTCCGCAGGCGCATCATCGCCCGCTGGGTGAGCTTGCGCACGCTCGAATTCGTGTAGCCGAGGCGGTCCGCCACCTCCTGGGGAGTGAAGCCGACGGCGAAGCGCAGCCAGAGCGCCTCGCGGTGGCGCGGATCCAGGCCTCTCAGCGTGTGGCGCAGGTCGAGCGCCTCGTCCCGCTTTTCCTGCGGCGGCGGCAGCGGCTGGCAGAGCTCCTCCAGCTCCGGAAGGTCCATCGTCTGATGAGCCTTGGTGCGTATCCGCTTCCAGTAATTCGAGCACTTGAAGCGGAGCGTGCCGAGGAGCCAGCACTCCCGGTTGTAGAGGGTATCCCACTTGCGGAGAGCTTCCAGGAGGGAATCCTGAAGGAGATCCTCGGCATCCTGGAAGGGGATGTCGTAACCGCGGAGGACCGTCTTGATGCGGTGACGAATCCGCTGCACCAACTCGTCCAGGCTTTCTTCGGGCTCGGGGTCGATCTCAAGGTCTGTGGCGCCGTTCACGGGTTGGCTCGCGGTGCCGGACGCAGGATTGCGCCGGGTCGTCAACGCGAACTTTATCACTCATCCCGGTAATTCAGTGGCGACTTTTCAGAACCCTCAGAACATCCCGAGCTGAAGGCGCGCCGCCTCGGACATCATGGAAGGGTTCCAGGCCGGATCCCACACCAGATCGATCTCCGCGGACGCGACGCCGGGCACGGCTTCGACCTTGGCCTTGACCTCGCCCGGGAGGGAACCGGCCACCGGGCAGCCGGGCGAGGTCAGTGTCATCTTGACCTGGACCTTGCCCCCTTCCTGGATGTCGACGTCGTAGATCAGCCCGAGCTCGTAGATGTTGACGGGGATCTCTGGATCGAAAACCTTCTTCAGGGCCTCGACGATCCCGTTTTCCACGTCTGAGGGATCGAAGGGATCGGCTGGCGCGGCCGCGGCGGTTTCATCGATAACCATGCTGAGCTCCTCTTCTGCGCTACTCGGTGGAGACGGGTTGATCCTGTTTCTGAACCAGGGCGGCTAACAAAGTGTGCCACGGTAGGGTGGCGCATTTGACCCGCATGGGGAATTCGCGGACGCCGGTGAAGACGGCGAGCTTGCCCAGCTCCGGCGCGCTCTCGCCGGCTCCGGTGGTGAGCAGGTCGTGGAAGACGTGGAACAGCCGGCGGGCCTCTTCCACGGTCTGCCCCTTGAGGGCCTCGGTCATCAGCGAGGCGGAGGCCATCGAGATGGCGCAGCCCACGCCCTGGAAGGCGATGTCCCGGATGCAGCCATCCGCCACGTCGAGCAGCACGCTCACCTGGTCGCCGCAGAGAGGATTGTTCCCTTCGGCCTGGTGGTTCGAGGCCGGCAGAGGCCCGAAGTTGCGGGGATGCCGGTTGTGGTCGAGGATGATGTCCTGGTACAGCTCGCGCAGGTCGTTCATGGAAGTTTCATCCGAACAGCTCCCGCGCGCGGTGGAGGGCGGCGGCGAGAGCCTCGACCTCCTCGCGGGTGTTGTAGAGGCCGAACGAGGCGCGCGTCGTGGCCGGCACCCGGAAGTGCTCCATCACCGGCTGGGCGCAATGGTGGCCGGCGCGCACGGCGATCCCTTCCTGGTCGAGGACCGTGCCCACGTCGTGGGGATGAATCCCCGCCAGGGTGAACGAGATCACCGCCGCCTTGTCCCGTGCCGTGCCGATCAGCCGCAGTCCGGGTACCGCCGCCAGCCGTTCGGTGGCCAGGGCCAGCAACTCGGCCTCCCAGGCGGCCACGGCCGGCAGCCCGAGCGCGGTCAGATACTCGAGAGCCGCGCCGAGCCCGATTGCCGCCTCGATGGCCGGCGTGCCGGCCTCGAAGCGGTGAGGGGGCGGCGCATAGGTCGTCTTCGCGAAAGTGACGGTGCGGATCATGCCGCCGCCGCCCTGCCACGGGGGCATCGCCGCCAGCAGCTCCCGCCGGCCCCAGAGGGCGCCGATGCCGCTGGGGCCGTAGACCTTGTGACCGGAGAAGGCGTAGAAGTCGGCGCCCAGAGCCTGGACGTCGATCGCCAGATGCGGCGCGGCCTGGGCGCCGTCCACCAGCACCAGGGCGCCCACCCGGTGCGCGTGCTGGGCGATCTCGCGCACCGGGTTGACCGTGCCGAGGGCGTTGGAGACATGAGCCACGGCCACCAGCCGGGTGCGGGGGGAGAGGAGGCGCTCCAGCTCCTCTTGGATCACCTCGCCGCGGTCGTCGATGGGGGCTACCCGCAGCACCGCTCCCCGTTCCTCGCAGAGGAGCTGCCAGGGGACGATGTTCGAGTGATGCTCCAGCTCGGTGACGAGGATCTCGTCGCCGGACCCGACATTGCGCCGGCCCCAGCTCGCGGCGACGAGGTTGATGGCCTCGGTGGTGCCGCGGACGAAGACGATCTCCTCGGCGCTCGGGGCGTTCAGGAAGCGGCGCACCGCCTCCCGCGCCTGCTCCCGCGCTGCCGTGGACGCTTGAGACAGCGTGTGCACGCCGCGCTCGACGTTGGCGTAGTACTCGCCGTAGCAGGCGGCGATGGCGTCCATCACCGCCCGCGGCTTCTGGGTGGAGGCGGCGTTGTCCAGGTAGACGAGGGGCCGGCTTTGTACCTTTTGCGCGAGGATGGGAAAATCCGCCCGCACCCCCTCGAGGTCGTAGGCGGGGGCGGCCGATTGGCGTTCTTGGATGGCCGCCGGCGTCATCTCATCTCACACGGCCTGGCGGACGATCTCGCCCTTGGGCAGGCGGGCGAAGAGGAACTCTTCGAGATCCTTGCGCACGGGCTCCACCTTGATGCGCTCCACGATGTCGCTGGCGAAGGCCCAGGTCAGCAGGCTGCGCGCCGCCTCTTCGCCGATGCCCCGCGAACGGAGGTAGAAGACGGCGTCCTCGTCGAGCTGCCCCACCGTCGAGCCGTGCGTGCACTTGACGTCGTCGGCGTAGATCTCGAGCTGCGGATTGGAGTTGGCCACCGCCTCGCGCGATATCAGAAGGTTGCGATTCGACTGCTTGGCATCCGTCTTCTGGGCGCCGGGGTGGACGTGGATCAGGCCGTTGAACACCGCCCGGCCCTTGCCGTCCAGCACTCCCTTGTACAGCTCGTGGCTGGAGCAGTGGGGCTTCGCGTGCTCCACCCGCATGTGGTTGTCCACGTGCTGGCGGCCGTCCACCAGGTAGAGGCCGTTCAGGGTGCAGTCGATCCCCTCGCCGGCCAGCACGGCGTTGACGTCGTTCCTCACCAGGCCGCCGCCGAGGGAAATGGAGTGGGAGCGGGGCACGCTGTCGCGCTCGCCCTGCACCTGGAAGGTGGCCATGTGGAAGGCCTCGCGGCTTTCCCGCTGCACCTTGTAATGGTCGACCACCGAGTTGCGGCCCGCCACCAGCTCGGTCACCGGGCAGTTGAAGTAGGCGCCGGTGCCGGCGTAGGTCTCCACCACAGTGAGCTGGCTGTTCTCGCCGGCGACGAAGAGGTTGCGCGGATAGGAGACCGTCGCCCGGCCGTCCTCGGAGGACGAGAGAAAGAGGACGTGGATCAGCCCCGACGTCGCGCCCCGGGGGACGTGAATGAACGCGCCGTCGCCGAGAAAAGCCGTGTTGAGGGCCACGAATGGCTGCTGCTCGAAGCTGGCGAGCTGGCCGAGCCAGGGTTCCACGAGCTCAGGGCTGGCCGCCAGGGCCGCGGCGAGACTGGTGACGACGACTCCCGAAGGCAGCCCCGTGGAGGAAGACAGCCGGGAGGAATACCGGCCGTCCACGAACACCAGCCGCGCGGCGGCCGGGAAGTCATAGGGTGCGATCTGCTCCGGCACGATCCCGTTGGGATCGCCCTGGGAACGATGGAATGTCCCTTGAGCGATCGGACCGACGTTGGTCAGCCGCCACTCCTCCTGCTTGGTGGTGGGAAAGCCGAGGGCCGCGAAGCGCTCCAGCCCCGCCCGGCGCAGGGCCTGGACGAACGCCGGCTCAACCCCCGCGTCGAGCCGTTCACGGTTGTAGCGCTCGAAATCGGCGAGATACGGGGCGAGAGCTGCCGGCGCCTGAGTCTCGGTCGCGGTCATGCTTTACGCTCCCACCGGCGCGGCA
Source organism: Thermoanaerobaculia bacterium (assembly GCA_035996875.1). Classification (GTDB taxonomy): domain Bacteria; phylum Acidobacteriota; class Thermoanaerobaculia; order Multivoradales; family UBA5704; genus DATARR01. The sequence goes on from DASYJD010000028.1 coordinate 85,951, forward strand.
GCCAGATCTTCGAGCCAGGAGTACCCCTTCTCCTCCAGTTCCAGGGCCAGCTCCTTGCCGCCCGAGCGCACGAACCGGCCGTCCACCAGGACGTGCACGTAGTCTGGCACGATGTAATTGAGCAGCCGCTGGTAGTGAGTGATCACCAGGAACGAGCGGTCCTTCGAGCGCAGGGCGTTGACGCCGTCGGCGACGATGCGCAGGGCGTCGATGTCGAGCCCCGAGTCCGTCTCGTCGAGAATGCAGAGCTTGGGCTCCAGCACCGCCATGTGGAAGATCTCGTTGCGCTTCTTCTCGCCGCCCGAAAACCCTTCGTTGACCGGCCGGTTGAGGAGCGTCTCCTCCATCTGCACCAGCTTCATCTTCTGGCGCACCATCGCGAGGAATTCGAGAGCATCCATCTCCGGCAGGCCTCGGTGCTTGCGCACGGCGTTGAGAGCCGCCTTGAGGAAGTAGGTGTTGCTCACGCCGGGGATCTCCACCGGATACTGGAAGGCCATGAAGACGCCCTCCCGGGCGCGCACCTCGGGGTCCATGTCCAGCAGGTCCTGGCCATCGAAGAGCACCTGGCCGGCGGTGACCTCATAGGCCTCCTGGCCGGCCAGCACCCGGGCGAGCGTGCTTTTGCCCGAGCCGTTGGGGCCCATGACGGCGTGGACCTCGCCGTCGCGGATCGTAAGGTCGATCCCTTTCAGGATCTCGTTGCCCTCAACCGAGGCGTGCAGGTTTTTGATTTCGAGCATATTCTTTGGATTCCGTTTCGGATTTTGGATTTCAGAGTTTGGATTGGAGGCGCATCGGCTCAGCCGACGCTCCCCTCCAGGTTGACGGCCAGCAGCTTCTGGGCCTCGACGGCGAATTCCATCGGCAGCTCGCGGAAGACCTCTTTGCAGAAGCCGTTGACGATCATCGACACGGCGTCCTCGGTGGCGATGCCGCGCTGGTTGCAGTAGAAGATCTGATCCTCGCCGATCTTCGAGGTGGAGGCCTCGTGCTCCATCTTAGCCAGCGGGTTCTGCACGTCGATGTAAGGGAAGGTGTGGGCGCCGCACTGGTCGCCGATGAGCATCGAGTCGCACTGCGAGAAGTTGCGGGCGTTGTCCGCACCTTTCAGGATCTTCACCTGGCCGCGGTAGGTGTTCTGGCCGTGGCCGGCGGAGATGCCCTTGGAAACGATGGTGCTCTTGGTGTTCTTCCCGATGTGGATCATCTTGGTGCCGGTGTCCGCCTGCTGGTAGCCCTTGGTCAGCGCCACCGAGTAGAACTCGCCCACCGAGTTGTCGCCCTTGAGAATCACGCTGGGATATTTCCAGGTGATCGCCGAGCCCGTCTCCACCTGCGTCCAGGAGATCTTCGCGTTCGCCCCGTCGCACTTGCCGCGCTTGGTGACGAAGTTGTAGATGCCGCCCTTGCCGTTGGCGTCGCCCGGATACCAGTTCTGAACGGTCGAGTATTTGATCGTGGCGTCCTTGAGCGCCACCAGCTCGACCACCGCGGCATGGAGCTGGTTCTCGTCGCGCATCGGTGCCGTGCAACCCTCCAGGTAGGAGACATAAGCCCCCTCGTCGGCGATGATCAGCGTGCGCTCGAACTGCCCGGTGTTGAGGGCGTTGATGCGGAAGTAGGTGGAGAGCTCCATCGGGCAGCGCACGCCCTTGGGGATGTAGACGAACGAGCCGTCGGAGAACACCGCCGAGTTGAGCGTGGCGAAGAAGTTGTCCGAGTAGGGCACCACCGAGCCGAGATACTGCTTGATGAGGTCGGGATGGTTCCTCACCGCCTCGGAGAAGGAGCAGAAGATGATGCCCACCTCGGCCAGCTTCGCCTTGAAGGTGGTGGCCACCGAAACGCTGTCGAACACCGCGTCCACCGCCACGCCGGCGAGCATCTCCCGCTCGCGCAGGGGAATGCCCAGCTTCTCGTAGGTGGCGAGGATCTCCGGGTCCACCTCGTCCAGGCTCTTCGGCCCCGAGCCTTTGGGCTTCGGCCCCGCGTAGTAGGCGATCGACTGGTAGTCGATGGGCGAGTAATGCACGTTCGCCCACGTCGGCTCCTCCATGTTCAGCCAGTGGCGGTAGGCCTTGAGGCGCCATTCAAGCATCCACTCGGGCTCTTCCTTCTTGGCCGAGAGGGCGCGGATGACGTCCTCGGAGAGACCTGGCGGGAAGATGTCCTGCTCGACGTCGGTGATGAAGCCGAACTTGTAATCCTGGGTCGCGAACTGCTCGATGGTCTCGGTCGGCGTCTGCATGGTTTCCTCTATTGAAAGGGTCTCGGGACCCGAGAGATGTCAAACCTCGTGAAGAACGGCGGGCGCGAAGGCGGCGCGCGCATTGCCGCCGCCCAGTGTCACGAGTCCCTGCGGCCCTGCCGGCCGGCTGCGGGCCATCTCCGAGAGAGAGATCCCCATGAGCGCCGCGCGGACCGCGTCGTTGATGCGCTGCCAGTTGGAGCGCACCGGGCAGAGCGGCTCGTGCGAGCAGTCTCCCTCGACGCTGATGCACTCCGTGATGGCGATGGGACCCTCGAGGGCCGCGATGATCTCCGCCATCGAGATTTCCTCCGCCTGCCGGGCCAGCCCGTAGCCGCCCTTGACGCCGCGGTGGGACGCCAGCAGCCCCTCCTTGGCCAGCAGCTTCAGGATCTTGCTGACCATCGGCAGCGGCAGATGCGTCTCCGCCGCCAGCTCCGGAGCATTGAACTGCCGCTCAGGGAAAGCCGCGAGATGCGTCAGCAGGACGATTCCATAATCGGTCTGTTTGGTGATGCGGATCATTTTCGTTTGGGCCCTTCAGTAGATCAACCCCGAGTCCTAAAACAGGACTGAATCAGTACGAATTCCATCATAGGAGGGGGGAGGGGGATTGTCAACCGGGCGCTAACTTAACTCGTCTGAGAGGTTCCCCCGCCCAAGACCCTCATCACCCCGGCCCTCTTCTCCCGCCCCCTCCGCACCCCCCTCACCGGGAGAAGAGGGAGAACAGCCAAGCCCCCTCCTCACCCCAACCCTCTTTCTTCCATCGCCCTCCCCCCAACCGGAGAAGAGAGAGCAAGGCAAAAACGCCCCAGGGGTACCCCTCTCCCGGTGAGGGGGGTTGGGCGGGGGCGGGAGAGGGGCAGGGGTGAGGGTCTTCGGGTGGTGGGGAACTCTACCGGCTCCGCGGCAGCCCGCCCCGCGGCTGCGGGACGGGCTTCATACTTCAGGAGGGAAACTAGTGGCAAGCCCTGGCACAGGGGGCGATCTGACCACCGTCGCATACGCAACAGGACAAGCAGTCGCCGCTCAAGGCGCACTGGTTGCACCAAGGGTTGTCCGCCTGGGCCGTCTTCGGTGCGGAGACCACGGCAGCGCCGATCAGCACGGCGGCGAATAGCAGTTTCTTGAGATTTTTCACGTTCTGTTCCTTTCTACGGAGAGTTTGCGCGGCGACTCTCGAGGCCCGGGCCCACGCGGACGCGGGGTGCGGTCGTCACGCCAACCATCCTCGCAAGGAGCAGAGTGGCAAGTCTTTTCGAATCTTGCGGGCTCCCTCCAACGCTTCCAACCCGCCTCTCGTATACTGACAAGAGACAGCTCGAAATGACTCGGGGACTCGCCATGAAGATCGCCGGCCTCCTTCTAATTGCAGCCCTCGCCCCGGACGCGGCAGGCGCGCCGCCAGTCACACGCGGCTTGGTCAAGCTCAGTGTCGCTTTGCCGCCGGGCCAGAGCGTGCCGCGGGAGTTGGCGGTGCGGGTGCGTCCCAGCCGAGTGCTCCGCGGCCAGGAGAATCATCCCTGGGAGATCGACCTGTCCAGCCCGCTGCGCAACGGGGAGATCACCTACGAGGTCCCGGCCGGGCGGGTCGACCTGCGGCTTCAAGGGGCGGCCATGATGCCGGTCTACCGATGGAGCGTGGCGGTGAAACCGGGAGAAACCAGGAACCTCGACGTCAAGCTGGAGCGCGGGGCCGCCATCTCCGGCTGGGTGCGCACCCTCCAGGAGGAGATCCCGACCCACTCCGTCCTGGTGAGCCTGGCGCCGGAGCGCGTGGGTAGCTTCGGGCCTTCCTCCAGGCCGTTGCGGACGATCTCCCTGGAGTCCACCACCCGGCCCTGGGGTTTCTTCCGGTTTGCGGGCGTCAAGCCGGGGCGCTACGTCGTCCGCGCCAGCGAGCCCGGTCTTCCCACCGCCCATTCCGATCCAATCGTTATTGAGGGCGACCGCTCGTTCGAGATGCCGGAACCGCTGTGGGTCACCCCCCCGGTGGGGCTCGACGTCGCGGTCCGTCCGTTCCTCGCGCCCGATGGCCGGCCCTGGAGCTTCATGCTTCAGCCGGACCGCCGCATGGACGAGGGAGAAGCCTGGCGGCCGTTGACCGGCACCGGTTCCAAGCTGGGCCGCTGGCAGATTCAGGGTCTGCCGCCGGGAGACTATTGGCTGGCCGTCGGGCTCGGCGAGGACAACGTCTGGCAGAAGCAGAAGGTCAGCCTCGGGGTCGGGTCGAGGTCCCTGAACCTTCTCGTCCCGCTCATTCCCTTGCATGGCCGGCTCACCTGGCGGGGGAGCCCGCTGGCGGCGGTGCTCGACTTCAACAACGAGCGGGGCAGCGCCTCGTTCCGCTCCGATCCGCAGGGGCGGTTCCAGGGCTATCTCCCGGACGAAGGTCCCTGGGAGATCGGCGTGTCCGGCGCCCAGGATCTGCGGTTCCGCCTCAACCTCCAGGGCCCGGTCCGGGTGCCGAAAGAGGCCCCATTCGCCTCGCTCGAGATCCGGATTCCTGACACCTCGCTACCGCTGGAAGTCATGGACGAAAGGGGGAGGGGCCTTCCCCGCAGCACGGTGAACGTCCTGGGTCGGATCCGCAACCAGGGGATCGCCGACGAGTCCGGGACCCTCAACCTCGTCGGCCTGAATCCCGGGCCTCAGTGTCTGCTGGCAGCCCGGGGAGATCCTTACCGGTTGAGTGAGAGGACCCGCGTGGCCCTGCGCGAGGGAGACGAGACGCCCCCCGTCCGCCTCGTCGTCCCGGACAAGCTGGACATCGGCGGCCGCATCCTCCCCCGGCTGGGCTTCGCCACCGGAACCCAGGTGCTGGCCTGGCCGGCGGCCTCCGGCGCCAGCGTTCCGGCGGAGCTCGCCGGGACCGACGAGGACGGCCGGTTCGGGCTCGCCTTACCGCCGGGAACCAACAGGGCGAGCCTCGTGGTGCTCCCGCCGGGTTCCGCCCTGCGCATCCTCGAGGCCGATGTGGCCCGCGCGCGGTTGCTGGAGATCCACGTCGACACTGCCGGCGGCACCCTGATCCTCGATCTGCCCGCGCAGGACCTCAAGGATGAGAAGGACAGGAAGGTTTCGCGGGATGTGGACCCCTGCGACCCCGCGGCCCGTGAACGCAACGCCCTCACCATGCCGCGCCTGCTGCGCCGGTGGGCCGACCTCCAGGGAACGCCGCAGACTCCGGGCCGGCTGGTCGTGCCGAACGTCGAGCCGGGACCCTATACCCTGTGCGCCACGGACAAGTCGCCGGTCCTCCGCCACGGCGCCCCTCCGGAAGGCGACTCCCGCTGCGTCGGCGGCGTGCTGGAAGCCGCGGGCGAGCTGGCGCTGAAGCTGCCCGGCGTTTCGCCGCCGCCTGCCCTCAGCTCGGCGAAGTCCGTCCGGCCATGAGGACCGCCGGTCTTCTTCTCCTCGCCGTCCTGGCTTCGACTCCGGCCGGCGCGCCGCCGGCCGCGCGCGGCTTCCTCAAATTCAGCATCGCTTCGCCACCGGGACAAAGTGTGCCGCGGGAGCTCTCGGTGCGGGTCCGTCCCACCTTGGGGATCAAGGGGCCGGAAGATCATCCCTGGGAGATCACCGTCGCCAGTCCCGTCCGCAACGGCGAGTGCTTCTGCGAGATCCCGGCCGGCCAGGTCGACCTGCGGGTTCAGGCCGCCGCCTCGATGCCGGTGTACCGCTGGGGAGAGCTGGTGGAGCCGGGGCGGACGGCGGACCTCGGCACGCTCAAGCTGGAACGCGGAGCCTCGATCTCCGGCCGGGTGCGGACCGTCGGCGAGAAAGTCGTGACCCATTCCGTCCTGGTGACTCTGGTGCCGCTCAACGTGGGGAGCTCCATGGTGGGTCTCGATCCCAAGCTCCAGCGCACCCTGAGGCTGGAGGGAACGTCCCGCCCCTGGGGGTTCTTTCGGTTCGACCGCGTCCAGCCGGGCCGCTACGTCGTCCTCGCCCAGGAGCCCGGCCTTCCCACCGCGCGCTTCGGGCCCATCACGATCAAAGGGGACTTTTCCTTCGAGCTCCCGGAGCCGCTGTGGATCACTCCCCTTCTGAGTCTCGACGTTCAGGTCAATCCACCCACAGGTCCCAAGAATCGGCCCTGGGACCTCCGGCTCATCGCGGACCCGGACGCTGCCACGGAACCGCTTCGAGAGATCAAGGGTCTTTCCGATCAGACCGGCCGCTGGCGGATCTCGGGCCTGCCGCCGGGTGACTACAAGCTCGGAGTCGGCAGCGAGAAGGACAACTGGTGGAAGTTGGAGAAAATCCATCTTGGGCCCGAGTCCCTTACCAAGGATGTAAGCGTGCCCTACGTCGCCGTGTCCGGCCTGCTCACCCTGCGGGGAAAGGCGGTTCGATCAGGGCTCGACTTTGACCACGAAGGCGACCATGCCATGTTCTTCTCCGACGAGACCGGACACTTTTCAGGCTTCCTTCCTCAGGAAGGGAGCTGGAAGGTCCGGTTGACCTCCGCACAGGAGCTGGCTCTCGCGCTCAGGCTGGAGGACCCGGTTCGGGTGCGGAAGACCCTGACCGAGCCCACCATGCTCGATCTTCGGATTCCGGACACCCTGCTGCCCGTCGAGGTGGTGGACGAGCGGGGACAGGCCGTGCCCAAGACCTGGGTGAACGTGCTGGGGAAATTTCGCGGCCAGGCCCTGACCGACAAGCTGGGGAAGACGGAGCTGATCGGTCTCAAACCCAGACGCCAGTGTCTGCTGGCCGCCGCTCAGCAGGATCCGCCGGAGGGCCCCGTGAGTATCAGCGGCGAGACTGCCGCGGTCGTCGGCAAGGAAGGGTTCGCGACACCTCGCGTGAGCTTGGTGGTGCCGCGGGTTGCCGATATCCGTGGCCGTGTTCTGCCCCGTTATGGCTTCGCTCCCGGCGCCTTGGTGATTGGCTGGCCGGCCGAATCCGCCGGAGGGGTCCGGGCGCCCATCACCAGGACTGACGAGGACGGCGACTTCCGCCTGCCCCTGCCCGCCGGAACGAAGAAAGCCCGCCTTGTGGTGTTGGCTCCGGGCAACGCCCTGCGCGTGCTGGAGACCCGCGTGGTACGCAATCTACGGCTGGACGTGCGCGTCGACACTCCCGGAGGAACCTTGGTCCTCGATTTGCCCGGGCCGGATTCCGAAATCCCCAACCTCTGGGACGCAGAAGCGCACAGAAATTCGGAGGATCCGTGCGGACCCGCCGCCGGCGAGCGCTACGTCACGATGCTCCGTCTGTTCCGCAAATGGGCAGACCTCCAGGGGACGCCGCAAACCCCCGGCCAACTGATCGTGCCGAACGTCGAACCGGGGCCCTACACCCTCTGCGCCACGGACAAGTCGCCGATCCTCCTCCACGGCACCCCGCCGGAGGGCGATCCCCGCTGCGTCGGCGGCATGCTGGAAGCCGCGGGCGAGCTGGCGCTGAAGCTGCCCGGCGTTTCGCCGCCGCCGGTCGTCAGCTCGAAGTCGGGTCGTGCTCAGTATCCGTGACCAGGTCTTATCGGGGCGTCTGGTCTGCCCGAAGACTCATCGTCCCTTGGTCCTTTCGGGCGAGCTGCTGACCAGCGAGGAAGGCGGCTGTTCATACCCGCTGGTCAACGGCATTCCAGTCTTGTTGCCGGATCCGCAGAGGGTCTCGGCCTATCTCGCGGAAGATTCAGGGCGCATGGTCGCAGAGTATGAGGGCTCTCCTGGTCTTCTGCGATCTGCCTTCCGAAGAGTGACTCAAGCCTTTGGGGATATGCGGACAGAGGAGTCCGAGGAGGCCTTTCGCTCAAGCCTCGCCGGCCTCCCGAAGGAGGCCCTCTGCGTTTCGGTCGGCGGTGGACCTGCTCGCGTTCATCCAGCTCTGGTCAATCTCAACATCGGCGCTTTTCCCAATGTTGACATTGTGGCGGACGCCTACTCCTTGCCCTATGCCGAGGGCTCGGTCGACGCGTTTCATTGCGAGGCGGTTCTGGAGCATTTGGAATTTCCTCAGGACGCCGTCGCTGAGATGTTTCGCGCCTTGCGGCCGGGTCGCCTGGCATTCGTCGCCACGCCCTTCATTCAAGTCTTTCACGGTTATCCCAATCATTTCCAGAACTTCACTCTGACCGGTCACCGGCGCCTATTTGAGCGAGCCGGGTTTTCGGTAGTCTCCTCAGGAACCTGCGTAGGTCCGACCTTTGCAATGCGCGACCTCATGGCCAACTACCTGGCCAGTATCCTCCCAGCGGGGCGAGTTGGAAGGGTAATAAGCCGTCTTGCTTCTCTGGTTACACTGCCTGTCCTCCTGATCGATCGGGTTGCAAACCGACAACCTCTTTCGCATCACCTTGCTTCGACGACTTTCTTGTTGGTTCGTAAGCCTCTCCGCTGAGCGGGTGGACGTCGGTGGGCCGCCGGCGAAGAACCAGTAGTGACTTCCCAGAGCGCCCCCGTCGAGCACCTTGAGCGCCAGAGGAGTCCAAGAGCATACCGAGAGGCTCCCCCGAATGTTCGTATCGCATCTGAAGAGGACGGCCAAATCGCCTATTGACATTGGAGCCGATGGTATGCACTATAAGGAGATCGTAGGACATAGAAGCTGAATGTGATTCACCGGATATCGGATGGGCCGGCGCCAATGACGGCGTCGTTCAAGCCCTTAGGGGGCTAAAAGGAGAAGGACCATGGGAAATGAGACGACGTATTCAGGAGTGTTGGGCGAGCTCGGGCGGTTGGGTTCCGCGCTGAGTGCGAATGCCGCGGATCTGCCTCATCTGGAGGGGCCTCGCGGTCGGCTGGATCAGATCTACGGCGAAGCGCAGCAGGTTGCCCAGCAGCAGGCCGCCCTCACGGCGACCAAGCAGGAGGCCTCCAAAAGGCTCAAGGTTTTGCTCGTCGAGGGTAAGCGGGTGGCCAACGGGCTCAGCCGGTTCCTCAAAGAGCACTATGGCACCCGGTCGGAGAAGCTCACGGAGTTCGGGCTGAAGCCGTTCCGCGGCCGGGCTCCGAAGGCGGCGACCAGCGCGCCGGAACCGCCTCCCACATCCTCCACCCCCGTCGTCTCTCTGGCGGCGGACACCAATCCCAACCCGTAGGCCAGTCGCAGAGCCTCGAAGGGAGCGCACCGGGTGGTGCGCTCCCTTTTTTTCCGCCCTCGCTTCGTCCAATCCCGCCCGCCTCATCCTGCGACGCCCTGGAAGAAACGGAAACGCCGAGGATCAAATGATGACGGCCCGGCTGAGAACGCGACGGGCCGTTCGGAGCTCAGTCAGCCCGTCGCGACTTCCGGCGCCGCAGCAGAAACGAGATCGCCCCGCCTCAACCTGCGACATCCTGGCTTCATCCTGCGACGTCCTGGAAGAAACGGAAACGCCGTGGATCAAATGACGACGGCCCGGCTGAGAACGCAACGGGCCGTTCGGAGCTCAGTCAGCCCGTCGCGACTTCCGGCACCGCGGCAGAAATGAGATCGCCCTGCCTCATCCTGCGACGTCCTGGAAGAAACGGAAACGCCGAGGATCAAATGATGACGGCCCGGCTGAGAACGCGACGGGCCGTTCGGAGCTCAGTCAGCCCGTCGCGACTTCCGGCACCGCAGCAGAAACGAGATCGCCTTGCCTCATCCTGTGACGCCTTGCCTCATCCTGCGACGTCCTGGAAGAAATGGAAACGCCGTGGATCAAATGACGACGGCCCGGCTGAGAACGCGACGGGCCGTTCGGAGCTCAGTCAGCCCGTCGCGACTTCCGGCGCCGCCTCCGCTTCCCCTTCGGCCCCTACTATCGCTTGCCCGGGCAACGGAGGCTGAGCCGTGGCCTAGCGGGCACTGTGTGGCTGGAAGAGCCACGGCTTGCGGCTTGGCCTGCTGTATACTCGGCACCATGAGCGATCGATTCGAAGAGGAGACTTTACGGCTCGGGCAAGTCCTGAAGGCGCTCGCGAAAAGCCGGGAAAAGTCGATCCGCTCTCTCGAACAGAAGATGGAGGTCGCCGACGGGATCTTCTACAAGGTCTTGAACGGCAAGATCACCATGCAGATGCGCCACCTGCTGATGATCGTCGAGGCCCTCGGAATGAGGCCTGCCGAATTCTTCGAGGCCGCGTACCCGAAAACGATCCGCCCGGTGCCGAAGGCTCCGAGGGAGGACGATGACGAGGAAGAGGACCTCGAGGGAAAGGTCCGGCGCATCCTCCTCCACATCATCCGCGGCGAGCCGGCGTCCGATCCCGAGCCGTCATCCCACCCTTCAACCAAGGTCATACTGGGCTGACTCCTAAGAGCTTCTCTGAGATCGCCGAGTCTCCGCCAGCATTGCTCCGAGAACATCAAGAAGTTGGAGCAAGCTCTCGGCCCACTAGCGCCGCGTCGTGGTCCAAGCCCCTCTCCTCGAATCCGCGCTGAACTTCGGCCAAGGCTCTCTCAGCCTGGGTCAGCCGGCCCCGACCAGCAAGGATCTTGCCCTCGACCCACCGCAGGCGTAGGAGGTTGAGCGGATCGGAAGCGAACGCCTGCCGAAGGCCACTGCTCATCAGCATCAGGCTGGCCTGTTGCAGCTGACCGCAGTCCGTCATGGCGTCCAGCAGAGCTTGCTCACCGACCGCGGTGAGCTTCGGATCTCGGCGGCCATCCAACTGGGACTGACCCTCGCGGATCCATTTGATCGCGCCCCGGGGCTCGCCCGCCATGCGCGCGCAGATCCCTTTCTTGATCAGCGCCCGGCCCGCGAGGTGCGTGTCTCCCACGCTACGGTAGATGTCGTAGGCGCAGTTTTCCAGAGCGGTCGCGTCGGCGAACCGGCGCTGTTCTCGCCGCAGGGACGCTTCGAGATCCGAAATCCGTGCCAGTAGAAGCAGGTCGCCGGTGCCGCGCCACCTATACGAGTCGGCTTGTGCGAACGCCTCGTCGGCCCGCTCATACTCCTCGTTCACCCGGTAGGCATTGGCCAACTCTGCCCAAGCGTGCGCCCTGAGATCGAAGACGAGGGCAGGCCATCCATAGAGTTCGGGCTCGAGGGTCTCCGCATGATCTTTGGCAAGAAAGCAGAGTGATCGCATCGCTAGCGGGTCCCGGAAGCGCGCCTCGCCGCCACGCCGGAGGAGTGCCTCCACCAGAGGCCAGCCGCGATACGTTCGAACCTGCTGCAGAGAGAGACCCTCCAGCATCCGCGGGTTGGGTCCCAAAAGTTCCAGAACCCTGGTCAGCTTCTCTTGCTCCTTGTGCCACTGCCTTTCAATGCTCGGGATCGCGGCGAAGGCTCGATCGAGGCCCACCTCGTAGGCGGCCTCTGCCCATGGCCCTGGAACCTCGTCCTCCACCTCCTTTGCGGGAACTGCTTGCGCCAAAAGCCTGCCGCAGGGTCCGCATCCCGCGACGAGATGGCGAATGGCTTCCAGCCGCTTCGGCTTGGAAAGCCGGCCTGCCAGTAGAGCTTCGATCTCCTGAGCGGTCTGGTGTGCCATTGGAGGGGCCTCGTAGTTTCGTCAATTGGCGTCAGGCCTACAGGATTTTCTCACACTTGAAGCCTTTCGCAAGAATATCAAGAGAGCAGGACGTATCAAAGGCCCCTCCCGAGACAACCTACCTCCCCGTCAGGGTGGTTCGAAGAGCCTGCATCCAGCTTGCGCCCCAGGAGTGCAATTTAGCTTCACACGCCATGATCATGGCCGTTCGTGCTTGACTCTGATCCAGTTAATGGTCTAATATGCCAATTCATGGCCAGTCAAGCCAAATCATTCGACCCTGGAACCCGCCGGAGAAGCCGCCTCGGAACTGTCCTCTAGGAGCCACTTTAGGGTCTCAATAAGCAGGAGGCGATTTTGCGCCTGCTCAACAAAGGAGGAGTCATGAAAAAGCGTAGCCTCACCCTCTTCTCGCTGCTATCGATGCTAGGCTTAGCCTTTCTGCTCGCTGCTTGCACCAGATCGGTGACGGCCTTCCCCTGTACAGGTCCTTCTGGCCAGCCGGCTATTTGCGTCGGCGTCAGGGTCACCAAAGCCATGACATCCGATCCTCTGGATGCGAGTACCTTCTACGAGACCCGAGAGGTCGACCCCGCCATCTACGCACCGAGCCCGAATGCTACCGCGACGGGAACCGTTACTCTGACTCTAAACTCCGGTGCTACGGTCTCCTACTCGACGAACCTCTACTATGACAGCACGACGACGTTATCCCCCTTCACTTCCGGACATAAAGTCTTGGTCTACCGCCCCGTAAACACAGCCTCACTCCAAAGCTTCATCAATCAGTACAAGAGCCAGACGCAGGATTTCTCCGTTGAAACGTCGATTCCACTTCTGGATATCAGCGGCGGGAATGCCAACACCAGTACAGTAGATGCTCGTGGCCGGCACAACGCCGTCATCGACTATTATGGATCGGTGAACACTGAACCCCCTTCACACGAGCACGGACCGTTCCAGTACTAGGCCGGGAGGGTTAAGATGGCATGGAGAGATGCTTTTCTGTTCCGAGCGGGACTGATCACCCCGCTTCTTCTTCTAACGACTCTGGCCTTTATTGAGGGGTGTGCCCACAACTACTCGTATCAAATCTTTCCTGGAGAAGCGCCACAGGACATCTTCCCGCAGATCAAGAACCGCGACCAGCTTTGGCTATCCGGGAACGAAGCCGGGGTTGAGTTGCGCGTCTTCTATGCTGCTGGTGAAAAGGAGTTGGCAGAGGAAGCACTTGAGGAAGTCAAGAAGCCGCCGCGGTTTCTCCATGAAGCGACCGGAATTACGCAGAACGACTTCGCCGGGTTCTACCTTTACCCGACCCTGGACGACGGAACGACTCCCTATTTTACTACGAACGGAAAGGGGAGCTTCACGGGCGTCTTTCTCTACCGTAAGGGTGAGCCCCTCCTCTCGATTTACCATAACCGCGAGTGGCTCAACGGTTCTTACGTCCATGAACTCACTCACGGCTTCCTCTCGGGCGTGAAGCTCGATGACCGATGGCTCGAAGATGGCATTCCCGAATACCTCACGCGTGAGTTTGCCCAGTATCAGGATCCCGAACTTGCAAGGGGTGATTACCGTCTGACTCCCTCCTTGATCGCCTTATCCCGGGCCAAGCTGAAGCCTTGGGATATGCGGGACTACAAGGAAATAGAAAAGCAACTATCCACCGATCCGGCTCTTGCCCAATGGCTCGGAGAAAAAATGGCTTGGCATTATGCCGCAGCTGAAGAGTTGATGCGGCGGTGGCTGGTGGCAGCCCAGGCAAACGGCATTCAAGCTCCCTTACAGGATCTCCTGCGCAGGGTCAGAGCACGCGGCGGGTCAATCGGCTGGAAGGCGACTGAAGAGCTTGCACAGGCCCAGACCGGAAAGCCGATTGAGGAACTGGCACACGTGACTTCCGAGGAACTTGCAGCGGCACAAGCGAAGGCTTGGGAGGATCGCGCATCCTCGAATCTGGGGGCCAGGGTCCACGCACTCAGCGTTCTTTCCGCGCTTGGCATCCCGAACGCTCAATCCAGCGATGATCTCTTGCCGGTCTTCTCGATACCGCCGGATCTCTCTGACGTAAAGCGAGGATGGGTATGGCAAGTCTTCCAACAGGGCGGTACTGCAGTGGCGACAGTCAACGACGCCGCTATTGCCAAGGAAGTAGTAGAACGCGCGCGGGCAGGATGGGGGGAAGACGGCTACCGTTTTGTTCCTCCAGAGCTATGGCGGGTAATAGCCGCGACCGATCGACCACTAGCCATAGGTCAGCTTGTAGCGATTGTAAACCGTTCGGACAACAACCTGTCCCTTAGAGATAGAGCTAACGAGGTGCTCAAAGCGCTTACCGGCCAAGATGTGGGTTGGTCAGCCGCTGAGAGTCCCACGAAACGGCAACAGGCAGCGGAACGATGGAAAGCGGCTCAACTAGGGCATTAGTGGTGTGTACCGACTACGCTCACCGCGGAAGGTCTCCGGCCGGCCGACAATCCCAACCCGCGAGAAGCCTAACGGTCTCCGGTAAGCTGTTAGTCCTGCGAGAGGCTTATATCCGGTCGCCGGAAGCCTTCTTAACGACCCTGCAAGCTTCCCAGCCGAGAGAATATTTTGCCGTAGTTGAGTTTTATCGCGACGCCCCCGCTGCCGCCGGGTGCATCGCGGGAAGCTTGAGGCTCAACTCGCCATTGGGGGCGAGGAAGCCGGTCACACAGCCTCCTTGAGGAGCCACGCCAAAGTCGAGCGCATCGTGCTTGGCGGGAAGAACCCAGCAGGCCTGGTATTCGCCGGGCTCGACAGCCGGAATGACGGAGCGCTTGGACTCCTGATTGAGAGTGCCAGCGATTCGGGCCCAGCCCAGAAGATGAGGGAGGGCTTCTGACGATCCGTTGCGCAGGAGATAGATCATCGGAGCGTTCGGATCTATGGCATCGAGGGTCTCGCTACGCTCAATCACCAACGTGTCGGCGGCTTGATCGACTCCGACTGTAAATTGCCGGTTCTCGGGGACAGGGAGGCGGAGCATTCGGAAAGCAAAACCGGGAGCTCCGACCGCCAGGAGCATCTCTTTTGCCGCCGGCGGCAGCACGACCTGGAAATGCCCTTGGACATCGCTGGTCACGGTGCGGACGCCGATATAGGGCATGCCCGCCGGAGCTGCTTTGACGCGAGCGCCGGCCACCGGCCCGACGCCGGATGCCACGGTGCCCGAGAGACGGAGCTCGGGCCGGGCGATGAGCTCACCGACGGCGAATCCTTTTCCTCCGGGATGCTCACCATGACGGGGTCAGCAAATCGATCCTGCCCGGCGTCCGCTTCGAAGAGTGTTGCTCCTGGTAAAAGACCTCTGAATTCGAAGTGGCCCGCTTCATCGGTCCGGGGCTGCACTTCGTCTTCACGGATGGCGCCGTAGGCAAGAGCGGTGACGATGGCTTTTGCGATGGGCTCTCCCTTGTCATCGATCACGCGCCCCCTGAGGGTGGTATCCGGTAGCCGGAGGTCGATCTCGGCCCTTTGGGTTCCAGTCTTGGGTTTGACCTGTAGCTTCGGAAATTCGTGCTGAACCGGCGGATCTTCAGATTCGACGTGGACTACCCACTCGCCTGCCTTGGGTAGGAGAGCCTTGAAGTTTCCTTTCTGGTCCGCCTGTGCCTCGATGCGGACAGCGCCGAACCGCCCGCCGAACGAGAGCTTTGCCGGCAGTGGTGTCGATTGGCGATCTTTTCGCCGGCCCCGATCCGGCCTGCGGGAATCAGGAGAAAGAACAAGCTTGCTGGAATGCCAGCGCCCTGGGTAACGAGAGAGGCTGCTGCATGGCGTCACCCCTTTAAGATAATTCTTACCGAAATACAGTATGACTCTCAAGGCCGGGGGTTTTCAAGATACTGGCGCCATCGTGGCAGAGGAAGGTACTCTCCCGTGGCGCGACGCGCGGCCCCAATCCACGACCGCTCTCTGAGCCGGGGAGAACCGAACCACCATGCCTTTCACCGCTATGGATTGTGAACGCGCCCGCCGGGACTTTCCGGCCTTGGGGCGGCTCGTCGACGGCCGTGCCCTGGCTTTTTTGGACGGGCCGGCGGGGACGCAGGTTCCGGAGGCGGTGATCGACGCCGTCTCCGGGTACTACCGGACTTCGAACGCCAACACACATGGCGAGTTTCCGACCTCGCGCGAGTCGGACCGCGTGCTTCAGGAGACCCGCGAGGCGGTCGCCGCCTTCCTCGGTGCGCCGAGCTGGCAGCAGGTCTCTTTCGGCCAGAACATGACGACGCTCAACTACGCCTTGAGCCACGCCCTCGTGAAGACGATGGAGCCGGGGGACGAGATCGTCATCACCCAGCTCGATCACGAGGCCAACCGCGGTCCCTGGCTCGCCTTGCAGGAGCGGGGAATCGTCGTGCGCGAGGTGGCGCTGCGGCCGGACGGCACGCTCGATCCGGACGACTTCGCCCGCCAAGTCACGGCGCGCACGCGGCTGGTGGCGGTCGTCATGGCCTCGAATGCTCTGGGCACGGTCACCGACGTGGCCCTGGCCCGGCGGCTGGCCCGGCAGGCCGGGGCCTGGCTGCTGCTCGACGCCGTCCACTACGCCGCTCATCTGCCGCTCGACGTGCAGGCGCTGGACGCCGATTTCCTGCTCTGCTCCGCCTACAAGTTCTACGGTCCGCACGTCGGCATCCTCTACTCCCGGCCCGGGTTGCTCGAACGGCTGCCCGCGGAGAGGTTGCGCACACAGGAGGAGGAGGCGCCCTGGCGGTTCGAGATGGGGACGCTGAACCATGCCGCCCTGGCCGGCGTGAAGGCGGCGGTGGACTATCTATCTTCCTGGGGTGAAGGAGCGACGCCACGGCAGCGGATCGTCTCCGCGATGGACGGCATCGCCGCCTACGAGCACGGTGTGGGCGCCTACTACTACGACGAGGTGCGGCGCATCCCCGGCGTCACCGTCTGGGGTCCGGATTTTTCGGGCCCGCGGGCGCCCACGATCTCCATCACCATCGACGGCGTCCACCCCAACGAGGCCGCCCGCCGGCTGGGAGAGAAGGGCCTTCAGGTGTGGGACGGCAACTTCTACGCCCTGCGTCCCGTCGAGGCCCTGGGTCTGGCGGAGAAGGGCGGCCTGATCCGCACCGGCATCGTCATGTACAACACGCGCCAGGAAGTCGACCGGCTGCTGGAAGCGATCGCCGGGATCGCGGGCTAGGGCAGCTCGACGCCGCGGGCGGCGGGGGTCAGGGCGATCGATTGCGGCAGATGTCGCCCGTCCAGCCAGACGATGCGCTGGGAATCGAGGGCTGTGCGCAAGCGGGCGGTCGCCTGCTCCAGGCGGTCCAGGGTGGAGATGTCCTCGCCGCCGCTCCAGCTCTTGGCGCCGGGAGTCTGCGCTCCGTAGAGATACCAGATGAAAAGTGGGACGTGAACGGACTCCAGATATCGCCGCACGGCCTCCGGATCATAATGACTGGAGTCCGTGACATTGCCGCCCAGGACGAGCACCACGGCCCGGCGGCGGTTGGCCGCCGTGGCCTGCAGGCCGGCGACGGCGACGGCGTCCGCGATCCGCCGCGCCGGTCCCTTCGCCTCTTTGGGGGGCCGGCTGTTGGAGAGCAGCCAGAACAAGCCGCCGTCGGTGGCCGTGAGCTCGGTCGACATGTCGAACAGCTCGGAGGGGATCTTCGAGCTCCTGAAACGGTTGCCCGACAGGGAGAGGAAGCGAACGCTGTCCTCCTTGCCCAGCGGCATCTTCTGCCGCAGTGCCGGCAGGGCGGTGGCACGGCGCACGCGAGGCACCAGCTCATCGAGCACCTCCCGGCCGGTGGGGACGCGGACGACGATCACTTTGCCCGGACCGTCCTCGACGGCGACGGCCGAGGCCGGCTGGCCGGCGGCGGTGAACCACTCCTGAAGCCCCTCGGGCGCGGGTAGCGCCGCCCCGGAGCGCAGCCGCACCGGTACCGCCGTCAGCTCGGTCGACACGTCGCTGCCGTACTCGCCGCCGAAGGCCACGTCCTTGCGCGCCAGCACGCCGGGCGGGAACCACAGCTCGGCGGTGAGGACGTGCAGGAGCTTGAGATCCGCCTTCGGAAGAAGCGCCCGGCCGTTGCCATCCACTTTCAGCGGCTTCCCGTCGAGAGTGAGCCCGATGGTCGCCGGCCTGACGCCGTTGACGCTCTGCCAGGTGAGCTGCGCCGCCGTGGGTCCTCCCTGCGGATCTTTCTCCAGGACGATCTCCACCTCCGCCGGTGGGCGTGGCAGGTTGAGCCATTGGGTGGCGTGGGCGATTTCCTGGCCCCCGGCGTCGAAAGCGTGCACCGAAAGCACCCGGGGCCGCAGACCGGTGCCGAGATCGACGCGGGCGACCCAGGGCGGACCTTCGCGGCGTTCCACGAGCACGCCGTCGAGCCGGTACTCCACCGCGGTCACGGATTCGCCCACCTTGACCTCGATGGGATAGACCCCGGAGATGAGGCCGAGGAGCAGAGTGACGAATGCGATCATGAGCTTAGGGTACTCCTCCGGAAACCAGCTCGACGTTCTGGGCGGCGGTTCCGAGCTGGATGGATTGGGGAAGATGGCGACCGTCGACCATGACGATGCGCTGCGAGTCGAGGTCGCGCCGTAGCGCCTCCACTGCCGCGGCGAGGCCGCCTGTCGTCTGGATCTCTGCCGCCGGCCCCCAGGCCGTGGCGAGAGAACCCGCGGCCGGCGGGCTCAGCGTCCAGACGTAGAGGGGAACGCGGAGCGTCGCCAGGAAGCGGCGCACGGTGTCGGCATCATACCGGCTGGCGTCCCGGGTCTCGTCGCCGGCGAGCAGGAGCAGCACGGCCCGGCGGCGGTTCTCGGTCATCGCCGCGAGCCCGGCGACGGCCACGGCATCGGCGATCCGCGGCTCCTGGGGCGGCGCGTCGGTTAAGGACCAGAGGACCTTCAGGCGGCCGAGGTCCCGGAGGGCGTAAGGGAGGCCGCCGTCGCGGGCGGTATAAACCGGCGACACGTCGAAGAGGTCCGAGCGCGCTCCCGAGCCCTCGACCCGCTGGGGACGGGGTTGGACGAAACGCGTCTGGTCGTCGCGGCCGAGCTGCAGGTTGTAGCGGTCGCTCTTGACCTTCAGCCCCCGGCTCCCCATCTTGTGGGCGACCTCGTCACTGGGCGGCAACCGCACCACGAAGAGCTGTGCAGGCCCCTCTTCCACCGCCGCCACGGCCAGCGGCCGGCCGCCCTGGGTCAGCCAGCCGGCGAGCTTCTCCGGCGGCGGCAACCGGCCGGAGCGAAGGCGCAGAGGCACCCCGGTGAGCTCGGTGGAGACCTCGCTGCCGTACTCTCCGCCATAGGCCAGGTCCCGGTGCACCGTGCGTAGCGCCGAGAACCGGACCTCGGCGTTGAGCACGTGGATCGTCTTGAGATCGTGGACGGGAAGCTCCGCCCGGCCGCTCTTGTCCAGCTTCAGGGGGGCGCCGTCGAAAGTCATCGCCATGGATTCGGGCACTTCTCCCTGGAGGTCCGTCCATACGATCTTCGCGGCCCGCGGCACGCTGCCTTTGACGGGTTCGAGGAGGATCTCGACCTTGGTCAACGGATGGGGAAGGTTGGCCCACTCCTCGGTGCGGCTCAGCTCTTTGCCCTCGGCGTCCAGGGCCCGGGCCACGATGCGATGCGGCGCGAGCTCATGGCCGAAATTGATCTGCGCCTTCCAGGGCGGCCCCGGCAGCCGGGCCGAGGCGCGGTCGTCCACCGTCAGCTCGACGGCTGCGGCCGGACCATTGACGACGATCTCGACCGGGTAGCTGCCCGTGATCAGCCCGAAGAAAAGGGTCAGGAATGAGATCGTCATGAACGTTCATCTTAAACGGAGTCAACGCTCGGTGGCTCCCACCAGCTCGACGCCGCGGGCCGCCGGCCCCAGGGTCACGGATTGCGGCAGGCGGCGGCCGTCCACGAGGACGATGCGCTGCGCGCGGAGGTCTCCGCGTAGGTCCTCGAAGGCGCGGTAAAGGTTCTTCACCGCCGAGACGTCCTGCGTGGAGCCCCAGGAGGCCGCGAAGGAGCCGGGCGCCGGCTTGCCCAGAGTCCAGACGAAAAGGGGGACGCGGATCGCGGCCAGGTAGCGCCGCACCGCGGCGACGCCGAAGCCGCTGGCGTCCCGCTCGTCGCCATTGAGGACGAGGAGTACGGCGCGGCGGCGGTTGCCGGTGGTGACCTCCAGGCCGGCCACGGCCACGGCGTCGGCGATCCGCTTGATCTCTGGGTGTTGTGTCCCGGCCGCCGGCCCCTCCGGGCCGGCTCCCCCGTTCGCACCCAGGCCCCGCAGCAACCACGGCAAGCCGCCTTCGCTGGTGGTGTAGGCGCCGGAGAGGCTGAACAGGTCCCGCGGCTCGTCCGAGCCCGCGACCGGGTTGGGGGAGGACTGAAGGAAGCGGATGCTGTCCTCCTTGCCGAGGCGCATCTCGAAGTCGTCAGGCCGTGTCCCCTGGCTGCCGAGCTTCCGGTCGACCTCCAAGGCGCCCGGCACCCGGACCACGAAGAGCTGCGCCGGCCCCTCCTCCACAGCCGCGACGGACAGCGGCCGGCCCTCGCCGGTAAACCAGCCGCGCAGCGCCTTCGGCGATGGCAGGGCGCCGGAGCGTACCCATACCGGCACCGCCGTCAGCTCGGTGGAGACCTCGCTGCCATACTGGCCGCCATAGGCAGCGTCCGCGCGCACGGTCTTCTCGGCGGAGAAGCGGACCTCCGCGGCAAGGATGTGGAGCGACCGCAGATCGTGGGCTGGGAGCACCGCCCTCCCGGCCTCATCCAGCTTCAGAGGCCGGCCGTCGAAGGTCAGCGAAGTGGACTCGGGCATCTCCCCCAGGCTGCTCGCCCAGGCCACGCGGACGGCCCGGGGCGTCCCCCCGGCCTTCTGCCCTTCGAGGACGATCTCGGCTTTGGCTTCGGGGTGGGGGAGGTTGGCCCACTCCTCGGCGCGCGCCAGCTCGTGCCCCTTGGCGTCGAGGGCCCGCGCGACGATCCGGTGCGGAGCGAGCGCGACGCCGAAGTCGATTTTCGCCTTCCACGGCGGCGCCGCCACGCGGACGGGAGCCCCGCCGTCCACCGTCACCTCCACGGCGGCAATCGGTCCGCTGACCGCCATCTCGACGGGAAACGGTCCCGAGAGAAGCCCGAAGAACAGCGTCAGGAACGAGATCGTCATGGGTTCCTTCCTGATCGTAAGTCAGCGTCCAGTGGAGCCCGCCAGCTCCACATCCCGGGCTGCCGGTCCCAGGGCCACGGATTGGGGAAGGAGACGGCCGTCCAACAGCACGATCCGCTGGCTGCGAAGCTCCTGGCGCAGGCTGTCGACGGCATGGTAGAGGCTCTGCACCTCGTCGACCTCCACGGTGGGTCCCCACGAGGTCGCGAAGGAGCCGGGCGCCGCCTTTCCCAGGGTCCAGACGTAGAGGGGAACGCGGAGCGCGGCCAGGAAGCGCCGCACCGTGTCCGCGTCATAGCGGCTGTAGTCCTCGAGCTCATCGCCGTTGAGCACGAGGAGGACGGCGCGGCGGCGATTCTCCTCCATCGCTTTCAGCCCGGCGACGGCCACCGCCTCGGCGATCCGCATCTCGCGCCGGTCGATCGGCGTCCCGGCGTCGGGGAATTCCACGGTGTACCGGGACGGGAGCGGCTTGGCATAGGCCGGCGCACCGATGCCCTCCGCCCGCAACCAAAAGGCCAGTCCGCCGTCCTTGTAGGTCTTCTCGCCGGAGAGGTTGAACAACTCGGCCACCTGATCCTTGCCCTCCACCACCTCGGGATAGGGGTGAACGAAGCGGAAGCTGTCCTCCTTGCCGAGCCGCATGTCGAACTGGATGTCCGCGGGAAGCAGGCCCTTCTTGCCGACTTTTCGCGTGTCCTCGCTGGAGCTTGGCACGCGCACCACGAAGAGCTGGCCCGGACCGTCTTCCACGGCCGCCACCGAGAGCTCCTGGCCGCCGGCGGTGAACCAGCCGCGAAGCTGCTGCGGCGGCGGCAGGGGGCTGGTACTTACATGGACCGGTACAGCGGTCAGCTCGGTCGCGACTTCACTCCCATACTCGCCGCCGTAGGCCACGTCCTTGCGCACCAACCGGTTGGACCGGAAGCGGACTCTGGCGGTGAGGATATGGAGAGTCTTGAGGTCGTGTTTGGGAAGGGTGGCCCTCTGGGCCTGGTCCAGCCTCAGCCGCCGGCCGTCGAAGCTCAGGGCGACGGATTCGAGACGCTCTCCCAGGACGTTCGCCCACACCACTCTCGCGGCGCGGGGCGGCCCGTCCTTCCCTCCTTCGAGGATGATCTCGGCTTTGGCCTGGGAATGGGGGAGATTGACCCACTCCTCGGTGCGCGCCAGCTCATGGTCTTCCGCATCGAGGGCCCGGGCGACGATCCGGTGCGGGGCGAGCCCGGCGCCGAAGTCGACGGTCTTGTTCCAAGGCGGCGCCGCCAGGCGAGAGGGAACCCCGCCGTCCACCGTCAGCTCGATCGCGGCCACAGGTCCGCTGACCGTGAGTGCCACGGGAAACGAGCCCGAGATGAGCCCGAAGAACAGCGTCAGGAAGGAGATCGTCATGGGCTCAGCCTTAGATCTTAAGCTGCAACGAGGCCACAGGATGCAGGGGGCGTTCCAGGGGAGCCCGGCGTCTCCTTCGGAGACGGACCCTCACCCTACCCTCATAGGCGCTAACTTTGCTTCAGCGTTCCCCACCCAAGACCCTCATCACCCCGGCCCTCTTCTCCCGACCCCGCCCCAACCCCCTTCACCGGGAGAAGAGGGAGCAAGGCGGGGAAGCCCCAGGGGTACCCCTCTCCCGGGGCGGCGGATGGGGTGGTCGGGAGAGGGGCAGGGGTGAGGGTCTTGGGTGGGGGAACCTCTCAGACCACGTTAAGTTAGCGCCTGTGCCCTCCCTTCTCCCGCCCCCTCCAGAGGACGTTCCCGTCCTCAGAGCACGCGCGAAACGATCAGGTAGGCGACGGCCGAGACGAGGGCGGCGATGGGGATCGTCAGCACCCAGGCCCAGACGATGCGGCCGGCGACACCCCACTTGACCGCCGAGAGGCGCTTGGTGGCGCCGACGCCGACGATGGCGCCGGTGATCGTGTGGGTGGTGGACACGGGAATGCCGGCGAGGGTGGCGCCGACCAGGGTGATGGCGCCCGCCGTCTCGGCACAGAAGCCGCCGATGGGCTGCAGCTTGGTGATCTTCGTGCCCATGGTCTTGACGATGCGCCAGCCGCCGAAGAGCGTGCCGAAAGCGATGGCCGCGTGGCTGATGAGGATGACCCAGAGGGGAACCCGGAACTCCTTCAGGTACCCGGCAGCCACCAGCAGGCCGGTGATGATGCCCATCGTCTTCTGCGCGTCGTTGCCGCCGTGGCCGAGCGAGTAGGCCGCCGCCGAGAGGAGCTGCAGGCCGCGGAAACGGCGGTCCACCCGCGACGGCCGCCAGTTGCGCACGATCCAGCTGACCATCACCATCAGGAAGAAGCCCAGGATCATGCCGATCATCGGCGCGAGGACGATGAACAGCAGAGTCTTCGTCCAGCCGGCGACGAGGATGGAGCTCCAGCCTGCCTTGGCGACGGCGGCGCCGCCGTAGCCGCCGATCAGTGCGTGCGAGGAGGAGACGGGCAGGCCGTAGTACCAGGTGACGAGGTTCCAGAGGATGGCGCCGATCAGCCCCGCCAGCACCACCTCCCGGGTGACCACCGAGAGGTCGATCATGCCGCTGCCGATCGTCTTGGCGACGTGCGTGCCGAGGACGAAGGCAGCGACGAAATTGAAGAACGCCGCCCAGATCACCGCCTTCTGCGGCGACAGTACCCGCGTCGAGACCACGGTGGCGATGGAGTTCGCCGCATCGTGGAAACCGTTGAGGAAATCGAAGACCAGGGCAACCAGGACGATGAGGACGAGCAGGGCCATTCGGGGTAGACCTGAGTCGGGTTCAGGCGTTCTTGACGACCACGTTTCCCACGACGTGCGAGTAGTCCTTGCACTGGTCGCAGGCGTTCTCAAGGCCCTCGTAGACCTCCTTCCACTTCAGGATCTCCAGCGGATCGCGTCCGCGGGACTTGAAGAGCTCGGCGATCACGGTGTTGTGGAGGACGTCAGCGCGGTTCTCCAGGTCGGAGATGCGCACGATGCCTTCGTGGATCTTGCGCTCGTTGGCGAGGTTCCAGATCATCTCGGTGATCTTCTCGATCTCGCCCGCCATCTCCACCAGGATGTCGGCGAACTGGCGTAGCCCTTCCGGGGCCTCGGCGAGCTCGAAGATGACGAGGTACTGGGCGACACCTTCGAGCGAGTCGAGGACGTCATCGAGGTCGGTGGCGAGGGAGCGGATGTCCTCGCGGTCGAAGGGGGTGATGAAGGTCGAGTTCAGGGCGTCGAAGATCTGGCGGGTGATGCGGTCGCCCTCGTGCTCGCGGTCCTTGAGCTCCCCCATCTTGACCCGGCGGACCTCGATCGAGGTGCCTTGAGAGAAGTCCGCGAACAGCTTGGCGGCCCGCAGCAGGTTCGCCGTGTCCTTGGCGAACAGCTCGTGGAACCGCTCTTCCTTGGGCATGAACCAGCGGATGACGGCATCGACCTTCCCCATGCGCTCCCTCCTGCGGAGGTGTTACCAATCCACGACATTCCTGTGACGACCCCGGAGCGGGGCGGATGGTAGCACAACGGGCGGAGGCCCTACTCCGCCCCCGCCCGCAACTCCAGCCCGGTCGCCAGCACCGTCGGCGAGCCGATCATCCCGTCCAGCGGATGAAAGGTGAGGTCCCTTCCCACGGCGGCGATGCCGCGCAGGAAGGTGCCGATGCCGCCGCAGAGCCAGGCGCCGGAAACCGGAGCGCTGGCCCGGCCGGCGGTGACGGCGAAACCGCAGACGGGGAGGGCGAAGCGGTCCGCCGCCAAATCGAATCGGCCGGGGCCGGTGACGTCGATCAGGTAGTAGCCCTGGCTCACCGAGCCGAGGAGCGAAGCGACGGAGGTGCGCAGGTCCGGCTTGAGATAGAGGTGCGTGGGGCCGGGCGTGGGCAGGTCGCGCCAGCCCGGGCGGCGGGTGATGCCGGACGGCTGGCCGTGGGCCGCCACCTCCTGCCACCAGGCGAGGAGCGGCTGGTGGAAGATTCCCTCCTCGACCAGAATGACCTCACGCGTCGGTACGCCTTCGCCGTCCACCGGCGCCTCGAAGGCGCCGCCGGGGAGGCGGCCGTTGTCGATCAGGGTCACTTTCTCACTGCCGAAGCGGCTCTTGGGTCCAATCATGCGGCTGCCCGATCCCGGCCCCACCACCAGCGGCAGCAGGCCGGCCAGGAGGCGGGAGGCGACGACCGGAGCGAGCAGGATCTCACCCGTGTCCCGCTCCGGGGCCGCGCCGGCGGCGGCGACGGCCAGGCGGTCTGCCAGGCGCCGGGCTAGCGCTGTCGGGTGGAAGCGCCGGGGCTCCCGCGCCGCCACGTAGAGGCTCGCCTGCGCCGCCGGCCTACCGGGTCCGGCGGCCTCTATATATAAGGTCGAGATGCGCTGCCGGGTGCGCGAGCGCACGCCGCGGCTGTTGGCGAGCTCCGCCTCGCTCGATCCATCCTCCAGAACCGCCTTGAGCATGCGGGAGTCCGGCAACTCCGAGGCCAACTCCTTGCCCAGGCTCTCCAGCAGCCGGAGCCCCTCGCGCTCGCCGATCAGGGGAGTGTCGAAGTCCGACGGCTCGTTCCACGGCGGAACGGCCTGCGGCTCTGGAAGCTCCAGCGTATGACCGGGGGCGGGCTCGGGCCACGGGCCGGCCGGCGTGGGATCACCCGTGGCGGCGGCGAAGAAGGAGGCGCGGCGGTTGCCGGCCCGCACCGCCCAGGCGCGTTCCTGGCTGGTGGACGAGGTCTCGGTGACCGGCGTCCGCTCCAGTCGCCGGGAGCGGCCCCGCTTGACGTAGACCTCGGCGTCCGTCAGGTGGCGCTTGAGGAGCGCGCGCAGGATCTCGTCGAGAGGTCCGGCTGGGATCACGGCGACACCTCGACGCCTTCCAGCCGCAACGCCGGAGCTGTAGCCCAAACCGGGAGCTTCTGGCCGCCCTTGGCACACCAGCCGGCGCCGGCCGGCCGCGAGGCGTTGCCCACCGCCACCACCCGGGTCAGCAAGTCCGACACCCGGCCGCGAAGAGAGCAGGGGCCCACCGCCTCGTGCAGGCCGCCGCGCCGGAAGCGCTGGCCGAAGGGGAGATAGAGGAGGAACTCGCCGGATAGCGGATCGAGATGGCCGCGGCTGGCCTCGGCGAAGTAAAGCCCCTCCTCGGCGCCGGCGAGCAGATCCTCCGCTGTGGCCTCGCCGGCCAGCACCTCCAAATGGCTGGAGCGGGGGCCGGGCGGCAGGTGGCGCGTTCCCCGCCGGCCGGCCCCCGGCAGCAGCACCGGCGAGGTCCGCGCCCAGAGGGCATCGGCCAGAGGTTGCTCCACGATGCCGCCGCGCAGCAGCCAGCGGCGGACGACGGGCGCGCCCTCGTCGTCCGTGCTCCGGCGTACGCCCTCGGGGGCCGCCGCTGGATCGTCGAGCACATCCAGGCAGGCCGCGGCCATGGCGACTCCCACCGCCGATTCCGGATTTCCCCCCTGGGCCAGAGTGTCCGCCTCCAGGGCGTGGGCCACCGCTTCATGGAGCAGCACGGCCACCGCCGCCGGCCCGAGCACGACCGTGCCACGCACGGGCGACGGCGGATGCGACTGGCGGGTGCGGAACAGTGCCACCACGGCCTCGGCGATCTCCGCCGCCGCGGTGGCGTCGAGCCGCGGCAGCAGCGCGCCGTAGCGGCCCCAGGTCGACTCGGCGGTCAGGCTGAAGAAGGTCTCCCGCTCGGGCGCTCCCACCAGCCGCGGTCCCACCACCTGCACCCAGCGTCGATGCCGGCGCACGGCGACGCGCAGGGGAAACCCGACATGATGGGCGCGCACCGCCCGCGTCAGCGCGGCGGGGAAGTCCAGAAGGTCGTGAGCCGCCACCGGCTCAGGCGGGCCGACCTCCAGCATCGGCTCCGGATAGGTGGCAGCGGAGAAGGCGCGCGCGACCTGGCGCAAGGCCTCGGCGAACGGCCGCGGCTCGACGGCATCCCGCGACGCCAGCCAGGTGTGCCCGTCGCGCACCAGCCGCACCGCGAAACCCTCCTCCCGCCACACCCGCAGGCTCCCTGGATCGCCCTCGGGCGCCACCTCCACCTCCTCGCGGCGCTCGAAAAAAGCGTCCACCACGTCCTCGGGCTGCTCGGCGATCTGCGACAGGGTACGGGCGACGGCTGCGGCGTCGAGACGGGAGAACGGCATGAGAGGCGGATTGTACAACCAGGGTCCCGGGCAGACTGCCACGAGACCACCCCTCATCACCCCGGCCGAGAGCAAATCTGCCTTTGTAGGATGTCCGGCTCCCCTCTCTCCCGGTTGGGGGGAGGGCGATGGGAGTGAGGGGGCTGTGGGAGAGGGCTCATCGAGAGGTCGGCATGGTACCGTCTCGCCGATTGCTCGATCCGAGAAAAAAGTTGGAGGACGGCACGTGAGCCTTATCGCCCGAGCCCTGAGACAGCAACAAACACCGGCCCGAGAGGGTAATGTGGAGAGTGCTCCGAGACCGCCGGCTGCGCGGGCTGAAATTTCGGCGCCAGTTCCCCATCGGTCCTTTCGTCGGGGATTTCGGCTGTTACGAGATCCGATTGCTGATCGAGTTGGACGGAGAGGTCCACGCCGGAGCCCAGGGAGTAGCCCGAGACAAGGAACGCGACGCGTATCTCCAAGGTCGAGGTTTTACGATTCTCCGTCTTCCCAATCATCGGGTCTTTGAGGATGCCGAAAGGGTCATTGAAGAGATTCTTTTCTTCGCTCGGCGGAAGACGTGTATCTGAGGGAGCCGCCTCCCTGCCCTGAATCCCTGATCTCGACCTATCTCCCACCGCCCCCTCACTCCCCCAGCCCCTCTCTCCCATCGCCCTCCCCCCGACCGGGAGAGAGGGGAGAGCCAAGAAAGGCGGAGTTGCTCTGTGCTGATGATGCTCTGTGCTGTTCTCCCTCTTCTCCCGGTGAGGGGGGTGCGGAGGGGGCGGGAGAAGAGGGCCGGGGTGATGAGGGTCCTGGGTGGTGGGGCGGCCCTGCCCCCGCTTGCGGTAAGATCCCCCGCGCCATGCCGCCAGTCACGCCGACCACGACCGCCACCCCCGTCCGCGCCCGACAGATCGAAGAGCTGAAGCGCCGGCTTGCCGCGGCCGAGCTGGGCGGCGGCCAGGAGCGCATCGACAAGCAGCACGCGGCGGGCAAGCTCACCGCTCGCGAGCGCGTCGAGCTGCTCCTCGACGCCGGCTCGTTCGTCGAGATCGACGCCCTCGTCACCCACCGCTGCCGCGACTTCGGCATGGACAAGGTCCCGGCCATTCCCGGCGACGGCGTCGTCTGCGGCTATGGCACGGTGGACGGCCGGCTGGTCTATCTCTTCGCTCAGGACTTCACCGTCTTCGGCGGCTCGCTCTCCGAGACCAACGCCGCCAAGATCTGCAAGGTGATGGACCTCGCGATGGAGAATGGCGCGCCGCTCCTCGGCCTCAACGACTCCGGCGGCGCCCGCATCCAGGAGGGCGTGGCCTCGCTCGGCGGCTATGCCGACATCTTCCTGCGCAACACGCTCGCCTCGGGAGTGATCCCGCAGATCAGCGCCATCCTCGGGCCGTGCGCGGGCGGCGCCGTCTACTCGCCAGCGATCACCGACTTCATCCTCATGGTGGAGGAGACGAGCTACATGTTCGTCACCGGCCCCGAGGTCATCCGCACCGTCACCCACGAGGAGGTCAGCAAGGAAGAGCTGGGCGGCGCCTCGACCCACGCAGCGAAGAGCGGCGTCTGCCACTTCACCGTGGCGAGCGACGCCGCCTGTCTCGCCGCCATCCGGGAGCTGCTCTCCTACCTCCCCAGCAACAACCTCGACGATCCGCCGCCCGGCACCAGCGACGACGATCCGAACCGCGAGTCCGAGGCGCTGGACACGCTGGTTCCCGACGATCCGAACAAGCCGTACGACATCAAGCAGCTCATCGCCGCCGTGGTGGACGATGGCAAGTTCCTCGAGGTGCACGCGCAGTACGCGCGCAACATCGTGGTCGGCTTCGCCCGCATCGGCAACCGCAGCGTGGGGATCGTGGCCAACCAGCCGGCGTGGCTCGCGGGCGTGCTGGACATCGACGCCTCGCTCAAGGGGGCGCGGTTCGTCCGCTTCTGCGACGCCTTCAACATTCCGCTCGTCACCTTCGAAGACGTACCTGGGTTCCTCCCCGGTACCAATCAGGAGTACGGCGGCATCATCAAGCACGGGGCGAAGCTCCTCTACGCCTACGCCGAGGCCACGGTGCCGAAGATCACCGTGATCACCCGCAAGGCCTATGGCGGCGCCTACTGCGTCATGTCGAGCAAGCACCTGCGCACGGACGTGAACTTCGCTTATCCGACGGCGGAAATCGCGGTCATGGGTCCGGAGGGGGCCGTCAACGTCCTCTACCGGCGGGAGCTGGACGAGGCCGGCGCCGAGGCGCCCCGGGTGCGGGCGGAGAAGGTGGCGGAGTACCGGGCCAAGTTTTCGAACCCTTACGTCGCCGCCGAGCGCGGCTTCGTCGATTCCATCATTGAGCCGCGGCGCACGCGGCCGGAGATCGTGCGAGCGTTGCGGCAACTCGGGGCCAAGCGGTCCAGCGTGCCGCCGAAGAAGCACGGCAACATTCCCCTATGACGGCCCCTTGTGACGGGTGCCGCAGCGGGCCGGCGATCGGCTTCCTTGACACCGGGCGGCCCGTACGGCAAGCTGACACCGCCGGAAAGCGCTGAAACGTTACGTCGCGAGGAGCCGGGGCTGACCAAGGAGAGGACATGAGAGAGAAGGATCGGCAACTGAAGCGCCGGCGCCATCGCCGGTCGCAGCGGCTGAAAAAAAAGCAGACGCAGGAAGATCAGACCCGTACGGAGCGCACCACCGGCTCCAAGCGCGTACCCAAGAAGGTGCCGCCGGCTGCCGCGGCCGAGAGCTCCGCCAGCGGCGCCACCACCGCGGTCGCCCCGCCGCCTGCCGGCGAAACCAAGAAGCCTGCCGCCAAGAAGGCTCCGGCTGCCAAGAAGGCTCCGGCCGCCAAGAAGGCCGTGCCCAAGCTCGCTCCGGAGGACACCCAGCCGGAGGAGCCCAAGCCTGAGGAGCCTGAAGCGAGCTGAATCCGGCCACTCAAGACCCCGGGGGGCCGGCCCCCCTTTTGCTCCGTCAAATTCTGTTCGCGTTCGTGATCGCCCACGACTGCCGGAATCCGCTCGGGACGGCTTCCGGCGCCGCCCCGAGGAGCCTCTGAATGTCCGACTACCGATCCCTGAAAGCCGTCGATCCGGAGGTCTATCAGGCCATCGCCGACGAGCGCGCCCGCCAGAATTTCGGACTCGAGCTGATCGCTTCCGAGAACTTCGTCAGCCGTGCCGTGCTGGAGGCAGCCGGCAGCGTGATGACCAACAAGTACGCCGAGGGGTATCCCGGCAGGCGCTACTACGGCGGCTGCGAGTTCGTCGACGTGGTGGAGCGGCTGGCCATCGAGCGCGCCCGCGAGCTCTTCGGGGCCGAGCACATCAACGTCCAGCCCCATAGCGGCACCTCGGCCAACATGGCCGTCTACTTCGGCTTCCTGAAGCCCGGCGACAAGCTCATGGGCATGGATCTCTCCTCCGGCGGCCACCTCACCCATGGCCACCGCCTCTCGTACTCCGGCCGCGACTTCCGCGTCGTGGCCTATGGCGTGGACAAGGAGACGGAGCGGATCGACTACGACGAGGCCGAGCGCCTGGCGGTGACCGAGCGGCCGAAGCTGATCATCTGCGGGGCCTCGGCCTACAGCCGGGTGATCGATTTTGCGCGCTTCCGCGCCATCGCCGACCAGGTGGGAGCCCTGCTGATGGCGGACATCGCCCACATCGCGGGGCTGGTGGCGGCGGGCGTCCACCCGTCGCCCGTGCCATTCTGCGATTTCGTCACCACGACCACCCACAAGACGCTGCGCGGGCCGCGGGCCGGCATGGTGATGTGCCGGGAGCAGTTCGCCAAGGATCTCGACCGCGCCGTCTTCCCTGGTATCCAGGGCGGCCCCTTGATGCACATCGTCGCCGCCAAGGCGGTGGCCTTCAAGGAGGCGCTGGCGCCGGAGTTCCGCGCCTATCAGCAGCAGATCGTGGCCAATGCCCGGGCGCTCTCGGCGCGCCTCACGGAGAAGGGCTTTCGCATCGTCTCCGGAGGGACGGACAACCACGTCTTCCTCATCGACGTCGCAGGCGCCGGGACCACCGGCAAGGTGGCCGAGAAGTCGCTGGAAGACGCGGCGATCACGGTGAACAAGAACACCATCCCCTACGATCCCAACCCGCCCCTGGTGGCCTCCGGTGTGCGCATCGGCACCGCCGCGCTCACCACCCGCGGCATGCGCGAGGACGAAATGGAGCAGGTCGGCGACTTCATCGCCGAGGTGCTGAGGGCTCCGGAGGACGTCCAGGTCCGGGAGAGCGTGCGCGCCCGGGTTCGGACGCTGTGCGAGCGCTTTCCGCTGTATGACCCCCTGATGTAGCAGGCGTCTCAGTCGCTGGAGCAGCCGTTGCTCAAGCGGGAGCCGTCGCTGCTCAAGGCGGAGCAGCCATTGCTCAAGGCAGAGCAGCCTCTGCTCAAGCGGAAGCAGTCGTTGCTCAAGCCGGAGCAGCGACTGCTCAAGCCAGAGCAATCGTTGCTCAAGCGGAAGCAGCCACTGCTCAACGTGGAGCAATCATTGCTCAAGGTGGAGCAGCCATCGCTCAAGCAGGAGCAGTCATTGCTCAAGGCAGAGCAACCATTGCTCAAGGCAGAGCAACCGTTGCTCAAGGCGGAGCAGTCGTTGCTCAGGACGGAGCAGTCGTTGCTCAGGGCTCCGAACGCAACTCGACCGGGAGTGCCGTCTCCTGCGCGGCCCCTGATATCGTTTGAACCCGGTATGCCGTAACCCCGGGACGTGAAGCGACGACACCTCGGATCTCGTCGTCCACGAAATGGACGGCGGCACCGTCGTCGATGGCGAGTCCCGGCAAGAGCGCGCCTGTGCGCACGAGGCGGTGATAGGTCGGCCGCCGCTCGGGATCGCCGTCGTAGTGGGGGCAGGCGCTCCCCTTGAGAATCCCGAGACAGTCGAGGGGCCGAAGGTCGCCTTCGAAGGAGTCCGTCAGCCCCTGCTCGAACCAGCAGATGCACCCGGCGCTGACCCCGGCGAGCACCACGCCCGCCTCCCAGGCCTCGCGCAGGATCTCCGGCAGCCCCCACTCCCGCCAGACGCCCAGCATGCTCTTGGTGTTGCCGCCGCCGACGTAGATCACGTCCTGACCCAGCACGTGCTCCCGGAGATCCGGAGTCCGGCGGAAGAACATCAGATGAGAGGGCTGGCAGGAGAGCCCCGAAAACGCTTCGTAGAACCGCGTCGCATAGGAGTCCACGTCGCCGCTCGCAGTGGGCAGGAAGGAGACGCGGGGCACCGCCACGCCGGCCTGGGCCAGCACATACCGGTCCAGCGTCAGATTCTCCGGCTCCATGGAGAACCCGCCGCCGCCCATCGCGATGATCTGTCGTGGCTTGGTGGGCATCGTTTTCCCTCCGTTGAGACGCTGGCTCAGCGCCGCCTCCACCGTGCAGGATCCCGGGCTTGGTGGAGCACCGCAAAGACCGAGATCCATTTGTCTTCGGTCCTGTAGAGCACCATATAAGGGAATGGTTTCGGGAAGAGGGCGCGGCGTGTCTCGCCGTCGACAATGGGGTAGAGACTTGGGTTTAGCTCAATACTTCTGAGGGTGGAGGAGAGCGCCTCTAGGAAACGAGAGGCCAAGTCCGGCTTCTGTTCGGCGTACCACCGAATGGCCTCGGCGGCGTCCGCCTCGGCAACCGAACGAAGACGGAGCTTCATCAGCGGCTGTGAAGCTGCCGTTCGAGGCGCTGCTTCGCCTCATCCCAGGAGACCCAATCTTCGGGATTCGCCTCAGCGTCTCGTAGACGCTGGTCCAAAAGCTCCTTCTGCCACCCAAGGAGCTCCGGACGCTCGCGCTCGGCCTCGTTCCAAAGCTCTTCCAGAAGCTCCACTCTTTCTGCGAAGGGGAGCCTGCGAATCTCGTGTATCAGCTCAGCTTTGCTCAAAGTGGCCTCTCCTGAGCCATGATACCACTGGCCTCGCGGTCTCCCCGCCGGGGCCGGCCCGGCGGGCGGCGCTCTCGTCCCAGACGAATTTCTCGGTGGGCTGTTACTGCGAGGACGAGACCCATTGCCACCGGTCCCTTTTGAGGAGGCTGCTGGTCGAGCAGGGCGCGGAGGTCGTCTGAACTAGACTCGCAATCAACAAGGGAGGAGATCAGCATGAAGATCAGTGCGCGCAATGTATTGAAGGGCCGGGTCAAACAGCTCACGGAAGGCGCGGTGAACACCGAGGTCGTCGTCGAGCTGGTCGATGGAGTGGAGATCGTCTCCATCATTACCAAGAGCAGCGCGGAAAGCTTGGGCTTGGAGGAGGGCAAGGAGGTCTATGCCGTCATCAAGGCCTCCGACGTCATGATCGGCCTCGGGTAAGGCCGGCCTCCAGAGGAGGCCGGCTTGTCGGGCCGGTCTCTAGGAGGTTGTCGAAGCCGGCGGGCAGCCGGGAAGGGCATCGGTTTCGTCGGAGGCTGCGCCCTGGATCAGCGCCTGGAACTTGGTGAGCTGGTCGGCGGTCAGAATGGCCTCGAAGCTCGCCTCGAAGGCCTTGATGGCGGCTTGGATCTGCTCGCGGCTGTCGACAAGGGCGAGGTAGTCCCTCCCGACCGTCGCGGGATCGGGGGAGGCCGCGTTGACGTCGGTGTGGAGCTGCTGGTAAAGGGGAGCCGCGGCGTCGTGCGCGGTCTGCTCGGCGGTGCGCAAGGTTTGCAGCAAGGTCTGGAGTTGAGTGACCTGGGTGCTCGTCAGAGTGAGATAGCGAGTCAGGAAGCGAACGTCCGTGATGACGCCACCTCCCGGGTGGCCGTGGTCGCCGGAGCCGGCGTGTGCCTGATTGCTGGCTGCCTGGTTGCTGGGCGTCTGACGGGCCGTGGCTGCCGACAGAGCCGGTACGATCAAAGTGCCGAGCAGGACGGTGAACACGAGGGCTTTGGGCTTTACCGTCATTCTTGCGTCTCCTTCCGAAGTGGCGGACTTCTCCAGCTCTCTCCCCAGAAAGCTCTCAAAGCTTGCCAGGTGCATCTATTCCCTTATACACATGGCCGCAGCTTGCTGTCCTCGGGTCTCCAACGAAAGCCCGCCGAGGCCAGCCTTCCATAGAATTACTTGGGCTTGGTGGGATTTTCAGCCCACCAGAGTCATGGCAACAAAACCATACGAAGGATTACGGAGTCTCCGGAGGATCTGACCATGGCCGTTCGCATCGTTCGTCTGGGACACCCCGTGATCCTGAGGAAGGTTTGCGCATCGGCACCGTCCGCAGGCCGCCGCGCGGTGTGCGCAAGGAGGACTATGCCGCTCGGGATTATTACGACACCTGGCTGCCGGAGCTGGCCCCGAGCCAAGAGCTCGTATCGTGGGCGCTCGCGGAGCCCTGGACGCCAAAGCGCTGGGCCGTTTTCGAGCGGCGGTACCGGCAAGAAATGCGCGAGCCGGCAGCCCAGCGGCTCGTCGCTCTGCTGGCGGCGCTCTCATCGCAGACGAATTTCTCCGTGGGCTGCTACTGCGAAGACGAGACCCACTGCCATCGATCCCTCTTGAAGAGGCTCTTGATCGAACAGGGCGCGGAGGTCGTCCCTTAAGAGGGTGTCTCAAAAGGTTTGTCTGCGACTCCGCTGGCGCCCGGGATTGAAATCTTGGGCTACCGACGGTGGTCCCCTCCGGGACCGCAGTTCTCTTTTCCTTGAGTCCCGTCGAATCCTAGGAATCGCTCTCGGCTTCCCACTCCGCGGCCGGGAGTACAGGCTCGACTACATCCCCCAGGATCTCGACCGTCCCGAAGCGGAACAAATCCCCCTGCAGATACTTGAGCCCCGAGTCGCAGAGAATCGTAACGATCCGGCGGCCCGGTCCCAGGACCTTCGCCCTTTCCAGGGCCGCCCAGACGTTCGAGCCCGAGGTGATGCCGGCAAAGAGCCCCTCTTCCATGGCCAGACGGCGGGCCATCTGGTAGGCATCGTCGTCGGTCACGGCAATGATCTCGTCCATGAGGTCGAGCCGGCAGATCGACGGCACGAATCCAGCGCCCATCCCCTCCAGGCGATGTCCGCCGTAGGGTGGATGTCCTGAGAGGGCGCGTGAGTTGGCAGGCTCGATGGCAAGGCAGCGGACTCCGGGCAGCTCGGCTTTGAAAACCTCCGCGTTGCCGGAGAAGCTGCCGCCGGTGCCCACGCCGGTCACGAACTCGTCGAAGCGGCCGTCGAGCGCACTCAGGATCTCGCGCGCCATCGGGTGATAGCCCGCCCGGTTGTCGGGGTTGTTGAACTGATCGGTCCAGAAGGTGCTGGGCTCGGCGAGCAGCTCCCTCACTCGCGCCAGGCCCGCCTGGATCAGCTCGGGAGTGACCTTGCGATTGACGCTCGGGATGATCTCGACGGTGGCGCCGAAGGCCCGCATGGTCTGGAGCTTCTCCTCGGAGAAGGCGTCCGAGGAGACGAAGTGCGCCCGGTAGCCTCGGGAAGCACAGACCATGGCGAGCGAGCTGCCGGTGCTGCCGCCGGTGTAGTCCACCACCCGGCCGCCCGGTTGCAGCGCCCCTCGAGCCTCGGCCCCCGCGATCATGGCGAGGGCCATGCGGTCCTTCATGCTGCCGGTGGGGTTCGCCCCCTCCCATTTGACGTACACCTCGGCGCTCCCCGCCTCCGGCAGGTGTTCGAGGCGGAACAGCGGCGTGTTTCCGATTCGAGTCATGGTCTCTCCTTTGGCGACGAAGAGGGGACTTTCTCTGCGGCCCTTATAGGATATGGGAAAGGAGATGCCATGGACCTCCCCGAAATCCCTGACTCGACGTTCCGCGAAGCGGTGGCCGCCATCGACTCCGGCGACGTCAGCACGCTGGAGCGTCTGCTGGCGACTCATCCCGCGCTGGTCCGCGATCGCCTCGACTATGGCGGGGGATATTTCCGGCAGCCGTACCTGCTCTGGTTCGTGGCGGAGAACCCGATTCGGAATGGAAGGCTGCCCCAGAACATCGCGCAGATGGCCCGCGCGATCGTGGAGGCGGCGGAACGGCAGGGCGTGGCAAGCCTTCGCGAGCAGCTCGACTATGCGCTCGGCCTGGTGTGCTCGGGTCGTGTCGCGCGGGAGTGCGGGGTTCAGCGCGAGCTCATCGACGTCCTGATGGATGCCGGTGCCCATCCGGACGGTGCCATGCTGCCGGCCTTGGCGCACCGCGAGGTCGCCGCGGCCGAGCGGCTCCTCGAGCGCGGCGCCGCTTTGACTTTGACGGCCGCGGTCTGCACGGACCGAACGGCGGACATCCTGCGTCTCGGGCCAGTCGCCGGCGACCGGCAGACCGCGCTGGCCGCCGCCGCCCTCTACGGCCAAGCGCAGACCCTCACCCTGTTGATCGATCTCGGCGTCGAGGTGAGCGCCTACTCGCCTCCGGGCTTTCATCCCCACGGAACCGCTCTTCACCACGCTGTGGACTCAGGGCAGTTCGACGCCGTCAAGGTGCTCGTGGAAGCCGGGGCGAATCTCAGCCTCAGGGACCGCATCTACGACGGGACACCGCTGGATTGGGCAATCCATCTCCAGCGCATGGAGATTGCCGCCTATCTTCGCGGGAGGGCAGGATGACTCAAGTGGCTATGGAGACTTCACCGAATGTGGTTCTTGTGACGGCACGGTCTCTCCCGCTATAAGTCAGAGGTGTAGCACAGGAGGAACGACAATGACCTCAGAAAAGACGCACCTCACGACGATTCTCGAAGCGAGCGCCGCCATCGACGCCGGGTACCGGCACTATCCCAAGCGCGTGACGCCGGGCGAGCCGCTCGAAGCCCCGGGCACGTTGCTCAAGTGGTATGGGCTCCACGCGGACGACCGGCCCATTCCCGAGGAGGTGACGCGGCTGGCGCGCACCCGGCTCACCTCGGCTCCGCTGGAGGCGAGCGGACTGGGTTTCGTGGTGCTCCACCGCTGCGGGGCGGATTTCTACTTCCACATCGTCTGCACCTGGCGCAACTCGAACGAGATCTGGCAGACCGTCTTCTATAAGGATGGAGACAGGATGCAGAGCTTCGAGGTCTTCCCGCGGGACGGCGTCCACAAGCCCACGTTCTGCGTCTGGGAGCTGGTGCCCGTCTGGCACGAGCAGAAGGCGTGGGAGCGCTTCCTTCTCTCCTCGCGCGACGAGGCTGCGGCGCAGGCATGGCTGGCGGACCGTTACTCCGGTCCAGCCTGAGCCAGCCCCTGGTGAGCATCGAGCCAAGCGACGGCGCGGGCGCGTAAGGACCGTGTGCGGGGACCGCCCTGGCTCAGATCCTTCACCGCTTGCCGGGTCAGCCCGATCGCGCGGCCGGTATCCGTCCGGATGAGGGCGCGGGCGAGGGCGAACCGCAGCCGGCCGACGAGGGCGGGATCGCTGGCCGGATTGCCGAGCGCCAGGCCGGCCTCGCCGGCCTGGCGCGCAGCCGCGAGATCGCCGGCCGCGAGCTCGGCTTCCGCCCGGGGAGCCAGGATCTGGACCGTCTCCAGCTTCACGGCGCCGGGCATCCCGGCGGCCTCGGCGAGGATGGTGCGGGCGCGCGCGGTCCGGCCTCTCGCGAGTTCGACCTCCCCCTCCAGGCGCCGCAGCGTAATGAAGACCGGATGCGTCGGCGGCAGCGTCCCGGCCACGCCCGCATGGCAGCGGGCGATGCTTGCGGCCGCGGCATCGGTGCGCAGTCGCGCGAGCTCGCCGTCGGCCCGGGCGCACCACGCCTCGACCACGAGGTGGTGCCCCTCGCCGTACCCTTCGCGCACCAGCTCCATTGTCCGGTCGAGGGCCGCCAGGGCCTCTTCCGGCTCGTCGAGGGCGATGAGAATCTGCCCGGAGAGGATCAGCGGATAGGCGATGTCCCGGAACCGCGCCCCGTAGTACCTCTCCTGGATGCGAATCACCCTTTGCGTGAGCCCGATCGCTTCGCGGTAGAAGCCCGCGGTCGCGAG
This sequence comes from Thermoanaerobaculia bacterium, assembly GCA_035996875.1. Lineage (GTDB taxonomy): Bacteria > Acidobacteriota > Thermoanaerobaculia > Multivoradales > UBA5704 > DATARR01. The sequence continues at coordinate 123,788 of DASYJD010000028.1, forward strand.
CTGCGAGGCCAGGTTGAACAAAGGGTTGGCGACGATGGGGCTGTCCGGACCGTAGGCGCGCTCCCCGATCGACAGGGCCCGCCGCAGGAGTGCCATCGCCGTCTGCGAGCCACCCTCCTTGCCTCCGACCGCCACCGCCAGGTTGCTGAGGATCGGCGGCAGGCGGGTACTGTCTTTCCCCCAGAGCCGCTCGGCCAGGGCGAGAGACCGGCGGTAGCGGCGGGCGGCCTCCCGGCTGTCCCCTTCGGCCTGCGCCGCCGCTCCCAGCGACTGCAGGACACGGACCTCGACCTCCTCGTGGCCGGGACCGAGCGCCGCGAGGCCGGACTCGGCAAGACCCCGCCACAGCCGCGCGTCCGCAAACCTGCCTTCGACGAGCCCGACGTCCCTCGCCAGCAACCCGAACATCCGGGCCTGGCCGATGGGGTCCGCCGAGGCGACCGCGGCCTGCAGCGCGGCTTCGAAGTCGGCCTGGGCTCCCGGCAGCCCGCGGTCCATCCGGATGGAGCCGCGGATCTCGTGTGCCCGGAGAACCAGCGGCGGATACCCGAGACGATCGGCCTCGGCGACCATCCAGTCGACGCGGGCCACGTCCGGCACCGCTCCGGTCTCCAGCAGCGTGAACTGTTCCTCCAGCCGGTCCTGCAGAGGAACCATGGCACGCCGGATCCGCGCGTCCGGCGCCGGAGCCTTGAGATCGCGCAGCACGCGGACATCGGCGCAGCTTCCAAGGTCGGAAAGCCCCTGGACGGCCCGGACCGCCGGTTCCAGGGAGCGGTCTTGCCAAACCTCCAAGCGGGAGATCAAGGCGCGCAGCTCGGCCCGGCGCGCATCCAGGCAGAGCCGTTGCCGGTCGCGCACCAGACCGGCCCCATCGCGGAGCGCCGTGCGATGGCCGTCTTCGTCGATGGCCCGCCACCGCGCCGCGTACGCGTCGACCTCGCTCTCGAGCCGGGAGGCGGCATGGGTTCCGGTCGCCGGATCGAGCCGCAGGAGAGCCTTGCGGACCGACTGCCGCTGCGCCGCGCTCCAGACGCCGGCCAGGCGGTCCGGCGGCGGGACCTGCGCCAGCGGTCCCAGGAGCACGATCACCGCCGCCGCGGCGAGCGGCACGGTGACCGCCGTGAAGAGCAGCACGCGAGGCCGGCGCAAGGCCGCTTCGAGCCTTCCGAGCAGCTCGGGCATCGTCGCGAAGCGGTTCTCCGGCCGGATGTCGAGGCCTCGCCGCAACAGAGTCAGGAGACGCCGAGGCACGCGTCTTCCGTCCCGCGGTGGCGCCATGTCGCCCCGTTCCACCCGCTCCAGATAGAGCGCCGGGCTGTCGGCCGGTCTGTCCGCCGGAAAGGGCACCGTCCCGTACAGCGCACGGTAGAGAGCGGCGCAGAAGCTGAACTGATCGCTGCGCGGATCGACGTCGACGCCCAGCAGCCTCTCCGGCGCGAGATAGGCCGGAGTGCCGCGCACCGCCTCGTCCGGCGGCTCGACATCCGGCCCTTCCAGCGCCCGGGCCAGGCCGAAGTCGGCGATGAGAGCCTTGTCCTCCGCCGTCACGAGGACGTTGCGCGGCGAGAAGTCGTGATGGACCACGCCCGCCGCGTGCGCCGCCGCGAGCCCCCGCCCCGCCTGGACGAACACGCGCAGGACGTCGCGCCAGCCCCGCTTGCCGAGCTTCAGCCATTCGTCCAGCGTGACCCCGTCGATCAGATCCATGGCGAGGAACACGTCGTGCCCATCGCCTCCGACGTCATGAACGGCGACGATGTTGGGGTGCGACAGCCGGGCCATCGCCTGGGCCTCCCGGCGCAGCGCCTCGCGGGCCGCGGGCGAGCCGGTCTCCAGGCGGACCTGCTTGAGCGCGACCTTTCGGTCCAGCTCCGGATCATAGGCGGCGAAGACCACTCCCATGCCGCCGCTGCCCAGGCGGTAGAGGATCACATAGCGGCCGAGGCGCGACCCCGGGCTCCCGATCCCGTCGCCGTCCGTCCTCTCCTCGCCGGCGGGCGCGGAGACGGCGTCCTGCTCCGGCAACCCCTGAATTGTCTGCGTCGCGTCGCGCCAGCGTCTCCTCATGCATCCTCCGCTTGAAATGGCTCCCCCGTGCGAGTGTAGGATGCGGCGGAAGCCTTTCAGCCCCGACCAATCCCTGTGGACGATCCCCGACCCGATTCCGGCAGCGCCTTCCGTCTCCTCGGCCACCTCGATGGCGTCGAGCTCGCCCTCGACCTCGCCGAGGGCTCCAATGCCATCGGCAGCCATGCTCCGGCCCGGCACGTGCTGCCGTTCGCGGGAGTCTCGCGGCGCCACGCCGTCCTGGTCGTCGAAGGAGACCGGGTGACCGTCATCGACCAGGGAAGCAAGAACGGCACGTTCCTCAACGGCAGCAGGATGCGCCGCGCCGAGCTCTCGCCGGGAGACCGGCTCGCCTTCGGTCCGCTCGAATTCCGCTTCCGTCGCCTGGACGACGCCGCCGACCGGATCGCCATCGAGATCACCCCCGCCGATCGCCTCCAGAGTCCCATGGAGACCCTTACGGTCGAGGCCTCGTCCGCGTTTCTCCAGCCGCCTGGCCATCCATCGAGCAAGCCGGCCGACGCGCGCCTCACCTTTCCCGAGGGCCATGTGCCGGGCACCGCGCCGGAAATGCGCGAGATCTACGCGCAGATCCAGGCCGTGGCGCGCTGGGACGTCTCCGTCCTCCTCGTCGGCGAGACCGGCGTGGGCAAAGAGCCTCTGGCCGAAGCCATCCACCTCTCGTCGCCCCGCGCCGGCATGCCGCTGATCGCGATCAACTGCGCCGCGATTCCGGCGGAGCTGCTCGAAGCCGAGATGTTCGGGATCGGCGCACGGGTCGCCACGGGCGTCAGTCCGCGCCGCGGACGCTTCCAGGAGGCGCACGGCGGCACCCTCTTCCTCGACGAGATCGGCGAGATGCCACTGGAGCTGCAGCCCAAGCTGCTGCGCGTGCTCCAGGAGCGTCTCGTGCGCCCCCTCGGCGAGCCGCCCGTGCCCGTCGACGTGCGGATCGTGGCGGCCACCAACGTCGACCTGCCGGCCCTTGTCGACAGCGGTCGCCTCCGGCGCGACCTCTACTTCCGGTTGGCGGGCCTCCTGGTGCGGGTGCCTCCCCTGCGCCGCCGCGCCGAGGACATCCCGCTGCTGGTCAAGGGGATGGTGAGCCGGTTCGCCGCCGAGATGGGCAAGCCCGTGCGCGGCGTCACCGAGGGAGCCCTGCGCGTCCTGCTCGGCGAACCCTGGCCCGGCAACGTCCGGGAGCTTGAAAGCGTCCTGCGCCGCGCCGTCATCTTCTGCCCCTCGGGCGGCGCCATCGACCGGCCCCTCCTCGACCGCATCCAACCTCCTCCGGCGCCGCCGGACCTCGGCCCGAAGGAGCCGGCCCCGGCTTCTTCGCTCAATCTGGAGATCCTCGAGCGCAATGCCATCCGCGAGGCCCTGGCGCGAGCCAACGGCAACCAGGTCCAGGCCGCGAAGATGCTCGGGATCTCCCGCCACAGCCTGCGCCGCCGCCTCCAGCACCTGGGCGGCTGAGCGGGTTCGCGCAGCGGCCTGCGCGGGGTGCTCGGCTCCGCGCACTCCGCACGCCGCGCGCGAGGCCGCTCATTCCACGTAAACCTTTTTCCGGTAACGAGTTCCATGCCTGGCCCTGCGGCTGGCAGACCGCCTGCAAAGGATCGCCTGCCGGACCCTCCACAACCGCTTCAGACACCGAAAGGAGAAGCAGGATGAACATTCAGCAGTTTGCCCAGCAGCTGAGCGAGAAAGAAAATCAGTCGCCCCTCTGGGAGGCTCTCCAGGCCTTCTGTGCCGCCAGGGTGGAACAATTCCAGGATATAGGGTTTGACGGCTGGATCCCTTGGGGTGTGAAGGATCCGCCGGGCTTCGTAGAGGCCTGACCCTGTCGTAGAGACCGTCGCCTCCCACGATCCGCGTTCAGAGGAGCGCTTTCGGGACTCCGAAGCGCTCCCGCAGTGTTTTGCGCACCTCTCCCACCAGGTAGATCGAGCCGCAGGCGACCAGCACCTCGCCGCCCAGGGCGAGGGCACGGTCCAGGGCGAGGTCCGGGTCCGGCTCCACGAGGACGCCCTCGCGTCCCGCCAGGAGAGGGACGAGCTCGGCGGGGTCTTTCGCCCGCGGGCTCGCCGGGCGGGTGAGGACGACGCGGCGGGCCTGAGCAGCGAGCCGTGGGAGCATCTCGCCATAGTCCTTGTCTGCCAGGACGCCGAAGAGGAGATCGATGGGAGGGCCCAGATGACTCAGGAAGCGGGCCAGCACCTCCGCACCGTCCGGGTTGTGGGCGGCGTCGAGGAGGACGCGGCGACCGCCGGGCAGCGCGATTGGCTCCAGCCGGCCCGGCCAGCGGCAGGCGGCGGCTCCGGCGGCGATGGATTTGGAATCCAAACGGTCGAAGCCCAGGCTTGCCAGAGTCTCGGCCGCCTCGACCGCCAGGCCCAGGTTCTTTGCCTGGTGATCCCCCAGCAGTGCGATCTCCAGGTCGTAGCCGCGTGCCGGCGTCGCCAAGCGAATCCGCTGTCCTTCCCAGCCGAGCGGCTCCACGGCCTCGATCCGCACCTCGCGCGAGGCGAAGCGGAGGTCCGCCCCCACTTCGCCGGCCACCGTCTGCACCGACTCGGCCGGCTCGGCGTCCTCGATCCAGGCCAGGGCGGGGCGGCCGGAGCGCAGGATCCCCGCCTTCTCGCGGGCGATGGCGGCGAGGGTATCGCCCAGGAACTCACGGTGGTCGAAGCCGATGGGAGTGATGAGCGAGAGGATGGGATCGGCGAGGTTGGTGGCGTCCAGCCGGCCGCCGAGCCCCACCTCCAGCACGGCGAGGTCCACGTTCTCGTCGGCGAACCAGCGGAAGGCGGCCAGGGTGACGGCCTCGAAGTAGGTGGGCGGCGAGCCCGTCTCCCGCTCGGCGAGCCCCACGAGATCCTCCAGGATGGCGCCGAGACGGCCGGAGCCGATGGCGCGGCCATCGATCCGCAGCCGCTCTTCGACGCATTCCAGATGGGGAGAGGTGTAGAGCCCCGTGCGGTAGCCGGCCTCCCTGGCCATGGCGGCGAGGAAGGAGGAGGTGGAGCCTTTGCCGTTGGTGCCCGCGATGAGGACGGAGGGAAACCGGCGTTGCGGCTCGCCCATCCGCACCAGGAGGTCGCGAGCCCGCTCCAGGCCGAGCTTGATGCCCAGCCCTTCGAGGCGGGAGAGAACCGCGTTGGGGTCTACAGCAGGTGCCGCAGGCACCTTGCCAGCGTCTCCTTCATCTCCGAGCGCTCGACGATGAGGTCGAGGAAGCCGTGATCGAGCAGGAACTCGCTGCGCTGGAACCCTTCGGGCAGGCTCTGGCGGATGGTCTGCTCGATGACGCGAGGGCCGGCGAAGCCGATCAGGGCTCCCGGCTCGGCGACGTTGAGGTCGCCCAACATGGCGAAGGAGGCGGTGACGCCGCCGGTCGTGGGATCGGTGAGCACCGAGAGGTAGGGCAGCCGGGCGGTGCGCAGACGGGCGAGGGCGGCGGAGATCTTGGCCATCTGCATCAGCGACAGCACGCCCTCCTGCATGCGCGCGCCGCCGGAGGCGGAGACGACGATCAGCGGCCACTTGCGCTCCAGGGCGCGCTCGGCGGCGCGGGTGATCTTCTCGCCCACCACCGAGCCCATGGAGCCGCCGATGAAGCGGTACTCCATGGAGGCGAGGATCACCGGGATCTCCTCCAGGGCGCCCTGCACCACGACCACGGCGTCGCGCTCGCCCACCGCCTGCTGATACGACTTGATGCGGTCGCGGTAGCGCTTGCTGTCGCGGAACGACAGGGGATCGACGGGGCTCACCGCCGCGAACAGCTCTTTCGGCTGGGGATCGTCGAGCAGCAGGGAGATGCGGGTGCGGGCGTCGATGCGGAAGTGATAGCCGCACTTGGGACAGACGCGCAGGTTGCGGTCCAGGTCCCGCGAATAGACGATCTCCTTGCACCCCTCGCACTTGACCCACAATCCTTCGGGTACGGTGCTGCGGGGCCGATCCATGCGGACCGGCTTGGGCTTCTTCGTCTTTCGGAACCAGGCCATGAACGAGCGTCAAACTTCGCCGGAATGACCCTCTTCAGCCTCGAGATCGTTGGCGATTCCGAGTCGCATGCAGGCCGCGTCGTACATCTGGCGGGAGGCCTTCTTGCCGTTCTGGAGCTCCGCGAGGCGGTCCTTGACCTTCGCGAGCTCTTCCTCGATCAGCCGGTCCAGCTCGTCCATCTCCTGCCGCGTCACGGCAAGAGTGTTCTCGTAAAACTTCCTCTGTTGGTCGGTAAGGCTCATCGTCTCGTCTTCCTCCGAATCGCGCCGCCGGCCGGTTGATCCAACGGGCCGGCGACCGCTACAGAATGACCGCTACAATCGATTGCTTCAAAAGCGCGGGTCACAGTTTGAAAGGTACCCTCAGGCGAGTCCACATCTTGACCCGGACCCCTTCCTTCGTTGCGGGCTTGTAGTGTGCGGAGCGGGCCGCCGAGAGGGCGGCCTCGTTGATGCCGACCTTCTGGACGATCGGCTCCGTCACCTTCGCGTCCTGGACCTGACCATTTTCGTCGACCAGCACCGCGACGACCACATCTCCTTCAACCCGCATGCTCCGGGCGATGGGAGGATACGCCGGTTTGGAATAGTTGACAAGCTGAGGCGGGGACACGCCCGGACCCGGCTCGACCAGATCGCCCGCCTTGACGCGGGGAGCGGCGGCAGGCTCGGGTACTCGGGGCTTGGCAGGCTCGGGAGCGGGCGCCGAAGGCTTCTCCGGAGCTTTCTCCTGCACCTTGGCGGGCTCGGGCTCGCGCCGCTGCGGCTCGGGAGCGGCCGCCGCCGAAGGGGCCGCGGGCTCCGGGGTGGGCTGGCGAACGGCCGGCACCGCCACGGCCGGAGCCGGAGTACCGGCCGTCTGCGCCGGTGCGGTGGGCAGCGGCTTGCCCGCCGCCTTGGCCGCCGCGATCTGCTTCTCGAGATCCTTCTGCTGCTGCTCGAGCTTCTTGCGCATGTCTTCTTCCTTCTGCGCAAGCTGCTTGTCCACCAGCGCCTGGACGTTGACGCCGCCGGGGGTCGCCGCGGGAGTCGCCTGCGGCGATCCGGGCGTTCCGCTCGGCGCCGCTCCAGGAGCCGGAGTGGACGCCACAGGGGCGGCCGGGGAGACGGCCGGCGCTTCGCCGTGCCGCCGGTTCAGGAACCAGAAGGTGACGATCGCCACCACCACGAGGGCCGCGATGGCGGCATAGAGGAAGGTGCGGCTCTTGCGCCCTCCCTCCTCGCCCATGGCGACGGCGCCCACGGCGGCCACGGGCTCGATTGAAGCCTCACTCTCCGTTGGCGGCGGCGACAGCGGCTCTGGAATGACCGGCCCGGCGGGAGCGGCGAACGCAGGCTCGGGTGGCCAGGAGACCGGCGCGGACGGCGCTGGAAACGGTGCCGGAGCTCTCTCGGCGGCGGTGGGCACCGGCTCGCCGGGTTGCAGGGCGCGATGGACGTAGGCGGCGAGATCGGCAGAGCTGGCCGAGAGGCCCAGGGAGGCGAGGGCCGCCTCCAGCTTCTGCTTCATCTCGCCGGCACTCTGGAAGCGGGCCTGGGGAGCCACCGCCAGGGCGCGGACGACGATGTCGTCCACCTCTTTCGGCACCGCCGGGTTCACCTGGCGCGGCGACCGCACCTTGCCCTGGCGTACCGACTCCAGGACCGAGATCTCGGTGTCGCCCGGAAACAGGCGCTCGCCGGTGATCATCTCGAAGAGCACGGAACCGAGGGAGAAGAGGTCGGAGCGGGCGTCCACCGGCCGGCCCCAGGCCTGCTCGGGGGACATGTACTGAAGCTTCCCCTTGAGCGCCCCGATCAAAGTCTGGCTGGCCGACGAGACGGCCTTGGCGATGCCGAAGTCGCACAGCTTGACCTCGCCGTCGTAGGTGAGCAGGACGTTCTGGGGTGAGACGTCGCGGTGGACGAGGCCCAGCTCGCGGTCCTCGAAGTCCCGTTTGCGGTGGGCGTAGTCGAGGGCATTGGCCACCCGGGAGGCGATCAACAGGCTCAGGCTCAGGGGCAGGTAGAGGCCTTTGTGGCGGCCGGCGTTGAGCAGCGAGCGCAGGTCCCTGCCCTCGACGTACTCCATGGCGATGTAGTAGTCGCGGCCGATCTTGCCCAGGTCGTAGATGTGGACGATGTTGGGATGGCTGAGCTGCGCTGCGAGCTTCGCCTCGTCGATGAACATCCCCACGAACTCGGCGTTGTCCGTCATGTGCGGCAGGATGCGCTTGATGGCGACCGTCTTCTGGAAGCCCTCCACACCCCGCATGCGCGCCTTCCAGACCTCGGCCATGCCGCCCGCGGCGATGCGTTCGAGCAGCGCGTACTGGCCGAAGCGCTCTCCCTCGACCGGCTCGTCGCTGTAGACCGGAATGCGCTGCGTGGCCGCGCTCTCCGGCGCCAGGGAGAAGGCGGGCTCGGCGGGCCGCGGCGGGACCGGGGGCTCGGCGGCGGCCGGCGGCTGGAACGGCGGGGGAGCCGGAGGGGTTGGAGGCGGTGGCGCGGGGGCGGCCGGAGGGCGCACGGCGGTGGCCGGAGCCTGGGCCGTCACCGGCGGTGGGAGCGGCGGCGGCGAGGGCGCCCGGGCCGGCGGCGGCGCAGATGTCGCGGTGCGGCTGGAGCGGGCCAGCTCCTCCAGCTCCGAGAAGTCGAAATCGCCCAGCGCCCGCGCCTTGCGTACCGCCGTGCCCTCGGCCGCCGGCGCGGGAGCCGCCGTAGCGGCGGGCGCAGCAGCCGGCGTGGCGGGACGGACCGGTACCGGAGCGGCGGCCGGCGGAGCCGCTGGCTGAGAAGCCGGCGGCGGCGGGCGCACGCCCGTCTTCGTCTTGCCCAGGTCCAGGTTGGAGAGCGTCCTGCTCAGCAGGGCATCGATGTTGTCGGACTGCGTGTCGCCGCGCCGGGGAGCCGGACCGGTGGCGGCGGGCGATGTGGCTGCCGGTGCCGCCGGGCGCGGCTTGTCAGGGGTCGATCCGGGGGTCAATCGATCGGGCGTCAGCATGCCCGAGAGGGTCTTCTCCAGGCGCCTCTGCATCTCGTCGCCTGAGGAAGGCGCGGAAGGCTGCGCAGGTGCGGCGGGCGGCGGTGCCGGCCTCGCCGCGGCGGTGGCGGCTGCCGTGAGCAGAGGTGGCGGGCCGGCCGGAGCGGCGGGCGCCGGAGTCCGGGGGCCCTCCACCTCGTCCAGGACGTCGCCGAAGATGTCGTGCGAGGTGAGCTTTTGATCGCTGCTGCGAGCGGCCGCAGGGGCTTCTGCCGGCGCGGCCGGCCGGTGAGACCCCAGCGCCCTGTGGGCCGCGGCGCGCAGGGCCTCGTCGGTGAAGGGCTTGGCCAGCAGGTCGTCGGGAGCGAAGCCGGGCGCCGGGAAGGCGGCGCCCTCGGGGAGCAGGCCCAACACTCCCGGGCCGCCGCCGTTGCGCGAGAACGCTCCCGCGAGGGTCGCTGCGGCGGGCACCTCGGCGCTGACCAGCACCAGGTCCGGAGCCTCCGAGGCCGCCGCCTGAATCGCCTGATCGGCGCTCGGCACCACCCTCACCTTCCACCCCTCGACGGAAAGGGCCGCGCGGATGCGCTCCACGTAGCGGTCTTCTTGCTCGACGACGAGGATCGAGGGCATGGCCATCTCCAGTGTTGACTCCAGCCCGCTTTTCTAGCACTCCCTTGCCGTCCCAGTCAATCGCCGGGAGGGCCAAAAGTCTTGATTTTGAGCCATTTAAGGCCATAGAATGACCGTTCCTCAGTACTGTTCGCCAGGAGCGACCCCATGTCAGGCCATAGCAAGTGGAGCACGATCAAGCACAAGAAGGCGGCGACCGACGCTCGCCGCGGCAAGATGTTCAGCAAGATCCTCAAGGAGATCACCGTCGCCGCCCGCCTTGGCGGCGCCGATCCGAAAGGCAATGCCCGGCTGCGCTCGGCGCTGCTCGAAGCGCGGTCCAACAGCGTGCCGGGGGACAACATCGACCGCGCCATCAAGAAGGGCACGGGGGAGCTGGCGGCCGAGGTCTATGAAGAGGTCATCTACGAGGGCTACGGCCCGGGCGGCATCGCCATCCTGGTCGAAGGGATGACGGACAACCGCAACCGCACGGCAGGGGAGATCCGGCACATCTTCGCGCGCAACGGCGGCAACCTCGGGGACTCGGGCTGCGTCTCCTGGATGTTCGTCCGCCGGGGCTACTTCGCCATCGAGCGCACGGCGATGGACGAGGAGAAGTTCATGGAGCTGGCCCTCGAGCTGGGCGCCGACGACGTCGCCATCGAGGACGAGGCCTACGAGATCTACACCCCGATGGAGGACTTCGTCACCGTGCAGGAAGAGCTCGAGCGGCGGGAGATCCCCGTCGCCGCCAAGGAGCTCGCCATGGTGCCCACGACCTCGATCGACGTCCCCGCCGACAAGGTCAAGCAGGTCCTGCGCCTGATGGAGGCCCTGGAAGACCACGACGACGCCCAGAAGGTCTGGGGCAACCTCCACATCGACGAGAACGTCGAAAAGATCCTGGAAGCCCAGTCGCGGTAGGCGGGCCGTCCCCGCCACGTCCGCCGTTTCGCCGTGCTCATCCTGGGACTCGATCCGGGCAGCCTGCACACCGGGTACGGGCTGATCGAGCGCCAGGGCTCGTCGCTGCTCCCCATCGAGGCCGGCCGCTTCTCCTGTCCGCGCGGCCTCGCTCTGCCCGAGCGGCTGGGCCACCTCGCCGGCCGCCTGCAGGACCTGCTGGCCCGGCGTCCGCCGGACCTCGCCGTCCTGGAGACGCCGTTTCATGGCATGAACGTCCACTCGCTGATCGTCCTCGCGCAGGCCCGTGGCGCGCTCCTCGCCGTGCTCGCCGGCCGCGGCATCGAGATCCGCGAGTACAGCCCGGCCGAGGTCAAGTCCGCCGTCACCGGCAACGGCCGCGCCGACAAGGACCAGGTCGCCCACATGGTCCGCCTGATCCTCGCCGCGCGGGGCGAAGGTTGGGCCAGCGACGCCACGGACGCCCTGGCGGTGGCCATCTGCTGCGCCCAGCGGCTGCGTCTCGATCGCCTCGCGGACCCCAAACCCGGGCGATAACCCCCGGGCCGCTAAGTAGTCGAATTTCAAGAGCTTGCCGCATCTCTGGTTTCTTGCTCTTGATTTTTTGCCTGTGCTACCATCGCCTCTCCATGGCCTTCCAGGGCTCGCTCAAAGAGCTTCCGCTCCCCGACATCATTCAACTCGTCTCCGTTTCGGGGAAGACGGGTCTCTTCTCCCTGCGGCGCAACAACGACGCCACCGGCGAGATCTACCTGCGCGGCGGCCATATCGTCCACGCGCACTCCGGCGACCTGCAGGGCGAGGAGGCGATGTACGAGCTGGCCATCTGGCCGGAAGGAGACTTCGTCTTCACCCCCGGGCAGGAGACCGAGATCACCACGATCCAGAAGTCCAACACCAACCTCCTGATGGAGGCGGCGCGGCGGATCGACGAGTGGCAGATCCTCTCCAAGCGCATTCCCTCGACCCGCCTGGTGCCCGTCTTCACCCAGCAGGCCGCCACCACTTCGGTCTCGCTGACGCCTCAGGAGTGGGCGCTGATCTGCAAGATCGACGAGCGGCGGACGATCGAGGAGGTCGCCATCGGCCTCGGCATGAGCCCCTTCGAGGCCTGCAAGCTGCTCTACGGCCTCATCACCTCCGGGCTGGTGAGCTTGAACGAGGACCTGAGCCGCCTGCACACCGAGCGCCTCCACGGCCAGTCGGCCGAAGAGCTGGCGGCCGTCGCCGAGCACATCCATGGCCAGGCCCGCGAGCTGCTGTCGGGCCATGGCCGCCAAGCCGATCTCGACATCCCGTTCCGCATGAGCAAGGCCGAGATGGACGCCGGCCGCGGCGTCGAAGCCATCATCGACCTCGTGCGGGCCGAGGAGAAAGTGGTCTCGGCCGCCCTCGGGCCCAATCAAAGCAAGACGTTCCTCTCGCGGGTCGACCAGATTCTGCACCGTTGAATTTCTTGCCGGACGCGTCCGGTTGCTCGCGCGCCAGGCTGCGCGACTAGAATCATCCCCCATGGCAAGCCTCCGCCGCCTCGCCGCCACCGCGACCCTCCTCGCCGCCGTCTGCTCCCTGCCGGTTTGGGCTCAACCGCCGGAGGAGACGCCAGTGCCGGCCGAGCAGCCGCCGGAGGCCATGCCCGCACCGCCGACGCCAACGGTGGCTCCGGCGCCCGCGCGGCCCCTGCCGCCTGACACGGGTACCGCGGAGCCGGGCGATTCGGCGGGGCCGAAGCCGCCGGAGGACCGAATCCTGCCCCGCCTGGATGTCTTCTTTCCCGAAGGCGACCTCGACCTGCGGATCGGCCGGCTCATCAACGAGGTCTTCTTCGAAGGCCAGGTGAAGTACAACTTCATCAACGGCGACATCACCGCCTTCCTGCGCTACAAGTACTACAGCCTGCGGCGGACGACCCAGATCACGGTCTTCGATTCCATCAGCTTCGACCGCATCGACCAGGACGTCACCAACGATTTCGACCGCGTGCGAGGCACCCTGGTGCTGTTCCAGTGGCCGCACAGCTACAACCACCGCACCTCGTTCCTGGCCGAGCTCGACCGCATCAGCACCAACAAGCCGACGGAGGTGGATCGCCTGCTGCGCCTGGGCGCCACCAACACCTTCGTCCGCTACGCCTACCAGTTCGGCACGCCCGAGGACGGCCGCTCGAACGCCATCGTCGGCGAGCCGCGGTCGCAGCCCGAGCGCCTGTTCTCCGCCTTCCGCGAGATCGGCCCGGGCGGCGCCGGGTTCACCGGCGCCGTGACCTACGGCTTTCCCTATGGCGGCGACTACGATTACGTCAAGCTCGAGTTCGAGGCGCTGAAGCGTTTCGACATCACCCGGCGGTCGTTCCTCATCGGCCGCCTGGCCGGCGGCTCCTACCCCCATGTGGGATCGGTCACCCCGGATCCCACCGCGCCGCCCTCGTCGGAGCCCCAGATCGACCGCCTGCGCCTGCCCAGCGATAACTTTTTTCAATTGACCGGCCGCGACGGCCTCCTCGGCTACACCGACCGTCGCCACGGCACCGAGGTGCTCCTGACCACCTGGGAGTACTTCATGCCCTGGTTCATCGAGAAGACCCACCACTTCCTGTGGCTCGACTGGGACAACTGGTACTGGGTCCTGTATGGAGGCTACGGTACCCTCGGTTTCGACAGGAAGGTCTATACACAGCTCAGCGGCTACGTTCCCGATGCCGGGCTCGGTTTCGAGTCCTCCGTCAGGTTGCGGAAATATCGGTTCTTCCTCTCGGCCATCGTGGCACAAGCTTTGAAAGGGAGTGGGAGCGTGGAGGCACGTATTTCGGTCAAGTCGTATCGCTGAGTCCGGCGCTCGGAGAATGACCTGATCGATGTCGTCGCCTTGCGGGGTGGCTTCGCTGCAGTCAACAAGAAGGCGAGGTTTGCTTCGAAACCTTCGCAGGATTGGCTTACAGCCGGAGGAGAACGAATGAAACTGAAATGGTTGGGATTGGGTCTGCTGGTGGGCCTCGCGCCTGCCTGGGCCTCGGCTGCGGAGCAAGCCAATGCGCCGACAGCTACAGGCGAGACCGGGCTGTTCACCCTGATGACAGGCGATACTTTGCCTCAGGGTGGGTGGTCATTTGGTCTTTATTACAACAACTGGGACCCGCTGGTCGACATTCGGGAGTTCCCAGGCCGCCGGAAGGACGAGATGAGCGTCGACTATCACCGGGTGGATGCCAGCTTCGGCTACGGCATCACCGACCGGTGGGAGGTCAGCGTCGCCCTCCCCTACGAGAAGTACGTCTACTCCCGGAGCCAACTGGGAGTCGGCGGCCCGGACCTCAACGCGGACGGCCTCGGCAACGCCCACATCGGCACCAAGTTCCGCATCTTCGGCGCCCAGGGCGATGCCTCGACCCTGGCGCTGAACCTGTTCGTCGAGCCGTCGACGGGTGACGACAAGGTCGCCCCGGACGAGACGGGCTGGGGTGGCGGCCTCGGCTGGCGCCTGAACAAATGGGTGATCGACCTCGGCTACTACGATCCGGGTGGCAACTTCGCCAAAGATTCCCACGTCGGCATCGGCTACGTCGGGCGGGTCAGCGACAACTTCGACTGGATCACCGAGGCGGTCGCGAACTTCTACAGCGACGGCAAGAACATCGCCCTCGTCGACTCCACCGGTGCGATCGTCAGCGGCGACGGCTTCCACAAGTACAAGGACCGCTATGACCTCACGACCGGCGGCCGCGTCTGGCTGGGCGGTGGGGACTGGGCCTTCAACTTTGCCCTGCGCACCGACCTCTCTCAGCTCAGCTCGATCTCGGACCACTGCCCGCTGGGCGGTCTCCTGGGTGTGAGCTACTTCCCACGGCTGGTTCGCCACGAAGCCCCGCCGCCTCCGCCGCCTCCGCCGCCACCGGTTGAGCCGCCGCCACCCCCGCCGCCACCACCGGCCGAGCCGCCTCCGCCTCCGCCGCCACCCCCGCCACCGCCGCCGGCTCCGGCTCCTCCGGAGCGGATGGAGGTGACCTGCGACTTCACGCCGGGCAGCGCCCGTCTGGACAACCGCTGCAAGGCCAAGCTCGACGAGGTCGGGTTGCGGATGAAGGATAAGACCGACTCGAACGCCCAGGTCGTCGGCTACGACGTAGCCGGCAAGGGGCCCAACCAGCGGCTCGCGGACCAGCGTGCCCAGGCCGTGAAGAACTACCTGGTGACGCGGCATGGCATCGGTCCGGGCCGTATCACTACCGAGGGTCAGGTCACCGACCGCAGAGCGGCCGTGGTCACCCTCATCATTCCCTCTTCGTAGACCGGCTACCCAATGGCTGGTCGAGAGGCCCCGCCGCAAGGCGGGGCCTTTTTGTTTTTTACAACGCCTCGCGGCGCAGCGACGCGATGGCGCCGAAGAGGCCGGCGGCGGCGCCGAGGAGGACGAGGAAGGCGACATCCTGGAGCCTGAGGAAGTCGAGGGCCAGGACGGCCGAGACGAGCGAGCCCCGGCTGCGGGCATGTAGAAACTGGTAGGCGCCCCACAGCGCGCCGCTCGCCACCAGCCCGCCGAGCAAACCCTGGAGCAGCCCCTCGACGTAGAAGGGGCCGCGGATGAAGAACTCCGTGGAGCCCACCAGCCGCAGGATGGAGATCTCTTCGTGGTGAAGATAGGCGGTCAGCCGGATGACGCTGGCGATGGTGAAGATCGCCGCTCCCAGGAGCCCGCCCACCAGCGCCAGCCCCACCGCCCGCACCACCGCCACCACCGTCTCGAGCTGGCCCAGCCACTCGCGGTCGTCGTCCACCAGAGTCACCTCCGGACGGTGGCGCCAGCCGTCCAGCCAGGCGGTCCGCGCCTGGGGCGCCGTCGCGGGATCGAGCCCCACCTCCAGCGACGCCGGCAGCGGCTCGTCCTGCCAGCCGGCCACCAGGTCGGCGAGGCCCGGAAAGATCTCCTGGAACCGCTTGCGCGCCCCGGCGGGAGTGACCGGTTGCACGGACTTGACTCCCGGCTGGCCGGCGGCCTCCGCGGCGAGCCGGCGCAGATCGGCCTCGGGCGTGTCCGGCTTGAGGTAGATCACCGCCCGCATCTGCCCGCGCCAGCGCTCCAGCGACGCGGAGAGGTTGCCGGAGACGAGGAGGAACGCGCCGCCGATGAACAGGCTGACGGCGATGGTGAGCACCGCCAGCAGGCTCACCTTCCAGCTTCGCAGCAGGTTCACCGCCGCCTCGTGGAAGAAATAGCGCAGGGCTTGGAAAAGCTTCAAACGTCCTCCCCCTTGTCCTGTGGCTCGGAGAGGTCCGGACTCTCCGTCCCGGCGGCACTCTCTGCCGCGCCGCCGGCCGCGCCCGCCGATAAATCGAGCGCCGGCGGATCGGTGCCCACGAGCTCCTGGTCCAGGGCCACGGTGCCGCGGTCGAGGGTGATCACCCGGCGGCCTATCCGCTGGATGGTGTCGCGGTCGTGGGTCGCGAGGATCACCGTCGTCCCCCGCAGGTTGACCTCCAGGAAGAGGCGGAGGATCTCCCGCGAGAGATCCGGATCGAGGTTGCCGGTGGGCTCGTCGGCGATCAGAATCTCGGGCTCGTTGATCAGTGCCCGGGCGATGGCCACCCGCTGCTGCTCGCCGCCGGAGAGCTCGGGCGGGAAGGCGTTCAGGCGGTGGGCGAGCCCCACCCGGCGCAGGGCGTGGTAGGCCATCCTCTTCTGCCCCTGGACGTCGACTCCCAGGAGGCGCGGCAGGTGGGTGACGTTCTCGAACACCGTCTTGCGGGGAATCAGCCGGAAGTCCTGGAAGACGACGCCGATCGTGCGCCGCAGATAGGGGATCTTGCTCTGCGGGATCGACGAGACGTTGCGGCCGTTGACGAGGATCTGGCCGGACGACGGGACCTCCTCACGGAAGATCAGCCGCAGCAGCGTCGTCTTGCCGGCACCGCTCGCGCCGGTGAGGAAGACGAACTGCCCCCGCGGGATGTCGAACGTGACGTCCTCCAGGGCGGACTGGCCGCTCGGGTACCGCTTGCTGACATGGAAGAACTGGATCAAGGCCGGTCTGCCGCGACGGTCTTCGGCTCCCTCTCCAAGGCCTGCCGCATGAGCCTCTGCACTGTCTTCGGCTCCGCCCGTCCGCCCGAGCGCTTCATCACCAGCCCCACGAGGAAGCCGATCGTCTGCGTCTTGCCCGCGCGGTACTGGGCCACGGGGCCGGCATTCTGCTCGACGACCTCCTCGATCCAGCCCTCGATCTGCGAGGTGTCCGAGACCTGGGCGAGCCCCAGCCGCTCGATCGCCGCCTCGGGATCGTCCCCTGTCGGGGCCACTGCCGCGAACACCTCCTTGGCGGCGCTGTTCGAGATCTTCCCCGCGTCCACCAGGGCCACCAGGGCGGCCAGCCGCTGCGGGGTGATCGTCCCTCCGAGCTCCACCTTCCGTTCCTTGACGTCGCGCAGCACCTCGCCCTGCACCCAGTTGGCGATCCCTTTCGGGTTGGCCGCCACCGCGGCCACGGCGGCCTCGTAGTAGTCGGCGAGCTCGCGGGCGGCGGTGAGCACCTGGGCGTCGCCCGCCGGCAGGCCGTACTGGGAGACGAAGCGCGCCCGCCGCTGCCAGGGCAGCTCCGGCAGCTCGGCCTGGAGCCCGGCGATGCGTTCCGCGGTGAGAATCAGCGGCGGCAGGTCCGGCTCCGGGAAGTAGCGGTAGTCGTGCGCCTCCTCCTTGCTGCGCAGCAGCCGGGTGACGCCCTTCTCGGCGTCGAAGCTGCGGGTCTCCTGCACCACCCGGCCGCCCGCTTCGAGCACCGCGATCTGCCGCTCGATCTCGTGCTCCACGGCGCGGGCGACGTTCTTGAAGGAGTTGACGTTCTTGACCTCGGCCTTGGTCCCCAGCTTCGTCTCGCCCTTACGGCGCACCGAGACGTTGGCGTCACAGCGCAGGCTTCCCTCCTCCATGTTGCCGTCGCTGGTGCCCGTGTAGAGCAGGAGCTGATGCAGGGTCAGGAGATAGTCCTGGGCCTCGGCGGCGCTCGCCATGTCCGGCCGCGAGACGATCTCCACCAGCGGCACGCCGCAGCGGTTGAAGTCCACCAGGCTCTGGCCGGGAAGGGCGCCACCGCCCGGCGCCTCGTGCAGGAGCTTGCCGGCATCCTCCTCCAGGTGCAGGCGCTCGAGGCTCACCACCTTGTCGTGCTGCGCCAGGGGGACGCGGCCGCCCTCGGCGAGAGGCTTGTCGAACTGGCTGATCTGATAACCCTTGGGCAGGTCCGGATAGAAGTAATTCTTACGCGCGAAGACCGAGGCCGGGTGGACCTCGCACCCCAGGGCCAGGGCGAGCTTGGCCGCCAGGTCCATCGCGTGGCGGTTGGGCACCGGCAGCGTGCCCGGGAGCCCAAGGCACACCGGGCAGCACAGCGTATTGGGAGCCGCCCCGAACCGGTTCGGGCAGCGGCAGAACATCTTCGTCTCGGTCAGGAGCTGGACGTGGACCTCCAGCCCGATGACCGCTTCATAGTCCGCGTGTGCCATCCTCAGGGAAGTCTAACCCAAGGGCTCGCCCGCCGGGGAACGACCTTCCTGTCGCCCCCTGGCATGAACGCCGATCATGCCTTCCGGCGCGTTGTAGCGTCTACCAAAGTTCGTGATGCCGGCCCCAAACTTCGCCGAAGCTGCGAAGCCCGGGGACTGCATAGCGCCGACTTCCACCCCTATATCGGCGACCCGCCTTATTTTTTCACCGGAATGGCGAATTTCGGTGCTCTATTTGTTGGATTGTGGTCCGGTGGGGCTGAACCGTAAGATTTTCCCGTGATCGGAGACGAGCGTATGGGCTGGGTTCTCGCCCAACTTAGAGATCAGAAGAAGATAACCCAGGCGGCCCTGGCGAAGAGAGTCGGCATTCACATCAGCACCCTGAGCAAGTATGAAAATCAGGGCCGCATCCCGGAGGACGTCTTCCTGCGGATCTGCGAAGAGCTGGACCATCCGCCCGATCTCGTGATCGAGGCCACGCTCAAGCTCATCCGCCGGGACCTGCGCAAGGCCGCGAAAGTGGAGGAGCCGGGCGAAGCGGCACTGGAGCGGGGCGAGCCGAAGCTCTCGCTCGCGCGCATCGTCGAGCTCTACGACGCTCACGCCGCCGAGCAGAAGAAGCTGTTCTTCGCCACTCTCCAATACCTGGGCAGTGACTCCGAGCTCGCCGGGGACGAGCTGGCCGACATCCTTCCCCCCGAAGCTCGGCGAAAGAAGAGAACGCCTGCCAAGGCGAAGAAGGGCGGCCCTTAGCGGCCCAGGGGCCGCGCCTTCCTCTACAATCGCGGGATGCGCAAGGCTCTCGTCCCAATCCTACTCCTCGTTCTCCTCGCGGCCTGCCACCATGAGCCCCCCAACCTGCATTCTCCGGGCAGCACCATCGTGGTCCTGGGCGATTCGATCTCCGTTGGAGTCGGAGTGGCGGCCGGAGAGGCCTACCCGGAGCTCATTGCGGCGCGCCTGAAGACCGAGATCATCAACGACGGCGTCTCCGGCGACACGACGGCGGACGGCCTCGCCCGTCTCGACCAGGTGCTGGCGCAGAACCCCTGGCTGGTCATCGTCGAGCTGGGAGGCAACGACATCCTGCGCCAGGTGCCACCCGATCAGGCGGAGAAGAACCTGCGGACGATCCTCGACCGGATCCTCGCCGCCCATGTGCTCCCCGTCCTCATCGAAGTGGACGCTCCCTTCGCCGGCCACTACAACGCGATGTACGACCGGCTGGCCGACGACTACCACATCCCCATCGTGGACGACGTCCTGGGGGAGATCCTCCGCTCGCCGTCCCTGAAGAGTGATCAGATCCACCCCAACGCCCAGGGGCAGCGCGAGCTGGCCGACGCCGTCGCCAAGGAGATCGAGCCGCTGATCAAGGCCCGGGAAAGGCGGCGATGACGCTGGAGGGGCCTGTCGGTCCCTTCCGCGAGGGCGGCTTCTGGGTCTGGAAGGCCCGGCACGGGGATGTCGAGGTGCGGTTCACGGGGCGCGGACCTAAGAACGATCGGGAAGAGATCCTCCGCGCCATTCAACCCGGCGCCTCGCCGGTCGCCTGGGCCAAGCAAATCCACTCTGCTGTGGCGCTACCCGCCCAGGTGGGAGTCTGCGGTGAGGGGGACGCTCTCTATACCGTCGAAACTGGCCTCGCCCTCTCCGTGGTGACGGCCGACTGCGTTCCGGTGCTGATCGCGGGCCGGGAAGGGCTCGCCGCCGTCCACGCCGGCTGGCGGGGGATCGTGGGCGGAGTCATCCCGGCCGCCTTGGACAAAATGGCAGGCGATCCCGCCGATCAGGCCGCCTGGATCGGACCCGCTATCGGGCCCTGCTGCTACGAGGTGGGGCCAGAGGTGGCCGATCAGGTGGTGGCCGCCAGCGCGCCCGAAGTCGCTCGCCCCGGCCCGAACGGCAAACCCCACCTGGACCTCCAAGCCGCCGCCCGCCACCAGCTCGAAGCCGCCGGAGTTCGCCGGGTCTTCGTCCTTCCCGTGTGTACTCGCTGCGAGGAAGAGAAGCTTTGGAGTTACCGGCGGGGGAAGGAGGCGGGGCGGAATATGGGGTTTATCTGGCGGCGGCACCCTGGAGCAGCTTAAGCTGGCACGCGTCTTGAACATGAATAGGACAGGACGGGTTGGCGGCGCGATACTACTTCTTGCAGCTCCTCTGGCCGCCGCTGATCCCGTCCTTTTCTTGCTTCTTCCGACTCAAATCCCTGGCAGACCTCACCATCCGACCCTCCTCTCCCGAGGGAGAGGAGGGTCGGATTGGTGTGAATGTAAGAAGGGAAGGGAATCAGCCGGGACCGGATTCGAGGCTCACGTCGAGCTTGACGTCCTCACCGGCCTTGACGGTGAAGGTCTTTTCCTGGGCCTGACGTCCGGGGCGGACGATGGCGAGCTTGTGGTCGCCGACGGCCAGGGGGAGGCCGGCGCGCATCATCGAGAGGTCCGAGCCGGTGCCGACGAAGCGGCCGTCGACGTACACCGAGGCATCCTCGGGACGCACGTCGAGGACCAGACGGCCCCGGGCTGAGTCGTCGCTCGCCGGCGGACGGCCGCGATAGTCGCCGCGGTCATCGCGACGGGGACCGCGGTCGCGGCGAACCCGGTCACGCCAACCTTCGTCCTCGCCTTGGCCCTCGTACCGCTTGCTGCGCTCCCGCTCCTCGCTCAGACGCTCGTCGCGCCGTTCGTGAGTCTTGGTGGCGAGATCCTCGGGCCGAGTGGACGGGCCGGACTCCATCCGGTCGTCGATGTCGATGACGTTGCCGGGGTAGACGGAGATCTGGCGGGCGATGGTCTTGTAACCGTCGAGGTAGAAGGCGACGTCGTAGGTGCCCTTCGGCAGCCACAGGTAGTCCGGCCAGCCGTCGAAGTTGTCGACGGCACCCAGATCCTCGCCGTCGACGAAGACATGGGTCCGCCCGGGGCTGACGTCGAGGTCCAGGGCGCCCATCTCATCGCGGTCGTAATATTCGTGGGGCCGTGTGGCGTAATACGGATCGTAGTCCGGGCCCCAATATCCGCCGAGGCCCCAGTAGCCGTAGGGATAGTAGTAGTTGAAGAAGAAGGGGTCGTAGCCGAAGCCGCCGATGAAGATCCGGCTGCCGCCGAAGTGGCCGTGACCGTTGAAGTGGCCGCCGTTGGAGTGGCCGCCGTGGCTGTTGCCGTGGCTGCGCCCGGCGCCCGGCGTCGAGGGGACCGCGTGAGCGGTGCGGCCCGTCGAGCCGTGCGGACTGCCCGAATGGCCCGAGTGGCCCGAATGGGACGACGAATGGCCGCCACCGGAGTGGCCGCCGCCCGAGTGCCCACCGCGGGCGTAGGCCGGGAGGCTCACGGCCAGCAAGGCCGCGAGCGCGAGAGGAATCGCCTCAGCCCGGAACCGTCTGCCGGCTGGTCTGGGGGTGTTCATGGGTGCTCTCCTTTTCCTGCTCCGCGCCCAATTGGGACCAAGCGCGGTGAAGACCTCTGATGTAATGATACCTGAGGACATCCTCCCAAAGCTTCGGCGTCCTCACAGGCCAATTTTGCAAAGCGCGGACCAGGTGCTCCCGCCGCTTCTGGGGCGCCTCCGGCGGCAGCGGCGGCGGTCCGTCGGGACCCAATCCCAGGAAGCCTCCCAGCTCCGGGTGCAGGCGGTAGAAGACCACGGCGCAATAGCCGGCCCTCTCCTGCCGCGCCGCGAAGCGGGCGATATCGGTGGGATGATCGTGGGCCACAATGGCATCCGATTCATAAACAAGACGCATGCCACGCCGCTTCAGCCGGTAGCCGAGCTCGATGTCCTCCCACGCCGCATAGGGGAATCGCAGATCGAACGGCTCGGCCAGCAACAGGTCGCGGGGCATCGAGAGATTCGAGGTGTACAAAAAATTGAACGGTACGTCTTCTTTTTTGTCCCCGATCAGCGCGTAGCCGAACTGCAGGCCGTACTCGTTGACGTAGCGCAGGAACGGATTGAGCCGCATCCGCCGGTGCCAGGTAGTGTAGCCGATCACCGCCAGGTGGGGGTCGTCCCCGCGGCGGCGATGAGCCTCCCGGTGAGCCGCCAGCCATCCTGGCGAGGGGACGGTGTCGTCCCCCAAGAAGAACACCCAGCGGCCGGCCGCCGCGGCCACGCCGGTGTTGCGCGCCGCCGCCGGTCCATGGTTGTCCTGCAGCAGAACACGCAGAGGAATGCGGAAGGTTCGGCTGCGCAGCCAGTCGCCGCTGCCGTCGGTGGAACCATCGTCCACGACGACGACCTCGAAGGTCGGGGGTCCCTGCTGGAATTCCAAGGCCTGGAGGACCTCGGCGAGAACCTCCAGGCGATTGTGGGTGGGAATGACGACGGAAACCTCAGGCCCCATGGAGAGAGATTACTCTACACGGGGCTGAACAGCGTCTCCCGGCTTCCCTGGCTAGGCTCTCTGCCCGTTATGCCCGTTGTGCCCGTTGCGGTTCCGGACGATCAGATAGTTGGCGGGCACCAGCCCTTCCTCGCCGTGGCCGAGAGTGACGGTGTTGATCGTAACGTCCTCTCCCCCGGCCAGCACCTCGAACCGGCTTTCGGGATAGAGAGTGAAGCGCTCCTTCGGATCGAAGCCCACCGAAGTAGCCCCGGTGCGGATCACGTTGTGGACGTGCGACGGAAGGCCCGAGGGGCTGCTGCCCGGAAGCGTCCGGAAGTAGTCGAGCGCGCAGAGCGACAGCTCGATCTGGTACAGCGTGCCCCGCTTGCCGAGCAGGGTCGAGAGAGTCTCCACGAACCTCGGACGGTCCGGCTTCTGCACCACATGCATCACCGTCCGCATGTAGATATTGACGTCGCCGAATTCGTCGTGAAAGGCCTTGGCTTGGGCCGGCTTGAGGGCGTCGAGCAGCCTGAACTCAATCTTCAAATCCGTCGGCGTTTCCGCCCGTGCTTTTTCGATGGCCGTCGGCGAGACGTCGGTGGCGAGCACCCGGTCGAAATGTTTGGCTAGGAACCTCGTCTGCCGGCCGTTGCCGCAGCCGAAATCGAGCAATGGCAGTGACAGATCGAGGTGGGGTCTGAAGCGTGGCAGATCTTCCGCCGAGGCGCGCTCCGGCTCGTTATCCCAAAGTACCTCGCCACCCTTACCCGTCTTCCCGATGCTCCGCCAGTAGTTCTCCCAATGGCGGTCGACCTCCCCGGGATGGCCCCACTTGAACCGGTAGAAGAGCACGTTGGACAGCAGACGTACCGATTTCAACAACTCCATCGCCGACTCCTCCCTGGCGGCTCCAAAAGACCTTCGCCGCCCGATCTTGTAGAGAGCGAAGCCCTACTCTCTGCAAATTAAATAGAAACTATGTCCAATATCCTCTATAACGCTCTAGCAGAAGAGGTGCCTTACCTGGCCGAGACCGGGACAATGGAGGAACAGTCCGGATCGGGGCGCTGTGAGGGCAGCCCCCTTGACCTGCCCCCGGTCCTCGGTCTACGGTCCGCCCATTCCTTTTCCCTTCCCGGAGACCCGAAATGAGCGCACGCACTCCCCATGAATCCACCCGGAGGGTGGTGGTGACCGGCCTGGGAGCGGTGACTCCCCTTGGCCTGACGGTTGAGTCGTTCTGGAACGCCCTGCTGCGCGGCGAAAGTGGCGCCCGGCCCATTACGAGCTTCGACGCCTCGCCCTTCCCCACCAAGTTCGCCTGCGAAGTCCAGGGCTTCGATCCTCTCGCCTACTTCGACCGCAAGAAGGCTCGCCACCTGGATCCCTTCTGCCACTACGCCGTGGCTGCCGCGGACGAGGCGCTGCGCGACGCGGCCTTGAAACCGGAGGAGATGGAGCCGCTCGAGCGGCAGCAGGCCGGCATCATCTTCGGCAGCGGCATCGGCGGCTTCCACACCTTGCAGAACCAGGCCCGGGAGTACTTCGAGCACGGCGCCCGCCGTATCTCGCCGTTCTTCATCCCGATGATCATCCCCAACATGGCCGGCGGCGTCCTCTCCATCCGCTACGGCTTCGAGGGCCCCAATCACGCCGTGGTCTCCGCCTGTGCCACGGGCAACCACGCCCTGGCGGAGGGCCTTTCGCTGATCCGCGAGGGACAGGCCGACCTCATCCTCTGCGGCGGCAGCGAGGCGTCCGTCTCGGAAATGGGTATCGGCGGTTTCAACGCCATGAAGGCCCTGTCGACGCGTAACGACGCGCCCCAGGAGGCGAGCCGCCCCTTCGACGTGAATCGGGACGGCTTCGTGCTGGGCGACGGCGCGGGTGCGCTGGTGTTGGAAGAAGCGGGGCGAGCGATCCGCCGCAGCGCCCGCATCTACGCCGAGTTGCTGGCCGTGGGAGCCTCCGCGGACGCCTACCACATGAGCGCGCCGCACCCCGAGGGCCGCGGCATCGCCCTAGCCCTCAAAAGGGGCCTGGAAGAGGCGGGGCTGGCGCCGGAGACGGTGGACAGCATCAACATGCACGCCACCTCGACACCGCTGGGCGACGAGTCCGAAGCACGCGCCGTGCGAAGCTTCTTCGGAGCGCACGCGGACCGTCTGACGGCGACCTCGACCAAGAGCATGACGGGCCACCTGCTGGGAGCGGCCGGCGCCATCGAGGCCATCGCCACCGTCCTCAGCATCGTAAACGGTGTGGTGCCGCCCACCATCAACCTCACCCAGCAGGACCCCGCCTGCGACGTCAACATCGCCGCCAACCAGGCCGTTCACCGGACCGTGAAAGTCGCCCTCAACAACGCCTTCGGCTTCGGCGGACACAACACCTGCGCGGTGTTTTCGGCTTGGGAGTGAGACGCGAAGGCATCTACCTCCGAAGGTTGGCGCTCTTTTGGGGAGGCCGGAGCTCCAGGGCCAGTTGCCAGCCGATGGCCCGCGCATAGCGCTCAAGCGTCGAGAACCGGATGCTCCCAGCGCTGTTCTCGATTCGGCTGATCGCCGACTTCTTTGTCTCCAAGCGCTCTGCCACTTGCTCCTGGGTAAGGCCAGCTTTTTCGCGAGCTTGGCGGAGAAGGGCGCCTACCTTGAAATCGGTATAGCCTGATTCAAGACCTTCGGCGAACTCAAGGTCACGCGCGGCCCGAGACCGGGTATATTTAGTCAGATCGCTCATCTTTGTCTCTCCTGCTCAAGTAGTCTTTTCGGTGCGCCTCGGCTACATCAAGTTCCTGCCTGGGAGTCTTCTCCGCTTTCTTTACAAAGCCACTCAGTACCCAAAAGCGACTCTCCACAAAGAAACCAATCAGACCGAAGATGTCTCCACCGTGCTGAGCCCTAATCTCCCAGAGACCGTTGGTGTCGACAAGCTTCTTGAAGTACTGGGCGGGCACAGGGTCAAGCTGTTCCACCAATCGCAGCACCCAGACCACCTTCTGGGCCTGTTTACCGCCCAGGGCGTCGAGGAACTCCTCGACAGGACAGTCGCCCGACTTGGTCCGGTAGAAGTGAATCTCACGCACCCGGACAGGTTAACACAAACGTGAACCAGGGACTAACCAATGGAGGCCTGGGGCCGCACCGCGATGGACCTTGCCCCCTGGACTTTCTCGACAGCATCGGGCGATGGCTTGACCTACAAGAATCCTCGGCCGATCACGTCACCAAGCGATCGGCCGAGGGAGTGTGTGCGGTTTACTTGATCTTGAACTGCACCGTGTGCGCGACCGGGTCGCCGGCCGCCGAGAAGCTCAGCAGGTAGACCCCGGCGGCGTAGCCGGTGCTGTTCACGTTGAACACGTAACCGGCGAGCGTCGAGTCGAAGGTGAAGGCGGTTCCGGCGCCTGGGAGCGGGACGGAGGTGCCGTCGGTTTTCCGGGTCACCCCGAGCGCCGTTACGACCACGGCGGCGGACGACTGGTTGACTCCGGCGAAGTCGACGAGCTGCAGCTTGATGGGGACGGTGAGGCCGCTCTTCGTCGCCTGCGTCTGGTCGTAGAGCGCCTGCACGCCGTAGGTGACCGTGTAGCTGACCGACACGCTTGCAGCGGTGTTGTCCGCGATGTCCTGCGCGTTGACGGCGAAGCTCTTCACCCCCGCGGACGCCGTGTCGGCCGGTGCACCGGCCGACACCGGGCCGGCACAGGTCGCGATACCCGATCCGCCGGTATCGGTGCAGTTGTAGGCGGCTGCCACGCTCTGGCCGAGAGTGTAGGTCTTCGCGTCCGGTGCGTTGAGGTGGATCACCGGAGCGGTCCTATCGATCTTCACTGCGATCGATTTGGCGGCCTCGACGTTGACCGCGGAGTCGGTCGCCTTGAAATGGACCGTGGTGGTGCCCTCGGTCGTGACGGTGATCGAAACCGTATTGCCCGTCAAGGTCGTCTGGGCGATGACTTGCGCCCCCGTGGTCCAGTAGGTGAGCGACTGCACGCCCGAGCCGTAGGGACCGTCCGTGGCGGTGAGAGTCACCGTCACGTCGGCCTTGTTCCAGCCGGCGGCGTTGGGCGATGGCGACAGGGTGGCCGTCGTGACCGGATCGACTGTGTCCTTGTAGCGCGTGACGAGGAACGTGCCGAGGGAGGCCGCGCGGCCGTAGACCATGCGGGTGGCGAAGCTCTGCGACGGCGTATCGGGTGGGAAGATCGTCCGATCGACGAAGTTGGGCACCGGCGGCGGCTCGTCATGGAGGACACGCAGCGCGCTGAAGATGACGGAGTTGTTGATTCCCGGCACGTGGAAGCCCAGCGTGATCGATCCCGTGAAGGTCGCGGTGGTTTGGATCGCGAATGCCAGGCTGTCGGCGTTGATGAGGTACTCGCCGGGCACACCGGTGAGCGAGCCCGGATTGACCGGCGTGATGCTGGTGTAGCCCGCCGCCGTGACGGTCGGGAAGGTGACGGTGACGCCGTTCAGCGAGACCGTCACGTTGGTGCCCACGGGCGTGTTGGGCGGCGGGATGGGCTGCCACCTGGGATTGGCGTCGTAGACGGCGACGTTGTTGGTGAGGTTGCGCGGGCCCGTGCCGTCGCTGTTGATGAGGTAGATCTCCGAGTTGCCTTCGCGATAGTAGGAGGCCAAGGCGATGTGCTGGCCGTCCGGCGACCAGTTGGGCGCCGTGTCGTAGTTCGTGTAGGCGCTGACCTGCGTGGCGCCGCTGCCGTCGGCGTTGACGACGAAGACTCCGGCCTGGTTGCTGGGGCCCTGGATGAGGATGCGGTAGTACGCGAGCCGGCCGTCGGGCGACCAGACCGGGCTGTAGTTGGGATCGGCCGAGTGGCTGACGTTGATCCGGTTGCTGCCGTCGGCGTTCATGACGTAGATCTGGTACTCGTGCACGAAAGCGATCTTCGTGCCGTCCGGCGACCAGGCCGGCGAGTAGTCGTCGCCCAGGAAATGGGTCAGGTTGGTCTGGCCCGTGCCGTCGGCGTTCATGACGTAGATCTCCGAGTTGCCGTCGCGCAGGCTCTCGAAGGCGATCCGGCCGCTGGCGACCGCCGGCGGTCCCGGGAAGGTCGTGGGAGACGGCGGCTGCGGCGGGTACGAAGGGGGCGGCGGCACCGGGTTGGGCGTCGAGGTCAGCAGATAGAGGTAGCCGCGGGTGTCCGCCGCGAGGATCTTGCCGTCGTCGCTGATGCCGTAGACGGTGGTGAGCACGGCGCCCGCGCCACAGGTGAAGTCGTTGAGATTGCTCAGCACGCCGCCCTGGTAGAGGAAGGGGCTGCCATTCGCGACGCCGACCACCGATCCGGCGCCGTTGATGCCTAGGGAGTCGCCGAAGCCGCCGGCGGCCCCATTGAGGTCGTGGAGTCCGGTGCCGTCATAGAGGAAGGCGTGACGCTGCGCGTCCCCCGCCGTCGTCGACGAGCCCGCCACGGCGCCGCTCGGGTTGGTGATGCTGGGGGGGACGCCGAAGCTGCTGAAGGAGCCCGGGCCTCTCGAGTACGTGGTGCTGCCGCCGAGCGATACGGTGTGCAGTCCCGTGGCGTCGTAGACGACGATGGGACCGGCGTCTGAGTTGGTCGCGTCCACGACGCCGGAGTCGGTGAGGCGCAGGACCTGGGCCGACTGGGCGGCCGGCGTCAGGTCGAGCAGCGCCGAGCCGTCGAAGAGGAAGGCGTGCGCCGCGGCGCCGGGTGTGTTGGACAAGCCGGCGACCTGGCCGGCGGCATTGACTTGCGTCGCCTCGCTGTGGGTGCCCCCAGGCAGCACGCCGAGGTCGCGCATCAGGATGCCGTCGTAGAGGAAGGCGTGATAGCTGCCGCCCGCGACCTCCGCGACACCCGCCACCTGGCCGGCGTCGTTGATCGCGGTCGCGCTGCTCCACGCCCCGCCGGGCAGCACGCCGAGGTCGTGCATGCCGGTCTCGTCGTAGAGGAAGGCGTGCTGCTGGCCCGCGGCGGTGGTGGCGTCGCCCGCGACCTTGCCGTTCTCGCTGAGGGCGTGGGGGTAGCTCTGCGTGCCGCCGAGCGTGCCGAGGTCGGTCATCGTGCCGTGTCGTAGCGGAAGGCGTGTTGCTGGCCCGCGGCCGCGAGATTCGAGATGCCGATCGCCTGCCCGGCGTCGTTGATGTCCACCGGCAGGCTGAAGGTACCGCCGAGCGTGAGCGTGTGCGCGCCCGTGGCGTCAAAGAGCACGGCATATTGGTCGGAGGACGAGTCGTTGGTCCCGATGGCGAGGACGGAGCCCTCTTCGCTCAGGGCCTTGCCCGGTTCGTTGAAGCCGACGTGGCTGCCGGCGCCGAGGAGGGCCTCGAGGTCGTGCATGCTGCCGTCATAGAAGAACGGGTGACCCGACACTTGTCCGAGCACCGTGCCGGAGCGCGAGAAGGCGAAAGCGCCCCCCGAGGCGAAGCCGCCGAGCCGCAGTTGGTTGAGGTCATAGCAGGTGGTGGGCGCGGGAGGCGGAGGCGGTGGGGCCACGGGCGCCGCGGGCCGCCACTTCGGCAGGCCATAGCCGGCCAGCGCACCGGGCAGCTCGACGCGCCCCGTGCCGTCGGCGTTGACGAGGTCGATGCCGCTCACGCCGTTGCGGAAGGTGTTGAAGGCGATGCGCTGGCCATCGGGCGACCAGGCGGGAGTCTGGTTGTTGTCCAGATCGTCGCCGACGCATTGCAGGCCTGCGCCGTTGGCGTCGGCGATGCAGACGTTGCCGCGCTGGCCGCCGCCGGGGCCGAGCCTGGAAGCGTTGAACTGGAAAGCCAGCTTCGTGCCGTCGGGCGACCACGTCTCACCGGCGACACTGTAGTTCCAGCCGTCGTCTGGAGGAATGTAGAGCCCGAGGCGCCCGCTGCCGTCGGCGTTGACGGTCTCGAGCGCCGGGCCGCCGTTGGGGTTGAGGTTGGTGAAGGAGAGCCGGCTGCCGTTGGGCGACCAGTGCGGCGTGGCGGAATGGAGGGACGAGTCGTCGGTCAGCCGCAGCAGACCGCTGCCGTCCGCCAGCACCGTATAGATGTCGTTGGTGTTGCCGTCCGGGAGGTTGCGCGTGAAAGCCAGCCGCGCGCCGCTGGGTGACCACTCCGTGCCCTCGTCCCGCGCGCCCTCGGGGTGCGCGAGAACGATCTGATTCGTCCCGTCGGCATGGGCGATGTAGATCTCGCTGGTCGGGGGGACCTCGGAGCTGAAGTGGGTGCGCACGTAGCTGATCCGTGAGCCGTCGGGCGACCAGGCCGGAGAGCCGTTGAAGCCCTCCGCGCCGCTCAGACTGACGCGGCCCGTGCCGTCGGCGTTGATGGTGAAGACCTCGGCGGTCGTCACCCCGGCGGCGTAGGCGCTCGCACCGAAGGCGAGCCGCGTGCCGTCCGGCGACCAGACCGGCGAGTAGAGGTATTCGCCGGCGACGTTCGTCAGCACCCTGAGGTTCGAGCCGCCGGCGTCCATCACGCAGAGGGAGACGGTGAGGGTGTCGAAGTCATAGCGCAGGAAGGCAATCCGGCTGCCGTCGGGCGACCAGGTGTAGCTGTCCTCCTCGTTCGGGTTGTTCGTCAGGTTCGTCAGGCCGGTCCCGTCGGCGCGCTGCACGAAGACATCGTCGTCCTCGCGACCGGCGGCCAACGCGTTGTAGGCGAGCTGGCCCGAGTCCGAGGGGTTGGGCGTCGCCGCCGGCACCGGCGGGGCGGCGATGTAGTTCTGCACGCTGCCGGTGTTGTTGCTCGAATCGGAATCGGGCGTCGAGCTGGCGACGTGGAAGGCGGCCAAAAGCGGTGTGTAGGGCGCGCCGGTGGCCGTGGCCAGGAAGGAGACCGTCTTCACGTCGCCCGCGGCGATCACCGGGAAATCACACTCGAAGCTCGTGCCCGGCGGGACCGTGCACGTGCCGCCGGCGTCGTCGGTGATGGAGGTCAGCGTCACCCCTCCCGGGAGCTGCCCCGTGAGGGTGACGGTCGCGGCCGGATTGGGACCGAAGTTGTGGACATCGACCTGGTAGCTCACCTGCCCGCCGGACGCCACGAACCTCGGGCTCACGAAGCCGAAGACCACCATCTCCGTCATCGGCGGCACCGGCGGCTGCCACTTCGGCACGGCGTAGTAGGCCGGCGCGTTCGTCAGATCGACGCGCCCCGTGCCGTCGGCGTTGACGATGTCGATGCCGCCACCGCCGCGGTGAGTGGTGAAGGCGATGCGCGCACCGTCGGAAGACCAGTCGGGATTCTGGTTGTACTCGATGGCCGAGCCCACGATCCGCGTGTCCGAGCCTTCCGCCGCGGCGACGTAGATGTTCGCGGCGTTGTAGCTCTGCGCCGTCAGCACGCGGTAGTAGGTCAGTTTCGTGCCGTCGGGCGACCAGCGCGGCATCCGGGCCGCGTCGCTCGACGTGTCGATCGGCGTCAACCCGCCGCCGGCCACGTCGACCGCGTAGAACGTCGAGCCATGGGTGACGCCGCGGCTGAAGGCGATCCGCGTGCCGTCGGGCGACCAGGAGAAGAAGCGGTCGTCGTCCGCGTCGTTGGATAGGTTGCGCACGTTGGTGCCGTCGGCGTTCATCACGTAGAGGTCGGCTGGGCCGCGGTCGCCGTTCCCCTCGTCCACCGTGGCGCGCAGGAAGGCGATCTGCGCGCCCGCGGTCGACCAGGCGGGCTCCGTGTCCAGCACTCCATCCGTGCCGGTGAGCTGCACCTGGTTGCTGGCGTTGGCCATGACCACATAGACGTCGCTGCGGGTGATGAGATTGAATTCGTTCAACCTTCCGCGCATGAACGTGAGGCGCGAGCTGTCAGGCGACCAGGACGGCGAGCTGTCCACGACCCCGTCGAAGGTGGCGACGTTCGCCACAGTGAGCCGGACGGCATCGAAGATGTAGATCAGTCCCGAGTCGCCTCCGATGCTGATGGCGGCGAAGGCGAGCTTCGTGCCGTCCGGCGACCAGGTGAGCCCGGTTTGGCGTTTTCCCGGCGTGGAGGCGAGCGGCATCACGTTGCTGCCACCGGCGTCCATGACGAACACCTCCGGCAATCCGGACAGCGGCGAGCTCGTGTAGGCGATCTTCGTGCCGTCCGGCGACCAGACGTAATCGCCCGGGCTTCCCGGGTCATTGGCCGCGGGGTTGTTGGTGAGGTTCACCTCGTCCGTGCCGTCGGCGAGGCGCGTATAGAGATCCGGGTCGCCGGTGCGCCGCGACTCGAAGAGGAGGCGCGCGGTGTCCCCATTGGGCGTCGCCGGCGGTACGGGCGCACCGTCGATGAAGAAGTCGTCGTTGGCGGTGTTGTTGGCGGGGTTGGGATCGGGCGTGGCGCTGCCCGCGGTGAAGGTGACGTGGAGCTGCGTCCAGGGCGCGCCGGCGGCGGTGCCCGTGAACGTGACCGCCTTGGTGACGGAAGGATCGGAATCGCCGAGCGTGCAATCCACCTGCGTGCCGCCGCCGGCAGCCGGTGCGCTCATACAGGAGCCGTAGTCGTTGGCGGCGTCGCTCAGCGTCAGGCCGTCCGCAAGGATCGCGGTGAGAGATACGGACGAGGCCCGGTCCGGGCCAAAATTGGTGACGGACGCCGTGAAGACGAAGGTCGCGCCCGAAGACCCGGAGCGGGACGGCGCCGCGCTTTGAGCCAGCAGGTCAGCCGACTCTGTAGCGTACAGGGGTGGGACCGTGGAGCTGAGCCAAAGACCCAGGACCATCAAGGGTCCGGCCCAGCGCTTTATAAAGGTGGCGTTCATGATGCTTTCTCCTAGCGCTTCAATGCGAAGCGACAATAACCAGCCGACCGACAGGAATCAGGGCTTGCTAGGAGATGCGCGTTTGCGCGGGGAAAGTCGTCAGGGGGCTCGAAGCGACGGATAGGGGTCCGCCCACCCGGTAGGCGTTACGATCCGGGCTGCCGCTTCTCCACCTGGGTCAGGATCTGGCGAAACTCCTCCTCCTGGCGCAGGGCGGCGAAGTCCTTCCCTTCGGTCAGGACGCTGGCGTCGTTAAGCCCCTTGTCGGCGGCCTTGTGCAGCGCTTCCAGCGCCTTCTTGTGTCCCGTCTTCCCCTTGAGGGCGTGAAAGCGGGCGATCCCGACCCAGGTCCACGGATCGTCCGGGACGATCTCCGCGCCGACGGAGAGCACGAAGATGGCGCGGTCATACTCTTTGCGCTCGCGGTACATCTGCGGCAGGTAGAACCTCGTCTGGCCGAGGTAGGTGTTGAGGATGCGCTTGGCGGCGAGGCTCTCCTCGGCGTCGGCTGAGGCGGCGCGCACCTTGAGCTCGGGAATCTTGAGCTGGGCGGCGATCTGGCCCACCGTCACCGGATCGTTGCCCGCATTGATGCGGGCCAGGATGCCGGGTCCGTCGGCGAGGATTTTCTTGTCGCGGCGGTCCCGCTCCTCGCGGTCGCGAAGCTCCTTCTGGCACGCCGGCGAGGCGGCGAGGGCGGCAGCTTCCCTCTCGGCCTCGGCGACGTCGCGCAGGCCGGCGTAGTCGGCGGCCATGGATTTCCAGATGTGCAGGGCATCGGCGGGATGGCCTGCTGCAAGCCCCTGGGCAGGCGCCCGGTCCGCCGACCACTGCGCTTCGACCAGGGCCGCGTCCTTGGGCCGCTTGCCGGCCTTCATCGCCTGCATCTCCATCCAGGCGACGGCCTGGGTGGCGAGCGCAGCCGGCGGCCATTCGTGAGTACCGGCGAAGTGCTCGATGCGGTGCGGCACGGCCACCGCGGTCAGCGACGCGTCGAGATCGTTCATCTCGTAGTAATTGAAATCGTGGTCCCCTGCCGTGCCGAAGAAGACGAAAGGATTGCCCTTCTGGGGCGGCGTACCGAAGGGGAAACCGGCGCTCGCCCCAATGATGCCGCTGATGGTTCCCGGGGCGGCGAGGGCGAGGATGCAGGCGAAGCGAACCGTGCCGGAGTGACCGGCCGCGTAGACGCGGGACTCGTCGATCGCGAAGCGGGCGTGGGTATCGGCCCACAGCGCGCTCATCGCCTTGAAGTTGGGGTCCATCGGCCCGTCGCTCGCCGTGTTCCAGGAGCTGACGACGATCCAGCCGTACGTCTCCGCGGCACTTTGGAAAAGCGTAGCCACCGCCTTGCCGTCGGAGCTGGCGTCAAAGGCGTAGAGGATCGGCCAGCGGCGCTCCGGCGTGTAGCCCCGGGGCAGATACAGGGCATAGGACTGCTCGGGGTGTCCGTCGCAGAGCACCCGCTCGACCAGCGTGCCGCGCGGCAGATCGAGAGCTTTGAGAGCCGGGGGCGCCGCCTGCGGGGCAGCCCAGCCGGAAACGGCGGCACTCAGCACCAGAGCAAACAGGAAACAGCCAGGATGGGAGCGGCTGGAGACTCTTTTCTCGCTCATGGCCCCAGATTGGACCAAAACTCCACCCGTCAGACAAGCGGTCGAGTTGGGCTATATTCCTCCCCGTTCATGATTCACCTCTGCCGGAATCTCATCCTCGTCCTTCTCCTCGGTCTCCTGGCGGGTTGCGGGCCGTCGAAAAAGCCTGGTCCGTCTCGTGAGACGGTACGCGACCTGGTGGCTGACCTCGATCTGGCTGAGCTCCAAAGAGAGCCCGGCCTGGTAGATCTGGGCACTCCCGAGGCCCGGGCGCATCTGCGGGAGGGGTGGTGGCTGGACGAGACTCAGGGCGACCAGACCTTCGTCTGGAGCGACGGGCCGGAATCGGAGCTGGCGTTCTTCCTCGCCTCGGCCCGCGACATCCCGCTGACGCTCAGTTGGGTTCCATACACCGAACGCAGGGCGCCGGCCGCCCAAACGGTGACGCTCGTCCTCAATGGCGAGACGGTGGGCCGGTTCACCGTCGCGCCGGACGAAAAGGAAGCCCGGATGGTCCTCCCCAAGGCCCATCTGCAGGCCGGGGAGAACCGCCTGATTCTGCGCTATGCCTGGACGCTCGCGCCTCCGGATGGCGGCGCCGGAATCACCGGCGAGCACCGGCGCGCGGTGGCGTGGAACGCCCTCCGCTTCGAGACGGGCGTGGATGAGCAGAGCCGGGTGCGGGCGGCCGGTGACCGGCTCGCTCTCCCCTTTGGCTGGCGGATGAACTCGTACCTGCGCCTGCCGGCTGGAGCGGTGCTGGCGATAGACAGTCTCCGCCTGCACGGCGGTCAGCGGGGAGAATTGCGAGTGACTTTGCGGCCCGCCGGCGGTTTGGAGCGCGAGCTGGCCCGCTTCACCACGGAGGGTGGCCCGAGGACCGTGGCGCTACCAGCCTCGGGGAACGAGCCGGTGCGCCTCTCCCTCTTCGCCGTCCCTGAACGGCCGGGCGGGCCGGCCGGAAGCATCGTTCTGGGGAAGCCGGCCATCGTCACGTCACGGCACGAGACCCAGGAGGCCGCAGCGGCTCCGGCGGCCCCGCGGCGGCCCGCTCCGGGTGCACGGCCGCGCAATGTCATCATCTATCTCGTCGATACGCTGCGGGCAGGCCACCTCGGCTGCTACGGCTACAACCGGCCCGTTTCGCCCCACATCGACGCCTTCGCCCGGCAGTCGACCGTTTTCCTGCACACGGTGGCCCAATCCTCCTGGACCCGGCCGACCACCACCACCATCCTCACCGGCCTGTTGCCCCGGACCCACAATGTGTTCTCGCACCGGGACGCGCTCGCCCCGCAGGCCGTCACCCTGGCCGAACGGTTGCGCGAGCTGGGATACCACACGGCAGGGTTCGTCAGCAACCCCAACGTGGCACCCAACTTCGGCCTGGACCAGGGCTTCGAGCTCTACCGTCTGCTGGGGCCCAAGCGCAGAACCGCGGCCGGCATCAACGAACGCGCCGCCGAGTGGCTGGACTCCGAATGGAAGAAGGACGCGCCTTTTTTCCTCTATCTCCATACCATGGAGCCCCACGCGCCCTACGATCCCCCGCCCGCCTTCCGGCAGCGCTTCGCCCCCGGCCCACAGAATTCTGCCTGGACGGAGATGGCCTTCGTGGAGGCGCTCGAAGATGGCGACACCGTGGCCACGCCTGAGATGCGCCAGGGCCTGCAGAACCTCTACGACGCCGAGATCGCCGCCAACGACGACGCCTTCGGCGCGCTGGTCGATCTCCTCGTTCAGCGCCGGCTTTGGGACGACACCGTGGTCGTCTTCGTCTCGGACCACGGCGAAGAGTTTGGCGATCACGGGGGCTGGGAGCACGGCAAGACCCTGTACGACGAGATGCTCGACGTCCCCCTGATCGTGCGGATTCCCGGAGCCGGCGGCAAGGTCGTGGAGCGGCAGGCCCAGCAGGTGGACGTCGTTCCGACGATCCTCGACGCCCTCGGCCTGAAGCTCCCCGCCGGCCTCGAAGGCCGAAGCCTCCTGGCCCTCGCCGGCGACGGGCCTGGCATCGATCCGCAGGAAGAGCCGGCTTTCTCCTGGCTCGAGGAACGCAGCCTGCGCTCGGCCGCGGTGACCACCCCCGGGTGGCGGCTCGTCGAGAAACGGTTTCCGATTTCAGGAAGCTACCTCTACGACCGGAGGGCTGACCCTGGAGAGCGTCACAACCTGGCCAGCGAGCAGCCGGTGCGGGCGGGCTATCTCCGAACGCAGCTCCGGGCCGCGGAGCGTTCCCGCCTGGGAACGCTCCAAGCCCGCGAGGCCAAGCCTCTCGACCCCGAGACGCAAAACCAGCTCAAAGCGCTGGGTTATCTGCGCTGAGCCCTGTCCGCTTTCCTGGAGATTCCGCGCGCACGAGGTCGAAGAGGTCCTGCACGCGGCTCAGGGAAGCGACCGACGCCTCGTCCACGCGGCGGTCGAAGCGCGCTTCGAGCTCACCGATCAGCTCGACCTTGGCCAGGGAGTCGAGGCCGAGCTCGGCGAGGCGGTGCGCCGCGCCGACGCTGTCGGATCGCACGTGAGTCAGGCGGGACAGCGTGGCGATCACCCACAGCTCCGCCGGCGTGGGACCGGCGGCGGCGCTGGCAGCGGGTTTCGCCACAGGAGGTGTCGGCGGCGGCCTGCCTGCCGGCTGTCCGGAGAGCAACGCGTCGCGGAGCTTGCCGCGCTTGACCTTGAGCGTCGCCGTCTTGGGTAGATCGGCCCACCAGAATTCGACTTGCGTGATCTGCTGGTAGCTCGGAACGTCGGCGGATCGCGCCGCGATGGCGGACCGGATCTGCTCGAGCTGCGGCTCGGTGGCCCCGGGCGACGGCACGACCACGGCACACACGCTCTCGCCGCGCCCACTCGCCGGCATGCTGAGAACCACCAGCTCTTGCACGCCGGGAATGCCACGGTACCGAAACTCTACCTCTTCCGGATAGACGTTCTTTCCGGCGTCGGTGACGATGATCTCCTTGGTCCTGCCCGAGAGATGAAGGTACCCGTCCGCATCGAGGCGGCCGATGTCTCCCGTACAGAACCAGCCATCTTGCAGCACGGCCGCCGACGCTTCGGGATTTCGGTAGTAACCCGACATGACGCTGGGGCCGCGCACCCAGATCTCCCCAGAGCCGGCCTCCGCACCTTCCGTGGGCCGGATCTCGACGTCCACTCCCGGCAGAGGCTTACCCACGGATCCGAAGCGGACCGCCGTCCAGGGGTTCGCGGTCAGCACCGGGCTGGTCTCCGTCAGCCCGTATCCTTCGGTCACCTGAAAGCCCATATCCCTCCAGCTTTGCGCAAGCCTCGGCTGGAGCGTCGACCCACCCCCCACGAGGCGTCTCAACGCGCCGCCAAATCCCTCGTGGACGCCGCCGAGCAGGACGCGGCCGAAACGCCCGCCGGTCCGCGCGCTGAGCGCGGAGAGGAAGCGAAACAAGAAGGCGCGCAGCGGGCCCCCGGCGGCGGCTTTCTGCCGAGCGCCGTTGAGCAGCAGGTCGAGTAGCCGCGGCACCACGACCATCATCGTCGGGCGCGTCGCGTTCATCATCCAGAGGATTTCTCCCGGCTTGATCTCCGTGATGTAACTGATCGTGCCGAGGCTGGCGATGGGGACCTGGAGCCCCATTACGAACTCGAAGACGTGGTGGATCGGAAGCATGGAGAGCATGCGCTCTCTGGACGAGGGCACATACTGAAGGACGGCGCGCACGTTCGCCAGAAAGTTCTCGTGGGTGAGAGGCACCGCCTTCGGCGCGAGGGTCGTACCGCTGGTGAAGATGATGCTCGCCAAGTCACCTGAATCCAAGCCACCGGAATCGCCCACCTCGCTGGCGCTCTTCGCGCCCGGCAGAAGGCCGACGTGGGGTCCGGGCACGAACGGCGCGGCGAGCTTGACGACCGGGCAGCTCGCGGCGCGGAGCGTCTCGGCCAGCCGCGGTGCCGCGCAGATCAGCTTGGCCTCGGTGAGCCTGGCGGCATCGTCGACTTCCGATGCGGGCCACTGCGGATCGATGGGCACCGTGACCGCACCCAGGCGGTAGACCGCGAGCGCCGTGAGCACCCACTCGGGGCTGCCGCTGCCCCACAGCACGACGCGATCGCCGTGCGCGATGCCATAACCGGTCTCCAGGCAGTGGGCGATGTTGCCCGTGCCCGTGAGCGCCTGTCCATAGGTGTAGCGCAGCCAGCGGCCGCCGCGGTGAATCTGAAAAGCCACGGCGTCAGGGTCCATCCGCGCGGAGGTCGCGAACAGATCGAACAGGGTCGACGCCCGATCCGACGCGAACTCGCCCCTGGCATGCAGGCGTACAAACGCGTCATCCTGTCGTGGGGGCGGGGGCGCGCCGGTTTCCGCGTGCAGGGCGAAGCGCTGAACCCCGGGAACGTGAACCTCGGCAATGTAGGAGCGCCACGAGAGAGCCGTGATGTCGAACGGGAACTCGGCCCAGTCCGCCGCGGACAGCCGGCTCCACAGCCCGCGCGTTGCTGCGTCATCGTGCCGAGCCTTGTGGGCGACATAGGGACCGTAGACCTTCAGAAGGTGGATGAAGTGGTCCAGCGTCCGCTCGGCACTGCCCAGGCGAGCCAGGCGAGGTCCGAGCCGGGTCGAGCGCAGGGATCGCAGGCGGCTCAACCCGCGCGCAAGCGCTCGCACCCTGTCGCGCCGGCCGTGCAAGCTGCGCAGGAGCTTCTCCGGCGCGACGAAGCGCACCGGTCCGACCGGAATCGGCTCGCCGTGCTCGTCGCGTAGCGGCATCTTCGCAAACCCCTCGCGGGCGTAGTCCACGAGCTCTCCCAGGGAGATAGGGTTCCGGCTCGAGCCGATCTGGTAGACGCTGCACCCGGGCGGCGGCGTGCCGCGCTCGAGCTCGGCCATCGCGGCGATGATGGCGTGGACCACGTGGTCGACCGGGACGATGTCGAGCACCGCGCCCCCGGCGCCGGGAAACTCGCGGGTCCGCCCCCGGCCGTATGCGACCAGCAGGGGATCCGCGACGCGGATCGCATCGATCCACCCGGCGAAGGGCTGCTCGACGGCGCTCTCCACGATGGCGGGACGGACGATGGTGATCGGAACCGCACCCTGATCGCGCACGAGCAGGAGCTCTCCGAGCGCCTTCGTCAGGGTGTAAACGTCATGAAAACCGTAGCGCCGCGCCTGCTCCAAGCCCGCGGCGACGAACGGCGGGCCGGTATCGATGGTATCGACGCGGTCCGAGATCCTCCGGCAGACCTCCGAGAGCGCCGCCAGGGTCGTGTCCAGGTCGAAGCCGCCCTCGTGGCCGGCAGGG
The DNA here is from genome assembly GCA_035996875.1 of Thermoanaerobaculia bacterium. Taxonomy (GTDB): domain Bacteria; phylum Acidobacteriota; class Thermoanaerobaculia; order Multivoradales; family UBA5704; genus DATARR01. The sequence continues at coordinate 162,787 of DASYJD010000028.1, forward strand.
AGCGCCTGAAGGACGCGCTCAGGCACCACGCCCTCTCGCGTGCCGCTGACGAAGCACGTGGACACGTGGAGCAGGGGGACGTTGCCGGCATCCCGCGCCAGCGCCAGGGTGCGGCCCGCACCCCGCGTGTTGAGCTCCAGGGCGCGGTCAAGCCGCTCGTCGAACGTCACCGTGGCGGCGCTAGCGACGACCATGTCGACGCTTCCGCACAGTGTGGCGTACCACTCGGGGTCGAGCCCGAAAAAGTCCTGCCCGAGGTCTCCGGGCACGAACTCCACCCGGCTCGCCGCCCAGGCGTTCCAGTCGTCGCCGTGGCGCACGCGCAGCCGGTCCATGACCTCCGAGCCCAGCACCTCGCTGCGCAGCCGCTCCTCCGCACTCTGGTCACGGCCGGAGCGGATGAGCAGAAGAAGCTTTCCGACGTCCGGGACCGACCACAGCAGCTTTTCGACGAGCACGCGCCCCACGAAGCCTGTGGCGCCCGTGATGAAGATGCGCTTGTGCCGGAGCGAGCCGGCGATATCGAGCCGGCGGGAGTCCGCGGTAGTCATCATGACGATGGAGCCAGTCTACCTTACTCCCGGCTGCGCGACACCCGGGCCGTGATCCAGTCCCCGAGCTGCGCGAAGTATCCGGGAACGAACCGCGTAACCTGCGCCAGATTGCGGGTCGAACCGCCCGGAAGCTCGAACAGTGCGTGGTTGCCGCCTGGCAGAAGAGCGACCGTGGCGTCACCGTTGCCGCCGGCGCGCAACGCCTCGGAGATGATCTTGACGCTCCGCTCCCCCGGCACGTACTCGTCGGCCGCTCCCACCTGCACCAGCACCGGGCAGCGCACTTTCCGCCAGGCGTCCGCCGGTTGCCACCATCGTGCCTTCTCGGAGGCGATCCAGCTCTCGATCTTCGGTTGGTTTTTGGCATTCATCTCGAAGATCTTGGCCGGCAACCTGACGAGCGGGAACCAAGGCTCGGCCGACGCCTTCACCAGCTCTTCGCGGTAGGTGTTCCAACCCTCCCCGCCGTTGCGGACCAGGGCCATGTCGTGCTCGTGCAGGGCGCGCATCTGGCGGATCGCGTCCGCCCCGAAGCCGTGGGCGCGAAGGTCGGTCTCGACCTCATAGACCACGTTCTCACGTTCCGGCAGGCCGGAGGCCGAACGCGCGATGAGGAAGGCGATCTTCTCCGGGGCGCGGGCGGCGGCGAACGGTGCGACCCATCCGCCGTTGCTGGATCCGTAAAGGCCGACACGCCGGGGGTCGATCTCGGGACGCGAGCGCAGGAAATCGACCGCGGCGAGGGCGTCGGCGGCCAGGTCCGCAGCGCCCGCGGAACGCCAGTCGCCGGTCGAGCCGCCAACGCCGCGTTTGTCGTAGGCGAGGACGGCAACTCCCAGGCGGGCGAAGAATGGCGCGACCCAGTAGAAATCGCGGCTCTGCGGACCACCGCCATGCAGCAGGACGACGGCCGGATGGGGGGACGGCCCAGCAGGGAGCGTGAGCGTCCCCGCGAGACGCACGCCGCCACTCTCGACGACCACATTCTGCTCGGCGAACGTGCGGCGAATAGCGCGCCGCACGCGGCCGCCTTCCCGCCATTCCAGCCGGTCCTCCCTGATCTCGACCCGAAGCTCGACCGGAAACTGAACGACCAGGCTCGGCCCGCTGACGAACGTCCCCGCGCGGGTCGGCAGGAGCTGCCCGATACGGCCTGACGGGTACGCGACGTAGGTCAGCACACCGAGGTCTTGGAGGAAGTGAACGATGACGAAATCACCGCCAGCGAATTCGTACAGGCCGGCGTAGCGGTCGAGCTCCGCGCGGGGAATCGCGGCGAGCCGCAGCAGCGAAAAGGCGCCCCGCACCTCGCCGCGCCGGACTTCGCCCGACGCGGCGTCGGTATGCAGCGCCACGTCGGTATGCTGCTCGCCCGCGAAATCGAGCTCGACGCCGTCGCGGGTCGCCGTGAAACGGAGGCGTCCGGTCTGGCGCTCGACGGCACCGAGCGTAAAGGGTTTTTCGAGCGGCGAGCCGTCGGGAGCGAGAGCGTCAGCCATCTCCAGCGTGCCTCCCGTGCCGGCGAGGCGGAGCCGTACGAAGCGCGTACCTTCCGGAAAGCGCGTTTGACCGATCCAGAGCTCGTCGGCGCTGCCAGCGCAGGCGAGGAAGAACAGCAGCAGGAACCATGGTTTCAAGGCACACCTCCTACTTGAGTCGGACTTCAGGTCAAAAAAATTAACCGCCGATCTGGCCAAGAGCCCAGGCCGCGGTTTGACGCACATGAGGATCGCGATCGGAAAGAGCGGCGATGAGACCTTCGGCCGCTCGTGGATCGCCCAGCGCGCCGGCGATCCAGGCGGCGCATTCACGGACCCGCGCATCCCGGGCCTGGAGCATCTCCAGCAGGGGTCCGGGTGTGCCGGCCGCGGTGAAACGCGCCAGTGCCGACTTCACCGCGGGAGTGCGCGCGTGATCGTGGAAGCGGGTGGAAAGGAGGATTTCGTTGAGCGCCCCGGTGGCCGCCCGCACCTGCGGCGAGGCCGTCGCAGCCACGCTCATCGGCCTGGGCGTCCAGGAAGGCACCGGGGCGAGGGGAACCGCAGCCGCGGTCAGCGCGCCGGCGGCGACGATCGCGGTGGCGGCCACGAACCGGAGCCGCGGCATGTGACGCGCTCCGAAGAGGCGGCCGAGGCGGTCCTCCAGCCTGGAGCCCTGGCCGAATGCGACGGCGATGCGCCGCGGCCGGCCGCGCTGCCTCCGGCCAGCGGCTGCGACGAGGGCGGACGCATAGTCGGCGACCCTGTCGCCGTCGTGCGGACCCACTGCGGCGGCATCGGCGGCAGCCTCGCGCTCGGTGTGAATCATCCTCTCCAGCAGCCACAGGGGAGCGGCCGGCCACAGCGCCGCGCGCACCGTGCGGACGAGCGCGTTGATCAGCGGATCCCGCCGGCGGGCGTGAGCGAGCTCGTGCCGGGCCACGCAGACGGCCGCCGCAGGCGGCAGCGTGGCCAGCCAGTCGAGCGGCAGGGCGACCACCGGCTTCCACAGCCCCAGCGTGCTCGGGCCCTCCGCGGCGCAGAAGAGCGGCACGTCGTCCGGCCATGCCAGCTCGCGCCGCCATTCCTCCGCGACGGCGACCCAATGGCGCCGTCGCCGGGAAAGGATGACGTGCCCGGCGCCCTCCCGGACGAGGAGAACGAGGCTGACGCTCAACCACAGCATGGGAATCAGGGGAGCCAGCGGAGACTCGCCGGCGGCGGCGAGCGCCGAGCCGACTGTGGTGTGAGGAGGGTTCGGCCCGGTTGCGGGCCGGTCGCTGAGGAGAGGCTCCTCGTCCCCGCTCCAAGGCTGCCCTGGAAGAACGGCGAGAATGGGCACGATCGCGGCAGCGGCGAAGGCGACCAAGGCAATCCAATAGCGTGCCCGTGCGGAGCCGCCGCGGGCGAAGCGGAATGCGGCGGCAAGCGGCGCCGCCACGCAGAAGCCGATCCATAGGAGGCTCACGGAGAGCCCGGTAGCCCAAGGCCCCAGCTCGAAGAGGGCGGCGATCCTCATCGTTCCGCCTCACGCCGCGAGGCGATGAGACGCTCCAGGCGCGCCAGCTCTTCACCCTCGAGCGTCTCTTCCACCAGTTGCACCGCCAAGGCTTCCGCCGAGCCGCCGAAAAAACGGCCGGCCAGCCGCTGGATCGCGCCCTTCAAGACTGCTTCTTCCTTGACGACTGCGCGGTAGCGGTGCGCCCGGTCGACGGTATCGCGCGCGACCGCGCCCTTCGCCTCCAAGCGGTTGAGCATCGTTTGCACGGTGTTGTACGCGAGGTCGCTCCGCTGCGCGAGCAACCCTTGATGGACCTCCGACACAGTCGCCGTGCCGCGCCGCCAAAGCTCCTGCAGAATGTCGAGCTCCCGTTCACCCAACCGTTCCATGGAACCTCCTACTCCCGTAGGAGAGGAGTCTAAGTCCCACTTGTGTAGGTGTCAAGAGGTTTCAGACAGATCCCTCGTCGGTTTCTTGCGACAGATGTAGCGGCCGGCGAACACCTCCCACCAGATTTTCCCGTTGTCAGGCCTCTCGACGGTCTGTGCTAAGCTCTTACCCTGCCGTATTTGCGCGAGATCGTCACGATGGTTCGGGCCATGGCACCTGCCTTGCCCTGTGCCCACCTCCCGAAGCTCAGGAGAAACCTGAGCCTTCGTACCCAGGAGGAAAGAGATGACCCGACGGATCGATCAGCTTTCCAGCTTGTTTGCCGCAGCGCTGTTCTCCCTTGTCGTCGCCTCCTCGGCTTCGGCGCAGAGCGAAGTGAGGGGGCCTTCTTTCGACTTTTTCGGCGCCCGGGTCCAGTCCACCGACGGCAGCGTCGATTTTCACACGGAGTCCTACGGCGTGCGGGGTGGATTCCGTTTCAACAACGTCTGGGCTCTGGAAGGATCAGTCTCGCGCATCAAGGACACCGACGCCTGGTTCGGAGACGTTTCCGCCAAGGCGTACTTCCTACATGCCAACCGCTTCGAGATGTACGCCGTGGCGTCGCCCGGCGTGTTCAGGGTTTCGGGAGAAGATCCCCAGTTGACCTTACATGCGGGAATCGGAGCCGAGATCGGCCTGACGCCACGGGTTTATCTTCGCCCCGAGGTGCGCGGCCGCTGGCTTGCGAAGGAGTTGAGGGGCGACAACGGCCTCGTGGATTATTCGCTGGGGCTCGGCTGGCGATTCTGAGCTCGAAGTCGCCCCCACTCCCCCAACATGACGCTCTAATCTGCCGAGCGGCTTGGCGCCGATCAGTTGGAGAGGGCCGGCACGCACCACCGCAGCCGGTGGCTCGACTCCTTGCGCCAGGCCGCGACGCTGCCGCGCCGCAGGGTCAGCACGGTCACTTCCGCAGGTGTACCGAGGCGGAAGGGGATGCCCCAGTAGTTGGTCCCCGGATTGATGTAGAGCTCGGAGCCGCCCTGCCGGTGACGGCCCATCGCGTGCTCCACGAACGGCGAGGCCAGGCTCCAGCCCAGGCGCGGGATGGCGATCTGGCCGTAGTGCGTGTGCCCGCTGAGCGTCAGCTCGACCCCGCGGTCCGCCAGGGCCGGCCAGAGGGCGGGATTGTGCGCCAGCGCGAGCGTGAAGTCGCCTGCGGGCACGGCCGCGAGCGTCCGCTCGATGTCCGGAGCCACCGGAGTGCCGCGCCGGCCCGCGGGGTCGCCCGTGCCCGCCACCCAGAAACGGGCTCCGTTGCGCTCGACCGCGACCGCGCGATTGACCAGCACGGTGATCCCCATCGCTTCGAGGCCCCGGTGAACCGCCGGCCAGCCGGCATAGACATCGTGATTGCCGGGGATGGCGAAGACGCCGTACGGAGCGGAGAGCCCGCGGAAGGCCGCGGCGAAGTGCTCGACGTCGCGCGCGTAGTCGTCCACCTGGTCTCCGGTGATGGCGATCAGGTCGGGCCGAGCCTCGCGGATCGCCGCCGCCACGCCGGCCAGGTGGCGGCGCGACGTGTGCGGTCCCACGTGAAGATCGGAGACCTGGACGATCCGCAGGCCCTCTAGCCCGGCCGGCAGATCCTCGATGCCGACGTCCAGAGAGCGCACGGCGAGCCGCCGCACACCCGTATAGCCCATGAGCCCGAGCACGCCGAGGATCGCCGCCGCCGCCGCGAGCGCCCAGCGGCCCGCCGGACCGCTGGCGGCAAAGGGGACCCCTGCCAGGGCGCCGAGCAATCCGGCCACGGCGAGCAGAGGCAGGAAAAGCTGCGCATACCAGAACGGCCGGATCACCAAGAGTCGCGCCAACGCCGACGGATACGCCGAGCCGCCGGCCAGCTTCCGGAACATCCACAGGCCCGGGGCCACACAAAGGAAAGCGGCTGCGAGAACGGTGAGCCAGCCACCGGGAAGAACCGAATGGAGCAAGCCTCCGATCACCAGCCAGCAGGCGGCCGTCCAGAGGCAGAGAATGGTGAAGATACGCCAGTACGTTCGCATGGGGGATTCAACAGGGGAGGTTTGGCGGGTATTCTCCCTCGACTCCGCTACGACGAATGCCACACCCGATTTCGCAGGGGCATAGCCGCCTGCGAAGCCTCAGTCCTCAGGAAGTTGGCGTTTCGGCAGATCGTCAGGAGTCTCAAGGCCGAGACGAAGATGCCAGTAGCTCCACGAGCGCGCATCGAAGACGCCGGCTGGGGGATTCGCCAGGACATCCCGCAGTGCGCTGTCCGGAAAGTATCGCTCGACGACGATCAAATCCTCGACGGTGCCGTAGGTCATCACCTGAGCGAGGAAGCGGTTCGGGTCCGCGAGAGCTTCGGCGGGTTCCTTCCACCAGAAGAGACGCTTGGCAACTTGTTCCAGATCGGTCACGGGGCGAGGCCTCCCGGGAGAGGCTCGAACCTGGGGAGTCTCGTGCTGTCTACCTTCTTGACGGTGCCGCTCAGCCTTGATTTCAGTCCCTCCGGGAGCGCTCGAAGGTCGCCGTCGCCGAAGTAGCTGAGGGCCTTCAGGCTCAGGAGCGGATTGAAGGCGTCGCCATACACCGCCCGTGCGGCCCCGAGCGCCTCGGCAAGATCGACGCCCTCTTCCAGAAGCCGTCCAAGGTCCAGGTAGTCCTTCGCCTCGGCGCGGACCTGGACCACCTGGACCTTGGTGGCCGCGAGATCCAGGAGAGACGCCACCTGGAAACCCGGTCCCTCGACGACCTCGGGATCGCGGACGCGCTTCAAGCTCAAGCCTCCGAAGAAGGAGACCTTGACCGGCCCGTCCCTCTCGACCAGCGAGACCAGCGTGTTGGGGGACGACTGGAGTCTCTGCGTCCCTGCCAGGAAGGGGATCTGCCGCTCCAGGTCGTCAGGCCGGAATGCCTGGTTGGAGAAGAAGTCGAAGTCTTCGGAGGCTCGGTGTGCGAGCCTGAGCGCCAGGGCTGTCCCGCCGTAGAGGACGAAGTCCGGCGGAATCAGGCTGAGCTCATCCCAGAGGTGGCGTTGGGGGGCGGGGAGGATTTCGAGTTGGGGGGTGAGCATGGGTTGGGGCCTGGAAGCGGGGACTGGGGGCGATCCTATATAATTACCAATGAGGATCGCGCTATCTTCAGCCTAAAGACGCCAGGATTCCACAAGATCTTTCGCTTCTTTCAGGCCAAGTCCTGTCTGTTCTCTCACGATTTTAATCGCATTGATCTTCTTTCCTGTGGCGCACAGGGCTTTCGCCTCTATTTCCCATGCTGGACCTATGACAGGTATCTCGGCATAGTCAGACTCCGTAATGACCGCCTGCAAAAAATAAACGGGGCTGATACCTGGAGCGACAGTGACACCACCAAGCGGGCTCCAGCCCCTTTGAAGAAACAGGCCGACATTACCCACGAGTGTCTCCAAGTTGAACCCAGTCACTACATGATATTTCATTTTGGCTAAACCTCCCTGTAATCGAGAAGAAGGCGGAGTGCGCGGTTGTCTCAAGGGCTACTACTGCTGGAGAGGAAACCAGCGGGCCGGCTATCTACCCTGGGGCAGAAGAGCATTGTGGTACTCGTGTCACCAGCCCTCTTGTCGAAGTGGAGTTTATCCTATTCCGCGCTCCCGTATTCGTAGTCTCAGGCGGGGCGGAGCAATTCAGGTTCAAGCTTGCGGAGGCAGGACTGGGGCAGGTGGCGCCCTGTTTTGATCGTGGGGCGTCGTCGCCCTCTCGAAGGCTGAGCCTCAGGGCAGGTTGTGCTCTTCGAAGAGACGCCCCGACGTTACGGGCCTGCGGTCGTTGTCCTGAAACGGGTTGGGGACGTCTCTACGGACAGGTTCTCGAGAGATCCGGTCATTCCGCCCGCCGCTCCCCCTCCCGCAGCACCCGCAGGAAGTTCCCTCCCAGAATCAACCGCACGCCACCTTTGTCCACCCCGCGATCCAGCAGGGCCGCGGCGAGGTCGGGGAACTTTGAGGGGTCTTCGAAGCCTTCGAGGACGTCGGGAATGCCGTCGAAGTCGGTGCCGATGCCGGTGTGCTCTTCTCCTCCGATTTCGACGAGGTGAACGATATGGTCCACGTAGACGGAGAGGGAAACCTTGGGAAGCTGGTGATCGGCGAAGAGGCGGGCTCTTTCTTTCCAGAGCTTGCCGGGGTTGCGGAGGTACTCCTCTTCGGTCTCCGCCAAGATCGGCTTCAGCTCTTTCCCTCGCTTGGCGTCCGCTCTGGAGGCTTCGGGACTGATGAAGGCGGGGTAGGAGTTGGCCATCACCAAGCCGTCCTTCTGGGCGATCTCCCGGATCAGCTCGTCGGGGAGGTTGCGCGGATGGTCGCAGAGGGCGCGGGCGGAGCTGTGGCTCGCGATGATGGGCGTCGCTGAGACGTCCAGGGTGTGAAGGACGGCGGCGTCCGAGACGTGGGAAACGTCCGCCAGGATGCCCAGGCGGTTCATGCGGCGGACGATGTCCTCCCCTTCCGGCGCGAGGCCGTTGTGGAGCGGCTTGTCGGTCGAGGCGTCGCACCACTCGTGACTGGCCCAGTGGGTGAGGGTGACATAACGGATGCCGATCTTGGCGCAGTGGTCGAGCGCTCCCGGCACGGTCAGCGGCCGGCCGTTCTCCAGGCCGAAGAGGACGGCCACTTCGCCCCGCCGGACGGACTTCTGAAGATCGCCCGCCGTGGCCACCTGGACGAGCTGGCCCGGGATCAACGCCCGCTCGGAGGCCTCATAGAGCGCCTTGGCGTGCTCCCAGCCGCGCTGCGGATCGAGCTCGGCCGGAATGTAGAGGGCGAAAACCACGGCGCCGACGCCGCCCTGGCGCAGGCGCGGGAGGTCGACGTGGCGGTCCGTCTGGCGCTTGGAGAGGTCCGCCGGAGCCTCCCACAGCCTCGTGGGGACGTCGGTATGGGCATCGATGATGAGGGTGTCTTCGTGGAGGGCCATGAGGGGTAGTGTATGGGGAATTCGCCTCTCCCTTCCCCTGTTGCATGCCGTGTCAAGCCAGGAGCCTTGTCAGACGCGCCGGGATCGGCTAGTCTTTCGGGTTCTTGGAACCATCTCAAAGAGAGAAGGGTCACGACCGTGAAGAAAGACATTCATCCTCAGCTCAACATGGTGACCGTCACCTGCGCGTGCGGCAACACCTTCGAGACTCACTCGACCAAGGACGAGGTTCGCCTGGAGATCTGCAGCGCCTGCCATCCGTTCTTCTCCGGCAAGCAGAAGCTGATCGACACGGCCGGACGCGTCGAGCGCTTCCAGCGCCGCTACAACCGCCCGGCGGTGGCAGCGAGCTAGCGCCACCCTGTCCGGCCGCTATGGCCGGAGCGGGATGGCTCGAGATCCCATCATGAAGTCGAGCGCCAGCCCAGAGAACGAGCTGCTGGTCGGCGGTCAGGCCCTGATCGAGGGAGTGATGATGCGCTCCCCGGGGGCCTACGGCGTTGCCGTGCGCCGGCCAGACGGCTCCCTCGCATTCCAGCGCGGCAAGGTCTCCGGTCTCGCCAAGCGCTTCCCCTTCCTCAAGCTGCCGGTGCTGCGGGGCGTGGCCGTGCTGTTCCAGTCCCTCGCCCTCGGCATCCGCTCGCTCAACTTTTCAGCCGAGCAGGCGGTGGCCGCCGCCGAAGGGACCGAGACGGAGAACGCGGAAGCGACTCCTGTGACGGGTCCGCCGGAGCCGGCGAAGACGTCCAACTGGGCCATCGCCAGCTCCATGGCGTTCGGCTTGGGACTGGGTATCGTGGTCTTCCTCCTCGCGCCGCTGTGGCTGACCCACCTGGGGGAGAAGTACCTCTTCGGCGGCCATCTGTCGAACCTGGGGTTCAACCTGCTGGACGGCGGCTTGCGCGCGGTCTTCTTCCTGGCCTACATCTACGGCATCTCGCGGATGAAGGACATCCACCGGGTGTTCCAGTACCACGGCGCCGAGCACAAGGTGGTGTTCAACTACGAGAAGCGGCTGCCGCTGACGGTGGAGAACGCCCGCGTCCAGAGCCGGCTGCATCCGCGGTGCGGCACGAGCTTCCTTCTGTTCGTGCTGCTGATGTCCATCCTGGTCTTCGCCCTGATTCCGAAAACCGCGCCGTTCCTGGTGAAGTTCGGCGGTCGGCTGCTGCTGGTGCCGGCCATCGCGGGCCTCTCCTACGAAGTGCTGCGCTTCACGGCGAAGCACCGGGCGGCGCCGCTGTTCGCCGTCCTCGTGGCGCCGGGGCTCGCCCTGCAGCGCATCACCACCCAGGAGCCGACCGACGACATGCTGGAGGTCGCCATCGCCGCTCTCGAAGAGGCGCTGCGCGAGGACGGCCTGCTGCAACCCGCGGAGACGCCCATCCCGGTGCCCGCGATCGTTCCGGCGGATATGCCCTCCGTGGCGGCCCGGGCCTGAAAGTAAAGCCATGATCGAAAAACTTGCCCAGCTCGAAAAGACCCACCAGGAGCTGACCCAGCGGCTGATGGAGCCGGCCATCTTCTCGGACCCGAAGGCCTATCGAGAGGTCAACAAGACTCTCTCGGAGATCGATCCGGCCGTGAAGCTCTACCGGGAGTACGTCAAGGCCGACCAGCAGAGGCGGGAGAACGAGGAGATGCTCGCCGGCTTGCCCAAGGACGACGAGCTCTACGACATGGCCCAGGACGAGAAGGAGCAGCTCGTCGCCCGCGTCGCCGAGCTCGAAGAGCAGCTCCGGCGCGAGCTGACGCCGAAAGATCCCAACGACGAGCGCAACGTGGTGCTGGAGATCCGCGCCGGCACGGGCGGCGACGAGGCGACGCTCTTCGCCGCCGAGCTGTTCCGCATGTACAGCCGCTACGCCGAGACGCAGCGCTGGCGGGTGGAGGTGATCGACCTCTCGGAGTCCGAGGCCGGGGGGATCAAGGAGGTCTCGGCCATCGTCGAGGGCCGTGGCGCCTACAGCCGCCTCAAGTACGAGGGCGGCGTCCACCGCGTGCAGCGCGTGCCCGCGACCGAGTCCGCCGGCCGCATCCACACCTCGGCGGTGACGGTGGCGGTGCTGCCCGAGGCCGACGACGTGGAGGTGGAGGTCGACGAGAAGGACATCCGCGTGGATCGCTTCTGCGCCTCCGGCCCCGGCGGCCAGGGCGTCAACACCACGTACTCGGCCGTGCGGCTGACGCACATCCCCTCGGGCATGGTGGTCTCCTGCCAGGACGAGCGCAGCCAGATCAAGAACAAGGCCAAGGCGCTGCGCGTCCTCAAGGCCCGCCTCTACGACATGGAGCAGGAGAAGGCGGACGCCGCCGTGTCCGAAGAGCGCCGCCGGATGGTGGGCTCGGGCGACCGCTCGGAGAAGATCCGCACCTACAACTTCCCCCAGAGCCGCGTGACGGACCACCGCATCGGCCTTTCCATCCATCAACTCCCTACGCTGCTGGAGGGACATCTCGATCCCCTGATCGAGCCGCTGATCGCCCACTTCCAGGCGGAAAAAATGGAAGCGGCAGCCCGCACGGCGCACTGACCCTCACCCTCGACCCTGAGGGGTCAAAAGTTGGTAACAGATTTGCATTACATCGACGCGTGCGAGGAGTCGTTTCAGCCCCCGGCGGGCTCGGTCCCAGTTCATTTCGCGGCGCCATGGGCGCCGGGTGGCGGCGTGCCTACCGCCTGGCGGGCCGGCTGGATGTGCTCGCTGTGTACGAATCGCAAAGAGAGGCGTCCATTCCTCTTGACAGGGAAGAGAAGTCCGGTATCGTTAACGCCGTGGATCTAAACGTTCCCCCCGACCAACCTCCCAGTACGTGGGACAGTCCGGCCCCAATACACCTTCGGCTCGGGCTGTCTGTCACCAGTATTTCTCTCGAAAGTCGCGCTTCCGAAGCTTTCACCCCTCCCCCGTTTTCCCCGCCAGCGCAGCTTCCCGTAACCATGCCGGTTGCGGTGTCATCCCCTCCGGGTTGACGTACTAAATCATGCGCAAGGAGCCCCCTGGGGCTTTCCCACCGGATGACCGATCCGGCAGGGCTGTCTTCATAGGCGGCGGCTTGCCGCTGTGTTCACCTTATTTCCAAAGAGGAGCCTGGAAATGAAGCAGGAGGCTTTCGCCTCGTATTCGGTCGAGACCACCCGGCGCGAGGAAGTCTGCGACGTCCTCGACCTGCCCTACGATCCCGATCATTGGAACGACTGGCGCTGGCAGATGCGCCACCGGCTCACCCGCCTCGACCAGTTCGAAAAGCTGCTGCGGCTGACCGAGTCGGAGCGGCGCGGTCTGCTGCTGGCAAGCGAAAAGTTTTCCGTCGCGGTCACTCCCGAGTGGGCGACGTTGATCGATCCCGAAGATCCCGGCTGTCCCATCCGCCTCCAGGTCGTGCCCCAGGAAAACGAGCTGCTGGTCAGTCCGGGCGATATGACGGACCCCTGCGGCGAGGATCACTCGTCCGTCGTCGAGGGCCTCGTCCACCGCTATCCGGACCGCGTCCTCCTGCTCGTGCTCGACACCTGCGCCGCCTATTGCCGCTACTGCACGCGCAGCCGGCTGGTGAGCCAGGGCGAGCTGGAGCCTCTGGGCCGGCGTATCGACGCCGCTCTCGACTATCTCAAGCAGCACACCGAGGTGCGCGACGTGCTGCTCTCGGGCGGCGATCCGCTGCTCATGTCCGATCACACGCTGGACCAGCTCCTCGGCCGGCTGCGGGCCATTCCCCACATCGAGTTCCTCCGCATCGGCACCCGCATCCCCGCCTTCCTTCCCCAGCGCATCACGCCGGAGTTGGTGAAGGTGCTGCGCAAGCATCGCGTCTGGCTCTCTCTTCACTTCTGCCACGCCAAGGAGCTGACGCCGGAGGTGACCGAAGCCTGCGACCTGCTGGCGGACGGCGGCATTCCGCTCGGGTGCCAGACCGTGCTCCTCAAAGGTGTGAACGACTCGGCGGATACCCTGCGCGACCTCTTCCATGGGCTGCTCAAGATCCGCGTCCGCCCCTACTACCTCTATCAATGCGACCCCGTGCTGGGCACCGGCCACCTGCGGACCACGGTGGAAAAGGGGATCGAGCTCATGGCCCAGCTCCGCGGCCACACCACGGGCTACGCCGTGCCGACCTACGTCATCGACGCGCCGGGCGGCGGCGGCAAGGTGCCGATCCAGCAGGACACCGTCACCGGCCACGCGGACGGCATCTGGAACCTGCGCAACTGGCAGGGCCGGACCTACACCTACGAAGACGTCAGGCCCTGACGATGCCTTCGGAATCGACGCCGGAATCCAGGTCCCTGCGCATCGGCCTTTGCTACGACCTCAAGGGGGATTATCTCGCCGCGGGATTCTCCCCCGAAGCGGTCATGGAGTTCGACGAGGAGGAGACCATCACGGCGCTCGCCGCCGGTCTCGCCGGTCTCGGCCACCAGCCGGAGCGAGTGGGCCGCGGCCTCGAGCTCGCCCGGCGGCTGGCGGCCGGCGAGCGGTGGGACCTGGTGTTCAACTTCGCCGAGGGCGTCCGCGGCCGTTCGCGCGAGGCGCAGGTACCGGCCATCTGCGAGATGTACGACCAGCCCTACACCTTCTCGGACCCGCTGACCTGTGCCATCACGCTCGACAAAGCGCTCGCCAAGCGGCTGGTGCGCGACCACGGCCTGCCCACGGCGCCCTTCGCCCTCGTGGAGAGAGCGGAGGACGCGGCCGGCGTGACTCTCCAGATGCCCCTCTTCGTGAAGCCGGTGGCCGAGGGGAGCAGCAAGGGCGTCACGCGGCGCTCCCGGGTGGAGAGCCATGACGATCTCGCGGGCGCCTGCGCCGAGCTGATCGACGCCTTCCGCCAGCCGGTGCTCGTCGAGAGCTTCCTGCCGGGGCGGGAGATGACGGTGGGCATCGTCGGCAACGGCGCGGACGCGCGGGTGATCGGCGTCATGGAGGTCGCCTTCCGCGCCCATGCCGACGCCGCCTACACGGCGGAGAACAAAAAGGATTACAAGACCCAGGTGGATTACATTCTGCTCGACGGCGAGCCCCTCGCCCAGCGGGCGCGGATCCTGGCGCTCGCCGCCTATAAGGCCCTGGACTGCCGGGATCTGGCGCGCATCGACCTACGGTGCGACACCGCTGGCGAGCTTCAGTTTCTGGAGGTCAACCCGCTGCCCGGCCTCCACCCGACCTACTCGGACCTGCCCATCCTGGCCGGCCGGGCCGGCACCTCCTACACCGAGCTTCTCGGCCAGATCGTCGAGGCCGCCGCGCTGCGGTGCGGACTGTGGACCTGACAACCGTTTCCCGCGTCGTCATCGCCCACAATCCGGTGGGCGCAGAAGCGGACCCGTCGACCTCCGACGTGCTGGCGCAGGTCGCTCTGGTGGCCAATGGACTCGACGCTCTCGGCATTCCGCACCAGACCGTGGCCGTGCCAGATTGGCGGCCCTGGCTCGCTTTGGCGGAACATAGCGGCACGGGCACGGCCGTCTTCAACCTCATGGAAGCGCCGGCCGGCCGGCCCGAGGCCTTGTTGGGAGCCGCGGCGGCCCTGGAGCTGATGGGTCTGCCCTTCACCGGCAGCGCGTCCGGAGTTCTCTGGGTGACGACGGACAAGCTGGCGACCCGGGCCGTGCTCATGGCCGAGGGGCTGCCCGTGGCGCCCGGCGGCCGGCTGGACCCGGACTGTCCGAGCCTTCTCAACCAAATCCCGGGGCCGTGGATCCTGAAGCCCGCCTGCGAGGACGCCTCCCTGGGATTGGAAGGCGATCCCGTCTGCGCCACGCCCGAGGCTGCCGTGGCCCGGGCCAGGGATCTCGCATCGCGCTTCCCCGGTCAGGCCGTGGTGGCCGAGACCTTCCTCCCCGGCCGCGAGCTGAACGTCTCGCTCCTCGCGAGCGACGACGGAGTCCAAGTGCTGCCCATCGCGGAGATCCTCTACGAGGATTTTCCCGAGGGCATGAGCCGCGTTCTTGGCTACGAGGCCAAGTGGGACGAAGGCTCCTTCGCCTGCACCCACACCGTCCGCCATTTTCCGGACGACCCTGCGGATCAGGGGCTGCTAGCGCGAGCCGGCGAAATTTCGCGCGCTGCCTGGCGGATCTTCGGCCTCAAGGGTTATGCCCGCGTCGACCTCCGGCTGGACGCCTCGGGCGACCCGTGCATCCTGGAGGTCAACGCCAACCCCTGTCTGGCCGCCGATGCCGGCTTCATGGCCGCCGCCGAAAGGGTCGGTCTCTCGGCGCGGGACGTGGTGGAGCGCATCCTGAAGGATTCCGTGATGCCCGCGTCGTCCATCGCCGCATCGCCGTCCCGAGCAAAGAAGACGGGAGATCGCCCCGGCCCTCCGGTCACCCTCCGCCGTGGCCTGGAGACTGCAGACCGTGGGCCGGTCGAGGAGCTGATCCGGGCCACCGGCTTCTTCAATGCCGAGGAGATCGAAGTGGCGATGGAGCTGGTGGACGACCGCCTCGCCCAGGGCGAAGCCAGCCACTATCGTTTCCTCGTAGGGGAGGTGGACGGCGAGGTGGGCGGCTATGCCTGCTGGGGTCCCATCCCTGGAAGCCAGGAGTCCGCGGACCTCTACTGGATCGTCGTCCACCCGTGCTTCCAGGGCCGGGGCGTGGGAGCCGCCCTCCTCAAGGCCGCCGAAGACTGGATGTCCACCGCCGGCCGTACCCGCGTCTACGTCGAGACCTCCACCCGTCCCCAATACCTCCCCACCCGCGCCTTCTACCTCGCCTGCGGCTACCACCTCGCCGCCGAGTTCCCCGACTTCTACGCTCCGGGGGATGGCAAGGCTGTATTTCTTCGGGTGCTGTGAGCACACCCAACTGCCGGGGTCCACGCCGTTTACCCGGCGGTTGCTCAAGCTGGAGCAACGGCTGCTCAAGCCAGAGCAACGACTGCTCAAGCCAGAGCAACGACTGCTCAAGCTAGAGCAATGGCTGCTCAAGCCGGAGCAATGACTGCTCAAGCTAGAGCAATGACTGCTCAAGCCAGAGCAACGGCTGCTTAAGCCAGAGCAATGACTGCTCAAGCCAGAGCAATGACTGCTCAAGCTAGAGCAACGGCTGCTCAAGCTAGAGCAACGGCTGCTCAAGCTAGAGCAACGGCTGCTCAAGCTAGAGCAACGGCTGCTCAAGCTGGAGCAATGGCTGCTCTCGCCGTTGGACAGGTCTAATACAGCTCGGGGAGAGCCGCCAACGGATGAGAGATAATCCTTTTAGCGATGACCAACCAACTCTTCCTCTCCCACGCCAGCGTGGACAAGCCCGAGGCCCAGGCGCTACGGCGGGCTTTGGAGGACAGCGGCATCGCGGTCTGGGAGGACGTGCTCAGCCTCCGCGCTGGAGACGGCTTGGGCGATCTCGAAAAGGCGGTGAAAGGTTCGCGCGGCCTTCTCCTGCTCTGGACCTCGGCGTCGAACGAATCCGAGTGGGTCGAGCGCGAAGCGGAATGGGCGCGGCAGACCCGGGCGGAGAATCCCGAGTACAAGATCCTGGCGGTATTGCGCGGCGGAGGGCGGGTCTCTGCCAAAAGGCTCCTGGGGGAGGAGCTGGTTTTCATCCCTGTGGACGGTGCTGTCGAAGACGCCGTTCCCGAGATCCTCCGGGCCCTCGGCGAGTTGCCGGCCTCGGGGCGCGTCGCCGAAGCTCCGACTCCAGCACCGCTCCTCGAAGAGCTTGTAATCTCCTTCAGCGACGCCAGAATCGACGAAACCGGCGGGCGACATCGTGCGGCGGCCCGGTTCCGGCTGCACCACAACCCGGCGAAGGGCACCGGGAGCCGCAGCGCCTGGCACGACTTCGAAAGCCCCCTCGGCCCCATCGAGATCGAAGAGATCCGCTGGTATCTGGAGCGCTATCCCGGCTGGCCGTTCGGAACCTTCCGCGACCGCGCCAAAGCTCTGGAGTCGAAGCTGCCGGAATGGGGACGCGACCTCTATGGCGGGACGCTGGGCCAAGGCGCCGACCAGATCTCCGCCTGGCGCCGCGCCTCAGGATACGACCGGCGCGTCGTCGTCGAGGTGGACGATCCCGGACCCTCGGAGAAAGATAGCTCTGGAGCTGCCGCCCTGCTGGCTCTCCCCTGGGAGCTGCTTGCGGATGAGGAAGGCTACCTTTTCGAGGGCGCCCTCAGCGCCCGGGTCGTCCGCCGCATCCCGAGAGAGACGTCCAAGGAGGCGCTGCCCACAGCGGACCGCCTTCGCGTCCTGCTGGTCATCGCACGGCCCGAGCAGGAGGGCGTGGCCTTCCTCGATCCGCGAACCAGCGCCCGGCCACTGATCGAGGCCCTCGCTCCCCTGGGCCACCGCGCTGAGTTGGAGGTTCTCGAAGACGGAACGTTCCCGGATCTGCGCGATGCTCTCACCCGGGCCGAAAAGGCGGGCCGTCCTTTTCACGTGGTTCACTTTGACGGCCACGGGATCTACGACAATCGCGTCGGCCTGGGGATGCTCTGCTTCGAGAATCCCGAGGACGCGAAGGCGAACAAGCTCCGTCGGCGCATGGAGCTCGTCGACGCCGAGAAGCTGGGCGAGCTGTTGCGGGACAGCCGGGTGCCCCTCTTCGTGATCGAAGCCTGCCAGACCGCCAAGGCCGACGAGAAGGTCACCGCCTCGGTAGCCGCCCGTCTGCTGCGGGCGGGCGTCGCCTCCGTCCTCGCCATGACCCATGCGGTGCTGGTCGAGACGGCCCGCCGCTTCGTCGGCCGTTTCTACGAGAGACTCGCAGCGGGCGAGCGCATCGGCACCGCCATGGTGGCGGCGGAGCACTACCTGCGGGACGAGCCCTACCGTGGCGACTCCGGCGGCCACGGCGCGCTGCACCTTCAGGACTGGTTCGTGCCCGTGCTTTTCCAGGAAGAGGACGGCGACCGCCAGCTCCTTCAGGCCGGGTCCATGATCGACCCGCAGGAGTTTGCCGCGCAGCGCAGGGTACGAGAGGGAGAGCTTCCGCCGCCTCCCGTCCACGGCTTCGTTGGCCGCGCGCATCAGCTCCTGGAAGTCCAGCGGCGTCTGCGCGACGAGCGCTACCTCACCGTACTCGGTGAAGGAGGCCAGGGAAAGACCGCCCTCGCCGTCGAGTGCGCCCGTTGGCTCCTGGACCTTCGCCGCTTCGAGCGCCTCGCCTTCGCGACCGTCGAAGACCTGCCCGGTGCGCGTCTGCTCCTGGAACGGCTGGGCCACCAGCTCGTCCCTGGGTACTCGGTCGCGAAGGAAGAGGGGATTGGCACGCCGGAAGAGCAACTCCGTCGGGCTCGGCTTCCCGTAGAGCGGGTGCTGGCGGAGCGACGGGTGCTCCTGGTGATCGACAACCTGGAATCCATACTCCCCGCTCCGGGCCAGCCCGCCGCGCCTGGGTTGGACGAGATGCTTGTACTGCTAAGCGACTTGTCGCAGATCGGTGGGACGCGCCTGCTGCTCACCAGCCGCGAGGCGCCGCCAGCGCCCCTAGACGGTCAAGCGGTCCGTCTGGGTCGGCTCTCCAAGCGAGAGGGACGTGAGCTGGTGGCGGGCGTCCTGGCACAGGCGGGACAAGACCCTGCCGGTGACGCCGACGAAAAGTGGGTTGACGAACTCATTGAGGCGGTCGACGGCCACGCTCGTAGCCTGGTCCTGCTGGCGCCGCTTGTGCCGGAGCAGGGACTTCAGGTTACTGCGGAGTCGGTGGCGCGCAGCATGGCGGAGCTCGAGAAACGCCACCCTGGAGCGCGCGAGCTGTCGCTTCTGGCGAGCGTGCGGCTGTCGTTGGACCGCTTGCCCCAGACAGCGCGTCGGCAGGTGCGGGCGCTTGCTGTATTCCATGGGGGTGTGCATTTCGGGGCGCTCGTACATGTGCTGGAGGTGAAGCCCGAGGAGGCCCTGGACCTCTGCCGGCAACTCGTGGCGCTCGGGCTCGCTGTTGTAGAGGGCCACTATCTCTTTCCTGATCCCGCTCTGGGACTTGCGGTGGCCGACGAGCTCATCGCCGAAGAGCGTTCCAGAATGGAGGAACGCTGGCTTGAGGCGATGTTGTCTTTCATCAGAGTCCTCTACAGAATGTTTCTCCAGGACGCAGAGGTTGTAGCAGAGGGAATGCAGGCGGCCCTGAAGGATCTCCTTGCGGCGCTGGCCAGGGCCGAGGAGAAGGTGGAATCCGGGGAGCTCGCGGCCGATGCTGTGCTCAATGCCGTGACAGATCTGCGACAGCTCGGCCTTTTCTTCGGTCGACCAGCAGTCCTCACGCAATTGGAAGTCATGCGCCAGCGCCTGGAGCGGCGGCTCGGGGGGTGGAGCAGGGCGCAATTCAACTCGGTCAATGCCGAGATTGAACAGCGATTGACTGCGGGAGATGTGAATGGAGCGGTCCAGGCTGCTGAGCGACTCAGAGAGCTGGCTGAGTCCGCTGGAGACGCTGATAAGGGTGCAGTCTATGCCCGAGCCCTGGCCCAGGTATCACTCGGCCGAGCGCTGAAATTTGCTGGCAGAGCCTCGGATGCGCACTCCCAGTTGAAGGAAGCCGATGTGAGGCTCAGGGAATTAGCCAAGGATGGGAATGGCCCGGCGGCCCGGATGCTTTCGGTGGTCGCCGGCGATCTGGGGGATGCTTTACGAGTCCTAGGGCGATATGACGAAGCCGCTGAGGCCCAGGAGCGCGGCATCGCTATCGACGATCAATGGGAAAATCGCTGGGGAGCTGCGGTTGGCCGTTATCATCTCGGAATCATTCGGTTCTCTCAAGGCCTGCTTCAGGAAGCGCTGGATGCCTTCAGGCAGGCCCGACAGACGTTCGAGTCGCTTCATAATCCTGATGGCGTGGCCGGTGCGTGGTATCAGATCGGATGTGTGCATCAAGAGGCTGGAGATTGGGACCGCGCGGAGGACGCCTACCAAAGCTCTCTCCGCATGAATGTCGAGCTTGGGAACAAGAGCCGGCAGGCGTTGATTCTGAATCAGTTGGGAATCCTTTATAGGATATCAGGGCGCTTGGAAGAGTCTGCTCAGCTCTGTCGGCAGGCGGCCACCCATAGCGAAGAGTTGGGAGATTCCTTTGCACAAGTGCGCTCTCTCAGCAACCTGGCGAGTGTCCTCTGGGAGCTTGGGCGTCTGGACGAAGCTCTCGAGGCTGCAATCCATAGCGCCCACCTCATGGTTCCCTTCGGCCACGCGGCTGAACCGTGGAAGACCTGGAACATCCTTTATGACATCGAGAGCTTGGCCGGCCACCTGGACGCGGCGGCAATGGCGCGAGCCCGGGCTATCGAACTGTATGCCGCGTATAGGCGAGATGGCGGCGCGCCCCAGGCTGCTGCTGAGCTGATTGTTCTTGTTGGGCAGACGCTTCAAGCACAAGGGGCGGAGGCGGTACGTAGCCTGATCCCGCCACCTGACCAGTTCGGAGAGAGGTTTCTCCCGGTTCGCGAGGCCCTTCTCGCCGTTATAGGTGGTTCCCGCGATCCGGCGCTTGCTCGGGATGCACGGCTCAACTACGTCGGCGTTGTGGAGCTTGCTCTTCTCCTTGAATCGCTCGCGGGTTCTGAGACCACGGAATCGAGCGCCCCAACTGTCTGATCGTCGAACGCCCACAAAAAAAGCCGCCGCGTCCTTGTCCAGGACACCCGGCGGCCAACACCATGTTCATCAGCTACAAATCAAAAGAACCTTTGCTCCCCCCAACATCAGTAAGAATAGCTGGCGCTGAGAGTTGCGTCATCAACTGAAAGTACGAAATTTTCGTACGAGCTTCCTCGTAGGTTCTGTCTGAGCTGCCGGGGAGAAGGAGGGCGCAACGCAAGACTACCGCTGGCCGTCACGGCGAGCCCGGAGGGCGGCAGACTTGTAGCCCAGGGCGCGAGCCCTGGGACCACGCGATCCATTTGATTTCAAGCTCCGCCCTGCCAAGGGCGCCCTTGGGGCGGATGACGAGCGGCAGGACGAAGAGTGGCCGGCGGGTGCCAACCTCACCCGACGGCCCTAAAGAAAACCCATCCAGAGAGATTTGCGGTAAACGCAATGTCGTAGGATCTAGCAATCCTCGTACCCGGGCCGGCCCTTTGAAAACAAAGGATTTGAGAGCGCATCCCGACCCGGCCTGTCAAAATCTGGCGGCATTTCGCCAAATAATTGGCAATCGTTGACTGTGGTGACGGCCCTCCGCCCTTAGCAGGGCGGAATTCGGGGTTGATGTCGTGCCGTTACCCAGGGCTTGCGGCCTGGGCTATGAGTCTGCCGCCCTACGCGGCTCGCGGTATGGACTGCCGGCATCGACGCCTTTCTCAGGCGGTTCGGACTTCGAGCGGTTTATTGGGAGGCTCCCGCATCCGCCCGATCCACCTCCGCCAGGTACGCCTCCTCCAAATTGGGCTCCACGATCTCCCCGGCCGGCTCTTCTCCCGGTTTGGCGATCGCTCGGACCTGGATTCCTTCGAGGACTCGCACCCTGGAGGTCGTTCGGTAGCGCTGGCCAAAGGTGAGGAGGTCGGCGTCGGCGACGAGGGCCCGGAAGACCCGGCCGTGGGCTCTCGCCACCAGGTCCTCGGGGGTACCGTCGAAGCGCAGGCGGCCTCGGTGGAGGAGGAGGATGCGGCGGGCGGCGGCTTCGATGTCACTCGCGATGTGGGTGGAGAAGACGACGATGCGCTCGCCGGCTTGCTCCAGGAGGATCTGGCGGAAGCGGCTGCGCGACTCGACGTCCAGGCCCGTCGTGGGCTCGTCTACGACGAGGATTGGGGGCGCTCCGAGGAGGGCTCGCGCGATGCCCACCCGTTGGCGCATGCCTCCGGAGAAGTCCCGCACCTTGCGCCGGGCGTGCTCGGCGAGGCCCACGGCGGCGAGTAGCTGATCGATCTCGGCGCGGCGTGCTTTCGGGTCGTCCATCCCCCGCTCGATGGCCCAGTGGTCGAGGAACTGCTCGGCGGTGAAGCCGGGGTAGGCGTTGAACTCCTGCGGCAGGAAGCCGATCCTTCGCCGGTAGGCCGCGAGGTTTGCGGAGGTGATGGGGACGCCGCGGTAGCTCACGGAGCCGCGCGTGGGCTCCAGCAGACCGGTGAGGATACGAAGGAGCGTCGTCTTGCCCGCGCCATTCGGCCCCAAGAGACCGACGATGCCCGGCGTCAGGGTGAAGTCCACGGCCGCCAGCGCTCGGAACTTTCCTCCGTAGATCTTCGTCAGGCTCCGCACCTCCAGCACCGGATCTCCGGGCTCGCTCCAGACGGGGGGATTACGACGTCGCTTCTCTTCGACCGGATCGCGCTGGCGCCAACGGGTGCCGGCGAGGAGGAGGGCCGGCACCAGCAGCGCGGAGCTGGCGAGCGCGGTGCCGGCCGCCACCGCCGCCGCGCGCAGGGGCACGGACCACGGATGGGAGGCGGGCTCCGCACCCAGCGTGGCCGCCGTCAGGATCACGGCCACGATCGGAGCCCCCACGGCGAGCCAGGGAATCTGCCGGCTCAGGTCGCGGTAAAGCCGGCCGCCGCGGTCCGACGCGGCGGCGGCCACCTCGGCGACGCCGGGGAGGGCCAGGGCGAGGCCCGCGGCGAGGGTGAAGACGGTCAGCTCGTCCAGCCGGGTGATGCCGGTCGCGATCAGAGGCAGCGCCGCGACGAGTCCCAGCCCCAGGGGAACCAGGGCCGTGATCCCCCGCAGCAGCGAGCCCAGCCGGCAGGCCGCTACGGCGAAGAGCAGGAGGGGAACGGAGAGGGCGAGGGCGATCATCCGCAGGCGGTCGCTACGCCAGAAGTCGGTGCCGAGATTCGGGCGCTCGAGGTCGCAGCCGGGCGGAAGAGGAAGCCGGCCCAGGCTGACGTCGACGCTCTTGCGGAAAGTTTTGCGCATCTCTTCGCTGGTGAGCAGGATCTGGACGTCCACCGGCACCACGAAGCGGCCGGACTGCCGCTTCACCCGCGGATAGAGAACCTCGTCGGAGGGGGCGAGCAGGGCGGAGGGCAACACCACCCGGCCCTCCAGCGGCATGGGCGTATTGAGGAGGACCGCGAGCTGCGGCACGGCGCGGTCGGCGTCCACGGGCGCGCCGGCGGGGACGACGGTGAGGGTGCGATCCGGTCCGCCGGGAAGGGCCGGCGGCAGGTTGACGGCGGGCGGCGGCGCGCTCTGGCGCCGCAGCCGTCCGGCGAGGGCGGCGGCCTCCGCCGTCGTGGTGCCGGCGCGGGGCCGCAGGACGAGATGGACCGCCGGCTCGCCCCAGCCCGTGATCCAGAAGCGCCGCACCTTGAGGCTGTCCAGGCGCTCCAGCAGGCGGTCGTACCCACCTCTCACGGCGGCGAGGTCGGCGCCCCGCAGCACGAGCCGGTAGGCCATGGCGTGCTCGTCCGTCTCCGCCTTCTCTTCGAGGTCGGCGAGGAAGCCGGCGCCGCCCGTGGTGGAGGATGCCGACCGGGCGCCCTGAAGGATCTCCAGGGCGCCTCCGCCGCCCATCTCATAGCGGAGGCGGGTGGCCAGCGTTGCGCGGTGGTCGGCATCCCGGGCGTTGGACTTGAGCTCGGCCACAACCCGGGCCATGCCGGGCGTCGAGTAGCTCCAGTAGCGCTCCACCTCGTAGGACTTGGCGAGAAGGGCCTCGGCCTTCTCCATGCGGTGGATCGTCTCGTCCAAGGTGGTGCCGGGGGGCAGGTGCAGGATGAGCGAGAGGTTCGCCTGGTCTGGACGCAGGTTCCCCGGCCGCGGCGCCAGCGCGGCGCCGAACAGGGTGAAGGAGAGGAGGGCCGCCGTGGCCGCGGCGAGCAGGACGGTGCCGGGATCGCGCAGGGCGGCGCGGACGGCGGAGGATGCGCGGCCCAAAATGCCTGGGCCTTTCCTATTGGCCGCACCACCCCAACCTCCAGGGCCGTCCCCATTGTAGAGACGCCCCGCGGGGAACCCCGTGGGGCGTCTCCGCGGCGGCGATGAATGCCCAGGATCGATGACGTCGCCCCGGGGGGATGTGATCGTGGTATGGGCCGTCGTCCCCGCATCGGAGACGCCCCACGGGGTTCCCCGCGGGGCGTCTCTACGTTGGGGAGGGTGCGGAAGGAGGCCCAGGGCCACCAACCCCGCCGCCACCGCCAGCAGCAGCGCCTTCGCCGGCTCCGCCAGCAGCGGCCCCAATTCGGCGCTCGCGAGGGCTACGGCGATGGGCACCGCCGCGGCGGCGGCGAGGGCGGTGACGGCCCAGACCCAGAAGCCGTCCCGCCTCGTCAGGCGCAGGGCCGCGAGGGGGAGGAGGCTGGCCGCGGCGATGGCCAGGGCGGCGAGGGTGGTGACGTCGAGCGGCACTCCAGCCAGCAGGAAGGCGTTGGCTGCGGCGGCGACCACGGCGGGAACGGCAAGGCCTAGGGCGAGCGCTCCCCAGATTCCCGATCTCCAAGCCCCCACGGCGGCGGCGAGGACGACAGCCAGGAGGCCGGCCAGAGCCAGGCGCAGGATCAGGTCGCGCAGGGGATCGGCGTCACTCCAGCCGATCTCGCCTCGCACGCCGCCCGGCAGGGAGCCGAGCTTCCGACGCAGGGCGCGATCCACCGTCAGCGGACCCGCGTCGTGGGTCCGGTAGACGTAGAGGGCGCGGGCCGGCTTTCCCCGGAGACGAACCTCATCGCGGGGCGGCTTGCGGCCGTCGTGAATGGTGGCAGCCGCGCCGAGGGGGACGGCGGCGCCCTCCACCGGCACCGGCAGCGCCGCCAGCTCGAGTCGGGCCACGGCCAGGACTGGAACCCGGCGATCCCGATGTGCTCCGCCGGTCCGGCTCCAGCCTAGGGAGGGCACCCGCAGCCAACGCCGGGCCTCGTCCAGAACGGTGCCGGCCGTCCCCCAGGGATCGAGCGCGCCGCCGGCCAGCTCGATCCGCAGCTCTTCGTCGCGCACGCCGATAAGCTCCACGGTCCGCACGCCAGGCACGGCGCGCAGCACCTCGGCCGCCGCTCGGGCATCCGCGTCTTCCCGGGCGCCGGCCAGCCAGACGAGAGCCAGGAAGTCGCCGTTCTGCTCCGCCGCGGGATCCACCCACAGCGACGAGCCCTCGGACGCCGCGGTCAATTGGCTGCGCAGCCGCACCAGCTCCGAGTCGAGCCGCGCGGCCTTGCGCTCGGGGTCCGTTCCGGGGGCGAAGCGCACGGTCAGATCGGCGCCGTCGGTCCGCACCTCGCCGGCCATGCCTCGCACCTCGCCCAGCGAACGGATGGCGCTCTCGATGGGCTCGACCCAGTCGCGGGCCACCTCGCCCGGGTCCCGCTCCTCGCCCAGGCGGAAGCCCACGGTCAGCTCCGGGAAGCTCTGCTGCGGCAGGTAGTCCAGCGGCAGGCGCGAAAGGGCCACGCCCCCCAGCACCAGCATCGCCAGGGTGACGATCAGCCGCCCCATCGGGCGATCCGTTCCTGGTTTCATCGGCCCCGCCTGAGATGCGCGAACCTATAGAGCACCGGCACCAGCAGCAGCGATGCCCACACCGCCGTCGTCATGCCGCCGATCACGGCGAGGGCCAGGGCGCGGCGCAGCTCGACGCCCTCGCCGCCGAGGAGGGCCAGGGGGAGCATGCCGGCGATGGTGGCGAGGGTCGTCATCAGGATGGGCCGGTAGCGCTCGGCGCCGGCGAGGCGGATGGCCGCGTCCATCTCGCGGCCGGCCCGGCGGTGGTCCTCGACGCGGTGGACGAGAACGATGGCGTTGTTGACCACGATTCCCGCCAGGAGGATGAGCCCCAGAAAGGAAAGGATATTGAGCGACTGCCCGGCCAACGCCAGCAGGCCGAGGGCGCCGCCGAGGGCCACGGGCACCGTGCTCATCACCACCAGCGGCGTGACGAGCGACTCGTAGAGCGCCGCCACGGTGAGGAAGACGAGGATCAGGGAGAGCGCCAGGGCGAGGCGGAGCTGGCCGAAGGCGCGGCGCAGCTCCAGGGCTTGGCCGGCCGGCGCGACCTCCTCGTCCGCCGCCTTGGCGAGACCGGCCAGCAGCGCGTCCGGGTC
The DNA here is from genome assembly GCA_035996875.1 of Thermoanaerobaculia bacterium. Taxonomy (GTDB): domain Bacteria; phylum Acidobacteriota; class Thermoanaerobaculia; order Multivoradales; family UBA5704; genus DATARR01. The sequence continues at coordinate 188,590 of DASYJD010000028.1, forward strand.
CCGCCGGCCGAGCCCCTCGTAGGAGCGGCGTACCGCGGGGATGCCTCCCTCCCGCTCCAGGGCGGGTGGACGGGAACCGGCGGCGAGTCGGGCCACGGCTCCGAGAGGGACGACGCCCCCGCTGCCGGATGTTGCCGGAATCAGTACGGGAATCAGGGACGGGTCCTGCGGCTCGGTAGGGTGCACCAGCACCTCGGGCTCGACGCCCTCCATCCGCACCCGGCCGGCGGTCTGGTCTCCGAGCCCCTCGCGCACCTGCTCCTCCAACCCGTCGCGGCCGGCGCTGGTCACCGTCAGGGCCGCGAGGCGGGGAACGTCCCAAGCGAGGAGCACGGCCGGAGTCGGACCGTCCCGGCGGCTGCCGGACTCGTGCAGCCCGGCCTGGCGCAGGCGCTCAGAGGTCCGCCCAGCGAGGGCGGCCGCGCGGTCCGGCGTGGCGGCGGAAGCCACTACTTCCAGGCGCCGGCCCGTCCGTTCGATCGCCTCCACGAAGGCGCTGGCCCGCGGCTCCACCCACACCTCGACGCCGGGCAGGCGGGCAAGGGCGGTCTGGAGTTGTCGCCGTCCTTGAGCGGCCGCCTGGGGATTCGCGAACCTCAGCTCGATCCGGCCCGTCTCCTCGCGGTCCACATCACTGCCCGTCGCCGCGTCGGTGGCTCCCGGGAGCTGCACGGCGAGACGGCTGGCGGGCAGACCGGCAAGGCTCGCGGCTGTTCTAGCCTCGACGGCCTGGCCCTGTTGGCGCGAGGCCTCGGGCGTGAGATCCCGGTCCAGCCGGTAGCGCACCACGACGTCGCGGGTCGCGGCCTGCGGTACCAACTCGCGGGGAAGGAGGCCTAGCGCGAGGAGGGTCAGGCTCGCCACGGCGATACCGGCCAGTACGGCGAGCCCCGCGGCCCCCCGCCGGGAGAGGACGCGATCCAGCAGCCGCAGGTACGTTTCCCGTCCGGGGCTCCTCCCCCGCCCAAGACCCTCATCACCCCGGCCCTCTTCTCCCGCCCCCTCGCTACCCCCCTCACCGGGAGAAGAGGGAGACCCGCTCCGGCTGCGGGCGAGCACGGGCGTGACGGTGAGCGAGAAGAGGAGAGAGGCCGCCAGCGAGGCGACGATGGCGAAGGCCTGGGCGCCGAAGAAGGCTCGCGCCAGACCTTTGAGGTAGATGAGGGGGAGGAAGACCACCGCCGTGGCGAGGAAACCCGCGATCACCGGCATGGCGATCTGCATGGCGCCCGCCACCTCCGGGTTCTCCTCTCCGCGCGAGCGGGCCGTCTCGATCGCCTCCAGCACCACGATCGAGCTGTCCACCAGCATGCCGGCCGCGAGGGCGAGGCCGGCGAGCGAGACGACGTCGAGCGACAATCCCGCGAGGTAGAAGCCCGAGAAGGCGGCGAGCAGCGAGGCGGGCACGGCGACGGATAGGGCGACCGTGGGCCGCCACCGGCCGAGGAGGAAGCGCAGCACGGCGACTCCCAGGGCCAAGCCGAGGAGGGCCGCGATCCCCAGCTCCTTGAGAGCGGCCACGACCTCGGCGCTGCGGTCCGCGGCCATCTCGATCTTCAGCCCCGAGCCGGCGCGGCGGGAGAGCGTCGCCACCCGCTCGCGCACATGGGCGGCGAGGGCCACGGCGTTCGCCTCCGGAGCGCGGAACACCCGCACCAGCGTTCCCTCCTTGCCGTCGAGGCGGAAGAAGGAGTCGTCCCGCACCTCCTCCAGCCCCACGTCGGCCACATCGCCGAGGACGCTCTCGCCCCGTGGGCCCGCAATGCGCAGGGCGCGCAGGGCGTCGAGCGATGCGGCGTCCTCCCGTACCAGCAGCGGGCGGATGACGGCACCGGCGCGCGCCCGGCCGGCGGCGACGGCGGCGCCCACGGATTTCAGCCGGGCCACGAGATCGGCGGTGCTCAAGCCCCGGGCGGCGAGGGCGGCGGCGTGGGGGCGCACGACCGGGTGGAGTGGCGAAAGGCCCAGGGTCTCGATCTTCCCTGCCCCTTCCAGGCGCGCCAGCTCCGGCGCCAGCACCTCGCGGGTGAAGGCGGCGCGGCTGGTGCCCGAGCCGCCGAAGACGGCCACCTCGACGATCGGCTCCGGATCTCCCGCAGCCAGCTCTACGGCCAGGGTGGCGCCCGGCGCCTCCAGCCCCGCGAGGCGCCGCTCGGCTTCGATCCGCAGGCGGTCCGCGTCCGTCTGCCACTCGCTCTCGATACGCACCCGGGCATACCCGTCGCCCGTCGTCGAGCGCACCGAGGTGACGCCGGAGAGGGCGGCGAGGCGCTGCTCCAGCGGCCGGGTCACGGTCTCCAGCACCTGCTCGCGGGCGCTGCCGGGGGCCGTGGCGGTGATCGTCAGGCTCGGCCGCTCCAGCGCCGGCAGCAGCGAGACCGGCAAGCGCAGCAGCGAGAAGACGCCCAGCACCACCACTGTCAGGGCGCCGAGCAGCGTCGAGACGGGCCGCTCGATGGCGCGGCGGATCACCGCCCTTTCTCCGGCGCTTTACCTGGAGTGGTGGTGGCCGGCATGGTGCCCGGCGACGGCGTGGTGCCAGGCGTTTCGCCAGGCTTGACGGCCGGCTCCTCGATCGGTGTCACCTTCGCGCCTTCCGAGAGCAGGGCGGCGCCGTCCACCACCACCTTGTCGCCCGGCGCGAGGCCGCCCGTCACCTCGACCCGGCCCGCCGCCCGGCCGCCCGTCGTCACCGGCTTGCGGCGGGCGACGCCGCCCTGGTCCACGTAGACGGCGGCGCCCGCCTCGGACATCACCAGCGCCTCCTCGGGCACGGTCAAGCTCTGCTCGTGGGGGTCGAGCTCCACCATCACCTCGACCCCCTCGCCGGGCGCCGGCAGGCCCGTGCCCTTCGTCACTTCGGCCACCACCGCCACCGTGCCCCCGGCGTCGACCATCGGCGCGATCTCTCGGATCACGCCGCGGCCGGCCACTCCGGGCACGCCGGAGAGGGCGAAGCGCACGGCGAGCCCCTCCCGCAGCCTCGCGCGGTCGCCCGCCGCTGCCCGCGCCTCGACCTTGGGCGGACCCCCGGCGGCGATGCGCGCGAGGACGGTGCCGATTTGCACCTCGCCCTCGGCGGGGAGGCGCTTCTCGACCAGCAGCCAGCCGGCGACGGGCGAGCGCAGGTCGAGGCTCGACCGTCTCTCCCGGGCGGACGTCATCTTCTGCGCGTCGAGATCGGCCTGGGCCTTGTACTGGGCGAGAATGGCCGCCGAGACGACGCCGCTATCGAACGCCCGCTGGTAGCGCGCCAGCTCCTTGCTCGACGTTTCCAGCCGCAGGCGGGCCTCGGCGAGCGACTGCTCGGCATCCTGGTTGTCGACCCGCGCCAGCACCTCGCCCGCGCGCACCTGGAGGCCCGAGGAGAGGCCGCCCCGGAAGCGGTCCGGGTAGTGCAGCCGGCCGGCGAGGGGGATTACCACCTGCGCCTCGCCGGACGGGCGCACCACGCCCAGCAGCGTGAGGGTGGGTTGGAACGAGGCCCGCGCCGCCCGTTCAACCTTCACCGGCAGCGCGGCCGCCTCCTCCGGAATCTCGGCCGTTTGGGAGCAGGCGCCGAGGAGCAGGACCGGGAGGAGGAGCAACAGCGCCCCTCCACCCAAGACCCTCATCACCCCGGCCCTCTTCTCCCGCCCCCTCGCCACCCCCCTCACCGGGAGAAGAGGGAGACAAGCAAGACCCCTCATCACCCCAGCCCTCTTCTCCCATCGCCCTCCCCCCAACCGGGAGAAGAGGGAGAAAACACGGGAACGCCCCAGGGGTTCCCCCTCTCCCGGTGAGGGGGGTGGCGAGGGGGCGGGAGAGGGGGTTAGGGGGTGAGGGTCCGCCCTGAAGGGGCGCGGAGACGACGGCGTCGGGCAATCGGAAAAAGTAGGGTCAGTCATTGCATTCCTCACGAGATCATCAGCTCCGGCCGGCGCAGGCGCCTGCGGGCATAGAGAAAGAAGAGGAGCGAGCCGGTCGCCAGCACGGCGAGGCTGCGCAGCCAGGGGACCGCCGCCTCGGCGCCCGGCAGGAACTTGCCGGCGGCGACGTGCAGGCGGTCGGGGATGGGGTCGAAAAAGAACCACTCGCCCATCGCCGCCAGGGTGATGGCCGAGGCGAGCCACACGCCGCCCGACGTGCGCAGCCGCACCGCCCAGAACAGCGAGACGGCTCCCAGGAAGGCGCTCGCAGCCAGGATCTGGAGCCCGGGCGCGAGAAGCGGGAACGACTGATCGGAGGTCAACCAGGAGAAGCCCATGATCAGCTCGCCCTGGATGGCGATGACGACGCAGACGGCCGCCGCCCGGCGCACGAAGTAGGCCTCGGCCGACGGGGCCGCGAGGGCGAGGTCGAGGCAGCCGGCCCGGCGCTCCAGGTCCACCATCCCCGAGAGGGCCGGCAGCCCCAGGAGCACCGCAGGGGTGAGGAAGACGTAGCGGAAGATGTCCCCCGCATCGCCATTGGACTCGAGGAACATCGACATCGCCGTGAGCAGGAGCACGATGCCGTCGAGCAGGGCGAACAGCAGGAGCCGCCGGCCCAGGAGCAGGTCGAGAGAGAGATGAAGGGAGCGCAGGAGGTCCCTCAGGAATCGCTTTCCCGGCCTCATCGTTCGACTCCATCGAAGAACACCCGGTCGCCCCCGGCACTGCGGACCAGGCGGTGGCACTCGCGGTCGGGGTCGAGCATCACGGCCTGCGGCCGGCGGGGTGTCGAGAAGGAGAAGTCGCCCGGCTGCTTACCGTCCGCGCGAGCGGTCGTCTGCAGCCGGCCCAGGTCGGTGGTGAGGACGATCTTGCAGAGCGCCTCGCCCTGGGTCTGGTTGCGCATCCGCCCGGTCACCCGCCAGCCCTCTCCGGAGTGGTGGAACTCGACGCCCTCCAGGATGGGCTGCGGCAGGTAACCCTCGACGAAGAAGTCCTGGATCATGCGGCCGATCGGCGCCTCACTGTGCTTCTCGATCGCCGCGTAGAGCTCCTGGCGGGTGAGCGGCTTGGCGTCGGCGCGCGACAGGACGTCCTCGACGGCGCCGCGCAGGGCCTCTTCGCCCATGCGGTAGCGCAGCGCCGTCACCAGGGCGGGGAAGCGGTTGTTCCAATAGCTCATCGCGTAGGAATGCTCGGGAGGCGGAATGCTGAGCATGGCCTCCGTGCCGGTGCGGATGCCCATCACCACGGCGCCGCCGTCCGGCACTTTCCCCATCCGTTGGAGCACCAGGTTGCGCAGCAGCATGCGCACCAGTTGGGCGTCGTTCGGCGCGGCGGGCCGGCGGCGGGCCAGGCGGCCGGCCACCAACTCGGCCACCAGCGTGTCCGGATTGAGAGTTTCGTTCCGGATCATGTCCAGCTCGGTCATCCGCACCAGCTCGCCCTGCACCGTAATGTGGGCGCGGCCGGGGTCCGCCCAGCGGTTGGAGTAGGCGGCGATGCCCGCGTCGAGACCGAACGCATCGGCGCTCGGCCACTCCAGCACGACTGTCTGCCGGAGGTCCCCCAGGCCGGGCCAGGCCTCGTCCAGCCGGCTCGTGCCGTTGGCGAGGAACCCTAGGTGGAGCTCGCCCAGCGCCGCGTGGAAGGGGAGCACCGCCACCGTGGCGCCGGTCCCGCCCGGGCGGGGCAGCTCCAGGTAGTGGCCGCCGGCCACCGTCAGGTCCGCCACCGCCAGCCGGCAGTGGCTCGTCAAATGTCCGGGGGGGCCGGGCCGCGCCGGAGAGACCAGGCCTCCGCAGGGATCCGCCACCAGGAATCCCGGCGGCGCGGCGAGGTCGAGCGACACGTCGGCGAGGGGGAAGAAGACCTCCTCGGGCATCCGGAGAAGGCTCGGCATCTCCTCGTCCGGGTAGAGCTTCCAGGTTTGATACCGGGGGACCGGCGTCAGGTCCGCGGCCTGAAGATCGATGCGCCGCGGCGAGAGGGCCGGCACCTGATAAGCCTGCGAGAGATCCGCGAGATCGCGTGGAAACTTCGCGTGCAGATGGTCGCCGAAAGTCTTGTGGAAACCCCAGTAGGCGGCGGTGTAGCCGGCGAACATCCGATCCTCGGCGGGCTCGCCCCGCAGACGGAACCGCATCTCCCGGGAGCCGCCGGGAGGAATGGGGGGAGAGACGTCCACGGAGAGGCGGTCCCAGTGCCGGGAGACGCGGAGCGTCCCCTCCCTCGCCGCCGCCGTCTCCACCCGGACGTGCGCGTTCAGCGTGAACGCCAGGTGCCCCCGGGGCACGGTGCCGTGGTTGAGCATCTCCGCCGTCACCGTGAGGTCGATCCCCCGGTCCGGCCCCAGCGTCCCCTCCACCCGCCAGCGGCCGGGCACGACGTCGTTCGGCGTGGGGTCGGGTTTCCCCGTGGTCTCCATCGCGAAGCGTGCCTCACCGAGGTGCTGGTAGTGCTCGGCGCGCTCCACGAGCAGCGCCAGGCCCCCCAACGCGAGCAGCAGCGCCGCGCCGAGCGTCAGCAGATCCGAGCGCGAGGGCCGCGGGTCGGAGGTGTAGCGTTCCCGCAGCCGGGCCACGATCAGCAGGAAGTTGCGTAGCGGGTGACCGGGCCCGATGCGCAACGGCCGCACGTCCGGCCGGGTGCGGCGCAGATGGCGCACGGCGAACCCCAGCGTCGCGACAGCCAGGGCCATCGGCAGCGCCGCCAGTGATAGGTACTGCTCGGCGGCCACCCGCCAGTCCCAGGGAGACTCGCTCATCTCCTGGGGGAAGGCGGGCCACGGGTCCGCCGCGCTGTAGGGGGTCGTGATGCGCCGCACCGCAAGGGAGAACCAGCCGGTCTCCAGCCAGCCGCCCCAAAAGTGGATTCCGAAGTGCGCGAGCACGCTGTTGATCAGCGTGGGGACGAGCCAGAGCACCAACCCGCCCAGCAGGACGGCGTTGATCATGCCGCCGGCGATCGTCCCCAGCCCCAGCCCCAGGGCGGAGTGAGCGAGGGCGATGGGGACCACGTGCATCAGCCACGGTCCGAGCAGCGGGCTCCAGGTGACGGCGCCGGGGCCGAGGGCTGCCGCGGTCGCAATGCCGGCGGCGGCGACCGGCACTACCGTCAGCGGCAGCAGCACGGCCTGGAGGGCCAGCCAGCGGCGCAGCAAATAGCCGGCGCTCGACATGCCCGCTAGCGAGGCGGTCGACCAGGATCCCTCGTCCTGCTCGCGGGTGACGGCGTCGACGGAGATCAGCAGGGAGACCACGGCGGTGAACACCGGCAACAGGAAGAAGACCTCGGCAGCGTAGGTGGCGCCGCCCACCGTGAGCTTGGCGCTGTGATGCCGGACATAGAGCAGCCCCGCCGGGAACCCACCGGCCAGAACATAGGCCGCGGCCAGCACGCGGAAGCGCAGCGACCGCCACTGCGTGCGGATCTCGTGGGTGATGAAGGCGGCGGTGACGCTCATGCGCCCTCCGGCAGATCCGCGGGGGCCGCCTCGATGCCCTGCAGAGCGAGGAACGCGCCGTAGGACTCCTCCAGGGTGGGAGGCCGGGGCACCGCGCCGGGCACGTCGCCATCCTTATAGATGATCCGCTCGATGCCGCCCTCGCGGTCCGCCCGGCGGGTGACCTCGACGGCTCCGTCGGGCAGCGGGGCCTCCGCCGGCATCTGCCACAGGCGTCCGTTGGCCCGCCGCAGCAGCTCCGTGGGCGCGCCGTCGAAGAGCAGCCGGCCGCGGCCGATCACCCCCAGCCGCGGACAGGTGGCCTCCACGTCCTCCACGATGTGAGTGGAGAGGAGCACCGTCATGTCCGTCGCGGCGGCGGTGACCAGCATGCGGAAGCGGATGCGCTCCTCCGGATCGAGCCCGGCGGTGGGCTCGTCCACCACCAGCAGACGGGGAGAGTGGATGAGCGCCTGGGCGATGCCCAGCCGGCGCCGCATCCCCCCGGAGTACTCGCCGGACCGCCGGTCCGCCGCCCGCTCCAGGCCGACGCCCTCCAGAAGCTCCGCAATCCGGCGGCGCAGGGCGGCGCGGCCGAGGGGCACCTCGCGCAGCCGGGCGCAGTGGTTCAGATACTCGCGGCCGGTGAGATGGCCGATGGGGTGGTAGTCCTGGGGAAGGAAGCCGATCCGCCGCCGGATCTCCGCCCGCGTCCGCCGCGACGCCGCGTCCAGCCCGTCATAGATCCGCCGTCCCGCCGAAGGCTCCAGGGCCAGCACGAGGATGGAGAGGAACGTCGTCTTGCCGGCGCCGTTGGGCCCCAGCAGTCCGAACATGCCGCGGTCCAGGCTGATCGAGACCCCCTTCAGGGCCTCGAACCCGTCCGCATACGTCTTGGCGATTCCCTCCAACTCGATCATCGAAACAAAGCTCCCGCTTTAGACGGCCAAAGGCCGCCGCGTCCTGAAGCTCCTTGCGGATCTCCTGTAGAACAGTGTACTACGCCTGCCATACAGTTTACGAGTGAGGGGTGGGATTTGTTGCGCGGGGTCTCTACGCGGCGACGAAGGCACCTGCCGATCTGAGATTGGCTCCTGCCTTTGCGCCGTTGGTACCTGCCTTTGAGGCCCTGGCACCTACCGATGTGGCATTGGCAACTACCTTTGCGCTGTTGGCAACTACCAATCTGACGTTGGCAACTGCCTTTGAGCCGATGGTGTCTGCCAATCAGGGATTGGCGCCTGTCTTTGGGTCGCTGGCACCTTCCAATCCGCCATTGGCAGTTGCCTTGGCATCAAAGGCAACTACCTTTGGGCCGAGGGCACCTGCCACTCCGCCATTGGCACCTACCTTGGCGCCATTGGCACCTACCAATTTGGCATTGACACCCGCCACTGCATCGTTGCGTCCTCTCAATGCGCCATTGAGTATGGCCCGGGAGGCGTTGGCTGTTCCCAAGGAGCCGATGGCTGTTTCGCGAGCTCGGTCGTCGTGATCGTCGTCGCGCGTACCCTGGCCCCTCATCGCCCAGAAACTTTGCTTCTATCGTCACAGCAGCTAGCATGGGGCTCATGCCGCGCGCCACCATGCCTCAAGCTCCTGCCACGAGGGGCCGGGGTCCGTCTCGCAATCGGACGACCTCTTTGCAGGGTTCCCTAGGCGCACTTAACGCGGTCTGCCCTTACTACACGATGTACCCACTTGAGTTTCCGCTGAGCGTGCTCCAGCGCCATGGCCGGCCTGGCGAGTGGGTGTTCGATCCATTCTGTGGTCGCGGGACTACGAATTTCGCCGCTCGCTTGCTGCGTATGCCCTCGTTTGGAGTGGACAGCAGTCCCGTCGCGGCTGCCCTCGCGCAAGCGAAGTTAGCGTACGCGACGCCGGAGAGCGTAGTGTCGGTCGCACGCGCTATCCTCAGTGAGGACTCCAGGCCCGTGGCGCCTGCCGGCGAGTTCTGGGATTGGGCTTACCATCCAGACACCCTCCTCGACGTCTGCCGTCTCCGTGAGGCGTTGCTCGATTCTTGCTCGTCGCCGTCGCGAGTGCTCTTGCGCGCCATCGTTCTCGGGGCTCTCCATGGTCCGCAGCCCAAGGGTCATGCAGCTTACTTCTCGAACCAAGCGCCGCGAACGTTCGCACCAAAGCCGCGCTATGCCGTAAAGTTTTGGCGCCTCCGCGACATGCGGCCCCAGAAGGTCGAGGTTCTCGACGTGATCTTCGAGCGCGCGAAGCGGTACTTGGCGGTGCATCCCCCCGATGTCGACGGCTCCGCGGTCGTGGCAGACAGCCGAGACGAGGCCACATTCGACGGCGTGCCGGCTCCCACGTGGATCATCACGTCGCCTCCGTACTACGGAATGCGTACATACATTCCGGACCAGTGGCTTCGAAGCTGGTTTCTCGGAGGTCCCGATTACGTCGACTACAGCCAGCCGGTGATGCAGTTGGAGCACACAGGGGCTGAGCATTTTGCTGGACAGCTCGAGCGCGTTTGGAAGAACGTCGCTCGGCTGTCGACGGAGCGCACCCGGCTTGTGATCCGCTTCGGGGGAATCCACGACCGAATCGAAGAACCGATGGATGTTCTTCGCATGTCCCTCTCCTCTTCAGGGTGGCGCATCGCGACAACGCGAGCGGTGCCAGACGCCGAAAGAGGCCGACGCCAGGTGCGCCAGTTTCAAGTGTCGCCCCAAAAAAGCATCACCGAGCATGATGTCTACTGTCGCCGCGCGTGAGACCGAGGGTCATGGCCAGAATGTATCTGCCCAGCGCTCTCTAGGAGGTCGTGTGAGCAAGAGCAATGACAATGAATCCGGGAAGTCACGAAGGAAGGAGAGCAAGCCCAACGAAGATCACCTCCTCGCGCACGAGAAGGTCTCATTCGGCGACGACTCTGCACAGCCAAAGGCGAGTGATGAGGAGCTGAACAGCCGCTACGCGAAGGGTGACGTACGTATCGTTACCGAGTCGGCCCGCTACTCGCTCGCGGGCATCCTCGCCATGCTCCAAGAAACTGTGGAACCCGAAGGAGAACCGGGAGGTACAAAGGAGGCCCGCTACAAGCTCGATCCAGAGTATCAGCGCAGGCACCGTTGGAACGCTCAGAGGAAGTCGCGCCTAATCGAATCGTTTCTTATGAACGTTCCGGTTCCTCCCGTCTTTCTGTACGAAAGAGATCTGGCGCGTTTTGAGGTTATGGATGGCCGGCAACGCCTCACAACTCTCATGGAATTCTACTCGGACAAATTTGCGCTGGAGGGATTGCAGTACTGGTCTGACCTCGAAGGACGGACCTACTCCCAGCTTCCGTCAAAAGTTCGCGATGGCATCGACCGAAGGTATATTTCGTCCATCATCCTTCTGAAGGAAACTGCGGCCACCGAGGAGCAGGCTGCAATGCTTAAGAAACTGGTGTTCGAGCGACTGAACTCCGGCGGTGTCGAGCTGAGCAGCCAGGAGACGCGAAACGCCGTTTATAACGGACCGCTCAATCAGCTATGTCTTTTACTATCTGAGAACAAATCTTTTCGTCGCATGTGGGGGATCCCGCTTGATCCTCTGGCAGGAGAGGCCGAAGAGCCTGTCGAGTCGGACGTGATCGATGAGCCGTCGAATACTGGAAAACGTATGTTCGAGAAGATGGAGGACGTCGAGCTGGTTCTGCGGTTTTTTGCTTATCGTCAAATCAACTCTTTCAAGGCGGGCCTGAACAAGATCGCCGAGTTTCTAGATCGCTTCATGGTCGGTGGGAATCGGTTCTCTGAAGAAGTTCTCATTGCATACCGGGAGATGTTCGAATCTAATGTCGCCTTTTTGTGGGATTGCCTCGGTACCGACGCGTACTGTGTCATCGGATTCTCGCGACGTCCCACGAAGATCGTCTATGATCCAATCATGTACGTCGCCAACACTGCCGACGTAAAACGCTCTAGGGAGAAGCTAATCGCCAACAAAGTAGTACTACGCAAAGAACTCGAAGTGATGTACCGGCAGCAGCAGGAATTGTTCTCAGGGCGCCGCACTAATTTTGTTGATACGCAAGCCAGGAATGCCCATGTAATGAAGGCCTTCTCGGCCGCCATGGCCCAGGTCTAACAGAAATCGGGAGTTGGGTGTGCGATCGACTTACGATGAGTTCGCCAAGGAGCTAGCAGAGCTGAGGTCGCTTGTGGCCTCAATCACTCCCGTGAACTCGGCGCTCGCCGGACACCATGACTCTCTGGTGCGAGAATATCTCACGATCCGGCGTAGATTCGACTATGCGGCGTTCGTTGTGGCTCTTTACGCTTCCTTCGAGAAGTTCGCCGAGAATCTCGTTGCCGCTTATGCGCGACTCGCCACACTGCGAAATCGGTACGACGCTCTTCCTGCCGGGCTCACAAAGAAACACATGACGAGATCCGCGGAGATCCTTGCTCGCGGCCGTCTCGGCGAAGGACGGTACCTGGGTGTCAGCGAGATCGACTTGGTGAAGAACCTTTTCAACTGTCTTTCCGGAGCGAGCCCGTACGCGCTTAATGATGTCGCTGTGGTAGCCCATGACGCGAACCTTTGGTTTGAAGAGCTCGTCAAACTGTTTGCGACCGTCGGGATCGACAACGTCGGTGAGCGCGCACGGCGAGCAGATGCGATGCTGACGTGGTACTGCGCGTCGAACAGCCTCATGCAACCGCCACAGGATGGAGTTCGGCGCGAGGTCATACAGCAACGGCTCGACGAACTCGTCGAGAGACGGAATCAAGTCACCCATCGTGGGGGAAGCCCGGACGAGCTCCTTGGCGCGGCCGCAATGGCCGATCTTGTGGATTTCGTCGAGGCTCTTGCGGGCTCGATCTTCGCATTAACCGTCTGCAGCTACCTTAGTGCTCGTTACGTTGAGTCGGGTGAGGTTGAGCAGCTTCAACTCCGTGAGGGACCTTTAAAGAACCGCACCGTCGTTGTCGTTGAGAGACCAAATCGACGCCTTTACGTTGGACAACCGGTTTTTGCCTTGATCGAGTCGGCTGGTGCGCGCTGGGGCCGGATTCTCGACCTTCAGTTGGATGACGTCTCAACTACATCCGTGGACGAAACTGCCACGGCGGATGAGGTAGGGCTGGCTGTGAGCTTCAAGTGCCCGAACGGCGTCGCACTCTACTTGCTGGGCGCTGACGACGAGGTTGTGTGGAGCCCGGAATCAGCGCGAGGGGAGTATAAACATGCCCGAGCGCAAGAGTTTGAAGCCGATCCCGAAGTTTGAGTCGGAGGACGAGGAGCGGGAGTTCTGGGCGACCGCTCCTGAAAATCTTTCTGGCGGAACGAATCGAGCAGGAGCTTCTCGGTCCGCGCTGAGCCCGGGCGACCGGCATTACGCCGCATCCCTCTCACAACCGCACCACAGTAACCCGCCGCCCATCGTGCTCGATCTCCTGCCGCGCCTCCGTACGCGCGGCCGGCGGCGGTGCGTCATGGCGGCCGTCGAAGAGCACCAGAGTGCCTTGGGCCAAGCTCAGTCGGTCGAGGTAGGCGCCGAGTTGCTCGAGACCCTTCGCGAGGGGGTCGGGCTGGCCGTCGCGCCAGACCTTGAGCTCTACGGCGAAGCGCTCGACGCCCACCCCCGGCACGGGCCAGCGTAAGGCGAGGTCGATCCTTCCTGAGCCCACGGCGTACTCCCGGTCGATGATGCCGCCGCCATTGACCACCCGTTGCAGGTAGGCCATGAAGATGAGTTGGGCCGCCGCTTCGGAGTATGGCTGACGCGACAGGAAGGACTCGGCGTGCTCGCGCCAGAAGGCTACGAAGTCCGTGAGCAGGCGATCGAAGAGCAGCCGCCCGTCCGCGCCGACGTAGCGCTTGCGATCTACCGGCAGGTAGTCCTCGGTCACCGAAGTCAGGGCTCGGGGTATGACCTCGCGGTAGATAGGATTGGCGATCTCCAGTCCCCTCGGTCCCCGGACCACCAAGCCCAGATCCTTGACGAACTCGATGTCGTCCTCGGGGATCTCTCCTTCAGGAAATTCCGCGGCCACGATGGGCTCCAGGACCCTTCGCACCCGGGGCTCCCGCAGGCGGTTGACGAGGGAGTCGAGGTGAGTGTCCCGGCGCAGGATGAGAGCTTCCTTGGCGGCATCAATGAGTGCGGCGGTGATCGTCGTTGCAAGGTCCGGCGCTTGGCCGACCGCCTGCCGCGCCAGGGCGTTGACCAGCCAGGGCTGGCCCCGGGTCAGCTCGAAGGCGAGCACCAGGGCGTCCTCGGTGAAATGCTGACCGGTGTCGGCGGTGTGCTGGGCGTAGAGCTCGGCAACTTCCCCGGCGGTGAAGTTGGGTAGGGAGAGGGACTCGACTTTGATGTTGAAAGGCGAGGCGGTGCCGAGGACAGAGCTCGGCTCCCGGTCCACCCGGTCATCCGTCTCCCGAGAGTCGCGGATCTTGTAGTCCCGCACGTCGCGCAGGCCGATCAGAGCGAGGGACTGGGGAAAGTGAGCCGGACGGCTGCGGTAGCCGGAGCGAAGCTGGTGGAGCACGGAGAGGAGTGTCCTGCCCTGGAGGGAGTCGATCTCGTCGAGGAAGAGGAGCACGGGCAAGGGGCAGCGCTCCGCCCAGGCTGTTAGGTACTCCTTGAGCCGTCCTTCGGCCGCGACCGGGGCCAGAGTGTCTGGCGGAGACGGCCTCAGCTCCGGCGGTAGTTGCTGGCGAGCGTCCTGGTCGATGGCCAGGATCACCGCGTCGACCCCCCGCTCGACATCGTCGCGGGTGGTGCGTCCGGTCTCACAGCTCGTCAGCAGGCCGGCGTAGCGCCCTTCGGCGGTGAGGCTCGCGGCCAGGAACTGGAAGCAGGTCGTCTTGCCGCTCTGCCGCGGCGCATGGACGACGAAGTAGGCCTTCTCGTCGATCAGCGGCCGAATACCAGGCAGCCGCCGCTCGGGTGGCAGCATGTAGTGGTCCGCGGGATTGCACGGTCCGGCCGTGTTGAAGAAGCGGGCCATGGGGGCATTCTATCCTGCTGCCGTCGGGCTGCCGCCCGCGCCCGCCGGCCTCCTGCCCGGACCGGCGGCCGTCCTCGGGCCGCAAAAAGTGCTTCCGCCGGAGGCTCAAGACACGCCACCGCCGCCGGTGAACGGCCCGCCGCTGCCGGCGAACCTCCTGCCGCTTCCGGCGAACGTCCCGCCGGTGCCGGTGAACGACTCGCCGGCACCGGCGAACGCTTGGCCGCTGCCGGCGGAGGCCTCACCGCTGGCGGCGAGTGACGCACCGCTTCCGGCTGGCGTCTCACCGCCGCCGTTTGGTGTGTTATCCCTGGTGTTTGGTGTGTTTTCGCTGGCGGTTGGTGTCTCACCGCTGCCGGCGAATGACTCACCGGCGCCGGTGACACACCGTCCGGCTCCGGCGAACGCCCCGCGCCTGCCGGCCGAACGCCCGCGGCTTGCGGCCGGAGGCCCTCGGCTGCCGGCTGGAGAGTCGGCGCTGGCGGCGGAAGGCCCGCCGGTTCCGGCCGGAAGATCGTCGCTTCCGGCGAGTGGTGCTTCGCTGCCGGCCGATGGCCCGCCGCCGGGCTGGGTTCCCGCCGCGCCGCCGCGTCTCGGCTGTCTTGACTCCGTATACGATGGTCGTATACTGCTGGTGGAGGGTGCATGGGCGATAGGGCCGATGTAACGGAGTTTGATTGGGATGGCGGCAATGCTGAGAAAAACTGGCTGCGGCACCGAGTATCCCAAGCAGAGAGTGAGCAGGTCTTCTTCAACCGGCCGCTGGTCGTTGCCGAGGACGATCTCCATTCTGGGACCGAGCTCAGGCACCTCGCTCTGGGGCAGACCGATGCCGGTCGCCTCCTCTTCGTCGTCTACACGCTTCGCGGCGATAAGGTGCGGATCATATCGGTTCGCGACGTGACCCGGCGCGAGCGAAGGGAGTATGAGCATGCCCGAGCGCAAGAGTTTGAAGCCGATACCGAAGTTTGAGTCGGAGGACGAGGAGCGGGAGTTCTGGGCGACCCACGACTCGACCGAGCACGTGGACTGGAGCCGTGCCAGACCCACCAACTTCTCCCGGCTCAAGCCGTCGACACAGACAATCTCTTTACGCCTTCCTGAGATGCTCCTCGAAAACTTGAGGATGCTCGCCAACAAGCGCGATGTCCCCTATCAATCGCTCCTGAAAATCTTTCTGGCGGAGCGAATCGAGCAGGAGCTTCGCGGTCTGCGGTGATCCTGGGTGCGGCCTTCCAGCCCCCGTCACTGGGGATTGCACGGTCCGGCCGTGTTGAAGAAGCGGGCCATGCCGCCCTTCTACCCTTTGGTCCTCCCTCGCTTAGGGCCTTGCCTCCGGGGCGGTCCACAAGAAGAGCCGCAAGCGTTTCGGTTTGACGTTCGCGGGCACTCCGGCGAGGGTGATTTCGGTGGGAAGGTTTGGGAGACGCAGTCGCTCGGTGAGCCAGCGTTGACCGTGGTTCCCCCCCGGGAAGAACTCCAGCCGTTGACCTCCCACAGTGACCTCGTCCGGGGCTGCGGCTTCCTCCTCGACGATCGCCTCGAAGGAAACGATCGGCGGATTGGCCGAACCTGGGGGCAGAGACACCGTCCACGTGTCTGCTTTGCCGGAGGCCGCTTCCTCGAGCTCGATGGGCTCGCCGGCGAGCGCCCAGGGGTGGAGCCTCAGAGTCAGAGGCTCGCCGCGTGCACGGAACAGTCCCGGCTCGATTTTCACGATTTGTGAGGCGGTGGCCAGCCTGGCGGCCGTCGCCGGGTCGGCCAAGGCGGTGGGGGTGAAGACCTCGGCGTCCGCGAGACCGAGGGCTGCCCCACTGGCCTGAGCGCTGCGATCGAGTTGGCGCACCAACGCATGACGACCGCGCCCGTCACGGAGCCGAAGCTCATCGTCCGTTGTCCCGAGTTGGTAGAGCACCCGCAAGCTGGCCATGGGAGCGAGCTTCTCGCGGAGAGCTTGCTCCGCCTCGGCGAGCGTGGAGGGAACCATTTCGACGTACGAGTAGGCCATGGGCCGCCAGACCAGAGTGACGCACCAGAGGATGGTCACGATGGCGAAGACAGCGGCGTTTCTGCCGCGTAGCCGCCGCCCTACGTCGTCGACCAAAGCCGCTGCACCGAGCGCAATAAATGGGCTGACCGGCAAGTAGTTGTTGCTCTTGGGGTAGGTGGTCATTGCCGCGTAGAGGGCGAGGTAGGCCAAGGGGAAAGCGGTGGGCAGAACCAGACCCCAATCGCGACGCCGCCACGCCCAGACGAGAGTCAACGCGAGCCCCGCGGCGCCCAGCCCGCTGGTGACGATGCCGTGGAAGTCCGGGCTCGCCAAAACCGAGGGAGTGGTCCCCAGGATTGCGAGGTGGGAGGTTTCGGCGTCTCCGTCCTCCGCGGCCATCGTCTTGTAATGCCTGAGTGTGCTCCCGAAGTTGCGCTGGAATTTTTCCAGCATGGGGAAGAAGAAAGGATTGATCAGTACGAACACCAGCAGGGAGATGGCACCCGCGACAACCAGCCGGGCGAGGATCCGGGGATCGCGCCGCACTCCCGGCAGAGCGAACAAGGCGATCGGTAGGGCGGTCGCCACGCCGTTGTACTTGGCCGCAGTAGCCAGGCCTACCGCCGCACCCGCCCCAAGGAAGTAACGCAGGCGTCCCTTGGCCAAGGCCACGGCGGTCGCTTCGGCGGCAATCAAAAGGCCCAGCAGCATCAGGATGTCGGGCTTGACCACGGCGGAGAGCCTGACGTGCATCGGTACGGCCGCCAAGACGAGCGCCGCCAACACACCCACGCGCGGCGACAGCAGCCGCCGCCCCAGGCGATAGGTCCAATAGATCGTCAGGACTCCAACGCAAACCTGAAGGCCGCGCGCCAGCAAATAGGCCGCGGGCGTGAAGCTCCAGTCGTGCACGATGGTCTGGTTGCCCCGTCCGGACCAGCGCGCGAGAGCGTCAGCCGTGCCAAGGAGCAGCGAGTGCAGCAGGTTACCGAGCGCAGGGTAGTGCAGGTGAACGGGGCGTAGAGAGCCTTGGGTCAAGAAGCTGGCGACGTTGTCGAGAATAAAGCTCTCGTCGGGAAATCGCCCCTCGTCGAGCCCCTTGCTCGCGAACCAGAGCCGTACGCCGAAGGCCCACACCAGCAGGCCCGCGAGGAGCCATCGCGTCTGCGCGCTGGCGACCGGTAAGCCCGCAGAGGGTGGGCACTCGCTGGAGGAAGGGGCCGTCACGTCCAATAAATTCAGAAATTTCGTCCGGCCATCATAGGGTAACTACGACTTGAAAAGAAGCGAGACCGTAACGCCGCTCTCTGCACGGGCCGTTCCACCCGCGTTGCGCAGGAAACGTCCCCGCCCCGGGTTTCAGATTCAGTATGAGGACGCGTGCCGCGTCGGACCAAGGAGCCCAGCTTATGAAACCCATCCTCACCGCTTTGACCGCCGTCACCCTCGCCGCCTGTGTGGCCGGGGCCGGATTAATCGCCGCCGACGAGAAGCCCTCGACGCTCCACCTGCCTTGGAAAGCGGCCGGCCTCACTGAGCGCCAGGCTGCGGCGCACATGCTCAATCGATTCGCTTTCGGCCCCCGGCCGGGAGATGTGGACGCCGTCGCCAAGATGGGCGTCGAGCGCTGGTTCGAGCGCCAGCTCGGCGGCGATCTGCCGGACGCCAAGGTGGAGGAGGAGCTTCAGCCTCTGCCCGCCCTGCACATGGCGACCGCCGAGATCGCCCGCACCTATCCGCCCGCCGGCCAAGTGCTACGCCAAGCCCGCGAGGCCGGCGTGCTGCCCAAGGACGTCGCCCCCAAGGACCTCCAAGGCGACGACAAGAAGGAGCTTCGCCAGAAGGTCATGGAGTGGGGAAGGGGGCAGGGCTACCGGCCCGAGAAGGAGCTCACGGAGCAGCTCATGGTCCAGAAGCTGACCCGCGCGGTCGATTCCGAGAATCAGCTCAGTAGCGTGATGACCGACTTCTGGTTCAATCACTTCAACGTCTCGCTGACCAACGGCAGGGCCCGCGCCTACCTCCTCCCCTATGAGCGGGACGCGATCCGTCCCTACGCCCTCGCCCGCTTCCGCGACCTCCTAGGCGCCACGGCGAAGAGCCCGGCCATGCTGATCTATCTCGACAACGCCCAGTCATCCGCTCCCGCCGGCGCCACCACCACGATGCAGGACGAGATGCAGCGGCGGCCGATGCGTGGGCGCGGCCGGTTCGCCAAGGTGGCCCAAGGCGGTGCCGCGACGGGTAAGAAGGGGTCGAAGGGCCTCAACGAGAACTACGCCCGCGAGCTGATGGAGCTCCACACGCTCGGGGTGGACGGCGGCTATACACAGCAGGACGTCGTCGAGGTGGCCCGCGCCTTCACCGGCTGGGGAGTGATGCCTCCCGGCAAGAACCGGGAGCAGGCGGAGAACCGCCTCGCCCGGGCCGAGAAGGCCGGCGGCCTCGGCTTCCATTCCGAGGGCGAGTTCCTCTTCCGGGCCGACCAGCACGACGCCGGCGAGAAGACCATCCTGGGAACCAAGCTCCCAGCCGGCCGGGGCATCGAGGACGGCGAGGCCGTGCTCGACCTGCTGGCCGCCCACCGGGCGACGGCCAAGCACATCGCCAGCCAATTCGCCGTGCGCTTCGTCTCCGATCACCCGCCGCAGGCGCTAGTGGACCGGCTGACGGATGTCTATCTGAAGACGGGAGGCGACTCCCGCCGCCTGCTGGTCGCCATCGCTGAGTCGCCGGAGTTCTGGAGCAAGGAGTCAGTGGGCGCCAAGGTCAAATCGCCCTTCGAGCTCGCCGCCTCGGCCCTGCGCGCCACGGGAAGCCATCTGGACGATCCCAAGGAAACCCTGAAGTGGATCGCCCGCATGGGCCAGCCGCTCTACGCCTACCAGGCGCCCACCGGCTATCCCGACCGTGCCGACGCCTGGGTGAATACCGGCTCGCTGCTCAACCGGATGAACTTCGGCCTGCAGCTCGCCGCCGGCCGGGTGAAGGGCGTCGACCTCGACCTGACGGCTCTCGACGGCGGCCACGAGCCCGAGTCGCGCGAGGCCGCCCTCAAGACCTACTCGGCGCTGCTGATGCCCGGCCGCGATCTGACCGCCACCCTCAAGCTCCTCACCCCCATGGTGACCGACCCCAATCTGGCGAAGAAGGTCGACAAGGCCTCGCTCAAGGAGCCCGCAAAGAGCACCGCCGCGGGCGGCGCCGCCGACGAGGAACTGCTGGCCGGCGGATCGGAGATGGCGATGACTGGGAAGAACATCAAGACCGTCAAGGTCCGCGGCCAACTGGGCGACGAGCCCAAGCAGCCCATCGACAAGCGGCCCCCCACGCCCCTCGAGCAGGTGGTGGGCGTGATCCTCGGGTCGCCGGAGTTCCAGAGACGATGAACCCTCACCCCCTGGCCCGCGGGGTCTTGCTTTGCTCCCTCTTCTCCCGGTCGGGGGGAGGGCGATGGGAGAAGAGGGCCGGGGTGATGAGGGGTGTGCGGCGTGAACCTAACGAATACGAGATTCACTAGAAGATAGGAGCACCCATGTTTACCCGCAGAATGTTCCTCAAGGGCGGCGGCATCGCCTTCTTCGCCCTCGGCGTGGCCGGCAATCCGAGCTTTCTCACCCGCACCGCCGAGGCCGCGGCGGGCACGGGCGCGACCTCGTCCCGCAAGCGCAAGGTGCTGGTGACGATCTTCCAGCGCGGCGCCATGGACGGCCTCGCCGCCGTGCCGCCCATCGACGACAGCCTCAAGTCGCTGCGCCCGCGCCTCGCCCTGAGCGCCTCCCAGGAGAGCACGGAGCCGGGCCTGCTCGATCTGCAGACCGGCTTCGGCCTCCACCCGGGCTTCGCCCCGCTGTTCCCGCTGTTTCAGGACAAGCGCCTGGCCATCGTCCACGCCGTGGGCTCGCCCGACCCGACGCGCTCCCACTTCGACGCCCAGGACTTCATGGAGACGGGCACTCCGGGCCGCAAGGGAACGCCCGATGGCTGGCTCAACCGCGCCGTGGGCCTGCTCGGCCACGACAACTCGCCGTTCCGCGCCGTGGCCCTCACCACCTCGCTGCCCCGCTCCCTCTACGGCAACGAGCCGGCGCTGGCGGTGACCAACCTCGCCGACTTCCGGGTCGCGCTGCCAGGCGCCGACCGCACGGCCGCCGCTGCCGGCCAGGGCTTCGAGGCGCTCTACCAGCAGACCTCCGAAGGGCTCCTTCGGGATACCGGCAGCGAGACCTTCCGCGCCGTCCATATGCTTTCCGCCGCCGACATCCAGAAGTACAAGCCGGCGAACGGGGCGGAGTATCCGCAGTCGCCGCTCGGCAACGCCCTGCGGCAGATCGCCATCCTCATCAAGTCCGACGTCGGCCTGGAGGTGGCGTTCGCCGAGTCCGGCGGCTGGGACACCCACGTCCAGCAGGTGGGCCAGTTCAACCGCCAGGCCCGCGATCTCGCGGAGTCGATCCACGCCTTCTGGACGGACCTTGGGGCCTTCCAGGACCAGGTTCTGCTGACCACGATGACCGAGTTCGGCCGCACCGTCCGCGAGAACGGCTCGGGCGGTACGGACCACGGCCATGGCTCCTGTCTCTTCGTGTTGGGCAGCAACGTGGACGGCGGCAAGATGCACGGCAACTTCCCGGGCCTCTCGACGGCCGCCCTTTACGAGGGCCGCGACCTGCCGGTGACGACCGACTTCCGCGCCGTCTTCTGCGAGCTCGCCGGCAAGCACTTGGGCATCAAGGACGACGCCAAGCTCTTCCCCGGCTGGACGGGCAAGCGCCTGTCGCTGCTGAAGGCGTAGACCACCTCCCGGCGCCCCCCGTCAGGAGAGCGCCGAGAGAAGAGAGGGGTGTACCCGCCTACCGCGGCGCTCCGCCTGTCGGCGGCGGCGGCACGGTGACCTTCTTCGGCGGGTTCTTCGCGAGCTGATCGAGCAGGTACTTGACGCCCCGCTCGAGGCTCGGGTCTTCGCCCCGGGCCAGGGCGTCCGGAGCGTCGACGACCTCGATGTCCGGCGCGACGCCCTCGTTCTCCACCGCCCAACCGCCATCCTTGGTGAGGAAGCGGAAGGTCGGCACGGTCAGCGTGCCGCCGTCGACGAGCTGCGGATTGCCCGAGAGCCCCGCGAGCCCGCCCCAGGTCCGGGTACCGATCAGCGGGCCCAGGCCCAGCTCCTTGAAGTAGTAGGGGAAGGCGTCGCCGCCCGACCCCGCCTGGCCGTTGATGAGGGTCACCTTGGGACCGTTGTTGGCGAACTGCGGCGTGGAACCGGCGACGCCGCCACGGCCCACTAAGTAGTTGAGCACCGGCCGGGAAATCAGCGCGATCATGCGGTCGGGGATGAAGCCGCCGCCGTTCCAGCGGTCATCGAGGATGAGGGCGTCCTTGTGAGCCAGCGGATAGAAGTACTTGAACAGCTCGCGGTTGCCCTCCACCGCTGTGTTCGGCATGTGAATGTAGCCGATGCGGCCACCGGAGAGCTTGTCCACCTTGGCGCGGGTGCCCGCCACCCAGTCGAGGTAGCGCAGGTTGTACTCGGTATTGACGGGACGCACGTTCTCGATGTGCGCTCCGGCCGCGGACGGCTTGTCGTTCACCAGCAAGGCGACCACGCGGTCGGCCTTCCCCTCCAGCAGGCGATAGAAGTTGTCGACCTCGTTGGTGGGCTGGCCGTCGACCGCCAGGATGAAGTCGCCCGCCAGGACGTGGACACCCGGCTCGGTCAGCGGCGAGCGGAAGTCGGGGTGCCAGTTCTCGCCCGGGAAGACGTGAGCGACGCGGTAGTAGCCCGACGCGTCGGCTTCGATCTCGGCGCCGAGCAGGCCGCTTTCCGTCCGCTTCGGGCGAGGATTGTTACCCGGCTGCACGTAGTCATGGCCCACGGAGACTTCGCCACCGATCTCGCCGAGGAGGAAATCGAGGTCGTCGCGGGTGGCCACGAAGGGCAGCATCTCGGCATAGCGGTCCCGGATGCCTTTCCAGTCCACCCCATGGAGGTTCGGATCGTAGAACCAGTCGCGGAAGATCCGCCAGGCGTCGAAGAACTCCTGGCGCCACTCGTCCCGCGGCTGAATGCGCAGCTCCAGCTTCTCCAGGTCCAGCTTGCCGTCGCCCGGCTTCTGGCCGCCCCGCGCGTCGAGGATGGCGAAGGCGTCACCCCGCTGCCGGATGAGGATCTTCTTGCCGTCGGGGGAAAGGTCGTAGCCCACCACGCCGTCGAGGACCGTGTCCTCCTTGCGGCTCTCCAGGTTGAACATCCTGAGCGACGGAGCGCCGCCCGCGGTGCGCTGGAACAGGTAGAAGATGGCGGTGCCGCCGGCGGACAGGCTCTGGTAGTTGCCGGGGGGGCCGGGGATGGCCCGCACCCGTTGCTCGAAGCCGTCGAAGTCCACCTTCACCCGCACGGGAGCCCTGCCGGGAGCGGCCTCCGGCTTCTCGACCTTCTCCGGTTTCTCGGCCGCGGTCTCGGCGTTCTTCAGGTCCGGCTTGGCGTGCTTGGCCGGAGCTTCAGCGCTTGGCGGATCTTCGGGCTTCAACTTCTCTTCGTCGCTCTCGGGCAGGAAGAGGGCCGGCCCCTCCTTGGAGAGGACGCCGACGTAGACCCGGGTCGCGTTGTTGTAGACGTAGTCGAACTCGTAGCCGCTGAAGGTCAGGTTGAAGTCGCGGTTGGAGAGGAAGTAGAGGTAACGACCGGTGGGGTCCCAGGTGGGCTCGCCCGCGGCCGTCAGATCGCTGGTGAGCTGGCGGGTCTTGGCGTCGTCCACGGCATAGATCCAGATGGACGGCAGCGAATTTCCTCCCACCTTGGTGTAGGCGAGGAAGCGGCTGTCCGGCGACCACTTGTAGTCCTGGATGTCGCCGCGCGGCGACTGATCGGCCTCGGTCGTCTTGCCCGTGGCCACGTCCACCCAGAAAAGCTTGCGGTTCTTGTCGCCGAAGGCGAGCTTCTTCGAGTCCGGGGACCACTGCGGCTGGAAGCGCCAGATGCCGCCGTCCTTGGTGACCTGCCGTTCCTGGCCGGAGCCATCGGCCGGGCGCACCCAGATCTCGTACTCGCCGGTGCGGTCCGAGAGGTAGGCCGCCCAGCGCCCGTTGGGCGACCAGCTTCCCGCCGTCTCCCGCACGCCGGACGAATGGGTCAGATTGCGGATCTCTCCTTTTTCGGCCGGCACGGAGAAGAGCTCGCCCCGGGCCGTCAACAGGACCCGCTTGCCGCTGGGAGAGATAGAGCCGGTCTCGACGTCCTCGGCGACGTTCTTGAAGTAGGGCAGCGTCCGCGGCAGGTCGCCCTCGATCTTGATGGGCACCCGGCTGCTCTTGGCGGAAGCCGGATCGTAGAGGTAGATGGAGCCGCCGTTCTCGTAGACGAGGCGGCGGTCGCCGCTCGGCCAGAAGACGTCGAAGTTGTCGTGGTGCGTCAGCTCGCGCACCTGCTTCGTCTTCACGTCGTAGGCATAGAGGTTGTTGATCCGTTTTGCGTCGCGGTCGGAGACGAAGTAGATGGTGTCGCCGATCCACACCGGCATGTAGTCCATCGCCGGATCCTTGGTGATCTGCTCGGCGGTGTTGGCCTTGAGATCGTAGATCCAGAGGTCGGGCGTGCGGCCGCCGCGGTAGCGCTTCCAGTTGCGGAACTCATGCATGACCGGGGCGTAGACATAGCGAGTGCCGTCCGGCGACAGGACTCCGGTGGAGCCTTCGCGAGGGGGCAGCGGCTTCTCCATGCCGCCGGCCGCCGGCACCAGGTACGGCCGGGCGTTGCGGTCGCTGTAGGGAGTGCGGTGCGCGTTGAAGAGGATCTGCTTGCCGTCCGCCGTCCAGCCCATCACCTGATTGTCGAAGCCGCCGCGGGGCGGCATGACTCCGATGTCGTTGTGGAAGGTGAGCTGGCGGGGAGTGCCACCGTCCACCGAGATGACGTACACCTGGTGGGCGCCGGTGTACTGGCCGGTGAAGGCGACCCATTTGCAGTCCGGCGAGAGCTTGGGAAACACCTCGTCCCCTTCGCCCGAGGTCAGGCGGCGAGCGGCGCCGCCCTGGGCGCCGGCGAGCCAGATGTCGCCGCCATAGGTGAAGGCAATCGTGTCCTTGCAGATGTCGGGATAGTGCAGAAGGCGCGTGTCCCCCTGCGGCTGAGCGCCGGCCATCGCAGGCACGAGCACTGCCACCAACAGGACTGCCAAAATCGATCTACGCACAGAAACTCCTTTCCGAGACGAAAATCTCCCCGGGAAACATTTTACGAGCGCGCGGGAGGAAGGTTGCGGTCCGCGGGCATCGGCCGCAGGAGGGACGGGCTGGGAGCGGCGAGGCCGATTCCCTCCTCCTGCAAGGTCTTGAGCAGGGCCAGGTTGACGGCCTGCTGGCAGTCCATGAACACCTTGTAGTCGGGGGTGGCGATCCAGTAGATCGCCTCGAAATCGAGCGAGGTTTCGCCGGATTCCTTGCGGCCGAACCCCTTGAAGTGGGCGCGCTCGAAGCGGACTTGGGCTTGCGCCTCGACGATGGCGCGGAGGCGCTCGGGGACGCCCGCCACGACGTCCGCCGGAGTCTCGTGCGGCACTCCGAAGGCGAGCACGACCCGGCGCTCGCTCATCCGCTTCCAGTTGTGAATGCGGCTCTTCAGCAGCTCGCCGTTGGCCAGGATGATCTGCTCGCCCCCGGTGCCGCGCAGCCGCGTAGTCTTGAGGCCGATGCTCTCCACGGAGCCCGACAGCTCGTTGACGGAGATCGAGTCGCCGATGACGAACGGCTTGTCGAAGACGATGGCGAGGGAGGCCAGGAGGTCCGACAGGACGTTCTGCAGCGCCAGGGCCATGGCCAGGCCGCCGATCCCCAAGCCGGTCACCAGGGAGGTGACGTTGACCCCCAGGTTGTCGAGGGCCGCCAGCAGCAGGATCACCCACAGGGTCAGCTTGGCCACGAAACGCAGCACGCCGACGAGGGCCAGCGACGAGGCGTCCCCCGCCAGGCGCCGGCGCTGCGCGCGGGCCACCCAGAGGTCGATGGCGAGAGACGCCCAGAGCGCGAGCTGGAGGAAGACGGCGACCTCGGCCGCCCCCTTGAGGACGCGGTTCACTGCCGGGCTGACCTGAAGCTCCAGGCTCCCCAGCCAGACCGCGGGGACCAGGATCAGGAGAGTCCGGGTGCGACGCGCCAGGTCGACCGCGATGTCGTCGAGGCCGCCGGCGGTGCTCGCGGCCCGCCGGCCCAGGCGGCCGGCGATCAAGCGGCGCGACAGCAGCAGAGTCAGGAAGACCGCCAGAGCGATGCCGGCGCCGATCGCCCAGTGCAGCAGAGGGCTCCCCAGGAGGGAGGTGGTCGCGAGCCAGTGCATGCCTTTTGGGATCAATTCAGGATCAATTCGGAATCAATTGAAGGTCAAGGGTTGCGGCGGACAGTCAAGAATGCTATCACTGGCGGCAAGCCCACCGATCCTGACCCCATCTTCAAGGAAACTCATCCGCATGGCGAATCAACACGTCAGCTTCTTCGAGCAGGTGAACCGCAACTTCGATCGCGCGGCGGCTTTCACCCAACACGCGCCGGGCCTTCTCTCCATCATCAAGGCCTGCAACAGCGTCTATCACTTCACCTTCCCGCTGGAGAAGGACGACGGCCAGATCGAGGTGATCCACGCCTGGCGCGCCGAGCACAGCCACCACAAGCTGCCCACCAAGGGGGGCATCCGCTACAGCCTTGGCGTCAACGAGGACGAGGTGATGGCGCTCGCCGCGCTGATGACCTACAAGTGCGCCGTGGTGGACGTGCCCTTCGGCGGCGCCAAGGGCGGCATCAAGATCGATGGCCGCAAGTACAGCAAGGACGAGCTGGAGCGCATCACCCGCCGCTACACCTTCGAGCTGGTGAAGAAGAACTTCATCGGCCCCGGCATCGACGTGCCGGCCCCGGACTTCGGCACCGGCGCCCGGGAGATGGCCTGGATCGTCGATACCTACACGGCACTGGCCCCCGACAAGCTGGAGGGGGCGGCCTGCGTCACCGGCAAACCGCTCGCTCAAGGAGGCATCCGCGGCCGGGCCGAGGCCACGGGCCAGGGCCTGGCGTTCGTCACCCGCGAGGTCTGCGGCGTGCTGGAGGACATGAAGGCGCTCGGCCTCTCGACCGGCCTCGCCGGCAAGCGCGTGGTCGTCCAGGGCCTGGGCAACGTCGGCCACAACACCGCCAAGTTCCTGGAGGAGGAGGGAGCGATCCTCGTCGGCCTCGTTGAGTACGAGGGCGCCATCCACAACCCGGCAGGCCTGGACCTCGCGAAAGTCTTGGTGCATCGCGAAGAGACGAAGTCGCTCCTCAACTTCCCCGGCGCCACCAACCTCCCCAACCGGATGGATGGCCTGGAGCTGGAGTGCGACATCCTCGTCCCCGCCGCCCTGGAGAGCCAGATCACCATCGAGAACGCGGGCCGCATCCAGGCCAAGATCATTGTCGAGGGAGCCAACGGCCCGGTGACGAGCGACGCCAGCGAGGCGCTGGACGAGCGCGGCGTGCTCATCATCCCCGACCATTACGCCAACGCCGGCGGCGTCGTCGTGTCCTATTTCGAATGGCTGAAGAACCTCTCCCACGTCCGGCTGGGACGGATGGAGAAGCGGCACGAAGAGCAGGCCTTCCGGCGCGTTTTGAAGACTGTCGAGCGCAAGACGGGAACTACGTTTTCCGAAGAAGAGCTCTCTCTGGCTTCACACGGCGCCGACGAGGCCGAGCTGGTGAAGTCCGGTCTTGAGGACACCATGGTGACGGCCTTCCACCAGCTCCGGCAGATCCGCGCCAGACACGGCAACAAGATCGATCTGCGCACCGCGGCCTTCGTGGACGCGATCGACAAGATCGCGACCTGCTACGAGAATCTGGGGATCTTTCCCTAAGGTCTGCCGGTCAGGGCGAAATCCCGCAGCCGCACCGGCAGCCTTCGGGCGCCCCAGGCTCCTGGACGGGATTGGAAGCGGCCGGCACAGGGAGTGCCGCAGGCGGCGCAGGTTCCTTCAGGCGTAAGGTTCCATTCCTTGAGGACGTACCAGTCGCGGCCGATGAGGCGCTCGCCGCAGGCGTGGCACCAAGTGCTGCCGCCGGCCTCGTCGTGGACGTTTCCCGTGTAGGCGTAGCGAACGCCGTTGGCCATGGCGATGCGCCGCGCCCGGGTGAGCGTGGCGGGCGGAGTCGGGGCCTTGTCCAGCATCTTGTAGTCCGGATGAAACGCCGTGAAGTGGAGGGGGACGTCCGGCCCCAACTCCTCCGCCACCCAGCGGGTCATCGCGTCCAGCTCGCCGTCGGAATCGTTTTCGCCGGGGATGAGGAGAGTCGTGATCTCGAACCAGACGTCCGTCTCGTGCTTGAGATAGCGCAGGGTGTCGAGAACGGCCCCCAACTCGCCGCCGCAGATCCGGCGGTAGAAGTCCTCGGTGAAGCCCTTGAGGTCGACGTTCGCGGCGTCCATGTGGCGGAAGAACTCTTCCCGCGGCGCGGGGCAGATCTCGCCGGCCGTCACCGCCACGGCCTGGAGCCCAAGCTCGTGGCAGGCGTCCGCCACGTCCACCGCGTACTCCAGGAAGATCACCGGATCGTTGTAGGTGAAGGCGACGCTGGCGCAGCCGAGGCGCTGGGCGGCACGGGCGATGACCTCGGGTGTCGCCTCGTCGGCCAGAGTGTCGGTCTCCCGCGACTTGCTGACGTCCCAGTTCTGACAGAACTTGCAGGCCAGATTGCAGCCGGCCGTGCCGAACGAGAGGACGGGCGTGCCCGGCAGGAAGTGATTGAGCGGCTTCTTCTCGATGGGATCGACGCAGAAGCCGCTGGACCGCCCGTAGGTGGCGAGCACGATCCCGTCGTCCTGGCGTCCGCGCACGAAGCACAGTCCCCGCTGGCCCTCCAGCAGCTTGCAGAAGCGCGGGCAGAGGTCGCACTGCACGCGCCCGTTGTCGAGCGCGTGCCAGTACTTCGTGGGGACGGTCAGGCCGGTAATGGGTACATCGGGCATTGTAGAAACTCCCAGTCTTAAAAACGACCGACCGGGCCGGCGAAATTCCTACTCTCCGCTCTTCTCCGCCGCCGTCGTCGCCAGGGCGTGCAGCTCCTGGATCGAGCGGACGGCTCCGCCGCGCACCACCCAGCGGACCTGGCGTAAATTCGCCACATTCTGTGTGGGGTCGGCGCCGACGATCAGCAGGTCGGCCTGCTTGCCCTTCTCCACGGTACCGAAGTCCTTCTCTCGCCCCATCGCCAGGGCGCCGCCCCGCGTGGAGGCGGTCAGCACCTGCATGGGCGTGAGGCCGGCAGCCTGCATGGCCTCCATTTCGGCGTAGACCGACGGGCCGTGCAGAGTCAGCGGATTGCCGGCGTCGGTGCCCATGGCAATGGGGATACCAGCATCGAAGACCCGCTTCAGGTTGGCGCCGATGCGGAGCTCGGTTTTCGACAGGCGCCCGTCCCGGGCCTTGAGAGCCTCCGGCGTGGTGGTCGACGGCAGCTTGGCCGTCTCGGCCACCCGGGCGAGGGTCTGGGGATCGACACAGCCGTTGGGGTCGTCCACCTTCGGCGGCTGTTGCTCGGTGGCGCCGGCGGTCATCCGGAAGTAGCCGCGAAAGACGGTGAGCGTGGGGCAGTAAATGGCGCCGTTCTTCTTCGCCAAGGCCAGGAACTCATCATCCACCGGCTCGTCGGCGACGCTGTGGACGAGCAGCTTCGCCCCGGCGCGCAGGGCCTCCTTGGCCTCGGCGAGGCCGGTGGCGTGGACGATGAGAGGGAGCTTGTGGGCCCGCGCCTCCTCGCCCGCGGCGTGGACGGCGGCGGCGGACTGCTCGACGGAATGCTTCTCGTCCACGATATACCAGATCTTGACGGCGGCGGCCCCGCGCTCCGCCAGGTAGCGCACGCCGGCCCGGGCCGCAGCCTCGTCGGTCAGTGCCACGAACTGCCGCTCCGCCGGCAGGTTCAGCCAGTGATCGACCGTGGAGAGCAGCGGCCCCGCGGCCGCGACATGCGGCACTTCGGTGCTGGCCTCGGACCACGCCGGCAGCCCCAGCGTCCAGACATAGCCGCCGACGTCGAAGACCGCCGTCACCCCCGTGCAGAGGTAGGTGCGGCCGAAGCGCTCGGGATGGCGGGCGAGCCCGGAGATGACCTCTTTATAGGGATGCTGAGCGCGCACGTCCATGGAGTCGGGCCGGCCATCGGCCCAGCCGGTCTGCGAGAAATGAACGTGGGCATCCACCAGGCCCGGGGTGATCCAGAGACCTTTGACATCGCTGACGTCCACCCCGGCGGGCACCGGGCAGGCGGCGCGCGAGCCGGCGCAGTCGATCTTGCCGTCGCGCAGCACCACCACGGCGTCGGGGACCGGCGCCGCGCCCGTGCCGTCCACCAGGGTCGCCCCCACCAGCGCGCGGGGCGGCGGCGGCACTCCCGGCTGCGCGGTGAAGGCGGTGGTGACGGCGATCTTCCAACCCTGAGGCGTCTGCACGAAAAGCCGCTCGGAGATCCCCGTATCCTCCCGGCCGCCGTAGCGCACCCGGTAGCGGTAGGTGCCGTAGACCAGCCCGGGACGCACGGACGTCAGGTGGATGTCGTCCGCGTCGATATGGTCGGGCCAGCCTTGGCCGACGCTGGCCGCGAGGCCCTTGTAGCCGAGCTGGGGCCCTTCGAAGCCGGTGCGGGCGAGCGCCTCGGAGTCGAGGTAGCAGGCGAGGTACGCCGTCTTGTCGCGGGCGCGGATGGCCTGGAGGTTCCGCTCGAAGACGGCCCGGGCGGCGGCGATGTCCCCAACGTTCGCTCGGGAGGTATCAGTCTCCGCCGCGTAGCCCGTCCGGGCGAGCAGGGTGAGCAGAGCGATCGCCATCACCAGCCGGGAGATACGCCGCAGGATGTCCGGGGTCGTCATGTGCCACTCCTCCTCGTTGGACCTTCGGGGATTATGCCACCACTCCGGAACCCTTCCACGGCAGGGACCTTGCATTGAAAATCACGATCGTTGTCAGCTACGATGCGCCGTCAATCACAGCCATGGCCGTCAAGATATGAGCTCATCGATCGAACCGTCCTACCGCCGCTCCAGCGGCTTGGTCGACATCCTGGACAGGGTCCTGGACAAGGGCCTGGTCATCGCCGGCGACATCCGCATCTCGCTGGCCGAAGTCGAGCTGATCACCATCCGCATCCGCCTGCTGGTCTGCTCGATCGACAAGGCGGAGCAGATCGGCCTGGACTGGTGGCGGCACGACCCGAACCTTTCCGTGGCAGCCCGGAAGCTTTCGCTCGAGAACGAGTCCCTGCGCGAGCAGGTCCGTCTCCTCGAAGCGAGGGTCGACGCGCTGGCCGTCCCTCAACCGCCCGTGCCGCGGCGCGGACGTAAGCCCATCAAGAGAACCCAGGGGGAATGAATCATGCCGGTTGAAAGAGCCTCTGGCGGTACCAGCCTCATCGACGTCCTGGACCGCGTCCTCGACAAGGGCATCGTCATCGATGCCTGGGTGCGGGTGTCCCTGGTTGGTATCGACCTGCTCACGGTGGAGGCCCGCATCGTCGTGGCCTCGATCGACACCTACCTCAAATACTCGGAGGCCGTCTCCCAGGCGCCCACGGTGTCGCGCCCGGCGATCGAGAGCCGCACGTCCGAGGATCTGCTGGCGGAGAACGCCTCGTTGCGCACCCAGCTCGCCGCGTCCATGGCCCGTGAAGCGATTCCAGTCCGCAGAGTCCGCAAGCTAGCGAAGGCCTGATGCATGGGCAGCGTCGCGCACCTCGACGTGCTTCCTTCTTCGCGCGGCGGCGGTAGCATCGGCGCAAGGGTGAAGCTGTCGCTCGTCGACGTCCTGCTCGCCGAGCCTGAGCCGCGGCATTGCGCGGAGGAGACCCTGCGCTGGCTGGCCCGCCACGCGGGCATCGAGCAGGCGGTGTGCGCGGTGGTCGACGCCGACGGCGGACGGCTGACGGGGCTGACGGCCCTGGGCGTACCGCCCACCGTCGTCGAGGCCTTCAGCCTGGACCTCACGGACCGCACGCATCCCCTGGTGGTGGCGCTCGCCGGCAACGAGCCCATCGCCTTCCACGACTCCGGGCAGATCCTGCCGCGGCCCTTCAAAACCCCCCTGGGAAAGGCCTCCTTCCACGCCGTGCCGCTCGGCAGCTCGCAGCAGGAGATGGGCCCCGGCCTGCTGCTGCTGGCCGGCGTCGGCGACGGCCCGGTCCACGACGACGTGCTCTGGGCCGCCGAGCTGCTGGGAATGCGGCTGGCAGCCCTGGGCTACCGGCGCATCCAGGCCGACGAGCGCCGGCACAAGCGGGAGCGCAGCCTGCTGCTGGCGGTCATCCACGCCGTGACCGATCCCATCCTGCTCACCGACGCCGATGGGCGCATCCTGATCGCCAACGCCGGCGCCGAGACGCTGCTCACTGCCGGCGAGGAGAAGCGCGAGGGCTGGCGCCATGCCGTCGCCCTCAACAACATGCTCTTCTCGGCCTCGCTGTTCACCGCCGAGAGCGGACCCACCCGGCGCGAGCTGCTGCTGGTCGACCCCTGGGAGGGCAAGGAGCTGTTGTTCGAGGTATTGAGCTCGCCGGTCGCCATCCGCTCCGGCGAGAACGGCATCGTCTCCGTGCTGCGCAACGTCACCGACCTGCGGCGAGCCACCGAGGAGATCGAGGAGAACTACCGCCGGCAGCGGCTGGCCGAGGCCGCGACCCGCGCCGAGCGCGACCGCCTCGACCTGATCCTCAACTCCGTGCTGGAGCCCATCCTGGTCACCGATCCGTCGGGCAACATCGTGCGCATGAACCCGCCCGCGGAGCGGATGTTCACCCTCCCCGGCCGTAGCGAGGGCCGGGAGGGCCGCCGTGCCCAGAAAGAGCGCGATCTTCGCGACGGTGAGATCGAGCGCCGGGTGCAGGCCAACGACGCCGTGTTCACCTCCTTCGTCTCCAACCTCTACGCCGGCCAGTCGCTGCGCTGGCGGGGCGAGCTCAACCTCATCGATCCGAAGACCGGCGCCACCATCCCCGTGGAGGCGATCTCCGGCCGGCTGGTCTCCAAGCACGGCGAAGAGACGGCCGTCGTCACCATCCTCCACGACCTGACGGAGGCGATGGAGAAGGCGCTGCTCTACGAGCAGGTCAAGCGCCACTCCGAGGAGCTGCGCGAAAAGGTGCGGGAGGCGACCGCCGAGCTCGCCGGGCAGAACGAGCTGCTGCGCCGGCAGGCCCTGGAGCTCGAGCAGGCCTCGGCCCTGAAGTCGCAGTTCCTGGCCAACGTCTCCCACGAGCTGCGCACGCCGCTCAACGCCATCATGGGCTACACGCATCTGATGCTCGAAGGGGTCTCGGGCGCCATCAACCCCGCCCAGCAGGACAAGCTCACGCGCGTCGACGCCAACGCCCGCCACCTGCTGGCGGTGATCAACGACCTGCTGGACATCACCCGCATCGAATCCGGCAAGATGCCCGTGCAGGCCGAGCGCATCCTCCTTTCCGCGCTGATCGACGAGGTGATGACCGAGGTCGAGCCGGTGATCGCCGGCACCCGGCTGGCGGTGACCCGCGATCTCCCGCCGGACCTGCCGGAGATCGAGACCGACCGCCAGAAGGTCAAGCAGATCGTCATCAACCTGCTGTCGAACGCCTTGAAGTTCACCCCCGCGGGCTCCGTCGGCATCCGGCTGGAGCACCACTGGCCGGCTGGCGAGATCTCCATCGCCGTCACCGACACCGGCATCGGCATTGCCGAGGAGAACCAGAAGACGATTTTCGAGGCCTTCGAGCAGGCCAACAGCTCCTACGCGCGCCGCCAGGGCGGCACCGGCCTGGGGCTGACCATCTGCCGCCGCCTCGCCTCCCTCCTCGACGGCCGGATCTCGCTCGCGAGCCGGCTCGGCGAGGGGTCTACTTTCACCCTCTTCCTTCCCGCGAAATCGAGGCCGGCATGACTGCTGACAGTACCTCCAACAAGACGGACGCACCGCTCGTGCTGGTGGTCGACGACGTCGACCACGGGCGCGAGATCTTCGCCGAATATCTCGAATTCCGGGGCTTTCGCGTGGCCACCGCCGCCGACGGCCTGGAGGCCATCGAGAAGACGCACGAGCTGCGGCCGGACGTCGTCCTGATGGACCTCTCGCTGCCGGGCATCGACGGCTGGGAGGCCACCCGGCGCCTGAAGGAGGACCCGGCCACAAGAGACATCCCCATCATCGCGCTCACCGCGCACGCCCTGGCGAGCGCCCACGACAAGGCCCGCGCCGTGGGCTGCAACGCGGTGGTGACCAAGCCCTGCCTGCCCAAGGATCTCGAGCAGGAGGTTCGCCGGCAGCTCGCGGCACGGACGCCGGAGACGCCGGAGGGCACCGCGCAGCCATGAGCCCCGCCACCAAGTCCACCGGCTCCGGTTCCAAAAAGAAGGCAGCCGCCAAGAAGCCGGCACCGGCGAAAAAGGCAGCGCCAGCGAAGAAGGCCGCACCCGCGAAGACGAAGACCGCGGCCGCGAAGCCCGCCCGCCGCCCCGAGCTCATGCCGCTGCCGGAGGCTCCCCGCACCGCGGACAGCCGTAGCGGCAAATACGTCTACTGCATCATCCAGACGACCGAGCCCCGGCGCTTCGGCCCGATCGGCATCGGCAGCGACCCGACCGCCGTGCACACCGTGAGCTACAAGGACATCGCCGCCGTCGTCTCGGACACGCCGCTGGAGGTCTACGACCCGACGCGGGAGAACGTCCTCGCCCACGAGCGGGTCAACGAGGCCGTGATGCGCGACTTCACCGTCATCCCCATGTCGTTCAGCACCGTCTTCAAGACCTCCGAGGACATCGTCGAGCTGCTGCGCAGCGCCTACGACGCCTTCCGCGACGTGCTGGTGAAGATGCAGGACAAGCTCGAGTTCGGCCTCAAGGTGCTGTGGGAGCCCGAGACCGTCATCCGCGAGATCGAGAAGGAGGACGAGAACCTCCGCCTGCTGCGCCAGGAGATCTCCAACCAGAAGGGCTCCACCTACTTCGCCCGCATGCAGTACGGGCGGCTCGTCGACTCGCTCCTCCAGGAGACCTCCGAGAAGCTGGTGGCGGAGATCTTCGACACCCTGGGCGGCGTCTCCGTGGCCTCGCGCACCAACAAGCCGATCGGCGACAAGATGATTCTCAACGCTGCCTTCCTCGTCGCCCGCAACCGCGAAGCCGACTTCGACGCCAAGGTCAAGGAGATCGACGCGCGCTACGAGAACCTGATCCTCAAGTACACCGGCCCGTGGCCGCCCTACAACTTCGTCAACATCCGGCTGAAGCTGGAGCGGGCGACGGATACCGAATGAGAGACCGATGTTCATCCTCGATCGCCTCCTGATCGGAGGCCTGAGCTTCGTGTTCGACAAGATCGCCTCGGCGGCCGACTCCGAGCGCGACGACGCGGCCTCGATCAAGGAGGAGATCTTAGCCTTGCAGATGCGGCTGGAGCTGGGCGACATCAGCGACGAGGATTTCGTGGCGGAGGAGCGCGACCTTCTGGACCGTCTGCGGGCCGTGCGCGCCAGCCGCGATGGAGACCGGCCGGCCGGCGCCGTCTCCCTCGACCGCGGCGGCTTCGCAGTGGACGTCACCTTCGAGGGCGACGAGCCCGAGCGATGAAATTTCGCATCTTCGGCGGCAAGGGCGGGGTGGGCAAGACCACCTGCGCCGCTGCCGTCGCGCTCGCCGCGGCCGAAGGCGGCTCAGCCGGCAGCCGCGTCCTCGTCGTCTCCACCGACCCGGCCCATTCCCTGGGTGACGCCTTCGCGAAACACCTGGCACCTGGACTGACCGCACCTGAACCAACTCGCATCCCCAACCGGCGCGGCGAGCTGTGGGCTGCCGAGCTCGCCGCCGGCCCTGCCATCGCCCGCTGGACGGCGGAGCACCGCGAGGCCGTCCGCACGCTCGCCGAGCGCGGCACCTACCTGGATGGCGAGGACGTCGACCGCTTTCTCGACCTGACACTCCCCGGCGGCGACGAGCTGATCGCTTGGCTGGAGATCGACCGCCTCGTCCGCGAGTCCGGCTGCGAGGAGGTGGTGGTCGACACCGCCCCCACCGCCCATACCCTGCGCCTGCTCGCCAGCCCGGACACTCTCCGCCGCTTCGCCACCCTCCTCGACCGGCTGGACGGCCGGCACCGCGAGATGGCCGAGCACTTCGGCACCTGGCGTCCGGACGCCGTCAACGCCCTGATCGCCGACCTCGAAGCCGAGGGGCGCGCCCTGGAAGAGCGCCTGCGCGATCCGAAGACCACCGTCCTCACCTGGGTGCTGCTCCCCGAAGCGCTCGCCATCGCCGAAACCAAGGACGCCCTCGCCGCTCTCGAAGACGCCGGAATCCCCGTCCGCGACCTGATCGTCAACCGCGTGCTGGCAGACGCGGGCGATGATTGTCCCCTCTGCCAGGAACGTCGCCGCGCCGAGGCCCAGGCCATCCGGGAGATCCGAAAGGCCTTTGGGGACCGGGAGATCCGATTCCTGCCGGAGGCGGAGAAGGAGCCAAGGGGGAAGGCGGCGCTGCGCCTCCTTCAAGGCGCCAACCTGGCGAATCGCGACAAAAATCACCCCCCCACTGTAGAGACGCCCCGCGGGGTACCCCGTGGGGCGTCTCCTGGAAGAGGACATCACACCAACCACCGAAACGATCTGGACCCCATTGAATCGTCCGGTTCAAGGTTGTCCGGTTTCATATCGTCCCGACCAGGCCATACCGCCCCAGGAGGTTCTGGTTCCTTCGGCGCCCAATCCTTCGCCGGAGACGCCCCCCGGGGTACCCCGTGGGGCGTCTCTACAGTGGGGGTGGGGCGGTATCGTCGGTGGAGCCGACCGCGCCATGGCCTGGCCTGGCTGGACGACATCGCCCCGCCCGGCCTCCGCCTCCTGTTCTTCGGCGGCAAAGGCGGCGTGGGGAAGACGACGTGCTCGGCGGCGGTCGCCCTGGCCCTGGCGCGGCGGCGGAAGGGGACGCGGATCCTTCTGCTTTCGACGGACCCCGCCCATTCCCTGGCCGACGTGCTGAAAATCCCCCTGGGGAGTGACGAGCGGTCGCTCCAAGCGAATCTTGTCCTCCGCGAGCTCGACGCCCGCGGCGAATTCGCGCGGTGGCGGGAACGGCACGGCGGCGAGGTGGACCGGGCGGTCGGGGCTTTTGCGACCGAGGGCTCCGGCGTGGGGGACCTCCTGGACTTCTCGCCTCCGGGGCTCGACGAGCTGATCGCCGTCTCCTCCCTGCTCGACGCCGAGGCCGCCTACAATTTGGTGATCGTGGACACTGCTCCCACCGGCCATGCCCTGCGCCTGCTGGAAATGCCGGAGCTGGCCCTTTCGTGGGACCGCTTCCTCCTCTCGCTGCTGCTCAAATATCGTGAGGCCGTGGGATTGGGAGACCTCGCGGCCGGGCTCGTCGATCTCTCCCGCAGCCTGAAGCGCCTGCAAGCCCTGCTTCGCGACCCCGATCAAACCCGCTTCGTGGTGGTGACCCGCGCCGCCGAGCTGCCCCGCCGCGAGACCGAGCGCCTCCTCGGCTCCCTGAAGCGCCTTGGGATCGCGGTGCCGGCGGTGGTGGTCAACGCGGCCGCGCCTCCGGGTGCTCCCGGTTGCCCCCGCTGCGGCGGACCGGCCCCCCGCCCGATAAAGACGCCCTACGCTATGATCGAAGCTCCCGCCACGTTCCCGCCGCCCCGCGGCGCTCGGGCGCTGGCAGCCTGGGTCCAGGACTGGACGTGGACCGCGGGGATCGCATGAGTGAAGCCACCTATCTCTATTGCCTCGTGCGCCACTCGGCCAAGCCGGCGACCGGAGAGTTGGCCGGCCTGCCGGGCCTCGGCAAGCCCCGAGCCCTGGAAATCGGCGGCGGGCTCTGGCTGGTGGCGGCCGGCGCTCCTCTCCCTGAGTTCAGCAGTGAGCGCATCGAGGAGCGGCTCACCGATCTCGACTGGGTGTCCGCCTGCGCCCTCGCCCACGAGGCCGTGGTTGAGCACTTCCGCGACGCCCGCGCCCTCCTGCCGCTCAAGCTCTTCACCCTTTTCGCCTCCGACGAGCGTGCCCTCGCCCACCTACGCGAGAGCCGCGACCAGCTCGACCGCGTGCTCGACCGCGTGGCCGGCCGCGTCGAATGGGGAGTGCGCGTGCGCCTCGACGAAGCCCGCGCCCGCGAGGCTCTGGCCGCCGAGACTCGCCAGTCCGCCGGTCCGTCCGGCAGCGGCACCAGCTTCCTGCTGCGCAAGAAGCAGGAGCAGGAGGCCTCGCGGGATCTCGCCGGCCGCCTCCGCGCCGAGGTGGACGCCGGCTGGGCTGACCTTGCCGCCCAGGCGGACGAGGCCATCCGCCGGCAGCCGGCGACGGCCCCGGAGCAGGGCGGCAAGGTGTTCCTCGACGCCGCCCTCCTCGTCCCCGCCAACCGCACCGCCGAGCTCGAGGCCGCCGTCGATCGATACGCCACCCGCGTAGGCCCGAAAGGCGGCGAGGTGACCCTCACCGGTCCCTGGCCCCCCTACCACTTCGTCGAGGAAAACCCGTGAGCGAACCCGGCCGGGGCGACAGCCTCGACGTCCTGGACGCCAGCGAAATCTCGCTGCTCGATACCGTGGACAACCTGCTCAACCGGGGAGTGGTGCTGACGGGCGAGGTCGTCATCGGCTTGGCCGGTATCGACCTCATCTATCTCCAGCTCTCTGCCGTCCTCTGCGCCGCCGACCGCATCCTGCCCAAGGAGCCGAAGGAACCGGCGGCGTGACGGACGTCCTCTATCTCTATGCCGTCGCCTTCGCCGACATCGAGCCAACGGGCCCGCTCGGTACCGGGATTGGGGACGAGCCCCTCACGCTCATCCCCGTGGGAGGGCTCGTGGCCGTGGCAGGTTCCCTGCCGGGCCGTCCTTCCGCGGACGCCGAGACCCTGAAGAAACAGGACGCTGTGGTCCGCCGCCTCGCCGGGCTCTTCGCCGCCCTCCTCCCCGTCCGTTTCGGCGAGAGCGCGGCGGACGAGGCCGCCGTGGCCGCGAAGATCGCGCCCCGCGAGAGCGCGCTGACCACGGCCTTGCACCTCGTGCGCGGCTGTGTGCAGATGACCCTGCGCGTCTTCGGCGAGCCGGACCCGGCGCCAGAGCCCGCGCTTGCGATGGCCGGCGGCCCCGGCGCGCGCTATCTCGAAGCCCGCCGCCGAGAGCAGCTAACTCTGCGGAGCCTGCCCGAGATCGGCCTCTTGAGTCTCGCCCTGCGCCCCCTCTTGCGGGCCGAGCGGATCGAGCGGCAGGCCGCCGGTCCCCTCCTCGGCACTGCCTACCATCTCGTTCCCCGCGAAGGCACCGCCGCCTACCTTGCGGCCGTGGAAGAGGCGCGCGGCCGGATCGGCGGCCGGCGGATTGCGGCCACAGGCCCCTGGCCGCCCTACGCCTTCGCGCCGGAGGGAATGCCATGAGCCAGCAGGACGCCGTCCACTTGGAGATTGAAGAGCTCGATGCCCTGCGCGCCGAGATCGAGCGCCGCACGGCGGCCGAGGCGCCGCGCTGGAACGCCGACCCCGAAGATGTGCAGCGCTCCGTGGCGCGCCTCCTCCTGGCGATCACCGAGTTCCTGCGCAAGCTGATGGAGAAGCAGGCCATCCGCCGCATGGAGGCCGGCACCCTCACGGACGACGAGGTCGAGAAGCTCGGCCTCGCCCTCATGCGCCTGGAAGAGACCCTGCACGAGATCGCCGCGCGCTTCGGCCTCGCTCCCGAGGATCTGAACTTGGACCTCGGGCCCCTGGGGAGGCTGATCTGAAAGCCCGCCGGCTCCTCGTCTTCCTTTTCCTGATCGCCGCCGCGGCACAAGCCCACGATCTGGGCAAGATCCAGGTCTACGCCTCCTTCCTGAAGGACGGCACCTACCGCATCGACTTGAACCTCGATCCCGAGCACCTGGCACCCGGCGACTTCGGCGGCCCTGCGGGGAAAACCCGCCTCGGTCCCATCGCCGGCCTGACCCCGGAGGTGGATCAACAGTACGGGAAGTTCCTGCGCCACTTCGTGGATGGCGCCAGGGTGTCCTTCGACGGCCGGCCGGTCGAGCCCACTGTGGAGATCGTGCCGCCGGACCAGGACACCCCGCCGGGGCGGACGACGCTGCGGCTTCGCGGTCCCATTCCGGGGGGCGTCAAAACCTTCACCTGGCGGCAGACGATGCCGCTCGGCTCCTATCCGCTGGTGTTGCAAAACGAGGGGGACGAAAGCGCCGACTGGGGATGGCTGAACGGAGACGCCACGAGCCCGCCCTTCGCCCTCTCCAAGTCCGTCGTGCCGCCGCCGCAATGGGAAACCGCGAAGCGCTATCTGAAGCTGGGCTTCATCCACTTCGTGCCGGAAGGGCCGGACCCGATCCTCTTCGTGCTCGGCCTCTTCCTGCTCTCCCGGCGCCTCAAGCCGATCCTCTGGCAGGTGGCGGCCTTCACCGTGGCGCACACGCTCACCCTGATTCTTGCCACCTATGGCGTCGTCTCGTTGCAGCCGTCCCCTGTCACGCCGCTCATCGCGCTGTCGATCGTCGTCGTGGCGGTGGAAAACATATTCGTCCGGGAGCTGAAGCCGTGGCGTCTCGTCGTGGTCTTCGCCTTCGGCCTCCTGCACGGCCTGGGCTTCGCGGGCGTCCTCGCGCAACTCGGCCTGCCCCAGGCGGACCGCCTCACCGCCCTCCTCTCCTTCAATCTGGGAGTCGAAGGCGGATTGCTCGCCGTCCTCGCCGTCGCCTTCCTTCTCGTGGGCCTGCCCTTCCGCAGCCAGCCGTGGTACCGCCAGCGCGTGCTCGTTCCCGCCTCGTGCCTCATCGCGGCGGTGGGGCTGTACTGGTCGGTGGAGCGGCTGTTGTTCTAGAGGTGATGATGAAAGAGATCTTCGTGTTTCACGTCGAGCTGGAAGAGATCACTCCTGCGATCTGGCGTCGCCTCGAAATTCGCGCCGAGGGGACCTTCTGGCACCTTCATTGCGCGATCCAGGATGCAATGCCCTGGGAGGACCGGCATCTTCACGAGTTTCAGTTCCCCACAGGCGATCAAGCGACGCGAATTGGTATAACCGGCGATTATTTCGAGGACGCGGAACCGCTCCTGGCGAGTTGGGAAACTCCTCTCAAGGATTGGTTCGTGACGGTACCGGGCCACTGTCTGTACGTTTATGATTTCGGAGACGACTGGGTTCATACCGTGATCTTGGAGTCGCGTCACGCCGCGGAACCCAAGGTGCGCTACCCGCGCTGCACAGCCGGCGAGCGAAGAGGTCCACCCGAGGATGTTGGCGGGCCTTACGGATATTCAGACTTTCTCGAAGCCGTTACCGACCGGCGCCACCCTGAGCATCGAGCGAACCTGGAGTGGGTCGGTGGCCCCTGGGATCCCGAGGATTTCCACCGCGAGGAAATCGTTTTCTCGAAGCCTGGAGTAAGGCTTCGGCAGACGGGGCTCGGTTGAGCGAAAGGCTCCGAACGTTCAAATAAAGCCGGCGATGGCCTGAAGCTGCCCTCGAAAGGGTTCCAAAGCCACTGAGGTCGCCTCCCAAAACCGCGGCGAGGTGGTCTGGTCGCCGGCGATCTTGCCTATCGGGCCATTCGCTGGAGATTCATCAAGGTTCCCTGGAAAATGTCGAGGTCTACGGGTCCCTCAACTCCTGACACGGATCCGGATTCCGAGAATTGCCAGAAGGACCAGGAGATCCATCCTTCCGGGACGGTGGGCACCGCCACGTCATAGTCCGCGATCCACAGTGGAAAGCGCCCGAAACCCACGGCTCCGAGGTCCGCCCAGAAGCTCGGGTTCGTGTAGAGGATCGGAGTTTTGCCGGTCGCCTGCTCGACCGC
The DNA here is from genome assembly GCA_035996875.1 of Thermoanaerobaculia bacterium. Taxonomy (GTDB): domain Bacteria; phylum Acidobacteriota; class Thermoanaerobaculia; order Multivoradales; family UBA5704; genus DATARR01. The sequence continues at coordinate 229,725 of DASYJD010000028.1, forward strand.
GGTGAGCCACACCCAAATCCCCGAGATGATCTCGCTGGGCTTTCCGGAGAGCTCGACGTCGAGGACCGGCGGCAGGTCTCCGGGGCCGGGCTGGACGACACTCAGAAAGTTCTTGGCCTGCTGCTGCGGATCTTCGCCGGGCTGATAGAAATGATAGGCGCCCCGCAGCAGTCCTGCCACGTTTGCCCCCCTCCAGTTGGCCTGGAACTGCGGGTCGGTCTCCGATGTTCCCTCGGTAGCCTTGATGAAGGCGAACCTCTTTCCCGTATCTGCCACCTGGCGCCAATCGATCGTTCCTTGATAATGGCTCACGTCGATGCCTTGCGTGCTCCCAAGGCCCGGGAAAGATTCTGCTTCCATGATCTGTTCTCCTTTTATGCCATTCGGATGAGTCCTCTCGGCATCGGAGAGACGCCCCGGCTTGGCGGTCTGTGAATTTCCACGGCAGGCACGTGGTTTCCCAAAGATCTTCCGTATGTAAGTTTTCCTTTTGTTTTCACAGTTGCCCGATCGCGAGCGTCAGTCCGGAGAAATCTAGACGCGCCCCGCGATGGTGGTTCTGCGAGCTCGACAGGAGATGTGTGCCTGGGGGGCTCGTAAGGTCCGGCCTGTGCACGGTGGTGCAACGAAGGAGTTTTCTTGCGCGCTACCGGTACTTCCTGTCTTTCCCCTACGAAACCGAAAACCGCCTGCTCCCCCAGTAACGAGCTCTTCACGCAGATCTGGCTGCGGCATCGGGCTGAAATGCTCAGCCTGTGCCGGCGGTGCACGCGTCAGGAAGCCGATGCGGAGGAGGCCTTCAGCCGGGCGAGCCTCCTCCTCTACCACAAGCTGCCCGCCTATCTCGAGCGACTGGACAACGTCCGCGGCTGGATTCTGCGCCTGACGTTTAACGCCTGTATGAGCCTGCACCGGGAGAACCGCCGGCGGGGCGAGCAGAGCCTCGACGAGGTCGGCGAGCAGAGCCTGACGGACTCGGGTCTCCTCGATGTCTCTCCCGAGGGAGATCCCGAAAGCGCCTACCTTCAGAAAGAGATGGGCCAGTTCCTCCGGAGCTCGATCGAAAGTCTTCCCGAGCGCCTGCGCGAAACGATGCTCGGTCATCTCTCTCTGGGCAGCTATCGGGAGATCGCAGACCGCCTTTCGATCAATGAGGCCAACGCGCGCAAGCGCATGCAAGAGGCCCGTGAGGCCCTCTCGCAAGGACTGGCCGAGTACCGGGCCGGCGCCGCCCGGCCACCGGCGCGGCGCCGGCCAGCGAGGTCCCGGCAAGGCACCGGCGCGCCGAGCACGGCCGGCGACCCTCCGGAGCGGGTTCGTGCCCTCCGGACGGTGACGGTGACCCTGCCGGAGGGTGTCGAAAAGGAGGGGCTCCTAGCGCTCCACCTCCCGCTGGGCAAGGAGCGGCGCCAGGCATTGGAGCGCTACGTCGAGCAGCATCCGCGCAGCTCGACGAAGCGGCTGGCACTCGCCCGCGCGTTCCTGGAAGAGGGGCGCGTCTCGGACGCGCTGCCGCTTCTGGAGCGCGCTGTGGAAAAACAACCTCGCGAGCTCGGCGCCTGGCTCGACCTGCTCGCGATCTACCGCCTTCAGGAGCGGCCCGAGGCGGCGGCCGGCGCCTGCCAGCGGGCGCTCGCAGCCCACCGCGGGCCGGCCGGCGCCCTCCTCCAAGGGCTTTACGCGCAGTGCCTCGGCCGCGATGTGGAGGCCGAGCAGGCGTTCCTGGACGCGCGGGAAGCGGCGCCGGAAAGCCCTACCCCGTACACCGTTCTGGCCGAATTGCAAATGGCCACGGGCCGCCCGAAAGAAGCTGCCGGTTCGCTGGAGGAAGCCCTCGCCCGCAGTCCCACCGATGTCGCGGCGCTGACCCTCGGCTCGGAGGCCTTGCGGCTCCTGGGCCGCTCCGGCGAAGCCCGGCGGCGCGACGCGCGGGCCCTGGAGGTGGACAGCGCAAATCCGCCAGCCCTGGAGCGCCGCCTCGCCGCGAGCGCACGCCGCGCCGGAGGCCGGCTCGCCCCGGAAGGCGGCTTGTGGCGCACGGTCGAGACGCTGGCGCGGACGCGGGCGGCGGCGCTGAGCCTCCTGAGCTTCATCCGCGTCTGCGGTGGCGATCTCGCGGGAGCCGGAGAGATGTTCGCCTTCGTCGTGGCGCGTCCGCACCTTCCCCAGGCCCGGATCGAGCACGCCCGCCTGCTGGATGCCCTCGACCGTCCCCTGGCTGCACTCCAGGAGATCGATGCGGCCCGGGCTCTCCAGGCGGGGTCCCGAGAGCTGGACCTGCTCGCCTGCCGCATCTCGGTCCGCGCCGGCCTGCCCTATCGATCGCTCCAGGAGAGCGAAAACCTTTTGACTCGCTATGGCGAGGCCTGGGACACCGCCTCGGCCGCGGCCTGGGCCCTCGCCCAACTCGGCCAGACGGACCGCGCGGCCGAGCTGTCCCGGGCAGCGGTCACGCGGCAATCCGGTCTGCCGGCCGCCTGGCTCGAGCACGGCCGGGTGCTCGCCCGTTGCGAGAGGCTGAGGGAAGCCATTGCGGCGACGGAAACGGGCTGGTCCCTGCTGCCCGAAGGCGACGGCTTCGACCTGGCGGCCCCGGCGGCTCTCGACTTGGCCGTGCTCCACCGGCGCTTGGGCTACCCAGAATGGGCGCACCAATGGGCGCTTCAAGCCCTGGAGGCCTGCTCTGCGCTCGCCGAGCTCGATCCGGCCCGGGCGCACATCCTCCGGGGCTGGAGCCAGAGGGAGCTCGGCTCCGAAGCCGTGACATCCGCCGCCGAGACTTCCGGCATCTCACCAATTTTGCAGATCGAAGAGAGGCGACTTCTCACAACTCAGATAACCGAGACGTCTTTGGGATGAAACACCGGCAATACGAAGGAATCTCTGACCGGAAGGCGTTTCGAGAGCGGTCTGGATCAATGGCTGAATTCAGACCGCTCGCCCTCCGATCCCAATTACCGACTCAGCCGCGAAAGGAAACGAATCGTCCATGTCTCAAATCACGATCCTCAACGGAAGCACCGATCTCGTCCGCATCGCCATCTACAAGAAGCCCGTGCTCCAGCCCACCTTGGACAGCATCGCCTGGCAGATCGTGGCTCCGCCGCCGGGTGGGCAGACCGTCGTTCCCATCCCCGAGGATTACGAGGCTTTCGCCGAGTACTCGTTGGACCTCAACAATCCCGATCCTACCAACCCCAACGCCACCGTCTATCAAACCAATCTCGCTCCGTTCAATGAGACGTCGGCCCGCTTCATCATCAGCTCGGTGCGTTCGCAGGACAAACAAGCACCGGGAGCCGTCATCAACCAGGTCTTCACCGACCTCGTGCTCAACGAAGTCCGCATGGAGAACAACTTCGGAATCGGCGTGTTGAGCCACATCCAGAAGGCCGGCCAGGACATCTACGCGCCGCAGGTCCTGTGGCCTGGCGGCGTGCGGATGGAGGACATCCGGACGACCCTCTATCTTGCCGTCGTCAGCCAGTTCCTGTACCAGGGTGGCCTCCTGGTGGACGAAGAGACCCAGATGACGGAGACCCCGATTCTGGAAGGCAGTACGGCCACGGTGACCGGCTCGATGTGGAAAGGTTACTCCATCACCACCTCGTAATCACGCAGCCCAGTACGCTGAAGCAGGCACGGCGCATCGATTCTTCGGGATCTTCGCGCCGTGCCATTTTTTTAAAAGGATAAATACACTCATGGCAAGCGAAACCACCGCTTCTTCGAATCCCCCGGCTGCCGGCGCCACGACGCTGGCTCCCCTCGCGCCTCCGCCGTCTATCAGCCTCCCAGATCCCTTTGGGGTCGATCCTTTCCAGGCCTCGACCGACGCCGGCGCGGCATCAGCTTTCCCCACGGACAGCTCACCCAGCCTCCCGGATCCTTTTGCATCCGATCCTTTCCAGACCCCGGCCAGCGGCGCCGCGCCCTTGGCTTCTCCCGCGAACGGCTCACCGCCTCCGCCTTCGCCGCTACTCGCTTCCGGCGGCACAGGCACCCCGCAGACCGGGGTCTGGTTCAACGACCCCGACCCGCAGTACCTCATCCAATGGTCCCTCCAGGAGGTGCAGGAGCCGCAACTCTCGGCTCCGTCCGCTTCCCAGGCGGCGCCTTCCACTACCTACAAGGCCCGGGCTCGCATCTTCCAGGAGGTTTTCGAGACGACCCTTGCGACGGCGCGTCCCGTGGTTCCGTTCAGCCTCCGCGATGCCAACACCGGGTCTCTCTGCCTCCAGGGCAGCCTGGTCCTGCTTCAGCAGCCCTCCGATCCACCGGTGCTGCTTGTGAAGAACCTGAAGTTTTCCGGGTTTCAACAAGCTCAGGTCGTGCTCTTCCCCTCGGCTCCGGATAAACAGGGAGGGGGGAGCGGCGGGTGAGCGGATTGGAAAGATGGCGCGCCACAACCGTAGAGGAGAAAACATGACGCTCGAGATCGCCAACGAGACCAGCGGGATCGTCCACGTCGCACTCTACAAGAGATCGCCGCTCCGGCCGGCTGAACCTGCAGTGGCCTGGGCCATCGTGTCTCCACCGCCCCGGGGGCGCGCCATCTTTTCGATCCCCAGGGATCATCGGGTCTTTGCCCGGTATTCCTTCTCTCCCGAAGACCCCTGGCAGCCCGTCTACCAGACCCATGCCCTCCCCCTGCACCGGAACCACGATAGCCTTTCCATCCGAGAGATCAGCCTGGGCCGGTCGGCGGGAGCCATCCTGGCCCGCAACGCCCGGAAGGCGGGCTTTGGGGAGCTCTGGATCGAAAACGATTTCTCGACCGCCGTGTGGTGCCACATCCAGCTCGGCGAGCGCGACGTCCTCCTTCCGCGGCTCCTTTCCCCCCGCGGCGTGCTCATCGAAGCCTTGGCCTCTCCCTTCTTCCTCGCCGTCGTCAGCCCGCTCACCCGTGAGGGAGTGCCTCTGGCGGAGAATGAGATCCGCGCGACCGCGGACGAGCTCGAGGCCGGAGAAGGCGGAGTCTTCACCGTTCGGTTTACCCCCGGCCGAGGATACCGGATTACCCGAGGCGCTCCGCTCCTTGCGGAGCGGGCCACGAAGCCTAAGGAGGCCGCCGCGCCGCCCCGCGCAAAACCCAAGAAAGCACCGCCAACGCCGGAAAAGAAACCGAAGGCGCAGCCCAGGCCCAAAGCGGACATCAAGAAGCGAGAGGCAGCGAAGAAGCCGGCAAAGTCTCCAGCAAAGAAACCCGCGAGCCACCGGCGTGGAAGCGGGAAGGCCAAGAAATCCTCAGCGGCCTTAGCTCCCCCTTTATTGAGTGAATCAAAGGCGGGCGCCTGAGGGAAACCAACTTTCACATTCGGCGCGCTGACGCGTCTAGAGAGAAAGAGCGCCTGAGCGATCTGTTCCGGCGCGTTTAAAAGAAAGGAACTGCATGCCTTACATTGGATATCAGTATCTAACGCTCGCGGGGATCCAATGGCCGCCAGTAATAACCCCTCCAGCCGGTACTTTTTGCGATCTCAATATTCAGCCAGCACTCCAAAATTTGGTTAACTTGGTACCTCAACCAATCGCTGGTGGGCCTCCCAGGATCGTAGCCAACTGGGGGGAGCTCCATAATGCCGCCTTGTCTGCAGTGATGCTCAACGCCCCAGTGAATCCGAATCAGGCTCTTTTCAACTGGCAGCTATTGTGGCGGATCGGCGGCCTCCGAAGCGCCGGCCAGGGCCTCCCTGGCGGCCCATTTCAAGCGACGCCACTCTATGTTCTGATCGATCCGGACGAGAAGCGCGTTCTTTCCTACCACATCGGTTCGGTTCTCTGCTGTCTCGTGGCAGAGAAGGTTTCTGTCGTGGTCGGTACGCCTAGCGCACTGATGCATTGCAGTCGATGGCCGGGGGTACTCGGAGGTAACCTGAAGCCTGATTACATATCGGCGATCAACAACACTCCCCAGGTTTGGGAGGCCAAGTGTAGGCGGAATGGCCTTCAAGAGGAAGTGCTCAGGAAGGGGCTGGGTCAAGCTCGGAGTATTATAAGTGTCGGAGGAGTGCTGCCAACGTCATGCATCGTGGTGCAAGCATACGGCGAGAACAACAACTGGAATGTCGTGACTGCCGACCCAACCGGTCCTCCGAAGGAGTTGGGCGCTGAATATAAAGATGAAGTTTGCCTCAACTACTATGCCCCTTGGGTCAAATTGATCGACAGTCTCGAGAAGATTAGAAATGCCGACTTCATCGCAGGTATATTGATACCCGATGATACGTACGTCGGCCTGGATAGCGAAATTTACGATACTATAAAAACATGGAATCCGAAGCAGGAAGAGCCGGGTGCGCTGCGACAGAAGATCAATGGCATTCTGCAGAAGAAGTTTGAAAAAATCAAGAACCAAGGAGAAGAAGCAACTTACGTCAATACCAACGGCCTCTATTGCGCACTTACCGCTCGGGTGCTCAAGCAGCTCGGAAAAACAGCAGAGGACATATAGTATTCTAGAAGAAGGAGAGATAGATGATGGTTTTTCCGGGTATCCCCCGGCAAAGCCGGGGGCTTTAGATTTGTGAGCCGCTCAAAGCAGCTCGAAGGGGTCGCTAACGCGGCCCTTCAAAGTTGGGCCACCGGTTGCGGTGGCAACTTATCGCTAGAGGCCGAGACCGATCCCGAATTCAGCAGGCCGGCAGTACCCCGAGGCAGTCGCGTAGTTGCGCGCGCGGTCCTGGGACGAGGCGCCCCGGTTGCGCACCTCGTGCGCCAGCCGCTTGAGGAGCTCCCGGACGCCACCCGTGCTCAGTTGGTTCTCGCTCGCGTCCCTCTTTTCCGGATGCCGCCCGAGCGCGAGAATGTGCCGGTCTCGGTCTCCAGATTCCACTCGTACGCAGGGGATTCAGGCTGCCGGCCAGAAAGCGGCGGCATCGGGGGGCCAGGCGGCGGCCCAGATGGAACGCGATGTTGAGGAGACTCTCCGGACAGAGTGATCGTGAATATTTCCTCCGGCTGAACGGCAACTTCACAGACCCGGCCGCGTCTGCGTCTCTAGATCAACGACTTCCTAAGGAGCCTTTTTCATGACTCGACGCAAGCGGTTTTACCGTCTCGTCCTCTGCGGCAGCGCGGCCCTGGCGGCGCTGGCGGGTTGCCAGGACCACTCACACACCTCGTCAGCCGTGGTCGTTCCCACACTGCCCACAGATCCTGTGAGCATCGTCGTCGGTGGCCAGTGCCATGGGTCGGGGAGCACGATCGTCTGCCGGGACGCGTCCCGGTCTGAACCCCAGAGCCGTCTCACAGCCGTCGATTGGGAGTTGATCAGCATCTCCACGGGGCTCTCGCAGGGAGTCTCGCCGAGCGCCCCCGGCGGCGAAGTCTCCTTTACTGGGCTCTCCTTCGACACCTATCAGGTGAATCAAACCGTTTCCGCCCAGGGCGGCTCGACACAGGAGAGAACCTATGGGCCCTTCATCATCAGCCCATGATCAGGTGGGCCGTTTCGCTGCTCGCGATGTTGCGGGGGGGCGGGCCCCCATTCGTACAGGAGCCCCGAGGAAAGGAGGCGGCTGTGCGGCAGCCTGTATATGCTATGTTACGCATTGCGACGAGGAGGCTACTCCAATTCTCTCCGAGAAAGGACTGAACATGTGGAAACTCGCAAAGCTGATGATGGTGACCCTGATTCTTGCCGCAGCTTTCGTTGCGCCCTCCTATAGCGAGTGGGCGAGCTGCGACCTCTGCGTCAACTGGTGCCAGCAAACCTACCCCGGTCAATTGGCCGACTGTCTCTGCAACAACTGCCCGGAATGCGCCATCTCCTGGTGCTGAAAGGATGACGGTCGATGGTGGTATAACCTCGGTGTAGGCCGACCGGCACCGCTCTGAGGTGCCACAACCACGAAAGCAGGCTCAGATGACCAACGAAGAGCTTTTTGCCAGGACCACGATCAACTCATGGAAGCTTGCGATCGACCGTCTCGATCAGATGTTCTCTTCTCTGCCCGATGTGGATCTCCAGATGGAAGTGGCGCCGGGAAGAAACCGGGTGTTCTATCTCCTGGGCCACCTGACGGCCGTGCACGATCGCCTGTTCCCCCTGCTCGGGCTTGGCCAGAGATTGCATCCGGAGCTGGACGAAGCGTTCCTCAGCGACCCCGACAGGAAATCTCCCGACTGCGTGTCAGCGGGTGACTTGCGGCGTGCGTGGTCCGAGGTCAACCAGCAACTAATGGCTGCCTTCGTGGCGCTTCCGCCTGAAGAGTGGCTGAAGAAGCATGAAGCGGTCTCCGAGGAAGACTTCGCCAAAGAGCCACTCCGTAATCGCCTCGCCGTCTTGCAGAGCAGAACCATTCACGCGGGGTTCCACGCGGGCCAGATCACCCTGGTAGTGAAACGACAGTAATGACTGCAGGTGACAGGGCCTGCTCGTGAGTGGGGGGCGTAGGCCATAGGCGCTAACTTTGCTGCAAGTTCCCCCACCCAAGACCCTCATCACCCCGGCCCTCTTCTCCCGACCCCGCCCAACCCCCTTCACCGGGAGAAGAGGGAGCAAGGCGGGGAAGCCCCAAGGGTACCCCTCTCCCGGGGCGGCGGTTGGGGTGGTCGGGAGAGGGGCATGGGTGAGGGTCTTGGGCGGGGGGAACTCCCAGACAAGTTAAGTTAGCGCCTATGGGGGGCGTAGGCTCGCGCGAAACGGCTGGCACTTCGCGTGGCGGTTCCCACTGGTTCGATCGGAGGGCGTGTGATGGGCTGTTCGAGGCGCCAGCCGTTTCGCCTCCCGCGCGGTGCCAGGCGTCTCGTTAGTCAGAGCCGTGGAAGCTGGAGTCGGGCGCGCGTCCCGCCGAGCGGCGAGGTCTCCATCGCGACAGAACCACCGTACAACTCGGCGAGCTCGCTGACGATCGCGAGACCGAGCCCTGATCCCCGGACCTGCTGGTCGGCCCGCACTCCTCGCTGCAGCACCTGAGCGCGCATGGACGGATCGAGGCCCGGCCCATCGTCATCCACCGAGATCAAGAGTTGGGCGTGGTCGATGGCTGACGAAATGGCGACTCGGGTGCCCGCCCACTTGCACGCGTTGTCGAGCAGATTCCCCAGCATCTCGTCGAGGTCTTCCCTGCGGCCCCGGATCTCGTGCTCCGGCGAAACATCGGTGTCGATCCTGAGCTCGCGTTCCGCGTGCAGGCGCCGCATCGTGCGCACGAGACCTTCCACGGACGGAAGGACAGAGCATCGGAGTCCCGGCGCTGCACGCGCCGATGCGGTCGCACGGGCTCGCGCCAAGTGATAGTCGATCTGCCGCTGCATCCGCTCGACCATTTGGCCGAGCGTCGTCGCGAGATCGTGATGGCCCGCGGCGCCGGCCCGTTCAGCCTCCTGCGCCAGCACCGCGAGCGGCGTCTTCAATCCGTGCGCGAGATCTCCTGCCGTGGCGAGGGCTCGGGTGATCGCACGCTCGCGATCTTCGAGCAGCCCATTCAGCTCGTTCACGAGCGGCTGCACTTCGCTCGGATGGTCGCCTTCGATTCGCTGGCTGCGTCCCTCGCGCACTGAAGACAGGCTGGCGCGAAGGCTCCACAACGGCGCCACCGCTCTTCGAACGAGGAACAAGCCCCCCACGACGAAGGCTACGACGAAGATTCCCATCACGGCGTGATACGTCTCACCGTGCACCCCAAGCTCCGGATGATTCCGAGTGAGCTTGAGCAGCAGAGCCGTGACCGTGACAAACACCGCGATCATCCAGACGAGCGCTCCGACGAAGAGGCGCGCGCGGAGAGAGCCCTTCACGACTCCGTCCCGATGCGATATCCGAGTCCGCGCACGGTCTCGATCGTCGAGGCACCGAGCTTCCGGCGCAGACGCGCGATGAACACTTCGACGGTGTTCGAATCGCGGTCGAACGTCTGCGCGTAGATGTGCTCGGTCAGCTCGGACTGCGAAACGACGCGGCCGCGATGGTGCATGAGGTAGGAGAGCACGCGAAGCTCGTGACCGGTCAGCTTCACCGGCTGCCCATCGAGAGTGACCTGCGACGTTCTCGGGTCCAGCACCACGGCGCCGTACCGCAGCTCGGGCGTGAGCTGTCCGCTCGATCGCCGGATCAGAGCGCGTAACCGCGCCAGCAACTCCTCCATCCGGAATGGCTTGGTGAGGTAGTCGTCCGCGCCGCCGTCGATGCCGCGTACTTTCTCGCTCCAGCTTCCGCGGGCGGTGAGAACCAGCACCGGCACCGCGAGTCCGCCGGCGCGCCAGCGTTCGAGCAGCGTCAACCCGTCGATCCTCGGCAACCCGAGATCGAGAATCACCGCGTCGTAGGGCTCGGTGCTGACGAGGAAGTCGCCGCGCTCTCCGTCCGCAGCGACGTCGACCGCATACCCGCGTTCTCCGAGCGCGGCGGCGAGCCGGTCGGCCAGCAGCGACTCATCTTCGACGATCAGGATTCTCATTCTCGGCCGCGATCATAGGCCACTGACGGCCCCATCCTACGCGGTTAGCCGGCACCGGCCTAAGGACTCGTGAGCTCCGACTTCCGGGACCGACCCCACTGCAGTTTCCACAGCCCCTGCGCCGAGAGGATGAAGGAGAAGATCGCGAATACGCCGATCGCGAGGAGCGTCCAGACCCAGAAGAGGGCTCCGCTGGACGTCGCGATCCCGTGGCCGAGAACGCCTCCCGCCAACCTGAAGTGGATATAGGGAACGTAGGCCCCAAGGAGCGATCCGAGGAGGACGATGACGTAGCCCGATCGCCGTTCGGCGAGCACCAGCGTTCCATACAGCCAGAGGACCGCGATGGGCACTGCAAGGAGGTTCGAGGGCACTCCCTTCTCGAACCCATAGACGATGTCGTCCGCCAGGTGCAACGTCAGGAGCAGGAGTGTGAGCACGGACGTGATGGTCAACAGGACGCTCTGCTTCATCAAAAGCTCCTTCGCCAGGTCGTGTGTGGAGTGATCATGTCAGGCAGCCTAGTGCGCGCCTGCTGAACGGCTGCTGAACAGGCTGTTCAGCGGCCGTTCAGCAAAACCTCGCCACAATGACGGCCACCCGAACGAAGTTCTGACGAAGGATCCGGAGGTCGCACGATGCACAACATGCTCTTACCGATTCACATTGCCGCAGGCGGGTTCGCCATTGTTCTCGGCACCGTGGCTCTCATCGTAAAGAAGGGTGGGACCCTCCACCGCCGCAGCGGGCTGCTGTTCGTCTACGCCATGCTCGTCATGGGCGCCACCGCCTCGATCCTGGGGTTTCTTAAGAGTCCCACCGACGGGAATGTATTCACCGGCCTAATGACGGCCTACTTTGTCGGCACGGCGCTGACGACCGTCCGTCCCGTGTCGCCATGGACCCGCCGTATCAATGTCGCTGCGCTGACGGTCGTCGTCGGACTCGCGCTCGGCACCATCATGAGCGGCGTGAAGGCCTTCAACAGCCCTCACCTGTCCCCCGGCGGCGTCCCGTTTCGCACGATCGGGGTGATGTCCTTCGTCCTCGCCACCGTCATGATCCTGGCGGCCGCTGGCGACGTCCGCATCATGCGCTTCGGCGTGCCGCGTGGCAGGCCGCGCCTTGCGCGCCATCTGTGGCGCATGTGCTTCGCGCTGTTCATCGCGGCCGGATCGTTCTTCTCGATCCGTGAGCGCGTGGCAAAAATCCTTCCCGAGCCATTCACGACAGGGCCGATGCGTGCGCTGCCGATCCTGCTGCTGTTTGGCGCTATGTTCTATTGGTTGTGGAGGGTCCGCGCCGGTCGTACGTTGCCTGTGGTCGTCCGACACGATTCGATGCCACTCACCCCTCCCGCGGAGTGAATTGTTCCGGTGACAGCGGGGAGCCAGGCGGGAGCGGTGCCAGGCGCCTCGTTAAAGGGGGAGCTGGGGGGAAAAGGGGATGTTGCCTCCCAACCCCGGGTGGGAGCCGGCGCAGCCGGTGTGAACCCGGGGCCGGAGAGTTCTTCGATCGCAGGGGACACCGGCCCCTGACGGGAGGAAGCTTCACATATCCGAGGGGCAGAGCTGCGCGGCCTGGGCGCACGGGACGCTGCAGTCCCCGTTGATGCTCCCCACGCAGATGATGGTGCCGTCCGGGCAGCCGCACAGGCAGAAGGTTTCGATGGGCTTGACGATGGCACCTCCGGCTCCCGCCAGCGCGACAAGACCGAGCACCCCCACCAGCGCGACAAGACGGCTCTTCGTTTTCATGCGCTCTCCTTTCCGGTTGTAAACCGTAAATTCCGGCCCGGATCATACCTCAGAGAAGGGAGGCTCCTCCCGGCTTGAGAGCGCTTGTTGAAGGCTCGAACCGCCCGCGCGCTTCTCGGACCGGCGCCACCGGGCGTGGTCGATGATGACTTGGCGCATGGCCCGCGCCGCCACGTTGAGGAAGTGCGCCGCCCCTCGAAGTCGGCGCGGCGCAGATGGATCATGCATCTGCTAAAAACACGTATACTTCCTACTCTTCGGTAAAGGCCGAGGACTAATGAAGGGAGACTCCTGTGAAGAAGAACAAGAAGAATCAGAAGAACCAGCAGAAGGAGACGAAGAAGCTGACGCTCCACCGCGAGACGCTCCGCGCCTTGGAAGAAGGAAAGCTTGAGGTTGTGGCTGGTGGCGGCTCGGTATGCCCCACCGCATGCAGTGTCTGCTGAAGGCCATTTTCGTCAGAGTGCTCTCCTGAGCTAATTCTTCCTGGTTCCAGGGGCTTCTTGTTTCGAGGAGTCCCTGGCTTGCTCATCTGATTCTCCTCGATTTTTGGAATCGGCCGGCCTACAGCTTCGCGATGAGGGCACGGCCCACGCCTTCTCACGCTGGCGAGAAGCTTCTCAGCTCCACGAGAAGCGTCTCCGGTTTCCGAGAATCTTCTCGGAGCTGCGAGAAGATTCTCCAGCTACCGGGAAACTTCTCAGTCCCGCGAGAAGTTCCTCAGGCCGCCGAGAAGCTTCTCAGCGGCGCGGCAAGCTCCCCCACCGGCAGATAAGCTTCTCAGTCCCGCGAGAAGCTTATCTGGCCCCCGAGAAGCTTCTCAGAGCCGCGACAGGCTTCTCAGCGCTGTGAGAACCTTCCCGGCGGCCTGAGAACTTTCCCGGCAGCACGGCAAGCTTCTTGGCGGCGCGGGTAGCTTGTCTGTCCGCGGGAAATCTCTTCGGGCTGGAGTGGAGACAAAAAAAGGGGCGTGCACTCGGCACGCCCCCAGAGAAGTTTCCAATCAGGACTACTTGGCAGTGGAACTGGCGGGGACCGGCGGGACCACCGAGGTGGGCTCGGTAGTGGTTGGTGGCGGCTCCGCGGGAGCCGCCTTGCGACGGCCACGGAACGGCTTGACGCCGAGCTCGACCAGCTTCTCGTTACGAATGCCGTAGTGCTGCTTGATCAGCCCCCGCAGGAGCGTGACCAGCCGGTTCCCCTCGGCGTGGATTTCAGCCATCCGCTGCGAGGTCTGCTGCTTCTGGGCCCGGAAGAGCTTTTGCTCGACGCCGAGCTTGCGCAGCTCGTCGGTCAGCTTCTCCAGGGCCGCTCGCGGGATGTCCGTCTGCGGCAGGTCCGGGGCATTGGCGACGATGGCGGTCGTCGTCTGCTCCCACTCCTTGAGATCTGTTGCGGTCCTATCCGTGTTCGACATTGTCCTTCTCCTTTTTCGAGCCCTTTCGAGGCTCATCGGTCAGGCGCCGTCATTGGCGCCGGAATCCCGTGCTCGTTGTCACCGTCCTCGCTCCGCATCGCCGGTCCTTCTTCGATGGTGTGCATAGAGTCTACGATTCCCGCTTTTTTGTCAAGTGCCATGTAACAGATTTCCCTCCGGATGCGGCAAGCTACCGCATAGTGAAGAGCCCAAGCTGAGGCAAAGGCTTAAGGGACAGCTCGGACCGGACAAGACAGGGACAAGATCTAGATGGACCGGGTGTTGAATCCTGCGCGGCGGCGGTGTAGGCTCTTCCCCGCGAGCAGCGACCACGGGTCCAAGTACCGGGCACGAGGTCTTTGGTCCGGGGCGTCAGGACTCGTTCTTATAGAACTCTCAATCCTGTCTTCAGGAGCGCCTACCTCCTTTGTGGCACTGCTCGCTCTTTCCTTCTCCCCTGTCTGCCGTCCGGTTTGGGGTAAACTCCCGGCCATGAAATCCGTACTCCCCACCATGCTTCTAGTTGCCATGGCGGCCTGCGGGGCCGCTGTCGTCGCCGCCGAACCGCCGCTGCACACGGCACAGAAGCCCGCCGTGGAGGCTCAGGGCGCCGCGGTTCAGGAGCCGGCGAAGAAGAAGGGGGAGGCCGCGCTGGTCGGTCCCGCGACGCGGGAGCAGATCGAGGGCGCGGCTCCCGATTGGGTGCAGGCCGAGGTCGGCTCGCAGCCCGACGCCGAGGCGGCCAAGGCCCTGGCCGAGGTGCAGCCGGGCGCTGAGGTGACCATTTTCCTGGGCACTTGGTGCGGCGACAGCCGGCGCGAGGTTCCCCGCTTCTGGCGCGGCCTCGACGAGGCCGGCGGCACCGTTCCCTTCAAGGTTGCGTACGTCACGGTGGACCGGCAGAAGAAGGAGCCGGCCGGGCTGGTGACGGAGAGCGGCGTCCAATACCTGCCGACATTCATCGTGCGCCGCGACGGCCGCGAGGTGGGACGGATCGTCGAGACGGCTCCCAACGGCATCGAGCACGATCTGCTGGCCCTGCTCACGGGCAAGGCCCACGGCGTCATCGCCACGCGCACGGATCTATCTCCAGCGGCCCCGGGGGCCCCGGCGGACGGCGCGAAGCCCCAGCGCTGATCTCCATGTCCGGATTCGGCTGGGTTCTCCAGGTCCTCGCCCTCGTCATCGTCGGCAGCGCGTTCGTGCTGGGCATGATGTACGACCAGATCCGGCTGGAGCTCGCCGTGGCCGCGGGTGGCGGCCTCCTCTTCCTGCTGGGGAGATGGCTTCAGGGCCGTGAGAGTCGCTAAGTCTCCCAACCGTTCAACGCGCGTCGCAACCTCTTCTGAAACCTTGGCCAGCTCCTTGCGTACTCATTCATGACACGGGGAGTGGAGCAGGCGACCGATGAGGATCTGGTTGCCGCCGTCCTCGCGGGCGATCGGGACCGCTTCGGCGACCTGATCGAGCGCTACCAGGGCCGGCTCGTCAATTACTTGTTCCGTTTGCTGCGCAACGCGGACGACGCGCACGACTTGGCGCAGGAGGTCCTGGTGAAGGTCTACCAGGTGCTGGATCGATACGATCCGCAGTACAAGTTCTCGACCTGGCTGTTTCGGGTGGCGCAGAACGCGGCGATCGACCAGATCCGCAGGCGAAGGCTGAAGCTGGTCTCCCTGCGGCAGGAGGACGAGGAGGGCGAGGGGCGCGACTGGGACCTGCCTTCTCCGGAGCGCGGGCCCTACGGCGATTTGCGCAATCAGGAGAGGGGAGGGGCGATCCAGGACGCGATCGACGCCCTGCCCTGGGAGTACCGGGAGCTGATCCTGTTGCGCCACTTCGGCGAGCTGCCCTACGAGGAGATCGCCCGGCTCAAGGAGATGCCCCTGGGGACGGTGAAGAACAAGCTTTTCCGCGGGCGGCAGATGCTCAAGGAGAAGCTCAGAGACTTTCTCAGCGATTGACCGGTTGCGAGGGATTGCCATGAACAGGCCCGATCACAGCACGTTCCAAGAATGGTTGAACCTGGACGCCGACGGCCGGTTGGCGCCCGCGGAGCGGGCTCGTCTCGATGAGCATCTCGCGGGTTGCGAGGAGTGTCGCGGGGAGCGGGAGGAGCTCGCCGCCTTCCAAAGCTTGTTCGAGCGCACGGCGGTGCCG
Source organism: Thermoanaerobaculia bacterium (assembly GCA_035996875.1). Classification (GTDB taxonomy): domain Bacteria; phylum Acidobacteriota; class Thermoanaerobaculia; order Multivoradales; family UBA5704; genus DATARR01. The sequence goes on from DASYJD010000028.1 coordinate 245,462, forward strand.
GTGCGGTCTGATTTCGCCGACTCGGTGATGGCCGCTCTCCCCCATGCGGGTTGGGAGGGGAGGTCGCCCCGCACCTGGCAGTTCCCCCTGGCGGTGGCGGCGATGCTGATGCTGGTCGCCGGATTCCTGATCGCCGGCTCGACGGCCGCGTCGGTGCCCTCGGGCCTCGCCGCCTTGGACGCGATGGGCGGCATGGTGCGCGCCGCGGCGCTGGCCGGGGCCGGTCTGCTCGGCGCCTCGTGGAAGGGCATCGGGCTGATCGTGGAGGACATCATCTCCTCGCCGGTGAGCCTCGGCGCCTTCGGCTTCCTGGTGCTCTGCCTCAATCTGCTGCTGATCTCGCTGGTGCGCCGCCGGAAGCCGGCAGCGGCAGGTCTCGGGCGTGGCGGGCGTGAGGCGAACGGCGGCCGCTGAGCCGCCGGTTGCCTCTCCAGCCGGTCGCAGCCCGTTTTTTGGTCTTCCTCGCATACGATGGGCGCCGTGAGAGTCCTGGCCGCGACGCTTTTGCTCCTCTTGGGCGTGATGACTCCTCCGGCCGAGGCGCGTCCCGCGGTCCGGAGCGAGCCCGCTCTGCGCCTGGAGGCGGGGGCGGTCACCAGTCAACAGCTCGTGGGTGTGGGGCGGGACGTGATCGTCCAGGGTCAGGCCCTGGCGGACATTGCCGCGCTCGACGGCTCGGTGGAGATCTCCGGCCAGGTGACGGGGGACGTCGTGGTGCTGCGCGGCAATGTGCGCCTGGCGCCCACGGCCTGGGTCGGCGGCGACATCTTCGTGGTGGGCGGCTCGATCCTCTCCGTGGGGGCCCACGTCCGTGGCCGCCCCGTGGGGGCCCACGTCAGTGGCCGCATGGTCTCCTATCCCACTGCTTCGAACGCCTGGATGACTCTGATGGAGGGGCCGAGCCTCGGCCTCGGTTTCGCGTCGCGCATGGTGGTGGGGGCGAAGCTGGCGCTGCTGGCGGCGTGGGCGGCCCTGCTGCTGCTCTTTTTCGCCACCAGCGGCCGGCAGCTCCTGGAGACGGCGGACGGCGTGCGCCGCGAGCCGTTCCGCAGCTTCTTCACCGGCTTGACGGGGGTGGTCTCGCTGGTCCTGACCGCCCTCTTCTTCAGCGCCTTCGCCCGCGGGATCATCGGCCTGCCGCTGCTGATCCTGGTGGTGCTTCTGGGCATGGTGCTCAAGCTCTGGGGGATGGTCGCGGTGTTCTACGCGCTGGGCGACTGGATCTCCCTCCATCTCCTGCACCGCCGTTTCCGGCCGCTCAACGCCGCCACGGTCGGCCTGCTGGTGCTGGGCGCCGTCAAGTTCCTCCCCTGGTTCGGGGTCGTGGCCTGGACCACCGCCACCTTCATCGGCATCGGCGCCGCGCTGTCGACGAAGTTCGGGCGGCGGGAGCCGTGGTTCGAGATGGCGTAGCCGTTTTTCAAGATCTGATAGCTTTCCTCCCGTATTGCTTGGCCCAAGGGAGCTCTGCGTATGCGCTCGGCGGTAGGGAGGGTCGCGCTTCTGCTGTTTGGCTCCGGCTTCTGCGCGCTGGTGTACCAGACGGCGTGGCTCCGGATGTTCCGCCTCGTGTTCGGCGCCTCGACGGCGGCGTCGGCGGCGGTGCTCGCGATCTTCATGGCGGGCCTGGGCTTCGGCGGCCTGCTGCTGGGCCGGCGGGCGGACCGCCATCCGTCCCCGCTCGGTCTCTACGCGAAGCTGGAGGCGGGCATCGCGGTGAGCGCGGGCCTCTCGCCGTGGCTGATGGCCGTCGCCCAGTGGCTCTATATCGAGTTGGGGGGGAGCCCCCGGCTGGGGCTCGGCGGCAGCACCGTGGTTCGCCTGGTGCTCTCCACTCTGGTGCTCGCCGTTCCGACCTTCCTCATGGGCGGCACGCTGCCGGCGGTGGCGCGGGCGGTGGAGCGCACCGCAGACACGGGCCGCCGGGTGGTGGGCCTTCTCTACGCCGTGAACACGCTGGGAGCGGTGCTGGGAGCGCTGGCGACGACCTTCTTCTCCCTGGAGGTGCTGGGCGTCCGCAAGTCGATCTGGATCGCGGCGCTGCTCAACGTCGTGGTGGTGGTGGTGGCGCGCAGCCTGGCCCGGGAGATGATGACCTCGGTGAGCACGGCAGCCCCGGTCATCCCGGCGATCCCGGCGGCCCCGGAGGGCGGCCTCGCCGCGGACGAGGTGCCTGAAAAGCCCGGGGTGGGCCGGTTCGTGACGGTGGCGGCGGCGGTGGTGGGCTTCGCCTTCCTGCTCATGGAGCTGGTCTGGTACCGCATGCTGGGGCCGCTGCTGGGCGGCTCGTCCTACACGTTCGGGCTCATTCTGGCGGTGGCCCTGCTGGGCATCGGGGCCGGTGGGCTGCTGTACGGCGCAGGAGAACGCGGGCGCCGGCCCAGCCTGCTGGCGTTTGCCGGCACGTGCTCGCTGGAGGCGCTCTTTCTGATCCTCCCGTTCGCTCTCGGCGACCGGCTGGCGGTGCTGGCGGCGCTGCTGCGCCCGCTGGCCGGGGCCGGGTTCCTCGCTCTGGTGGGCGCCTGGACGGTGGTGACCGCCATCGTGGTGCTGCCCGCGGCCGTGGTCGCCGGCTACCAGTTCCCGCTCCTCATCGCTCTTCTCGGCGCCGGCCGGCAGCGGGTGGGGCGCGAGGTGGGAGTGACCTACGCCGCCAACACGCTGGGGGCGATCGCCGGCTCCATCGCCGGCGGCTTCGGGCTCATCCCCTGGCTCAGCGCGCCGGGGGTGTGGCGGTTGGTGGTGCTGATGCTCCTCGGCCTGGCCGGGCTCGCGACTGTCCTGGCGCTTGGCCTGACGAGGGTCTCGGAGACCGGGAGAGGCCCCCGGCGGGCCGTCCTGTGGCCGGTCGCGGCGGGAGTGTTGGGGCTCCTCGGCTGCTTCGCCACGGGACCGACGGCGTTCTGGCGCCACTCGCCCATCGGCGCCGGCCGGGTGTCGACTGCCAACTGGAGCGGGCCGAACGAGATCCACAACGCCGTCGAGGGAGCGCGCCAGCGCGTCGTCTGGGAGGCCGACGGCATGGAGAGCAGCGTCGCCCTCGATCTCTCGAATGAATATTCCTTCGTCGTCAACGGCAAGTCCGACGGCAGCGCTCTGGGCGACTCTCCCACCCAGGTGATGAGCGGACTGGTCGGTGCGTTGATCCACCCCGGAATCCGGCGGGTGCTGGTGATCGGCCTGGGCAGCGGCAGCACCGCCGGCTGGCTCGCGCAGGTGCCGAGCGTCGAGCGGGTGGACGTGGTGGAGCTCGAGCCGGCCATCGTGCACGTGGCCAGAACGCTCTCGAAGATCAATCGGGACGTGCTGTCCAATCCCAAGGTGCACGTGGTGATCGGCGACGGCCGCGAGGTCCTCCTCACCACGCCCGAGCGCTACGACCTCATCTTTTCCGAGCCTTCGAATCCCTACCGGGCCGGAGTGGCGAGCCTGTTCAGCACCGATTTCTATCATTCGGTCCGCCGCCGGCTGCGGCCGGGCGGCCTCTTTCTTCAGTGGCTCCAGGGCTATGAGCTGGACTCCCAGGTGCTGCGCACCGCCATTGCCACGATGGCTTCCGAGTTCCCGGCGGTCGAGAGCTGGCGGATTCATCGCAGCGACCTGATGCTGATCGGCAGTGCGCAGCCGGTGGTGCACGATCTCGACCGGGTCCGGGCAAGGATCGGCACCGAGCCCTATCGCACCGCGCTCGCCCGCACCTGGGGCGTCGCCGGGGTCGAGGGGCTCTATGCGGGGTATCTGGGATCCCCCGCTTTCGCCCGGGCCGTGCGCCGGGCCGAGGGCAACACTCTCAACACCGACGACCGTTCGATCCTCGAATTCGGCTTCGCCCGCAATCTCGGCCGCTTCGGTCTGTTCAATATCGCCGATCTCGTGAAGCTGGTGACGAGGCGAGGTGAAAACCGGCCCACGACCCGCGGCGCGCCACTCGACTGGGCGCGTGTGGAGGAGATGCGCGCGGCGCGGTCGGTCTACTGGACTGATGTTCCGGAGCCGCCGGCTCCCGGCGGGGACTCCGCGGCCGCTCTGCGGGCCGCCGCGCGCCGTGCCGCCGCGCTCGACCATGGCGCCGAGGCCTGCGCCCGCTGGTTCGAGCAGCCGGAGCCGCCCCGCACGCACGCGGACCTGCTGTTCACCAGCGCCTGCCTGGCCGACGGCGGCGATTCCCGCACGCCGGCGATCGCCGCCGAGCTGGCTCGCGAGCAGCCGATCGAGGCCGATCTGGTCCTGGCCCGCTGGCTGCTGGCGACGGGGCGGCCGCAGGACGCGGGGGAACGTCTGCTGGCGGCGTTCCAGGCCTACCGGGCGGACCCCTGGGTCTACCGCTCCCTGGTGGATCGTGCGTTCCTCCTCGTTCTGCCCATGGCCCGGAGGGACCGGAACCTCGCCGCCCGGCTCTTCGCGGCTCTGGAGAAGCCCTTCGCCGAGCGGATGTTCGACGGCGAGCGGCGGATTACCCGCATCTGGCTGAGCCGGGAGCTGGCAGGACCCCCGCGCTGTGCCGAGGCGCTCGCGGCGCTGGAGCCCCACGTTCCCTGGGACGAGCTCTCCCTCTCCTACCGCTACGAGTGCTATCGGAAGGTGGGGAGCCCGCTGGCCGCCAGGGCGGGGCAAGACCTGGAGGACTTCCTGGCGGCCGCACCGTCGAAGCTGGCCGCGGGGCTCTGACCCGGTTGACCCCCTGGCGCCCGATCTCATAGGCTGTTTCTTTCCGCCTGATTCTTACGGTGCTTGCGATCAAGGAGAGATTTACGGGATGGAGCCCATCAAGACAATCGGAGTGGTTGGCGCGGGCACGATGGGGCATGGCATCGCCCAGGTGGCCGCGCAGAGCGGATACGAGGTGATCCTGGTGGATGCGGTGGCCGAGGCGCTGGACCGCGGCCGGACGCAGATCGGCAAGGGGCTGGAGCGCTTGGTCGGCAAGGGGAAGCTCTCGGCGGAGCAGCGCGACGAGTCGCTGGGCCGCCTGACGATGGCCAGCGAGCTGGCGGCCCTGTCGCAGGCCGACCTGGTGGTCGAGGCCATCGTCGAGCGGCTCGACGCCAAGCGGAAGGTCCTTGCCGACCTCGACCGCCTGTGCCCGGCCCACACCCTGCTCGCCACCAACACCAGCTCCATCTCGATCACCAAGCTGGCCGCCGCCACCTTGCGGCCGGAGAAGGTGATCGGCATGCATTTCATGAATCCCGTGCCGGTGATGCAGCTCGTGGAGGTGATTCGCGGCCTCGCCACCAGCCAGGAGACGTGGGAGGCGGTGGAGGCGGCGTCGCGGCAAATGGGCAAGACGCCGGTCGAGGTCCACGATGCTCCCGGCTTCGTCTCCAACCGGGTGCTCATGCCGATGATCAACGAGGCTATTTTTTGCCTCTACGAGGGAGTCGGGAAGGCGGAGGCCATCGACGAGGTTATGAAGCTGGGGATGAACCATCCCATGGGGCCGCTCGCCCTGGCCGACCTCATCGGCCTGGATGTCTGTCTGGACATCCTGCGGGTGCTCCAGGAGGGATTTGGAGATCCCAAGTACCGGCCCTGTCCGTTGCTGGCGAAGATGGTCGACGCCGGGCATCTGGGCCGCAAGTCGGGCAAGGGCTTCTACGAGTACTTGTCCGGAGCTTGAAGGAGGACGGGAAAGAAGAATGTACTGCCAAGTCTGTGGCGCGCCCAACCGGGACGACCACGAGTTTTGCGTCCGTTGTCACCAGAAGCTGCTGGTGCTCTCGGGCTCTCTGCGCGAGGACGACGACTCCTATGAGGAGTCGGTCGAGGAGAGCTTTTCGTTCGACGAGCACCTGCTGGAGCGGATTTCGATCCTGGAGGAGGCGGTCAAGCGTACCGCCGAGACCGTCCGCCAGCTCCTGGGCGCCCTGCACAAGCAGGAAAAGAACATGCTCATCAATCAGACCGGCCTCTCCGCTTTGCGCGAGCTGCTGGAGACGAAGGATGTCATCGAGGGGGACGAGTGGAGCGCACTCTGGGAGTCCAAGATGGACTACCAGCTCCTGGCGCTGGAGAAGCGCGAGCGCTTCCTGGCCATCAAGGAGCGCATCGCCGCCCTCCATCACGGGGACAAGCGGAAGCTCTTCCTCCAGCATCTGGAGGATGCCGAGTACGCCCTGTTCGCCTTCGACATCGAGCGCGCGGTGGCGGCGCTCGAAGCGGCCTACAAGCTCGACCGCGACAACTACGAGCTGGCCTACTTCCTGGGCGAGACCCACTTCAACGAGGGGGACACGGAGCAGGCGCTGGTCTACTTCTCCCGCGTCCTGGAGGTCAAGGCGGACCACTACGAGGGGCTGGTCTACAGCGGCGTCATCCTCTACGAGCGGGGGGACCACAACCGGGCCGAGGAGTTCCTGAAGCGGGCGGTGGCGATTTATCCCGACAGCTTCCTGCCGCACTTCAGCCTGGGCGCCGTCTACGCCGGGCAGGGCAACCTGGCCAAGGCCGTCCTCTTCCTGGAGCGGGCGGTGGAGGTGGACCCGGTCCCCCAGGCCCTGTTCCTGCTCGGAAGCTGTTTCTACGAGATGGGCAAGCTCACCTCGGCGGTGCACTACCTGCAGGAGGCGGTGCGGCACGATCCGGCCTTCGAGGAGGCGCATCATCTGCTGGGGCTCGCCTACCTGGACCGCCACTGGACGCGCAAGGCGCTCGAATCCTTCCGCCAGGCGCAGCGGCTCAATCCCAAGAAGCTCCAGTATCAGGACTTGGTGCGCTACCTCTCCGGTCATGCCGGCAGCCCGTTGCCCCAGGTGGGCGGCGAGGCGGAGGTCTGGTTTCGCAAGGGCGAGGACTTCCGCGCCCGGGAGAACCTGAAGCAGGCGCATACCTGTTACCGGCGGGCCCTGTCGCTCGATCCGGAGAACCCGACCGTCTTGATGTCCTACGCCCTCGTGTGCCTGCATATGAACCGCAGCCAGGAGATCGAGGCGGTGACGCGCAAGGTGCTGGACCTGAACCCTGGCGAGACCCTGAAGGCCACGGCCTATGCCGCCCTGATCGAGGCGATGCGCAGCCAGGGCAAGTTCCGCGAGGGCAACCGCATCGGCGAAAGGCTGCTGGGCGAGGGCAACTCGAACTTCACCAAGTCCATCGCCTACTACGAGATGGCCTACAACCTGGCGGAGATGGAAGAGGACCTCGATGAGGCTCTCGACTTCGCCCGCCGCTCGGTGGACCTGGCGCCGGACGAGATCAAGCAGTTCCCCCTCGCCGCGCTGGGCTGGGTGCACTACAAGCGCAAGGAGTTCGACAAGGCCATCGATTTCCTCGCCAAGTCGAGCGAGCTCGGGGTCTCGTCCACCACGCTGACCCACCTGGGCATGGCCCTCCTTGCACACGGCCAGGAGGACCGGGCGCGGGGAGTCCTGGCCCACGCCCGCACCCTCGGCGAGCACGGCGAGGCGCTGCAAGAGAAGATGATGGAGTGCATGAAGGACTCGACGCGCCTGATCGAGCGGGCGCGCCGGGGTGGGCGGATGAAGTAGGGGGCTTCGAGAGCCGGCCCCTTATCTCGGGGTCTCAGGAAGGGGCGGGAGGCCGGACTCCGCCCGCTCCTCCGGGGTGAGGCGGCGCCCCACGCGGCGAAGAATCTCGTCCGCCAGCTCTCGGGTAGGGCGGCAGACGCTGCAGGGCCACAAGCGCGCCGTGTTGTCATCACTGGCAGTGAGGACGGTTCGCCCGTCCGGGCTGAAGACCGCACTGTGGACCGCGCTCTCGTGTCCGCGGAGGGTTTGGAGGGGTCGGCCGGTGGCCGCGTCCCACAGCCGCGCAGTCGGGTCCGAACTGGCGGTGAGGACGGTTCGCCCATCCGGACTAAAGATAGCACTGAGGATGAAGTTCTCATGTCCGCGGAGGGTTTGGAGGAATCGGCCGGTGGCCGCGTCCCATAGCCGCGCCGTCTGGTCATGACTGGCGGTGAGGATGGTCCGCCCGTCCGGATCGAAGACCGCACTGTTGACCGCGCCCTCGTGTCCGCGGAGGGTTCGGAGGGGTCGGCCGGTGGCCGCGTCCCACAGCCGCGCCGTGTTGTCCCAACTAGCGGTGAGGACGGTTCGCCCGTCCGGACTGAAGACCGCACTGGAGATGTATCCCTCGTGTCCGCGGAGGGTTCGGAGGGGTTGGCCGGTGGCCGCGTCCCACAGCCGCGCAGTCTTGTCCGAACTGGCGGTGAGGACGGTTCGCCCGTCCGGACTGAAGACCGCGCTGACGACCCAGCCCTCGTGTCCGCCGAGGGTTAGCAGGGGTCGGCCGGTGGCCGTGTCCCACAGCCGTGCCGTGTTGTCCCAACTGGCGGTGAGGACGGTTCGCCCGTCCGGACTGAAGACCGCACTGGAGACGTATCCCTCGTGTCCGCGGAGGGTTTGGAGGGGTCGGCCGGTGGCCGCGTCCCACAGCCGCGCCGTCTGGTCATCACTGGCGGTGAGGACGGTTCGCCCGTCCGGACTGAAGACCGCGTTGCGGACCTGATTCTCGTGCCCGCGGAGGGTTTGGAGAGGTCGGCCGGTGGCCGCATCCCATAGCCGCGCCGTCTGGTCACTGGCGGTGAGGACGGTTCGCCCGTCCGGACTGAAGGCCGCTCTGTGGACCGGGCCCTCGTGTCCGCGGAGGGTTTGGAGGGGTCGGCCGGTGGCCGTGTCCCACAGCCGCGCCGTCTTGTCATCACTGGCGGTGAGGACGGTTCGCCCGTCCGGACTGAAGGCCGCTCTGTAGACCGGGCCCTTGTGTCCGTGGAGGGTTTGGAGGGGTCGGCCGGTGGCCGCGTCCCAAAGCCGCGCCGTCTTGTCATCACTGGCGGTGAGGACGGTTCGCTCGCCCGGACTGAAGACCGCACTGTAGACCGGGCCTTCGTGTCCGTGGAGGGTTTGGAGGGGTCGGCCGGTGGCCGCGTCCCAAAGCCGCGCCGTCTTGTCATTACTGGCGGTGAGGACGGTTCGCCCGTCCGGACTGAAGACCGCACTGAAGACGTATCCCTTGTGTCCGCGGAGGGTTTGGAGTAGGCCTGCGGACAGAACGTAAGCTTGCCGGACCGCCACATCCGAGACCGGAAGCTCGCGGGTCTTGAACGCTGCAACGGCCAGAAGCTGGGCCCGCTCCGACTCTGGCTCCGAAAGGAAAGTCGCCTCGCCAGCGAGCTGGCGTGCCAACGACTCCTGCGCGGCTTCCTTCGCTTTGAAAAAGAGCATGCCAGCGCCCCCGGCCAAGACCAAAGCCAGAGCCGCGGCGGATAGGGCGGCCAGCGAGAGACGGCGGGATCGTTTTGCGTCAGTCTGCGCTCGACTCAGCTCGCGGGCCGCCGCGGCGGCCCGCGCCCGGTCGGCTTCGGCGCGGGCGGTCTCGCTGTCGGCGATGAAGGCGAGCATTTCCCTGAAGCCAGTCTTTCCCGGGGAGTCCAGATAGCGAGCCGCCCACCGCGGCGTTGGCCGCCGGCCGACTCCTGCGTCGCGCCACTCGACCGCCCGTTCGAGGTCTGCCCCCGACAGCAGCTCTCCCCCCTGGTTCCGCAGGACCGCCCGGTCCTGCCATCTCCGAAGCTCCGCCGCGCGCTCGGCCTCGTCCTCGGCCCAGCCCCGCAGGCGTTCCCACTGGCGGATCAGCGCCTCATGGGAGATGTCGATCACGCTCTCGGGGCCAAGCGGCTCGCCGTGGTGAAGGAAGTTGACCCCCTCGGCCGCGAAGGCCCGCACCACCGGCTCCAGCTCGGGCACGCCGCAGCCGGCGACGGCGGCGATCTCGCCGAGCCGTTGCGGGCGGCGGGTGCTGCGCGCGTCCTGGCCGGCGCCTTCACGGAGCGTGATGCAGCGGAAGAGCGTCTCGGCCAAGGCCCGCTCGCTTGCGGGGAGCTTGCCGAAGACCTCCTCGGCGTGGGAGGAGAGGGCGCCCTGCAGGCCGCCCAGAGCGTCGAGGCTGGCGGCGTTCAGGAGCGAAGGCGCGCCGGACTTGGCGGATTCGGTGAGCCACATCCGCGCCAGGGCGTGCTGCAGGAGAGGGAGCTGATCGAAATCGTCGCCGAGGGAGTTGATCAGCTCGCCGGCCAGCTCGGGAGCCACGTCCCCTCCGAAGACCAGGGCCGGCCCGGTGATGGCGCACTCGAGCTCCGCGCGGGTGAGCCGAGGGGTCAGGTACTGGGCGCGGTTGATCGCCTCCGGTAGCTCCTGGAAGCGCACGCAGTGGCCGAGAAAATCCGTACGCATCGTCAGCGCGACGTAGACCTCGGCGTCCGGCACGGCTCGGGAGGCGAGGAGAAGCTGGACGAAGGCGTCGGACTCGTCCGCCGCAGCATCGCCGGCCTGGGCGTAGCGGAAGATCTCCTCGAACTGGTCGACCAGCACCAGGAGCTTGAACGGGCGGGCCTCGGCCGCACCGCGGCGGGCGTCCGCCACCAGGTGGGCGAGGCCAAGAGGGCCGCGGCGGAGCTCGGCCTCGACGCCGGGCAGCCCCGCCGGGGCTCCCTCGCCCGCCCCCAGCGCGCCGGAGCGCACCAGCTCCTGGGCCAGCCGCTGGAAGGGGCGCTCCCCGGGACGCAGGACGGCGATCCGCCAGTCCCTGGCGCCGCCGAGCCAGCCGGCGGCGAGGCCGGGGAGCAGGCCGGCGCGGACTAGGCTCGACTTGCCGGCGCCGGACGGACCGAGGACCGCCAGGAAACGCTCGCGCTGGAGGATTTCGAGCAGGCGGTCGGTGTGCGCCTCGCGCCCGAAGAAGATCTCGGCCTCGTGAGGCTCGAAGGAGCGCAGCCCCGGGTAGGGCGCCTTGACCTCCCGCGGGTCAGGCATGCACGGCGTCCGGGCGGAGCTGCCGCACGAAGTCACCCAGAATCCGCGGCTCGAAGCCGGCCCGGCAGTCGAGCGTCAGGATGCCCGGGCCGCGCAGGTCGACCGGCGGCTTCCCGGACGGCGGGCCGTCGAGCACCGCGGCGCGCAGCGTCCGGCGCTGTTCGGCGAGCGTGCGGCGGGCGAAGGCCCACTGCGATTGCACCCATCCCGGGGGCGCCTGGCCGTAGACGAGCACGATGCCGTCGCACGCTGCGAGCTGGTCCTGCTGGGCGCGGCGGATCTGATCGGGCAGGTCGTGCGGCGAGACGAGCGGAGGCAGGGCTGAGGTCGCGCCGAGTTCCTCCAGCGCCGCGAGCACGCGACGGCCGAGATCGCGGTCCACCGCCTCGGCGTTGACGTAGACGTGCGGTGCGCCCGCCGGGCCGGTCGGGTTGGGAGTGTCGGGAGGCGTGGGTTTCGTTGCTCCGTTGAGAGCCCGGAGGACCTCCTGCTTGAGCTCCTCGATTCCCTGGGCGAGGACACTCCCGCCGGTCAGCAGCGCCCGGTACTCGGGATTCGTGACGCGGTCGAGGTCGACCGCCCGCGAGCGCCAGCGGAGCACCCGGAGGCCACGGGCTCGCGCGGCTCCCTCGGCGGCCGCGGCCTGGAGGGCGACGAACGAGAGGTCGCTCCAGGCGGGGCGGTGCCCTTCCCGCGGGCCGAGAAGCTGCACGCCGAGGATCGCCCGCTCCAGGCCCTCGTGGAGAGAGCGCAGGTAGGGCTCTCGCCCCTCGCGAGGCAGGGGAGCGGCCGGAACGACGAGGAACCCCTGCTGCCGGAGAGCGGCGGCGACGCTCTCCTGCTCGTCGAGCAGATCCTCGGTCGGTTCAGCGAGCCAGACCTTGTCCCGAGGCTCCCGGGGGGGCGCCTCTAAATCCTCAAGCTGCCGGGCGATCAGGTGCGCCAGCTCGTTGAGATTCCGCCAGTAGGGGTTGTCCTCGTGGGGTGTGGGCATCGGAAAGCCCATCAGCCGCGGGGCCTTGTCCTCGAAGTCACGGTGCCAGAAGCGGATCGGGATCAGCTCCTGGAGGGCCGGGTGCCAGCCGGCGCGGTCCGTCGGCTCGGTCTCGACGATGAAGACGTGATCACGGTGATTCCGCTCGGTCTGCACTGCGAGGAACCTGCCCAGCTCCCACTGGCACCAGTTGGACCTCCGGTAGCCGGGCGACATCAGAAGCAGAAGCACCCGGCTGCCGCGGACGGTGGCGAGCAGCGCCTCGGTCACCCCTTCGTTGCCGGCGAGCTGGTGATCCATGAAGATCCGCGCCTCGCGTACGCCGAGCTTGCGGCGGAGCATCTTGCGAAGCTCGTCGGCCAGCGTCGTCACCCACCCCCTTGCGGCCCCCATCGGAGGCTCGTCGTCCGCATGGGCGTAGCTCACGAACACATCCCAGGACTGATCGGCCATTGTCCAGAATGATACCGCCGAAGACACAACAAGCGCTGCAAGAGAAGATGATGGAGTGCATGAAGGACTCGACGCGCCTCATCGAGAGGGCGCGGCGGGGTGGGCGGATGAAGTAGGGGGCGGGGGTGGTGAGGGGCCGCTGTGCGGGGGCTGTCGCGTGGTACATTTGCCTACGAGGTGAAATCGTTGTGAACACTCTGAACATCCCCTATCCGCCCGAAGTTCTGTGGGCTCTCCAACAGGAGCCGGCCGAGTTTGAAGCGGAAGCTCGGCTTCTCCTGGCTTTGAAGCTCTACGAGACGGGCAAGCTCAGCTCCGGTCTCGCGGCCAGCTTGGCGGGAGTCCCGCGCGTGACGTTTCTGTTCCTGCTGGGCCAGCATGGCCTCTCCCCATTTGGAGAGGAGCCCGAAGACATTGCGCGGGACCTGGAGAATGCTCGACAAGCCCGTAGTCCTCAATAACACTCCGCTCGTCGCCCTCTGGGCGCTGGGTCGCCTCGATCTGTTGCGCAACCTCTTTCAAGAGGTTCTGATCCCCACTGCGGTCGAAGCCGAGTTCCTGGCGACCCAAACCGTGTCGCGCCAGGCAGCTCTCGCAAGCGCTCCCTGGGTGAGAAGCGTTGCTCTGAAGAGCCCGAGACGAGCGCTGGCCTATGCCGGCTTAGACCAGGGAGAGGCCGAGGTTCTGGCACTGGCAGAGGAGCTGGAAGCTCGGCTGACGATCATTGATGAGAGGAAAGCGCGCCGCTACGCCGAGCGCATGGGGCTGACGTTGACAGGCACCTTGGGAATTCTGCTGCTCGCGAAAGAAGCCCACCTGATCGAAGCGGTCGCTCCCTGGATGGCAAAGCTTCAACAGGCAGGTCTCTTCCTTTCCCCTGGCTTGATGCGAGAGACCTTGAGAATCGCGGGCGAAGGTGAGCCGTAGTCCCCGGCCTGCACTGCGTTTCCTCCCGGTTTCCCCCGTGCTATTCTGTCGTCCAAGTGGAGGATTGCAAGGCTCGTCTCCCTCTTCTCGGTGCCGGCCCTGCGGAACAAGATCCTCACCAGGAACGATTCCTCAAGGGAATATGCCATGAGCCAGCAAGCTGCCGCGGCCCTCGCGCCTCTGCCCTTCGAGCTCGTCTACGACGACGGAGAGCCTTTGGAGACCGAGTGGCATACCTTGGAGTATCCCCTTCTGCGACGGCTCATCCGCCAGGCCATGGCGGAACAGGGCCGGGCCGACTTCTATGCCGGCGGCAACATGTTCGTGTACTACTCCGTGGAGCAGGCGCGGGATGTTTCGGAGGAGATGACCAAGGGATTGCCATGGCGGGCCTTCCGCGGACCGGACGTTTTCTGGGTGGGCGGCGTCGATCCCCACCGCGAGCGTAAGGTCTGGATCTCCTGGGAGGAAGGTGGGCGGCTGCCGGACGTGATCGTCGAGTTGCTCTCTCCTTCCACGGCGAAGAAGGACCGCACCGAGAAGCGGGATCTCTACGCCCGGGTCTTCCGCACGGCGGAGTACTTCCTCTGCGATCCAGACAAGGGGACCCTTGAAGGCCTGCGCTTGGCGGGCCGGTTTTACCAGTCGATCCTGCCGGATGAAAATGGACGGCTCTGGAGCGAGCAGCTCGGAGTGTTCCTCGGCACCTGGCACGGTGCCGTGGATGGGAGGGAGGGCGACTGGGTCCGCCTCTTCCGTCCCGACGGTAACCTGGTGCCGATGCCCGAGGAACAGGCCGAGGCGGAACGGCAGGTGGCTGAGGCGGAACACCAGCGAGCCGATGCGGAAAGCCAGCGGGCCGACTTGGAAAGCAAGCGGGCCAACGCGGAAAGCCGGCGGGCCGAGGAGGAACACTGGCGGGCCGAGGCGGAACGCCAGCGGGCCGAGGGAGCGGAAACCGAGCTGGCTCGTTTACGGGCCTTGCTCGCAGAGCGCTGAGAGGGTGTGCCCTGTCAGGGCTGCCCCTTACTCTGGGTTGTAGCTGCGCTTCGTCTCCGAGCCGCCATCCATCTCCGCGATCAGCTTCAGAGCTTCTTGCGCCTGCTCGTTGCTGTCGCGCACGAGGACGCTGGAGCTTGAGCCGTCGGTCTCGATCGTGGCGACCCGCCTGATTTGCAGCTTCGCTCGCAGCTCTTTCAGCACGTCGATGGCTGAGGCCTGCCGGAGGGAGGCGATCGCGACCGTCGTGCCGTCGGCGAGCTGGACGCTCGTCGCCGAGCCATCGGCGGGCTTCTCGATCAAGCCGACGATCGCCCGGGCGTCGGCGATCTTTGATTCGTCGTCCGAAACCTTGACCGTATGATCGTCGACCACGACGATCCGGCGAGTGTTGGCGAGGGCACGCAGAACGACCACCGCGTCGGCGGGCCTGACCCTCTGGACATGAAAGTCGGCCGTCAGCGCGGACTCGGCGGCTGAGGCCAGGCTGACGGACAGAGCCACGCAAACAACAGGAAACAAGAATCGCCGCATCGTGAGCATCGCAGTTCTCCTCTTTCTAGTGAAGGTCTCGGTTTTCCCCCTTGAGTTTACGAGCCCGGCTCCTGAAACGTCTAAAGGGTCGCCTCATGTACAATGCCGCCTCTTCGGGGGCTGTCATTTCCCGGTCCCGAACGGAGGAGCCGATGCGCTGGAGCCGATTTTACCTGTACACCACCCGCGAGGTGCCGAACGACGCCGAGGTGATCAGCCATCAGCTCATGGTGCGCGCGGGCCTCATCAAGAAGGTCGCGGCCGGCATCTACACCTACCTGCCGTTCGGCTGGCGGAGCCTGCAGAAGCTGATGGCGATCGTGCGCCGCGAGATGAACGCGGCGGGCGCCGTCGAGCTGTTCATGCCCAGCATCCAGCCGGCGGAGCTGTGGGTGGAGTCCGGCCGCTGGCAGCGCTACGGCAAGGAGCTCCTGCGCATCAAGGACCGCCACGAGCGGGACTTCGTCTTCGGCCCCACGCACGAGGAGGTCATCACCGACTGTGTGCGGCGGGACGTCAAGAGCTACCGGCAGCTCCCGTTCAACCTGTACCAGATCCAGACCAAGTTCCGCGACGAGATCCGGCCCCGGTTCGGCCTGATGCGCGGCCGCGAGTTCCTGATGAAGGACGCCTACTCTTTCGGCGCCACTCCCGAGGCGCTCGACGCGGACTACGAGGCCATGCGCGCCGCCTACTGCAAGATCTTCGAGGCCTGCCAGCTTGATTACACCATGGTCGAGGCGGACACCGGCACCATCGGCGGCTCCGCCTCGCATGAGTTCATGGTGGTGGCCGACACGGGCGAGAGCGCCGTCGTCCGTTGCCCCTCGTGCGGCTACGCCGCCAACGTCGAGAAGGCGGAGACCCGCAAGGTCGAGGCCTCCGGTGACGTTCATCCGCAGCAGGAGATGGCGGAGGTGGCGACTCCCGGCAAGCACACCATCGAGGAGGTGGCCCGCTTCCTCAAGGTATCGCCCAAGCGGCTGGTGAAGACGTTAATCTACGAGACCGAGAAGGGCTTGGTGGCGGCGCTGATCCGCGGCGACCGCGAGATCAACGAGGTGAAGCTGCTCAACCACTTCGACGTCGAGCACCTGGCGCTCGCCAGCGAGGAGAAGGTGCGGGCGGCGACGAACGCGCCGGTGGGCTTCGCCGGACCGGTGGGCCTCAAGGACGTTCCGATCGTGGCCGACGAGTCGATCCGCAGCCTGACCAACTTCGTCACCGGCGCCAACAAGGCGGACGCTCACCTGGTCAACGTCAACTGGGGTCGGGACGTTGATCTCTCCGACTGGACCGACCTGGTGCTGGTCAGCGGCGGCGATCCTTGCCCGCGCTGCGACGGCACCCTCGAGCTGTTCCGCGGCATCGAGGTGGGGCACATCTTCAAGCTCGGCACCAAGTACTCCGAGAAGCTGGGCTGTAACTTCACGGACGAAGAGGGGAACGACCGTCCGATGATCATGGGCTGCTACGGCCTGGGCATCGGCCGCACCGTGGCCGCTGCCATCGAGCAGAACCATGACAAGGACGGCATCGTCTGGCCCCGTCCGCTGGCGCCCTTCGAGGTGCTGCTCATCGCCGTCAACCCCGAGGACGCGGAGGTCAAGCGGGCGGCCGAGGATCTCTACGCCCAGCTCCAGGAGAAGGGAGTGGACGTCCTCTTCGACGACCGCGACGAGCGCCCCGGCGTCAAGTTCAAGGACTCCGACCTCATCGGCATCCCCGTCCGCGTCACCGTGGGAGCAAAATCGCTGGCGGACGGCAAGGTCGAGGTCTCGCTGCGCCGCGACCGCGAGAAGCAGCTCGTGCCGCCGGGCGAGGCGGTGGGGAAGGTGATGGAGCTGCTGGGGTCCTGACGGGGATCTGCGATGAAGTTCACCGAGTACTTCATCCACAATCGCGATCGGCCCGATCGTACGCAGATTGAAGTTGAATGGATCGAACGCGTGATCGGAACCCTCTTCGCGAGCACGTCCAGGCGGATGGTAGGATTCGCCTATGGGGTCGAATCGAGGAGGCCGAAGGGCGGTACCTCCGAGTCGTTCTCCTGGAAGACCGGCAGACCGTTCACAACGCGTTCTTCGATCGGCGGTTCAAGGAGGATGATGATGAGAGTTGAGTACTTCGAGGACACCGACACGCTGCAGATCACGTTCAAAGAAGGGAACGTGGCTGACAGTCGCGACCTCGACGAGAACACCCTTATCGAGGTCGACTCGAACGGCCAGTTGGTAACGATCACCATCGAGCACGCCCAGGAACGCGCCGACCTGGAAAGTTTTCTCTACAAGAAATACTCTAGAGCTGCCGCTTGAGCCAGGCTTCTGCGGTCGTCTACGAGGTGTCCTCAAGCTGTTCCGCCGCATCAAGGCAACGTCATGAAGACAGCCATCACGGCAGCGATGAATCGCGTCATTGAGGAAGTCGGGGCCGATGTGGATGAATTCACCCACCGAGCTTCCCGCCTGGTCTGCGACATGCTGGCTGCCGACTCGGCAGAGGGCGACATCGAAGAGTTGTTCGCGATTCAGGCAGAAGCGCTCCAGGATGGCGCTTCCATAGAAGAAGAAGGCGGGAGCTAGAGCACTTCCGCCCCGGTGTATTATTGGCGTGGTACACTAGCTGTCCATGCCTCCCCCCCTGCGCATCGATCCCCGTGACGCCCGCCCGATCTGGCGGCAGATCGAGGAGGGCGTTCAGCATCTGGTGGCTCGCGGGGCTCTGGCGTCCGGGGCGGCGGTGCCTTCGGTGCGCGACCTTGCGCGCGATCTTCAGGTCAATCCCGCTACGGTTTTCAAGGCCTATCAGCGTCTGACCGACGCGGGCGTCCTCACCGTCCGCCGCGGCGAGGGGACGTTCGTCGCCGCCGAACCGCCTCCCATCTCCGACACCGGGCGATCCGACCGGTTGCGCGAGGAGGCGGTGCGCTATGCCAGCGTGGCCGTGACGCTGGGCGCCAGCCGCGAGGAGGCCGCGGCCGTTCTCGACGGAGCCTGGGGGAGCTTGAAGGACGGCAACGGCAAGGCCGAAGGAGAGGAAGAATGAATCCGGTCGATTCGACTCCACCGGTTGCTCCTATCCAGGTGGAGGGACTGACGGTCCGCTACGGCGCGCGGCTGGCCCTGGACAACGTTTCGTTCGCGGTCGCCGAGGGCGCGGTCTACGCGCTGCTCGGCCGCAACGGCGCGGGCAAGTCGTCCCTGGTCCGCTGCCTGCTGGGAGAGCAGCGCCCAGCCGCCGGCCGCGTCTCTCTTCTGGGGCTGGACGTGTGGACGGAGAGGGCGTCGATCCTGGTGAACGTTGGGGTGGTGCCGGAGGATCCCGACATGCCTCCCGCCATGACCTCGCGGCAGATCGCGCGCTTCTGCTCCCGCCTCTATCCGAGTTGGGACACGCCGGGGGTCGAGGCGCGCCTGAGGAGGTTCGGGGTTCCCGGGGACATCCCCTTTGGCAAGCTGTCCAAAGGCCAGAAGGGACAGGTGGCTCTCGCCCTGGCACTCGCCAGCACGCCGCGGCTGCTGGTGCTGGACGATCCCACTCTGGGCCTCGACGCCGTGGCCCGCAAGGCGGTCTTCGAGGAGCTGATCGGCGAGTTGGCGGATCGCGGGACGACGGTGTTCATCACCACGCACGACCTGGCCGGAGCCGAGAGGATCGCCGACCGGGTGGGGGTGCTGCGGCAGGGGAAGCTCGTCCTGGACGAGGACATGGAGACGCTCAAGCACCGCTTCCGCCGGTTGAGCTTTCCGTCCTCGGGCAAGCCGCGGTTGGAGGCCCTGGCGCCGGTGGCGGTGGCGTCCCGTGGCTGGGGGATCGAGGCCGTGGTCGCCAACTACGACGAGGAACGATTGGGAGTGACGGGGCCGGATGGACCCGAGGTCTCGGCCCTCACCCTGGAGGAGATCTTCATCGCTCTCACCGGCGAGCCGGAGGAGGGGGGGAAATGAGCGGGGCCATGAGAGGCTTTGTCGCGGTCTTTGAGCGCGAAATCGTGGAGCGCCGGCTGCTTCCCCTGGCGGCCCTCGCCCTGGGGCTCGTGCCCCTGGCGGCGCCGCTGCTGCCGGGGTTGCCCTCGGGATCTCCCGCCGAGGTGAGGAGCGGCGTCGCGCTGGGCCTTGCTCTCATCATCAGCTTGGTCCTTGCCTTGTCCCTGGGCGGGTCGGTGATCGCCCGCGATCTCGGCGAGCGCCGGCTCGGTTTCTACTTCGCCAGGCCCATCTCAGGTGGCGCGATCTGGGCCGGCAAGCTGGCGGCGGCGGCGGCGCTGGCGGCTGGAGCGGGAGCCCTCGTCCTCCTGCCTGTTCTGCTCATCGGCGACGTGCCGGATCCCAGCGGCTATTGGAGCTCGTTCCTGACCGGTGGGGCGGTGCTGGGCCTGCCTGGGCTTGCGATCGCCTGGCTGGGCGTCATCCTGCTGGTCGTCGTGGTAGCCAATGCCGCGGGCGTGATCCTCCGCACGCGGTCTCCCTGGCTTCTCCTCGATCTTGTCGCGTTGAGCGTGACGGTGGCCATCGTCTGGACCTGCCTGGAGATCCTGACTCGCGCCGGAGCGGGCCTCACGACCTGGAGGGGCGTTGCGGTGAGCTCCGCCATACTTCGGTACGTCGGGTTGGTGGTCTACGCGCTGGTGCTGCTCGCTCTGGCGGCCGCCAGCGCCGCGCAGGTGCGCCGTGGACGCACCGATCTGCGCCGGGGACATCGCGTCCTGTCCATCGTTCTGTGGAGCGCGCTGCTGCCGGCGTCGCTCGCTCTGGCGGGCTACACCCGCTGGTTCAAATCCCCGTCGCCGCAAGACCTGGTGAGCATAGAAGACGTGGTCCCGGCTCCGGCCGGCTCCTGGATCGCCCTGTACGGCCTGGCCGCGCATCGCGGCGGCTATCTTCCCGGGTTCCTGGTCGACGCCGGCTCCGGCCGTTTCATCCGCACCGGCTTCGGCCTCGCTACCTGGATCCATGGACAGCCTCTTCTTGCGTACTTCTCCGCCGACGGAGCGCGGGCCGTGTGGCTGGAGCCCTCCGGCGACCGAACCCGTCCGGAGGATCTCGATCTCATGACCCTGGACCTCCGGCGGCCCGGCGCTTCGCCGCGGCCTGTACAGGTTTCCCTGAAGAGATCGCTGGTCTGTTTTGGCTTGTCCCGGGACGGGCGCTACGCCGCCGCCGTTCAGGGCGGTCGTCTCGTCGTGATGGCCGTCGCCTCCGGCCGGCTGCTCGCTTCCGTCTCTCTCGGGGATGAATACCATCAGCAGGAGTCTCTGGTCGTTTCGAGCTCCAGCGTCCTGCTCTATGGGCTCGACTCCATTTGGACCCCACAGATGACGCGCGGCCACCAGGTCACGCTCTCGATCTCTGAGCTCAACCTGGCCACAGGCAAGCTGACGAAGGCCGAGGTGCGAGAAATCGCGATGGGCAACGTGACCTGGACCGCGAGCCCATCGGGTGATCGCGGGCTGCTGCGCGCCAGCAAGACCCTCCAGCTTCGGGACGGTGCCACCGGCAAGCTCGTCGCGGACCTCGGCGGCGAAGGTTCCCGCGCCTCCTTTCTTCCCGATGGGCGGATCGCCTTGCTCGATAGGGGAAGAGACGGCAGCGACCTCCGGCTCCTCGACGCCGCCACCGGCGCAGAGCTCCGCCGCTTCCATTTCCCTGGCGTTCGCACCGTCCTGGTGGCCGATCAGCCCAGCCCGAACCGCGTGCGGGCCGTGACCCGCGGTCCCAAGGGCACCGAGCCCTGGCAACTCTGGACGCTCGACCTCGCGACGGGCGAAGCCCGACTGGGCCCGCGGCTCGCCCTGACAGAGCTCCCTTTCCGGAGAACCGGCCCGTGGCGGTCGCTACGCGGCGATGGCGTGGTCTGGTTCGACCTCTGGAATGCACGCACCGTCGTCGTTCTGCGAGACGGCCTGCCCTCGGCCTAGAGGACGCGCCGCACCAGCCGTCGCGCCGTCTCCATGGCCAGCCCGTAGACCCAATGCGCGGCCAGGGCTTTGGCGTGCACGGCCTGCGGTTGAGCGGCAGCCGGCTCCGAGAGCCGGAACGCCGGCACGGCGACCTCGTCGGCGCCCAGCCAGAGTGCCGTGCCGAAAGGCAGTCCGGCGCCGCGGGTGACGGCCGGCGTCAGCTCGGCCAGGGCTCCGTACATGCCGCCCGTGAGGGTGCCGAAGCCGTAGTGCACGGCCGGCCCGGCGACCTTCTTCTCCTCGCGGGTGAGCGTATGGTGGAAGACGCCTCGCGAGATCGCTGAGGCGGCCTTCACGGTCGCGTCGTCCCCCTTCTTCTCCTTCTTGTCCCCCTTCTTGGCTTCCAGCGCCTCTTCGAGCTTCCCCGAAAGAGTTTGGAACTGAGTCATCACGAAGGTGGCGGCAAGACCGGCGGCGAGCCCCGCCACCGCGCCCTTCCACAGATTGCCGTCTACGTCCTTCATCGGCGGTCCCTCCTTTAGGAGCTCATGAGGGAGCAAACCCCGTGCCGTAGCCGCGTGAGATTGGTAGGAACAGGAGTTGCAAACTGTATTCGCCGGGCGTACCCGGAAACCTTTTTTCGTTTCGGACGCTCTAACTTGTGAGAACGCTCCATGGATGGTCCGCCGGGCTGATTCGTATACCTAGAAGAAGCCCGCTCCGGACTGTTCCCCGGAGCCAGGAGTGTCGACATGCTCGATCGAACCGCCAAATCTCCGGCGCCGAGGCACCCAGAGCCCGGTGCTCCCCGGCGCAAGGCCGCCGTGGACCTGATGGTCGGGGTGCTTCAGGATCTTCATCATGGGGCCGACCTGCGTCCAGATACCGAGATCTTCGGCCGCCGCCAGCGGCTGCACAGTCAGCCCTGGCGCCGGCCCCGCCGCGCCGCCGCCGAGACGCCGTCGACGATGGACTTGATCCGGCGTCACGAGGCCCGGTTTCATCCCCACTGAGGGATCCGGTGCGGCGGCCCGCCGCCTGTGTCAAGATCCCCGCTCATGGAAGCCCCTCCGTTCGCCGTTCATCACGACCTCGACGGTTGGGATCTCTTCTGGGTCCACCTGGAATTCATCCCCGGCCAGGAGGAAGGTGTGGCGGCCCTGCGCCGGAAGGTCAGCGAGCAGGCCCGCACCCGCTTCGTTCCGGAGAGCCTCTCCTCGGACCCCACGGTTGCGGCGCTGCGGAGCCTCTTCCGCGCCGCCGGTTGCGATCCCACACGGTACCGTCCGTCCTCGGAGGCCCTGCTGCGCCGCGTGCTCAAGGGGGAGGACCTGCCCGCGATCCACCCGCTGGTGGACCTCAACAACTGCCTTTCGGTGGAGCTCGCCGTCCCCTGCTGCGTAGTGGCAGAGGGGAGCTTCGCGCCGCCCGTGGTCCTGCGGGCGGGGCGGGCCGGTGAGACGTATGAATCGCTGCGCGGCCCTTTCAATCTCGAAGGCAAGCCGCTGCTGGCCGACACCGAGGGACCGTTCGGCACCCCGATCACGGACAGCCAGCGGGTCAAGGTACAGGAGGGAGACCGCCGCGCCTGGATGGTGGCCTACCTGCCTCGCGGTATTCTGGCTGCCGAGGCGGGCCGGAGCGCCCTGAATGAGCTGCTGGCGGCGGCGCCCGTCGCCCGGCTCGAGGAGACTGGAGTATCCCGATGACGCGGATCACCCACCTGTTCACCGACCTCGGAGGCGTGCTGCTCACCAACGGCTGGGACCGCGGGCTGCGCAAGCTCGTGGCCACCAACTTCACCATCGACCCGGCGGAGATGGACGAGCGCCACCATCTCACGTACGACACCTACGAGGCCGGCAAGATCAGCCTCTCCGTCTATCTGCGCCGCGTCGTCTTCTGGGAGCCGCGTCCCTTCACCGAGGAGCAGGTCGTGAGCTTCATGCTGGATCAGGCGAAGTGCTTCCCCGAGATGATCGAGATGTACAAGCGGATCAAGGAGCGCAATGGCCTCAAGGTGGTCGTGGTGAGCAACGAGGGGCGCGAGCTGACGGTGGACCGCATCCGGCGGTTCAATCTCAAGGAATTCGTCGACATCTTCGTGGTCTCGAGCTTCGTCCACTTCCGCAAGCCGGACGAGGACATTTTCCACATCGCTCTCGACGTGGCCCAGGCCAAGCCGGACGAGGTGGTCTACGTCGACGACCGTCACATGTTCGTCGAAGTGGCCGGCCAACTTGGAATGCACGAGATCTGGCATCGCGACCTCGACCGCACGCGGGCGGACTTCGAGGCGTTGGGACTTTCCGTCTAGCAAAGGAGTGGCGAGCGTGGGGAAAACAACCAATCCGGCGGCTTTCGTGATCTTCGGTGGTGGTGGCGACCTGGCGTGGCGCAAGCTGATCCCGGCCCTCTACAACCTCTGGCTGGACAAGTCGCTGGTCGAGCCGTTCAAGGTCTTCGCCCTCGACATCAAGGAGATGGACCCCGGCGTCTATTTTCAGCACCTGCGGGAAGGGGTGGACCGCTTCAGCCGGCAGGGCAAGCCCGAGGACGAGCCGTGGCAGAAGTTCACCGCCCATCTCGAGTATCTGCGAGCCGATTTCGCCGACGCCGCGGCGTTCAAGACGCTGGCCTCCAAGCTGGACGCCTTCGACGCGCAGGCCGGCAAGCCCGCGACGTGCGTCTTCTATCTCGCCACCCCACCGACGGTGATGCAGCTCATCGCCCAGCAGCTCCACGACTCCGGCGCCTTCGCCGACGCGCAGCGCTCGCGCCTGGTCTTCGAGAAGCCGTTCGGCCACGACCTCGACAGCGCCCGCGAGCTCAACGGCTTCCTCGCCGGGCTGTTCGACGAGTCGCAGATTTTCCGCATCGACCACTACCTGGGCAAGGAACCGGTGCAGAACATCCTGGCCTTCCGGTTCGCCAACTCGGTTTACGAGCCGCTGTGGAACCGCCGCTACATCGACTCGGTGCAGATCACTGTGGCCGAGGAGGAGGGGGTGGGTACCCGCGGCGGCTACTACGATCACGCCGGCGCCCTGCGCGACATGGTGCAGAACCACCTCACCCAGATCCTCTGCCTGATCGCCATGGAGCCACCGGTCTCCTTCGACGCCGACGAGCTGCGCAACAAGAAGGTCGACGTGCTGCGGGCCGTCCGCCGGCTGAAGCCGGAAGACGTGCACCAGCTCGTGGAGCGCGGCCAGTACGGCCCAGGGTTGGTGCACGGCGAGAAGGTGCCCGGCTACCGGACCGAGACCGGCGTCGATCCCCATTCGACGACCGAGACCTTCGTCTCCCTCAAGCTGTTCGTGGACAATTGGCGCTGGCAGGACGTGCCGTTCTACCTGCGCACGGGCAAGCGGATGCCGGTGCACGCTTCCGAGGTCTGCATCCAGTTCCGGCCGGTGCCGCACCAGTCCTTCCCGGCTTCGGCGATCGGCGAGATGGAGCCCAATCGCCTGCTGCTCTGCATCCAGCCGCAGGAGCGCATCGTCCTGCGCTTCCAGGCCAAGCGCCCGGGGTCGAGCATGCGCCTCGCCGCGGTCGAGACCTGCTTCAGCTATAAAGAGGCGTTCAAGATGCCGGAGCCCGAGGCCTACGAGACCCTGCTGCTCGACGTCATCAATGGCGACGCCTCCCAGTTCATGCGCCGCGACCAGGTGGAGGAAGCATGGAAGATCGTCATGCCGATCCTGGAGTATTGGGACGAGCAGGGGCACTCCGACCTGCCCATCTATCCCGCCGGCACCTGGGGCCCTGAAGCTTCCTACCTGCTCACCGCCCGCGATGGCAAGGTGTGGGTGGAGCCCCAGTGTGGGGAAGGGGACAGCGAGTAAGGGACAAAACGGGTACGTCAACGTCACGTTGCGCGGAAGGGCGCCGGCGGTTGCGGTAACGGCGGGAGACGGTCCGGCCGCTTGGGTCAGGGCTCCGCCGTGAGCTCGTCCGCAGAGGACGCCAGCGTGGCGCGGAGCAACCACCGGTCCAAGCGATCGAGGTTGGAACAGTGCAGGATCTCCTCCCTCTGCGCTGGATCTATGGCGACGCCGCGCCCCTCCAGGATCTTCAGAATGGACTTGGCTTCTCCCCTGGCCTCCGCTGCGGCTTCCCGCTTCAGAATCGTCGGGTTGCCTTTGGCAATCAGAGCCTCTGCTACGGCGTTGTCGGCCAAAGCGGCATCGAGCAACGCCGCTACGGCCAGCGGCGTCACCAGACAGCGATCCTCAATCCAAGAGCCGGCGTCCAGAGGGCGCCAGCTTTGGCTCTCAGGGGACCATTCGCCGAGCCGCGGACCCTTGACAAAGACCGCAAAGATCCTGCGGACCCCACGCCGGTGCATCCCCACGGCCTTCTCTGTCACATCCCGTTCGCTCTGCTCAGAGACCACCTCGAAGGCAATCTCCTCCAGATATCGCGTACCGGTCGCCGGATCGATGCCGTCCCGGTAGACGCAGGCATCGCTGGCGAAGTCCGACTTTTCCCCCTGCCGGGTCAGCAGGTCCACCGCCCCACGGAACCCTGGGGCCACGTGAGCCCGCAGGACGTAATGAAGATCGCCGTGCTGGGTGGCGTGGGGAGAATCCGCGGGAAAGGCTACCACCCGCCGGCCACCAATGATCTCATCCCGCGAGATCTCCGGCGACACCAGATGGTCATCGACCCGGGGGAAGCTGCCACGCCCCGGTAGATGCCTGGGTGCGCTCGATGCGCCTGGAGCTTTGAGGCTGTAGCCTGAGTGCTTTTCGTCCATCCTCGCTATCATAACCGAGAACCGGTCGCCGGACGTGGGAAGCTCGCGGGGTGGGGTCTTGACCTCAACCCAGGCTCCGCGCCCCGCTCCGGTAATGGCCTTGGCGTAGGCGATGAAGGCCTACCGCCCCACCGACGCCATCATTGCGCGCCTTCCTCCTCCACGGGCTTTTTCTTGGAGGCCGGCGCTTCCCGCGGCATCGGCTTGCGAGGGAGGGGCTCCGGCCTCATCGCGGCATTGTAGAGAAAGCTTGCCATCACCACCGAAGCCTGCATGAGGTCGTCGCGGTGGAGGTGGTCGTAGGTATCGAGGTTGGTGTGGTGGGTGCGGCTCTCGTAGTCCATCGGGTCCTGGATGAACTGGAAGCCCGGCAGGCCCGCGCGGTCGAAGGACATGTGATCGGTGCCGCCGGTGGGCTGCGGCGCGAGGGTGGTGACGCCGAGGTCGGTGAGAGGCGCGATCCAGGCCTCGAAGATGGGGCGCACGGCGGCGTTCTCTTCCGCGTAGATGCCGCGCACCTTGCCGGTGCCATTGTCGAGGTTGAAGTAGGCCGCGATCTTGGCATGCTCGGGCTTGACCGTGATCGGCCAGGTCTCGGTTCGGAAGAACGCGGGCAGATCCTTCTGCTTCGGGTCCTTGCTTTCGGGGCGGGTGGCGAAGTGCTGCTTCACGTACATCTGGGAGCCGATCAGCCCCTCCTCTTCGCCCGTCCACAGTGCGAAGCGGATCGTGCGCCGGGGCTTGACCCCCAGGGCCTTGAGGATACGCGCCGCTTCCATCACCACGACGCAGCCGGCGCCGTTGTCCGTGGCGCCGGTGCCGGCGTGCCAGGAGTCGAGGTGGGCGCCGGCCATGACGATCTCGTCCTTCTTATCGGTGCCCGGAATCTCCGCCACCGTGTTGTAGGCCTGAGGATCGTCGTCGTGGAAGCGGGCGGCGACGTCGACCTCGATCTGCACCTTTTCACCGTCCTGCACCAGGCGCATGACCTCGTTGTAGTGCTCGGCGGCCATCACCAGCGCCGGCACGCCGACGCTCTCGCCCGGCGTGTAGGAGCCGCCGCTACTGACCCGGATGATGCCGTTGGTCAGGCCGCTCGGCTCGAGGGTCGCCACGACCTTCTCTTTCTCCAGGAACTCATTGAGGGCCTTGCGGAGCTTCACGCGCTCGATCCCCTTGCGCCGGCGCTCGTCCCTCCCCTCGTCGTTCGGTATCTTGAAGGCGCCGAGCTTCTCCAGATCCGGCGCTGCGAGACGCCGGAAGGCCGGATTGTCCGGCTCCTCGAATTTCTCCAGATCGTCCATCAGCAGGACCTTGCCGGCGAGCTTGCCGCGGTAACGGTCGAAGTCCTTCTCGGACTTGACTTCCAATCGCGTCACCTCGCCGCGCACTGGGCCGTTGGTGCCCGGCGTCCAGGCCTTGGGCAGAGCGAGGAGAGGCACGGTGCGCGGCGCCATCATCCGCACCTGGACGGCGCTGTAGCTCCAGCCGCGG
Organism: Thermoanaerobaculia bacterium; assembly: GCA_035996875.1. GTDB lineage: Bacteria > Acidobacteriota > Thermoanaerobaculia > Multivoradales > UBA5704 > DATARR01. Next base: position 272,299 of record DASYJD010000028.1, read on the forward strand.
CCGAACGGATAGCCCTCAAGGTGGGCATTGACGAGCCCCCAGCTCTCGAACTGCTTCCGCGTCCAGTCGTTCGCCGCCTTGAGCTCCGGCGAGCCGGTGAGCCGGGGTCCGAGCACATCGGTGAGGTGGAACGCGGTGTCCATCACCTGGGAGCGGTGGAGGCCTTCGTCCCGAATGCGGTTGATCATGCCGAGGTCGACGGGCTCTTCCGCCAACAGAGGAAGAAGGAAAAGGACGAGCAGCAGCGGGATGACAGAGAGAGCGACCTTACGCTTCATGCAGGCTCCTTCCGTCGTTTGCGACGGAGTCGATGAGTAGGCGCCGGGTACTCTAACCGAAACTGCGGGTGGCGGACCTGGTAGGATTACATCCCTTCTGCGAGGTCAATCATGAACCGACGATTCCTTGTTCTGGCCAGCCTGACGCTGATGGCTCTTCTGACGGCTCCCCTGGCCGCTGATAGCCCCCGTCCGCTCAAGGTGGACGACATTTTCGCCCTGAAATCGGTGAGCGATCCCCGCATCAGCCCTGACGGGTTGTGGGTCGCCTATACCGTGCGGTGGCTCGATCCCAAAGAGGACTCCAGCGACAGCGACATCTACATGCTTCCCATCGGCGGCGGCACGCCCCTGCGGCTCACGTCCAGCCCGAAGGCGGAGAGCCGGCCGCGCTTCAGCCCGGACGGCCGCTGGCTCGCCTTTCTTTCCGGGCGGGACGGCAAGCACTCCCAAGTCTGGCTCCTGGACCGCCGGGGAGGCGAGGCCGTCAAGCTGACCGACTATAAGGCCGACGTCTCCGACCTTGTCTGGTCGCCGGACGGCAAGCGGCTGGCGCTGGCGGTGGGCGACATCGATCCGGACGAGCACGACGACGACAAGGCCGAGAGCGCCGGCCCCGGGGGCGCCGACAAGACCCCGAAGCCCATCGTCATCCACCGCCTCCAGTTCAAGCGCGACGGCGAGGGCTACCTGCGCGAGCTGCGCCAGCACCTTTATGTCTACGACGTCGAGGCGAAGTCCAGCATCCAGATCACCTCCGGAGCCTATGAAGATTCCGATCCCGCCTGGTCTCCCGACGGCCGCTGGCTCGCCTTCACCAGCAACCGCACTCAGGAGCCCGACGCCAACGACAACAGCGACGTCTTCGTCGTCGAGGCGAAAGCGGGCCAGAAGCCGCGGGCCGTCACCACCTCCCCCGGCACCGACCGGTCCCCTGAGTGGAGCCCGGACGGCAAGTCGATCGTCTATCTGGCCGGCGGCGATCCCAAGGACATCTGGTACGCGCCCAACTACGTGGCCGTGATCCCGGCGGTGGGAGGCGCGCCCCGGCCCCTCACCCAGTCCCTCGACCGCAACGTCGAGAACCCTCACTTCTCGCCGGACGGCAAGCACGTCTATTTCCTCCTCGAAGAGGGAGGCAACGAGCATCTGGCCCGTGTTGCGGCCACCGGCGGACCGGTGGAGCGCATGGTGGATGGAGAGCGCTCCGTCCAGACCTTCGACCTCGGCCCCAAGGGCACGATGGTCGTCCTGGAGAGCACGCCGCAGCGGCCCGGAGAGATCTCGGTCGTGGAGGGCGGCGGGCTCCGTCCCCTCTCTCATGTGAACGACGATCTGTTGAAGGGGACCCGCCTGGGAGCGGTCCAACGCATCCAGGCCAAAAGCGCCGACGGCACCAAGATCGACGCCTTCCTGACATTACCGCCGAATGTGCCGCCCGGGGCGAGGTCCGGGCAACGGTTGCCCACCATTCTGCGCATCCACGGCGGCCCCACCTCCCAATACAACACCGGCTTCAACACCGAGTGGCAGATCCTGGCCGCCCAGGGGTACGCCGTGGTCGCCGCGAATCCGCGCGGCTCGACGGGCTATGGCCGCGACTTCAGCCGCGCCATCTGGGCCGACTGGGGGCACAAGGACTTCGAGGACGTGATGGCCGCCGTCGATCAGGCGGTGGCGATGGGCGTGGCCGATCCGGACCGTCTGGGAGTGGGCGGCTGGAGCTACGGCGGCATCCTCACCGATTACGTGATCACCAAGACGACCCGTTTCAAGGCCGCAACTTCAGGCGCCAGCGAGTCCAACCACGTCGCCAACTACGGCACCGACCATTATCAGAAGGAGTGGGAGGCCGAGCTCGGGTTGCCCTGGAAGAACACCGACCTGTGGATCAAGATGTCGCCCTTCTACCAGGTGGAGAAGGTCAAGACGCCGACGCTGATCCTCTGCGGCGGCAACGACGTCAACGTGCCGACCCTCAACTCCGAGCAGCTCTACCAGGCCCTGCGCCGGCTGGGCGTCGAGACCGAGCTGGTCATCTACCCCAATCAGAGCCACGGTATCGCCAAGCCGACCTACCAGAAGGATCGCTACGAACGCTACATCGCTTGGTACGACCAACACCTGAAGTCGGCGAAGGCGGCGGCCCCGGCACGGTGAGGACGTTTGAAGAAGTCAAAGGCGCGATCGTACGAGGACGGGTTGCTGTGTCACGGCATGCAGTTCGGGAGTTGGAGGAGGACGGACTGGATCTCGACGTGGTACTAGTGGAGACCTGTTCCGGCGAAGTCATTGAGGACTATCCGACCGATCCGCGGGGTCCCAGTTGTCTCGTTTGCTCAGCCCTGCATCCGGGAGTTTGGGTGCATACTGTATGGGGCTGGGATGCGGTAGGCGAGATGGCGGTTCTGATTACGGCCTACCGCCCAACTCAGGAGAAGTGGGATGAAGACTTCAAGACCAGAAAGCACTGAATCCAGAGGAAAGCTGACCCGTTGCTTCCACTGTGGGGGCACGGACTTGGGTGAGCAGGAAGTAGAGGAACTGGTCTCGACGGATCGATATGTCGTGCGGTGCAGAGTCTTTGCCACCGTCTGCCGACGCTGCGGTGAGCGGTATTTCAGCCCCCAGACGGTCCGGGACTTCGAGGCCATCCGAGCCCGGATCGGTGCTGGGGACCTGAGCGGATTGCGCGAAGCTGGGACTCTCCTGGAACCGGCAGCCTGAGTCCAGGGTCACCGTCACCGATCCCTGCCACAGACCTAGACACCGAACCCTTGTTCTTACGTATACAGATGTATGGCGGTGCGCGGGTTCTGGACTTCGACCAGGACCTGCCGCCCGCTCTGTGAGAAAGTCCCCCTGAGATGTACGACCAGTTCTATGGCTTTCGCGAGCCGCCCTTCAACATCACGCCGGATCCTCGGTTCCTGTTCTACAGCGACCGGCACCGTGAGGCGTTCAATCACATCCTGTTCGGCATTCGGGAGCGCAAGGGCTTCATTCAGGTCACCGGCGAGGTGGGCGCCGGCAAGACGACTCTCTGCCGGGCGGTTCTCGAGGCGCTGGGGCCGGGCTACGTCACGGCACTGATCCTCAACCCGTGCATGACCAGTGCGCAGCTCCTGCGAACCGTCCTCACCGAGCTGGGTATTGAACCGAAGGCGGACCGCGTGGAGTGCCTGGAGGCGCTCAACCGGTTCCTCCTGGAGCAGCTCTCGGCTGGCAAGGACGTCGTCCTGTTCATCGACGAGGCTCAGGATCTGAGCGCCGAGCTGCTGGAGGAAATCCGGCTGCTCTCGAACCTGGAGACCGACCAGCGCAAGCTGCTGCAGATCGTCCTCCTCGGCCAGCCGGAGCTGCGTGAGAAGCTGAACGACCGGAGCCTGCGCCAGCTCCGCCAGCGCATCACCGTCCGTTATCACCTGACGCCGCTGTCGCGGCTCGAAGTGGCGAGCTACATCCAGCATCGCCTGCAGGTGGTGGGGGCGAACGGCCGGCCGGCCTTCACGCCTTGGGCGATTCGCTCGGTTTTCCGCTACTCGGGCGGCATCCCGCGCTTGGTCAACGCCGTCTGCGACAAGGCGCTGCTGGCCGGATTCGTGGACGGCACGGACTTGCTGACGTGGAAACAGGTGCGGCGGGCCATCCGCGAGCTGGAGGGGAACTTCACATGAGCCTGATCAGCGACGCCCTGAAGAAGGCCCGACAGGAAGCCGCGAGGCAGGACTCTCTACGCCAGAGCCTCCCCTACGCGGTCGGAGCGGCGGAACCTCCGGAGCGGCGCAATCTCTACATGCCGCTGCTGGCCGGGCTCGGCGCCGGCTGCGTCCTCGCCGCGGTGGTGTTCGGGATCGTCTATCTCGGCGGCTGGGGGCCCTTCTCCCGGCAGCGGAGAGGGACCGTTCAGGTGGCTGAGACGCAGGCGCCGGTCGCGACTCCGAGGCGGGTGCCCTCTGCCGAGCCTGCTCCTGCGCCGCCGGTCGTCGAGGAGAGGAGCGAGCCCGCTCCGCAGATGCCCGCTCCAACCCCGGCGCCATCTACGCCCATCCAGGAGACTCAGCCCAAGCCTGTGCCGACGCCGGCCGCCCGGCCTCTGGCGGAGACGCCAGTGGCGCGTGCTCAACCAGCCCCCGTGCCGGCGGAGGAACCGCGTCTGGCTCCGCCTCTCGTTTCAACTCCCGCTCCGAGCGTGCCATCTGTTGCGGCGCTCAATCCTGCAGCGACTCCTGGAGGGCTGGAGGACGGCAAGTCCTACGTCAACGAAGTTCCTATCCCCGGTGGCGGTGTCGTGAAGCTCAACGGCATCGCCTTCTCGCCGGACCACCCCATCGCTGTTCTCGACGGTCGCGTCATGGGACCCGGTGAGGTGGTCCAAGGATTTACGGTCGTCGAGATCCAGGCAACCCAGGTCAAGCTGCAAGGCCACGGCGCCACGGTGTTCGTCACCACCAAGTAAAAGTTTCGAGAGCCGCGAAGTAAGACCGATTTGTTGCAAGTCGGACGCTCGCGGAGCTCTCGCTGGCGCCTCCGTTCTCCTTGGGCACGTTTTCCCCTCCTGAGGTGTCTAAGGCGATATGGGGGTCCCACGAACGGGATCTCCAGTCGATTGGGAGGAGATTCTCCATGTCCCGCACGGCCACGCTTTTTGGCTTGCTCGTTCTTGCCGGGGTGGGTCTTGCCGGTGTCGCGACGCATACTGCGCAGAGCGACACCCGGCCCGCCGCCGCTGGCTTCGCTTCGTCCTCGTTTCGGTTTCCGCAGGCGTCCGGCTCCGGGCCGGGGGCGGAGCTGGCTTCTCCGATCCAGCTCACCGCGTCCGACGGAACGGGCCTCTCCCTGGTGGCGCTGGAGGCGAATGGCGTCCTCGAGCCGCCGCTCGCCTTCACCGAGCTGCACCTGACCTTCGAGAACCCGCGCGATCAGCGGATCGAAGGGCGCTTCCGCATTGCCCTGCCGCCGGGCGCGGCGCTCAGCCGTTTCGCCATGAAGATCGGCGGTGCCTGGCAGGAGGGAGAGGTGGTGGAGCGCCAGCGCGCCCGCGTGGCCTATGAGGATGCTCTTCACCGGCGGGTGGACCCTGCCCTGCTCGAACAGGAGGCCGGCAACGAGTTCTCGGCGCGCGTCTTCCCGATCCTGCCCCGCGAGCGCAAGGAGATCGTCGTCTCCTACTCCTATGCGCTGGCTCGGGCGGACGAGCCCTACGTTCTTCCTCTGCAGGGGCTTTCCAGCGTCGGCCGGCTCGACGTTCGCGTGCTGCTCGGCGATCATCCGGCTGGCGATTCGGCGGCGGGCGGCGCGAGCAATCTGGAGACAGAGGTCCACGATCGCCGGGTCGTCGAGCTCCACAAGCGCGACTGGACTCCGGACCAGGATCTGAAGATAGGGCAGGACCGCGTCGCGAATCGCGCCGGGCTACGGCAGGGCAATCTCGCCGTGGTGCGCGTCTCCGCTCCCGGCGAGCTCGTCGAGGCCAAGCGGCAGGAGATCGCCGGCCTCTACGTGCTCGTGGATTCGAGCGCGTCCCGCGCCCTGGGCTACGCCACCCAGGTGAGCCGGGTGGCGGAGCTGGTCGCCGGTTTGCGCGGCGGTGCCGGCGGCTCGACACCGCTGGGAATCGCCGCCTTCGACCAGGAGGTGATGCCGGTCTTCGAGGGCCGGGCGGGCGATTTCGGCGAGGCGGAGACGGCGCGCCTGCGCTCCCGCCGGCCTCTGGGGGCTTCCGATCTCGGCAAGGCGCTCGGCTGGCTCGGCGACCGCATGGCCAAGTCCGGCAACCGATATCCCCGGGTTCTGCTCGTCACCGACGGGGTCGCCACCGCCGGAGACACCGAGGGCCGGGCGCTCAAGGCGGCGGTGAAGGCTCTCGGGTCGCACGGCGTCGAGCGGCTCGACGTGCTGGCGGTGGGCGGCCTGCGCGACGAGGCGACGCTCAAGGAGCTGACGACCGGCAACCTGGTGCACGACGGCCAACGCATTGATGGCGCCGCTCCCCTCGCCGAGATCGCCCGCCGTCTGACCCTCGCCTGCCGCTCCGGAATCCCGGTGGCGATCGCGGGAGCGGCGTGGGTCTGGCCGGACACTCTCGACGGCGTTCAGCCGGGGGACGAGACGCTGGTCTATGCCGATCTGCCGGCCAAGAAGTCGCTGCGGCTCACCGTCGGCGGCCGCGCCCTGACGCTCGGCGACGTGGCGTCCGCCGAACGGCCATTGCTCGAACGCGCCTGGGCTCAGGCCCGCATCGAGCGGCTCCTGCACCTGCGCGAAACCGCCTCGGCGGGTGACGACGACCTGCGCCGGGCGCTCGGGCTGGAGATCGTGGAGGTGAGCGTCCGCAACCGGGTCCTGAGCCCGTTCACCGCCATGCTGGTGCTCGAAAGTACCTACGACTATCAGCGTTTCGGGCTCGATCAGCACAGCCTCGCCGACATCCTGACGGTCGGCCCGGGCGGGCTGGACGTTCTCGCCCGCACGCGCCCCGCCGCCATGGAGTCTTCGAGCTCTCCGAAGATTTCCGGGCCGGAGCCCGATTTCGAGAATGACGCCGGATCGCCTGCGGCCGAGAACGCGCCGGCGGCGCCGGACGTCGTGGCGCTCCCCGTCGAAGAGCCCCTGCCGGATGGCGTTCCCGGCAGGGTGGAGGGTGGAGTCGCCGGTGGAGTGGTGGGCGGCGTTGCCGGCGGAGTGCCGGGCGGGGTTCCTAGCGGGGAGAGGCAAGCCGCCGCGCAGCCCGTCGAAGTGCCGTCCAACGGGCCTGGGCCCCGCCGCGCGGTGCCCCCGCCACCGGCGGTACCGCCTCCCGCGCCCCGGCCGATCGTTGCCGAGGACAAGAAGCGCGAGGTGGCGCCGTACTCCGGGCGTTTCGCCAAGGTGAAGGAGCATCTGGCCGCCGGACGCATCGCGCAGGCCCGGTCTCTCGCCGAAGCGTGGAACACCGAAGCGCCGGGCGACGTGCTGGCCCTGCTGGCGCTGGGCGAAGCCTGGGAGGCCGCGGGCGAGCCGGCCGCGGCGGCTCGGGCCTATGGATCGCTCATCGACCTATTCCCCAGCCGCGCCGATCTGCGGCGGCTGGCCGGAGAGCGCCTCGAACGGTTGGGAGATGTGGGGCGCGAGCTGGCGATCGACACCTATCAAAAAGCCGTGGCCGAGCGGCCGGACCATCCCTCGGGCCACCGCCTCCTCGCCTGGGCCCTCCTGCGCGCCGGACGCTACGAGGCGGCGTTCGAAGCGCTCGAGCAGGGAATCGAGCAGAAGTATCCGGGAGGCCGCTTCGCTGGCGTCGACCGGGTGCTGAAAGAGGACCTGGGCTTGCTCGCCGCAGCTTGGCTGCATGCCGAGCCGGCCCGGCGCGACGAGGTGATCGGCCGCCTTCAGGCCCACCAGGCTCACCTTGAAACCGAGCCGTCCCTGCGCTTCGCCCTCACCTGGGAGACCGACGCCAACGACGTCGATCTCCACGTCTGGGACCACGCGGGCGGCCACGCCTTCTACAACGCGAAAACCCTTCCATCCGGCGGCGAGCTGTTCGCCGACGTGACAACCGGGTATGGACCCGAATGCTTCGCGGTGCGGGAGCCGGCGACCCGGGACGCCGCGCCCTACCGGCTCAAGGTGCACTATTACAGCCGCGGGCCGATGGGCTATGGCATGGGGACCGTGCAGGTGATCGCTCACGACGGTCACGGTGGGCTTACGGTTGAACCGCGGCCCTTCGTGGTGATGGTCGATCAGGCGATGGTGGACCTCGGATCCGTCGAGGAGGGAAAGGCGCCGCGCAAGGCGGCCCGGTAGGCAGAAGCCAAAAAGAAAGGGCGGGCCCGACGGCCCGCCCTTGAGTCTCTCGCTTACAGAATCAGAAGTTGATCTTGAGCCCGACCTGCTCGCGGCGACCGAGGTTGGTCACGCAGGAGGGGTTTCCGAAGTTGGTGTTTCCGCCGGGCGAGATGAAGTTGTCCAGACAGCCGTAGCTCGCCCAATTGAAGGCGTTGAAGATCTCGCCCACCACGCCGACCGAGACACTGCCGGCAACGTGGAGGTCCTTCTCCATGTGGAAATCGACCGAACGGTCCGCGAAGCCCCAGGTTTTCGGCGGATAGATGGTGCGGTCGAACGGCCTCGTCGCTTCGCGCGCCGGCAGGTCAAAGCCCTGCGAGAAGTCGAGGACGTTGAACGCCGCTCCGGTACCCAGGGAGATGCTGGCGCTGAAGCGCAGGTCCCAAGGCAACCCCACGATGGCGTTGGCGACGATGCGATCCTTTTCCGAGCCCGGCACGTCGTGGCGTCCGTAGGCGGCGGCGCTCGGATAGTCGAGGCTGAACAGGTCGTTGCCGGTCTGTTGGGCTCTGGAGTGCGTCCACGCGAGGTGCGCTCCCCAGCGACCCGTGTAGGGCCGGTCGAGAGTCAGGAAGATGCCGTGATACCAGTAGTCCTTGCCCTTGGGGTCGGAGATGATCACGTTGCCGAAGCCCGGCACGAGGGCCGAGCAGCAGATGCCGGTCGCCGACAGCCAGGTAAACCCATGGTAGCCCCGGACGTTGTTGTAGCTCAGCGAGCCGTTCCAGGAGCCCAGCGCCTGCCGGACGCCAAAGTTGAACTGGTTCGAGTAGGGCGGCTTCGTGTTGTTGTTGAGCAGGTAGATCTCCGGGCTGGTCACTCCCGAGGCAATCAGCCCGTTCAGGCCCGCGAGCGTCAGGTAGCTCGGGTTGAACAGGATGGTACCCGGGCGGCCGTCGGGCGAGAACTGGATGCGGTAGACGGGGAACTGCAGACGGTAGCGCTCGTCGAGCGTGGCGTTGAGGTAGTTGCGGTCGTAGAAACGGCCGGCGCCTGCGAAAAGGATCGTCTTGGCATTGCCGCGTAGGTCATACGAAAGGCCGAGGCGCGGCTGGAACTCGTTCTTGTACTCGGACCGGTTGTCGCCGTTCGAGAAATAGCTCGGGTCCACCTTGCCGGTCAGTCCCGCCACGATGTTGGCTGGCGTCACGTAGCTGTTGTCGAGCTGCTTCGACTCGTAGTCCCAGCGCAGGCCGAGGCTGAGGGTCAGGCGGCTGGTCGTCCAGTTGTCCTGGCCGTAGATGCCATACTCCTGGTTGTTGAGTGACAGGTTCGGATTGCCAAAGCCGAACAATGCTTCATACGGCTGCGCGAAGGTGAAACCGTTCGCCGGATCGTTCTTGAAGTCGTACTGTGGGTTGCCGTTCAAGCTCTTGTCGATGTTGTAGCGCAGAGAGTCGAAGTTGGCGCCCACCTGGAAGTTATGCTCGCCGTGCCACTCGGTGACGGCGAGGCTGTAGTCGTCGCGCAGCTCGATGCGCCGCTGATCGAATTTCTGGGTCGTGCTGTTGCCGCCGGTGCGGATCACGCCCTCGAAGTTGAGCCCGACGAGGTCGGGATTGAGCGGCGTCGGATTCCAGGCGTAATCCTGCCAACTGAGCGAAGCCTGGTTGAGCGTCTTGTCCGTATTCCAACTATCGCGCAATGTCGCGCCGTACACCCAGTTCTTGAGATCCGTTGCCGATTGGAAGGAAGTCATGCCTCCGAAATCGCGCGTCTCATGCTCGCGTCGGTAGGTGCCGCTGAAGTCGACGAGCTGGTTCTGGGCCGGCTGCCAGCTCAGCTTGCCGAAGCCCAGGTTCGATTTGAACGGGCTGGGGAAGACGCCGTTGAACTGGCCGAACTGGCCGGCAAAGTTGGGGTTGACGTTGACCGGCGTCGTGGCCTTCTCGTCGACGCCCTCATAGGAGAGGAAGAAGTGGAGCTTGTCCTGGACGATCGGCCCGCCGAAGGAGAGGCCGGGTTGGCTGCGCTGGTAGTCCTGGTTGGTGGTGAGGGTCGAGAACTGGAAGTTCTTCGGTAGCGGCGCCACCCAATTCTTCGGCTGGTAGAACTCGAAGACCTGGCCACGGAAGTCGTTGCCGCCCGACTTGGTGACGGCGGTGATGATGGCGCTGGAGGCTTTCTCGTACTGCGCGCCGTAGTTCTGCGTGACGACGCGGAACTCCTGCACTGCGTTCTGCGGAAATGGGTTGCCACGGCTCGAGTCCTGGCCGACCAGGCCGCCCTGCAGGACGTCGTTTTTCATGCTCACGCCGTCGATGAACACGTTGGTCTGCTCGGCGGGCTGGGCATCCGAGGAGATGGTCTTGCGCTGCGGGTCGGTCGACAGCCGGATGCCGGGCGCCAGCGTGGCGAAGTTGAGGAAGTTGCGGTCGTCCTGCGGCAGGTTCTCGATCTGTTGCGGGGTGACGTTGGTCGCCGCCTCCGCCGTTCGCGTATCGATGTACTGGTCGCCGGTGACGGTGATCGACTCGCTGACCGTCGACGCCGCCGCCAAGAGGAAGGTGACGTCCAGGTTCTGGCCGACGCGGACGGTCACCGTCTCCGTGCGCGGTTCGACCCCGGCCGCCGACACGGTGATCTTGTACTGACTCGGGGTCAGTCCTCCCAGTTGGAAGGAGCCGTCGGCTCCCGCCGAGATGGTGGTGACGAATCCCGAGGCCGTGCCGACGGCTTCGATCTTGGCATTGGCGAGCGCGGCTCCGCTCTCGTTCGTCACCTTGCCGTGGATGGTCGCCGTCGAGGACTGGGCGACCGCGGCCACCGCCAGAGCGCCGGCGAGCAGTGTGAATAGAAAGGCCTTCAACATTCGTCTCATGACTCCTCTCCTTTTTTTCTGCCGCGCGGCTTCCCCTCCGGAGGCGTGCGGGCCGTCATAGGAAATTCAGGGCTGGAACACGATTTGCGGACAATGAGCGTGGTGTCGATGCAGTCGTGCCGGCCGGCGGTGGTGGCCGGCCGCGCGATGGCGTCGAGCAGAAGGCTGAAGGCGCGGCGCCCGAGATCGGCGATGTCGACGCGGATGGTGGTGAGCGGCGGCGCGACGTAGCGCGCCACCGGGATGTCATCGAAGCCGGCCACCGACATCTCGCCGGGCACCGCCACTCCGGCCTCGGCGAGCGCCGCGAGGGCGCCGAAGGCCATCGAGTCGTTGGCCGCGAAGAGCGCCGTTGGCCGCGGCGCCGCTTTCAGGACCTTGCGCGCCGCCGCGTGCCCCGACTCCTCGGTGAACGCGCCGGCGAATTCCAGGCGGCGGGTCGCCGTCGTGCCGAGGTCGCGCATCGCGTGGCGGAAGCCGCGCAGCCGCTCGCGGGCGTCGGCGTTCTGGGCCGGGCCTTTGATGAAGGCGATGTGCTCGTGCCCGAGCTCGGCGAAGTGGCGCATCATGGCGCGCGCGCCGCCGTAGTTGTCGATGGTGATCGCGTCCCGGTCGCCGTCGGTGGAGCTCAGCAGCACGAGCGGCAGATCGGACGGCAGCGACGGGTGCAGGGAGGCGTGGGCCACGTCGGGAGCCATGACGACGAGCCCGTCGACCCGCCCGTGCATGGCGCCGAGAACCTCGAGCATCTCGCCGGCGTTGCTGTGCGACCCGGAGACGAGGATGTGATAGCCCGCGCGCCGCGCCGCGACGTCGATGCCGCGGATCACCTCGGAGAAGAACTCGCCGTGCACGTCCGGCAGCACGATGCCGATCGTCTGACTGCGCTGGATGGAAAGCGACCGGGCGGCGACGTTCGGCACATAGTTGAGGGCCTTGGCCGCCGCCTGCACCTGCCGCAGCGTCTCCTCGCGCACGACCTCCTTGCCGTTGAGCACGCGCGACACAGTGGCCACCGACACCCCCGCTTGGGCGGCGACGTCGTGGATCGTAGCGGCTGAGCGCCGCGGGCGACGGGTTTTTCGGACTTGAGGCATACGATGTAACCGCTTACATTTCAGCGGGTACAGTACTCCAGCCCCTCGGGTGTGTCAACGGTGTGTCAAGCCTCTCGCCAAGGCCAGACCTGGCCGGCGACAAATTCGTATCGCGAGTTGGACCTCCCCGCCGTTCGTCGCCCCTGTACGCACCCTCAGGCTGAAGCTATAGTGCTCGGGTTTTCCAATGAAGGACTCAAACCTGAGCCCTCAAGGAGGCCTCCGACAATGAAGCCCAAGGTTCGCCCTGTCCTCGTCTTCCTCTCCGTCCTTTTCGTCTTGGCAACCTCCGCGGTGGTGGCCGAGACCGCTCCCAATCCTTCGAGCACGCCCATTACGCTCGCGCTGGACGCCAGCCGGGTGACGCAGAGGCTGCTCCACGTCAGCAGCGAGATCCCCGTCGCTCCGGGTCCGCTGACGCTGCTCTACCCGAAGTGGATTCCGGGCGAGCACGGGCCCACCGGTCCGGTCGTCAACCTCGTCGATCTTCATCTGTCTGCCAACGGCAAGGAATTGGCCTGGGAGCGGGATCCGGTCGAGATGTACGCGCTGCACGTCGTGGTGCCGGCCGGCGCGACCCGGCTGCTGACCCAGGCGGACTTCCTCTTTCCCGGCGAGGGCGGCAATTTTTCTTCCGGGCCCGGCGCCACGGACTCCCTGGCGGTGATCAGTTGGAACACCGTTGCCTTGTATCCGCAGGGCACGAGCGGGGATGCGTTGCTCTTCGCCCCCTCCCTGCGCCTGCCTGCGGGCTGGTCCTACGCGACGGCCCTGGTGAAGCAGGGGGACGAAGGAGGGGCTGTCCGCTTTGCTCCCGTGTCGTTGACGACGCTGGTCGATTCGCCGGTGATGGCGGGCGAGCACCTGGTGGATCTCGATCTCGGTGTGCACGACGGCGCCCCGCATCACCTGGCGATCGCCGCCGACCGATCGGGCGACCTGGCGGGCGCGAGCGACCTGACGGCGCCGATGAGCCGCCTCGTCGCCGAGACCCTGGCGCTCTTCGGCGCCCGTCACTACAACTCGTATCGCTGGCTGCTCTCGCTCTCCGACCACATCGAGCACTTCGGCCTCGAGCACCACGAGGGGAGCGACGACCGGGTGGACGAGGAGACCCTCGTGCAGGAGGCTTCGAAGCGCACGCTGCCCGGCCTTCTCGCCCACGAGTTCGTGCACTCGTGGAACGGCAAGTACCGGCGGCCCGAGGGCCTGCTGTCGCCGGATTTCCAACGGCCGATGCACGGGGCGCTGCTCTGGGTCTACGAGGGGCTGACCGAGCACCTCGGGTATTTGCTGCCGACGCGCGCGGGCCTGTGGACGCCGGACTACTACCGCGAGCAGATCGCGGGCATCGCCGCCGGCCTCGACACTCGGACCGGCCGCAACTGGCGTCCTCTCGGCGATACGGCGGTGGCGGCCCAGATCCTCTATGGCACGCCGAGCGATGGCCGTGCCCAGCGGCGGAGCACCGACTTCTACGAGGAATCGATCTTTCTCTGGCTCGACGTGGACACGCTGCTGCGCGAGAAATCGCACGGGAAAGTGACCCTCGACGACTTCTGTCATCGCTTCCATGGCGGCGCCAACACGGGGCCGGCGCTGGCGCCCTACACGCGGGAGGACGTCGTCAAGACGCTCAACGATCTCGTGCCCTTCGACTGGCAGGGACTGTTCGCCGAGAGGGTCGACCGTGTGGCGCCGCGCCTGCCGATGGCGGGATTCGAACGCGCCGGCTGGAAGCTCGTCTATAACGACAAGCCGAACGCGGCGATGGCGGACGACGAGACCCGGCGCGCGAGCCACGACTGGCGCTTCTCGCTCGGTTTCGGGGTGGACAAGAAGGACGTCGTGACGGAAGTGCTGCCCGACTCGCCGGCGGGACGGGCGGGGATGATCGTCGGCGTCAAGCTCCTCGGCGTGGGCGGGCACGTCTATACGGCGCGGGCGGTGGAGGCGGCGCTCGCCGAATCGAAGGGCGGCAGCGCGCCGCTCGAAGTGGTCGTCGCGGATGGCGACGCGCTCCGCACTCACAAGCTCGACTACCACGGCGGCCCCCGCTTTCCCCACCTCGAGCGGATCGAAGGGCGGCCGGACGGTCTGGCCGATATCCTCAAGGCGCACGGGAAGTAGATGTTTGCGGGTTTGCGGGGGCGCAGCCTGCTGCGCCCCCGCTGTGACGCAAGTGTTTCTTCTAGAAGTGGAGCCGCAGGCCGAGCTGCGCCAGCCGCTGCTCACCCTGGAGGGGATCGCCGGCGAACACCGTCGGCTTCTTGCCGATCGGGTTGCCCTTGTCGTCGAAGACGTTGATGTAGCCGGCCGGATTCGTCTCGTTGAACAGGTTGAAGACCTCGGCGATCAGCTCGGCCGAAAACCGGGAGCCGAAGTGAAGCTCCTTGGCCACCCGGAGGTCGAACTGCGAGAAGGAGTGGGTGCTCCCGGAGTTGACTTGCGAAACGCCCGTGCCTGGCCCGAGGTCCAGGAGGAAGCCGTCGCCGTTCAGGTCGCGGTTGAAGAAGACTGTATACGGCAGGGCCGAATGGTACCGAAAGACACCCGATAGATCGACGCCCCAGGGCGCCCGGTAGGTGCCGGCGAGAGTGACGCGGTGCCGCGCGTCGGTCGAGAGGGGACCGATACAGGCATTGCACAGGGGGTTCAGTGGGTCTGCCGGTACATTGCCGCGAGAATTGCCGCCGAGATCCGGTTGCTGGCCGGCGTTGTAGATGCGGAACTCGTCGGCGCCGGCGAGGACGTTTCCCGTCGCCTTGGAGTACGTGTAGAAGCCCTGGAGCTCGAACTTATCGAGGTGGACGTGGATGCCCACGTTGCCGCCGTCGTACGAGGCCTTGCCGCGGCCGTACCAGATGCGGAAAGGACCGAAGTCCGGGAACCGAGAGGTCGGCTGGGGGGTGCCGTCAGCATCCAAAGTCGGGGGCAGGGGCTTGCCGTTGGCATCCAGGGTCGAGTTTCCGGGCAAGGCGAAGGGCAGATGGGTGTAGTTGATGCTGACGGCTTCGAAGTTCAAGCCCAGCCAGTTGTTCACCTGCCACGAGTAACCGAGCGACGTCTGGGTCGACTGCGGCGTCGAGAGCGTCGGCGAGGCCACGTCGTTGGGCGGGAAGATCGCGGCTCCGGGTAGCTGGTTCGCCGGCAGCGGCTGGCCCGGCTGGAAGAAGCTGCCGTCTGAATTTCGGATGCCATCGGGATCGTGGACGTTGTAGCTGATCCCGTAGTTCGACTGCACGGCGAAGGACGGGAAGAGGATTGTGGCGTTGGTGTAGGGGAAGTCGTAATAGATTCCCCAGCCGCCGCGCAGGAGGTGACGGCCATCCCCCTTGAAGTCGTAGGTGAAGCCGACGCGGGGCCCGAAGTTGTTGTTGTCGTTCTTGAGCTGGCCCCCCTTGCCGCCTTGGAAGTCGGCCAGGAAGGACTCATGAAAGGCGGTCTGGGTGGAGAGGGCCTGCCAGATCGGGTTCGCTCGCTGATCGAGATCGAAACCTGCCCAGTAGTCGTAGCGGATTCCCAGATTGATTTTCAGCCGGTCCCCCACCGTCCAGTCGTCCTGAAGGTAGGCGCTGTACTGCTTGATGGGAGTGCTCAGGCCGGCGAAGCCGCCAAAGAACGTGATATCCGCCACCGGCGAGCCCGGTGTATTCTGCAGCAGGCTGAAGATGCCGTTGGTGCCGGTGGTGAACTCGGCCTTCAGCGTCGGCTCATCGACGTAGTTGACGCCGATTTTGAAGTCGTGCCGCCTGGAGCCGATCTCTCGCGAGAAGGAGAGATCGTCCTTGAGCTGAATTTTCCTCTGCTGGGTGGACTGAGGCGTGTTGCCGTTTTGTCCTGTTCGGGCTCCCGAGGGGAAGAGGATGGAGGGATCGTTCGAGTCCGCACCGATCGTGTTCTTGAACTTGGTGTACTGGAGAACAGCCTCGTTCAGGGCATCGGCGCCGAGCTGGACGGTATGGCCCGCCAGCACGGACGAGTAGTCGTTGGTGATGGTGCCCAGGGCCGAGGGAGCCGTCAACGGGGAGGCGCCGTATTTATCGGCGTTCTTTTGGTAGCCGTAGCGCACCTGGAGGTATTGCTTGGCCGAGATGTCATAGCTCACCTTGGCCGTGCCGAGCTCGTCGGTGAAGGGGACGGGTATCGACTGGCCATCGAGGCCGGGAAGGGTGCCGTCCGTGGCGATCGTGTAGGAGGTATCGCGTTGAGTTTTTTCCCAGGTGGCGAAGAAGTGCGCCTTGTCCTTGACGATGGGCCCGCCCACCGAGGCACCGTACTGCTTGCGTTCATAGGGTTGTTTGCCGGAGTCCGAAATCTTTTCGGTTTCGGTTTCGGAGTTCAGGCTTTCGTTGCGATAGAAACCGTAGGCGCCGCCGGCGAACTGGTTGGTGCCGGTCTTGGTGACCACCGAGAGGACGCCGCCGGTCGAGCGGCCATATTCGGCCTTGTACTGCTGGGTCTGGATCTTGAACTCCTGCACGCTCTCGAGATTGAAATTTTGAAGAGCGCCGCCGATCGTATCGTCCGTGTTGTCGCCGCCGTCGATGATGTAGTTGACGTTGCGGCCGATGCCGCCGTTGAGAGCGACCGTCTGCTGCCCGGGCTTGGTGGGATCGCTGTTGACGGTCAGGGTCGTTCCCGGAGCGAGCGAGGCCAGGTTGGCGAACTGCCGGCCGTTGAGCGGCAGGTTCTCGAGCTCGTTCTGGGACACCACGGTGCCGATCGAAGGCGTGGTTTGGACGAGTGGTGCCTCGTCGACCACGGTGATCGACTCCTCGACGCTCGCCTTGCTCATGCTGATCTCCAACGCCCTCTCGGTCGCGACGCTGAGCTTGACCGATTCGACGGTGACGGTGGCGAAGCCGGTGAGGTCGGCAGTGATCTTGTAGACGCCGACGGGCAGCGAGGGGAGGCGGAAGGAGCCGTCGCTGCCGGTGACGGCGGTACGGACGAGCCCGGTCTCCTCGTTGACGGCATTGACGCTGACACCGGGCAGTGGCTTGCCCTTCTCCTCTTGAACACGGCCTGCCAGGCTGGAGCTCGCCGTCTGAGCGGCCACCGGCAGTGCATACCAGCCGCAGAGAGCGGCGAGGACCCAGGCGACGGCCCTGGGCCACGGCATCGAACGGATGCTTCTCAAGCTCATAAGTGTCTCCTCATCGAACCGACGAAAAGATGGCGGAGGCGTCCGCCGCGCACCGGCAAGGAATGTCTCTAATCTTAGAAGGTGCTTCTAGGCGTTGGAACGAGACAGCCCGCGCGGCATGTCGCTTGCAGTTCCTTTATTGTCAGGAGGAGGTCAAGCCATGCCCGAAAAAAAGACGACGGAGCGAGCAGCCAAGGACAAACGCGAAGGGAAGGCCCCGTCCACCCAGGCCGGCGAGTACGTGCACGAGGAGATGGATCACATTCGCGAAGGGAAACACGGAGCGAAGTCCACCAAGCAGGCGATTGCGATCGGTCTTTCCAAAGCGCGCCGTGCCGGCGTCAAGCTCCCGGCGCCGAAGAAGGCGTCGGCGGCGACTCGCCACAAAGCCGAGCAGGATTCCGCGGCGGGCAAGAGCGGCAAGAAGTCCGTCTCTCGCACTCGCTCGAAGGCCACCAGCGAGGCCTTGAAGAAGGAGGGCCACTCGGCCGCTTCGCCGCAAGCGTTGTCGAAGCAGGCGAAGTCCGCAGCTGCGAAGCGCACCGCCTCGTCCCGCTCCGCCTCGGCGCGCAAAGCCGTGAAGACCAAGGGGGCCGAAGGCCGCTCAGCCGCGGCCCGCAAGGCGGCGCGAACCCGGGCCAAAGAAGGCTGAGACCCGCTGGACGAGCAGCGTGAATCCATAGGTGGGGTCCTTGGCGTATTCTCTCGTTGGATCTGTAACTCTTCAAGGAGACCGCACATGACCAAGGTAGCGCTGCTCGTTCGATTGGAAGCGAAGCCCGGTAAAGAGGAAGAGGTGGCGGACTTTCTCCGCGGCGGTTTGGCAATCGTGGAGGAGGAGCCTGCGACGATCGCCTGGTTCGCCCTTCGTCTGGGCCCCTCGACCTTCGGTATTTTCGACGCCTTCCCCGACGACGCGGGCCGTCAGGCCCACCTCTCGGGCCGGGTGGCCGCCGCCCTGATGGCGAAAGCGCCCGACCTCCTGTCGCAGCCGCCGGCCATCGAGAGGGTCGATCTTCTCGCGACCAAACTTCCTGGATAGGACCTCCGCCCCAAGGTGGGCGCCGGGCCTCCGCGCCCGTCGAGTATCCTTGGGCGTATGCAGCGCGAGCGGTATCGGATCGCCGACCTCACGATCGACGTCGAGGCGGTCTCGGTTCTTCGGGAGGACGGCGTTGCGCTGCCGCTGCCCCGCCTCTCGTTCGATCTGCTCGTGGCCCTGGCTCGGCGGGCGCCGGACGTGGTGCGCAGCGAGGAGTTGATCGCCACGGTGTGGGCCGGCGTCGCGGTGTCGGACGAAACTCTCACCCAGCGCGTCGCCCTGCTGCGTCGCGCCTTGGGCGACGAGGCGAAGAATCCCCGCTACCTGCGGGTGGTGCGCGGCCGCGGGTATCAACTGGTTCCAGAGGCCGTGGTGCCATCCTCCGAACACCGGCCGGCTCAGCCCGCCCGCGCCGCGGTCGCCGTCCTCATCGTCGTCTTTTTCGTCCTTCTGGCCCTTTTCCTCGTTTTTTTTCGCGCGCAGTCTCCGCCGCCCGTGGCGACCCGCTCGCCGAGCGTGCCGGAGCTCCTCCAGCGCGCTGGCTCCTACCTCGGCCAGCACCAGGCATCAAACAACGAGCTGGCGATCGAGCTCTATCAGCGGGCGCTTCGGATGCAGCCGGCCAATGCGCAGGCCATGGCGGGGCTGAGCCTGGCGCTCGGTCAGCGGGCGACCAAGTTCAACCAGCATGGCGATGCGGGCGACCAGGCTTTGGCGCTGGCACGCAAGGCCTTGGCGCTCGATCCGCGGCTCGGCCAGGCGCACCATGCCCTGGGGCTGGCGCTCGACAGCAAGGGCATGGTCACCCCCGCGCTCGCCGCCTATCGCCGCGCCGCCGAGCTCGAGCCTCAGCCGGCCAACGCGCTCGCCAGCGCCGCCAATCTGCTGATGGTCCAGGGCCACCTCGCCGAGGCGCTCGAGATGAACGTGCGGGTGGCCAGGAGCGGCGGCGACACGCCCACCTACCTGGAAGTGCAGATGGGCCAGATCCTCGCGCTCCTGGGCTACAAACCGGCCGCCGCCGTCTGGTTCGAGCGAGCGTTGGAGCTGCGGCCCGACAACGTTTTCGCCGCGGCTTCCTACGCCCAGATGCGGCTCTCCCAGGGCCGTCTGCGAGAGGCTGAGGAGATTGCCGCCCAGGCCGTCCGGCATGGCGTCCGCCGGCCGGAGCTGGCCGAGATCCGTGGCACCGTGGCTTTCCTGCAAGGCGGCACTTCCCGAGCGAAGGCTCTCTATGAAGAGGCCCTGGCGATTGCTCCCGGCTTCTCCCGTGCCAGGACCCGCCTGCTGCTCCTCGGCTCTACCGATCTTCAGCGCCGCCAGTGGCTGGAGGAGCTGCGCCGCGGCCGGGCCGAGGGCGACGAGTGGCCGGATGCGGCCCTCGACGAAGCGCTTCTCGAAACCGGCGCCGGCCATCCCGAGGCGGCCCTTCAGGCCCTCGACGTCGCCATCGGCCAAGGCTATCGCGACGAGGACTGGCTCCTCCGAGATCCGATGCTCGCCGGGCTGCGCACTCCGGATCTCCAGCGGCGGATCGAGACGATCCGCCGGCTGGTCGGCTTCGAGCGTCAGCGCGTTTTGGGCGCCGGCTGGCTTCCGCCTTCGCTGCTCGACGGCAGGGCCGCGAGAATGTAATCGGTGAGCATCTTCGCGGTCTGCTCGTGCATGCCTCTGGAATTGTAGAACGTGCTGGTGATCACCGCCACCAGCTTCGCCGAGGGGATGGCCACCACTTTGTTGCCGCCGTTG
Organism: Thermoanaerobaculia bacterium; assembly: GCA_035996875.1. Lineage (GTDB taxonomy): Bacteria > Acidobacteriota > Thermoanaerobaculia > Multivoradales > UBA5704 > DATARR01. Next base: position 292,268 of record DASYJD010000028.1, read on the forward strand.
CCGGACATGTAGAAAGCGGGAAACGTCCGTCCGCCGGCGACGAAATCCCGCCGCCACCAGAGATAGCCGTAGGTGTCGGTCTCGGTGGCCTGGACGTGTGCGGCGGTCGAAGCCTTGACCCACGCCTCGGGAACCACCTGCCGCCCGTGCCAGCGGCCGCCGTCGAGAAAGAGCTGCCCAAGCTTGGCGAGGTCCCGGCTGCGAATCCGTAGGCCGCCGCCGGTCTGCGCCTCGTCCAGCGGAGAGTAGATCCACGTCACCTTCTCGATGCCGAGTGGCGCGAACAGCGTCTCGCGGGCGAAATCGGGGACCGGGCGCTTCGTGGCTCTCTCCAGCACGCGCCCCAGCGCGAAGACGCCCGCCGTGCAGTAGGAGAAGCTGCGGCCATACGGGGAGTCTTTCGGTTTGGTGACCCAGGGCGCGAAGCCCTTGATCGGCAGATCGAGGAAGAAACCCAGCCAGTCCTCCGTCACGTACATGCGTTCCTCGTTGCCCGAGGACGCCTGGTTCTCGTCGTCGCATTCGAGGAGCGAGCTCATGGTCAACAGGTCTTCGACCGTGACCTGGAGCTTGCGCGAATCGGGGTTCTTCGGATGCCGCTCCGGAAAGAAGCCGAAGACCTTGGCGCCGACGCCGGCGAGCGTGCCGCGGGCGATCGCCTGGCCCACCAGCATGCCCGTCACCGTCTTGCTCGCCGAGCGGATGTCGTGCTGCGTATCGCGGCCGGCGCCGTTGAAATAACCCTCATACGCCAGCTTGCCGTCGACCATCGCCAGCACGCTGGTGATCTGGTGAAACGTGTTGTCGCGCACGCGCTCGCCGAGAGTCGTCAAGAGACCGGTATCGAGATGGGCGGCCGTGGCCGGGCTCACGGCGATACCGTCAGCCAGATCCGGCGGTTGCAGCTCGGAGGTGCCGGTCTCTGCGGCAGATCCGGCGAGGGCGAGAAGGAATGCTAAAGATCCGGCGAAAAACGATCGCTTCATGAGGCGTCTCCTTGGTTGGTTCAACGCCTCCCCTTATGCGGCCACCCACGTCCGTGCATCCTGAAGACGGGCTGAATTCTTCCTGAAGATTTGGTGAAGGCGTCCTTCGCCACCGGCGCTCGCCGTATCCGGTAGACTCCCACGATGCTAAAGCGTCGCGGCTGGCTGTTGTTCCTCGCCCTCCTCCTCCCATCGCTGCTTTTTGCTCAGGGCCATATTGTGGGCAACATCGGGGGCTACTGGCTGGTCACCACCGACGTCTACGGCAACGCGCTGCACCAGAGGCTGGCGCTGACTTTCGACGGCGGCAAGCTCGCGGGTGAGCTCGATGGCGACAAATTGGAGGGCACGGTGAGCGGCAAAGCCGTCCACTTCATCGTCAAGGGGGACAATCCTGGAGACTCCTCCGAGTACACCGGCACATGGGAGGGCGGCACAGTCACCGGTCAGGTCGTGTTCACGGACAGCTTCGAGGGATCTCGCGAGACCTCCACCTTCACCGCGCATCGAGTGCCACAGCGCCCGCCGGGTCCACCGCGGCGAGTGGACTTCAAGCCCACTACGTACTATCGCCAATTCTCGGCTTCCCCTGAGCCGGTGCTCAAGGTCTGGCCCGGAGATACGATTCACACCACGACCGTCGATGCCGCCGGAGTCGATTTCACCGGCGTCCGGCGCGTCCTCGGCGGCAATCCTCAAACCGGCCCCTTTTACATCGAGACGGCCCTGCCGGGCGATGTCCTCGCCGTCCACCTCAACCGCGTGCGATTGAACCGCGACTACGCGGTCAGCGATGACCAACTCGTGAGCCGCGCCCTGAACCCACAGCTCGCGGTGAAGATGAAAGACACGGGCAAGAACGTCCGCTGGCATCTCGACTTCGAACGCGGCGTGGCGACACCCGCCAATGCGAGCGATCACTTGAAGCAATATTCCGTGCCCCTACACCCGATGCTGGGCTGCGTCGGAGTGGCGCCCGGATTTTCATCCGCGCCTTTTCCCACCGGCGATTCGGGACGGTTCGGCGGCAATATGGATTTCAGCGGCATCGAGGAAGGCACGACCGTATACCTGCCGGTGTTTCAGCCCGGCGCGCTGCTGTACATCGGCGATGGTCACGCCGCACAGGGCGATGGCGAGCTCACCGGCAATGCGCTGGAAACCTCCATGGAGGTGGAGATCACAGTCGACGTGCTGGCGAGGAAAACCATCCTTTCGCCGCGCGTCGAATCGCCCACGCACATCATGGCGGTGGGCTTGGCCGGCTCGCTCGACGACGCTCTGCGTTCGGCGACCGCGAGCCTGGCGCAATGGTTGGAGCAGGATTACAAGCTCACGCCATCCGAGATCGCGCAGGTGCTCGGCACCGCCATGGAGTACTCCGTCAACGAAATCGCCGACCGCAACGCCGGCATCGTAGCCAAGATCAAGAAAGAACGGCTGGCGACGCTGGTCAAAGACGCCGCTCCGAAGTGAGGTTGGCTCATTCCCAGAGCGAAAGGTCGGGAAGGGACGATGAGAGGAAGATATGGCTCGTTTTGAATCGCCCCCTGAACCGGAGAGGGCGGAGGTCGAGAAGGTCTTGGAAGATCTGATCGCGGGCCGCTGCTCACGAGAGGAGGCGGCGGACTGGGCAGTGCGTTGGGTTATTGCTGACGACCCTGATGTTGAGGACGATGCCGTTTGGGAGGCGCTCGGTGTGCTGGCCGCCGCCGATTTGAAGACCACTGATCGTCCCTACCTTTACGAGGAGGCTGACTTTCGCCAGTGGTTGGCCGACTTGAGGGTGGCGACTTGACGAAATACTATTGGTATCGACAGTGTCCGGTCTGTGGCGGGGAGGGACGGCTGTTGATTTTACGCGATACGACTCATGAGAGGCTTTACCTTCACTGTGAAGAATGCGAGTGGGGATGGACAGACCCTGAGAAAGCCGCTGACCCAGAGGCGGCGTTTCTTACCCTCGACGAAGATTTTGAGACCGAGGCGCCGACTCTCGAACAGATCCAGCAATACGGATGGGCCAGGTACACTCTGCACTCTTTTGACGAATAGAGGGGGCGATCTGTAACTAGAAATGCCGATCTCCGAGCGGTCCGTACCGAGCTCCAGACCAGCTGTGTCGATCTCCGGATGATCCGTGCCGAGATCCGGATGGCCCGTGTCGACTCCCGGACGATCCCCGCCGAGATCTAGACAGTCCCTGCCGATCTCCGGGCGGTCCGTGTCGATTCCCGGATGGTCCGTGCCGATCTCCGGACGGTCCGTACCGAGGTCTGAGCGATCTGGACCAAGGTCTGGGTCGTCCGTACCGATCTCCGGACGGTCCGCGCCGATCTCCGAATGATTCGTGCCGGTCTCTGGACCATCTGTGCCGACTCCCAGATGATCCCCGCCGAGATCTGGACAGTCCGCATCACGCTCCAGTCCATTCACGCCGAGATTCAGACGGTGCGCGCCGATCTCCGGATCATCCGTATCAAGCTCCGGACGATTCCCAGCGAGATCTGGACGATCTCAATCAGGAGGCGGGAATGGCCCGTCCGGCCTCGCCGTTGTTCCGAGAGACGTAGCCTTTTCGCGAGCAGGAGACATTCATGACCCAATCCCCCCGCCACTTCCCGCTACGCTGGGCCTTTCCGCTGGTCCTCCTGATGCTCGTTTGCGGTCTTTCGCTGCCTTCGAATGGGCAGGCGCCGGCTCCCTCGGCGACGGCTCCGATGCCTTCGACCGCTCAAGCGGCCCCCCAGGAAGGGACGAAGCGCGAGCCGGCGAACGTAATGAGTTGGGAGCACGCAGACTGGCTGGAGCGGGAGGGGCGGGCCGAGATGGAAAAGCCGGAGATGGTGATCGAGGCGATGGACGTCCGGAATGGGATGACCGTCGCGGAGATCGGCGCCGGCACCGGCTTTTTCAGCCGCCGGCTGGCCAAGGTGGCTGGGCCGTCCGGCAAGGTCTACGCCGAGGACATCCAGCCGCAGATGATCGACCTGCTGAAGAAGGACATCGCCAAGGAGGATCTCGCCAACGTCGTCCCCGTCCTGGGTACCGAGACCGATCCAAAGCTTCCGGCCGGGCGCATCGACCGTGTCCTCCTGGTGGACGTCTACCACGAGTTCCAGAAGCCCGAGCCCATGCTCGCCGCCATCCGCGCCAGCCTCGCTCCCGGCGGCACGGTGACGCTCGTCGAGTACCGCCTGGAGGGCGAGACGGCCGCCCACATCAACATCAAGCACCGTATGTCCGTAGAGCAGGTGCTCACCGAGTGGACCCGCGCCGGCTTTCTACTGCTGAAACGGATCGAGACGCTGCCCTCCCAGCACGTGTTTATCTTCTCCGGCAAACGCGGTGCCCGGCCCCGCTGAGGCGGCCCGGGAGGCCCGCCCAAGTCACCCAGGAGATTCGTGTTAGAGTTTGCGCGGCCGGATGGCTCTCATCCGGCGTTTCCCGAAACTTGATCTTGGAACGCCAGAGCTTTTTCCCGTTTCAGGGATCATGAGAGGAGTCGTCGCACCGAGATGGCCACCGCCCCTTTGACTCGCCGCTGGACGCCGGCCGATTCCCTCGACCTCTATAACATCCGGGGTTGGGGCAACAACTACTTCTCGGTGGACGGACACGGCCACATGGTCGTGCATCCCGGCGGCCACGGCTCGCCGGCCATCGACCTCAAAGAGCTGGTGGACGAGGTGCGGGAGCGCGGCATCGGGCTGCCGCTGCTGATCCGCTTCTCCGAGATCATCAAGGCCCGCGTCGTCGAGCTGAACGAGGCGTTCGGCCGCGCCATCTCCGAGTACGGCTACAAGGGCGCCTACCGCGGCGTCTATCCCATCAAGGTCAATCAGGACCGCTACCTCGTCGAGCGGCTGGTCGGGTACGGCCGTCCCTACCACTACGGCCTCGAGGCGGGCTCCAAGCCCGAGCTGCTGGCCGTCATGGCAATGCTCGAGGACGAGGATGCGCTCATCATCTGCAACGGCTACAAGGACGAGGAGTACATCGAGACGGCTCTCCTCGCCTCGAAGCTCGGCCGCCACGTCATCCTGGTGGTGGAGAAGCCTTCGGAGCTGCCGCTCATCCGGCAGATGTCCCTGAAGATGGGAGTGCGGCCCCGCATCGGCGTCCGCTCGCGCCTTTCGGCCAAGGGCTCCGGCCACTGGGAAGCCTCCGGCGGCGACCGCTCCAAGTTCGGCCTCACCGGCCGCGACCTGCTCGACGCCGTGAACTACATGAAAGAGAACGACCTGCTCGACACGTTCGAGCTGCTTCACTTTCATCTCGGCAGCCAGATCTCGTCCATCCGCGCGGTCAAGGACGGCCTGCGCGAGGCCTCCCAGGTCTACGTCAACCTGGTGCAGATGGGCGCTCCCCTCGGCTATCTCGATGTGGGCGGCGGCCTGGGCGTCGACTACGACGGCTCGCAGACCAATTTCACCTCGTCGCTCAACTACACGCTCCAGGAGTATGCCAACGATATGGTCTTCGGCATCATGGAGGTGTGCGACTCCCGCGGCGTGCCGCACCCGACGATCGTTTCCGAGTCCGGCCGGGCCACGGTGGCCCATCACGCCGTGCTCGTCATCGACGTTCTCGGAGTCGCCGAGTTCGCGGTGGGCAAGCTCCCGAGGAAGCCGCCGGAGGGCGCCGAGCTGTCGTTGCGCAACCTGTTCGAGACCTATCGCGAGGTGTCGCGCAAGAACCTGCTGGAGTCCTACCACGACGCCATGTCCTACCGCGACGAGTGTCTGAGCCTGTTCAACCTTGGCCATTTGTCGCTGGAGGACCGCGGCCTCGCGGAGGACCTGTTCTGGGCGACCTGCCAGAAGATCCTGAAGATAACCCGCACGCTGCCGCAGGTGCCGGAGGATCTGGAGGGGCTGGAGCGGACTCTCGCCGACACCTACTTCTGCAACTTCTCGGTCTTCCAGTCGCTCCCCGACTCGTGGGCCATCGATCAGCTCTTTCCCATCGTGCCGATCCACCGGCTCGACGAGGAGCCGTCGAACCGCGCCGTGCTGGCCGACATCACCTGCGATTCGGACGGCAAGATCGATCACTTCATCGATCGCCGCGACGTCAAGGACGTGCTGGAGCTTCATCCCTTCAACGGCGAGCCCTATTACCTGGGCGTCTTCCTGGTCGGGGCCTACCAGGAAATCCTGGGCGATCTTCACAACCTTTTCGGCGACACCAACACCGTCCACGTCTCCCTCGACGAGGAGGACGACTACCGGATCGAAGGCGTGATCAACGGCGACACGGTGACCGACGTGCTGCGCTACGTGCGCTACAACCGGGACGACCTGGTGGCCAAAGTGCGGCAGGCCACCGAGGCCGCGCTGAAGGCCAAGCGCATGACCTTCGAGGAGTCGAAGACCCTGCTGCGGCGCTACGAGGAAGGGCTGGCGGGGTACACTTACCTGGAGCAGGACTGACCGTCCGGCCGGGCTTGGGACAACCGTGGGCCCAAGCCTATCCGTTCTGTCGAGGAGTAGGAGAATTGGCGGATCTTGTCGGGGAACTTTCATGGTGAAGCAGAAAAGACTTGCTGGCAATGCCACCATCGTGCGTGTCGCCCAGAAACGGGATCCAGCGCTCCTCACGACTGTAGATCGTTCACGTCTCATGTCGCGAGTGAGACAAACGAATACCGCCGCTGAAAAGTTGGTACGCCAGCTCGTTCATTCTCTTGGTTTTCGTTTCCGGACCAACGGCAAGGGTCTCCCCGGAAGGCCCGACTTGGTGAACCGTAAGGCCCGATGGGCAATCTTTGTGCACGGTTGCTACTGGCATGCCCACGAGGGATGTCGCCTCTGGAAAATACCAGCCCAAAATCGGCCCTTCTGGGAAAAAAAATTCGATGACAATCGGAAGCGTGATCAACGCAAGCTGGAGGAACTAGAAGTCCTCGGCTACAGAGTTCTCGTGATCTGGCAGTGCGAGCTCGCAAAGCGAGATTCGCTGACGCTCCGATTGCTCGATTTCCTACAGACTCAGGGAGACGGCGTTTCTCAGAGCTACCGTTTCATCGCCGGAAGATCCCGGGTCGCTCGTACGGTGAGGGTGGGTTCCACGGTTTCCACGACCCTCCAGGAACTTCCCTTTCATCCAGAGAGCGGAGTCGATCCAGGCTCAGCTTTCGACCAGGCGTTTCTCAGAGGCTCCCACCGCGTTCTCGCCGAAGCACGAGAACCGCTCGTCCGAACCGCCGACTTGTTCTGCGGTTGTGGAGGCCTTTCGCTAGGGATGCGGGAGGCCTGTTGGGCAGTCGGCCGCCCCTTCGTGGCGGCTCTCGCCGTAGATCATGACCCTTGGGCTCTCGCGGCCTACCGAAACAATTTTTCTCCTCTGCAATCCTCTGCAGAAGATCTCGAAGTACTTCTCGATCATGAATTCGGCGAAACCCCCTCTGTTGAGGAACGCCGATGGCTCGCAACTGTCGGTTCTGTCGATGTCTTAGTGGCAGGCCCTCCCTGTCAGGGCCATTCGGACCTCAATAACCAGACTCGCCGCAACGATCCCCGAAATCGTCTTTACGAAAGGGTTGGCCGGTTCGTGGAGCTAATTCGACCAACTCACGTCCTGATCGAGAACGTACCCGGAGTCGTCCATGATCGGGAAGGAGCTCTCGCTCGAACGGTAGAGCTCTTGGAGAGTCTCGGTTACCTTGTCGATGCAGATGTCATCGACCTGTCCCGATTGGGAGTTCCCCAGAAGAGGAAACGGCATGTCTTGGTGGCTTCCTTCAGAGGCTCTATCCTTATCGCGTCGGTCCTTGAGAGACACGAGGTTTCATCCCGTAACGTCGCCTGGGCCGTCCAAGACCTCGAACACAGAAAGGCTGGCGAGCTACTCGATACTCCCTCTCGGCCCAGTTTGGAGAATCTCGAACGTATCCGCTATCTCCTCCAGAGTGATGAGTACGATTTGCCGAATCTTCTACGTCCTGAGTGTCATAGGAACGACGATCACTCCTACAAGTCAATGTACGGCCGCATGACGTGGACCGAACCGGCTCAAACGATCACCAGCGGCTTCGGCTCTCCAGGACAAGGGCGCTTCATCCATCCCTCGCAACCCCGAACCCTCACTCCTCGGGAAGCGGCGAGACTTCAGTTCTTTCCTGATTCGTTCTCGTTTGCGGGGATCGAGAAGCGGACCTATTTGGCTCAAATGATTGGCAACGCCGTGCCTATGAAGCTATCCTGGGTTTTCGGCCTTGAGTTTCTGGCTCTGGAGTCATCGCCAGAGAGTCTGGGTCCGTCTCTCGGGCGGCTCTTTGAACGAGAAAGAGCGCACGTTGAGTGAACCCATCCCTTTTACCGTCGACTCCGCCCTCCTGCGGGAACTCGGAGAACGTTTGGTCGGCAAGCCGCACATTGCTCTGGCCGAGTTGGTGAAAAACAGCTACGACGCTGACGCGACAAGAGTTGAGATTCGGCTTTCCTCAGACTTTATCGAAGTAAGTGATAACGGTCATGGAATGAGCTCCGATGAGTTTCGGAGCTTCTGGATGCGGATCGGAACTCCTCATAAACAAGAGCTGCGGATCTCGCGCCGTTTGGAGCGTCCCTTAACAGGGTCCAAAGGAGTGGGACGGCTCGCCGTGCAATTTCTTTCGAGAGAAATCGAAGTTCGTACTGTTGCCGAAAACCCGGAAGAGATGGGACTCATGGCCATCGTGGACTGGGACCAAGCCATCCATGTTGGAGATCTCACCGAAGTCAAAGCGCTTTCCGACCAGATTCCGAGAAACGGAAATTTTCCGGATAACTCCGAGCATGGAACGACAATTATGTTGACCAAGCTCAATCAGGAATGGAGTTCCGAGAATGTTGCTGGGCTCGCGCGAGAGATCTGGTCGCTCCAGCCTCCGTTCCGGACAAACCCCCGGATCAGCTCAGATCGGGCGAGGGACTTCGTTGTCGATCTTCAGAGCGACGATCCTCGACAGGTCGAAGAGTTCGAGATTCGAATGAAGGCTTACCTGAGTCTCTGGGACTCGAAGCTCGTAGGCAAGCTCGTAAAGCGGGATATCAGAGACCCTGCGCACCCGGAAGGACATGTTCGGCTCACTCTGGAGTTTTCCGATCGGCCTGGGGAGGTGAAAGCCGTCGAGTATGAGATAGAGGATTGCCCTCTGTACTTCACCGAGTTCGAGATCCGAGTCTATTCCTTGGCGGGCAAGCAGAAGTATGGTGTTAGGGTCACTGAAGCTCGAGATTATTTCAAAGACTTCGGCGGGATACACATCTACGATGCAGGCTTCCACCTTCCCTATTACGGTCCGGACACCGATTGGTTGGGGATTGAGATGGCCCATTCCCACCGGCTCTCGGAGTCGAAGCTCTTGCCGAAGAGCTTCCAGGTTCAGCGGGGGCTCAACAATTTACCCACCACTTCGCGGCTATTTGGTGTTGTCCATGTCGACACGGCTCTCGAACGTCTGGAATCATCTCCGTCTGCTGGAGACCGCCCTCCTGTATGCCTTGAAATCCAAGTGACTCGAGACCGGCTAGTGGACAATAAGGCCTTTGCTGCGCTGGTGAAAATTGTTCGCTGGGCACTAGACTTCTACGCAATGGAGCAGACCCGAAGGAAGCTCATAGAGGTCGAGACGAAGCGTTCCACGGAACCTGTAACGAACAAGATCGAGAAGCTGGAAAATGTCCTGGATCGTTTCGAAGCCGAGATACCGGGTCCGGCCTTCATGGAACTCAAGACGCAGGTGCGAGAAGCGGCTGAGGCCAGCCAAACCGAGGCCGAGGTCGTCGCCCAGCAAATCGGCCTATTGGCTCCTCTTGCCACTGCGGGAATGTGTGCTTTGGCCTACGAACACGAGGTTGGTAAGCAGTTTCGGAGTCTTGAGTCTGTCGCTCAGCGTCTTGGAAGAATCTCGGTTAGCAACCCGGCACTTCGCCACGACCTTGACTCGATTAGGACTAGTATCGAGGCGTGGATCACTCGCGCCAAAGGCACACGCGCTCTTTTTAGCCATCTCACGAGCGCCGAGCATAACGAGAAGAGGCAGCGCTTCAAGGCTCGCGTCCTCCTCGAATTGGTAAAAGATCAGCTGAAGGTCCTCATTCGGGATCTTCCGGTCGACACTAAGGGAGTCCAGCCCGAGATCTGGCTCCCTGAAGGTACATTCTCCGAGTGGAGCGCTCTGTTCCAAAACATTTTGGTTAATGCAACCAACGCCTTGCTGGACAGTGAGCGTAAGCTCGTCGCCGTCCGTTCAATCAAGTCTGGCATGGATAGGAAGATCCGGATCGAGGACACGGGAGCTGGCGTAGTCTTGGAGTCTGCCGAGGAGTTATTCGAGCCGTTCGTCCGGAGGCTTGAGATTTCTTCGCAGAGGCGCGCCTTAGGGCTTGGAGGAAGCGGCCTGGGATTGACCATTGTGCAGATGATTGCAGACAACGTGGGTTGCCGGGTCGGCTTCGTGGAGCCAAGCCAGGGATTCAGCACCTGCTTTGAGCTGAGTTGGAAGGAGCGGAAATGATCAAAAAGAAGCAAGTTGTAATTTTCGATGACGAAGCGAGTCTCCGACAAGAATGGGCTGACAAGCTCAGCTTGGTCCGTGGATTCACGGAAGAATTCGAGGTCCAGCTTGTTGCCAACAAAGACTTCGAAGACGCTCTCGACATTCTTCGAATTCGTAGAAAGGAAGCCCGGGAGAAGCGAGAGGTCTCAGGTGATCGAACACTCTTCGATGAGACTAGCATTCTTATCGTGGATTATGACCTGTTCCCACTGAACGAAACCGGAGAAGAAGTGGCTTACCTCGCTCGATGTTTCTCTGGTTGCGGCACGATTGTTGGCGTAAACCAGTTCGCGAGGGAGGGTTTTACGTTCGATTTGACCCTCCAAGGCCACCCTGATTCCTTCGCAGACCTAAACCTGTTGGTTGATCAGGTTTTCGAGCCGGGACTCTGGAATCCTCCCTGGGAGGGCTTTCGTCCATGGTACTGGCCGCTCTTGGCAAAAGCCACGGAGAGATTCGAGATACGCGTTAAGGAGGCGTTAGAGAACCTGGACGTGAAAATTTTAGATTTCTTTGAGATTCCAGATAAGATTCGGGAAATATTTCCGATCAGCGCGCTGGAGTTTTTTTCCTCGGAAGATGCGACGCTTCGGTCGTTTGTGGAAAACTCTGGAATGGCCTTGCGCAGGAAAGACAAAGTACCGGATCAATACATGGCACGTGTCGCCGCCGCACGCTTATTCAAATGTCTGGAAAGGATCGTTCTACCAGGGCAGAACATCCTCGTGGACGCGACCCACCTCTTGGAACGATATCCCAGCCTGTTCCGAGGCGGCCCTGAGGAGAGTCTTATCGATTGGCCGCACACCCATGAACTACTCGCGCCTGAGGAAGAGGTCATGGATGTGGCGAAACTTGAGGGGTTTCGCTTCGCGAAGAGTTCTTGGCTCTCTCGCACTGCTTGGTACTGGCCGCTAGTGAGCGAGCATGAGCAAATAGCCGAGGTGGTGGATCCGTGGGCTCCGCGGTCGAAGTTGGCGTTCTGCGAAGATACGTCTCGCTTCGTTAGCCCCGACGATGCTGCGGAGTTTGTGGCGAAAGTCGATTCACCCTTCTCGCGGCGATTCGTCTCGACCCGGCACTCCGACTACGGACCACAGCTTCAGTTCGCTCTGTGAGAGCCGATGTTATGACTCACAAAGTCGGGGCGTTCTGTGAGCTTATCGAGTTTCTCCGCAATAGCCATGCGCGATGGGCTAGAGATCCTCAAATAGATCCAAAGCAACGAAAGCTCAATGATGTGATAAGCAAAGCTTATAGCGTCATCGAGCCAGGGAAACTTGGTCAGATTCTGAAAGAAACTAAGGCCAAGGGCACGATCGGATTTTCTCCGTGTAAGGATTTTCTGTTTCTCAAGCCGCCCGACAAAGAGAGTGTCCTTCCCGTCTTAAGTATTATGGGCGACTTGAAAGGGAATGGTCTCAGCGTTCGGATGGCACTTTTCACATTCGACGGCTCAGAGGTACCTGCGGCAGTTGGCTTCCGATTCGAGACTCCCCACGGAGTTGGACGGCACAACTATCACCATGCTCAGATGATCAAGAGTTTCGATAAGAGCATGAGAGATCTGCCCCAGGTTCCTCCTTGGCTACCTGTAACCCAGCCAGCTCTGATGATGAGCGCAACAAATCCTTTGTCGCTATTCCTGGGGATTCTCATTGGAATCTACGGCCTTGGAGACCTTTTACACGACTGGAAGGGGCAACAATTTACTCATCACTTGAAAGAGGATCTGCTCGAACTGCAGAGGGGTTGCGGAGCCCCTCTGAACTAGGGATACTCTACTACTCGGAGTAGAGTTGGCCCGTCGGGCTCAAACGGACAACATTCATTCGAAGGAGATGTCATGAAGACCGAGGCGACTATCGTGGATCCCTTGATCGACCGGCTGTGCGCGGCGGTGCGGCTCGGCGAGGTTCACGCCATCACCGGGCGGATCAAGGACGATCTGGAGTCCTTCATCCCCGCCGAGGGATTGACTCTCCCCGAGCACTTCCGGCAGCCCATGCCGGACCGCTACGCCCGCCGCCTCCTCTATCGCGACGACGAGCTCGGCTTCACCGCCGTGGTGATGACCTGGGGGCCGGGCCAGCGCACCGCCCTTCACGACCATGCCGGGATCTGGTGCGTCGAAGGCGTGATCGAGGGGGAGATGGCGGTGACTCGCTATGAGCTGCTTTCCGAAGAGGATGGCCTTTACCACTTTGCCGAGCGGGACTCCGCCCACGCCTGCGCCGGCTCGGCGGGCGCCCTCATCCCACCGTTCGAGCATCATGTGCTGGCCAACGCCCACTCCGAGAGCACCTCGCTCACCCTTCACATTTACGGCGGCGAGATGGATCACTGCGACATCTTCCAGCCCGAAGGCGGCGATCTTTACCGGCGATGTTCCAAGCGCCTTTCCTATGATGCTTGAGCCGTAAGCGCTTCCAGGAGCTCCATGACCCTTTTTGACAAGCACCCGGACTTCATCATCCGGCAGAAGGACCCCTTCAACGGCGGCCCTCCTTCCGCGCGGCTCACCGCCGGCTTCATCACTTCCAACGATCTGTTCTTCTCCCGCAACCACGGCGATGTGCCCACGGTGGACAGGGCGGCCTATCGACTGACCGTCGATGGATTGGTGGATCAATCGCTCACGCTGTCGCTCGGCGATCTGCGGCGGTTTCCGCGGGCCACCCTGATGGCGACTCTCCAATGCGCCGGCAATCGCCGCGAGGAGATGATGGCCTACAAACCCATTCCCGACGAGCTCCCCTGGGGCACGGAGGCGGTGAGCAATGCCGAGTGGTCCGGCGTGCGCCTGAGCGACGTGCTGGCGGCGGCGGAGGTGCTGGATGGAGCGGCTCACGCGGCTTTCACCGGCCTCGACGAGACCGAACGCCACGGCCACCGCTTCAACTTTGGCGGCTCGATTCCCATCGACGTGGCCCTCGGCGAGGCGCTGCTGGCCGACACCATGAACGGCAAGCCGCTGCCGGCGGCTCACGGTGCGCCTCTACGGGTGGTCGTGCCGGGCTACATCGGCGCGCGCAGCGTCAAATGGCTCTCGCGGATCACCGTACAGGACAAGCCGTCCGACAACTACTTCATGGCCAAGGCCTATCGCCTGTTTCCTGCCAGCTTCAACAAAGACAATGTGGACTGGGACCAGGGATTGATGTTGGGCGAAGCGCCCGTGAGCTCCGTGATCCTCTCGCCCGAGGACCAGGCGACGGTTCCCGCCGGGAAGGTCACCGTCCGCGGCTGGTCGCTGGCGGGCGGCAACCGCAGCGTCGCGCGAGTCGACGTCTCCGTCGACGGCGGCGAAACCTGGACCGTGGCCGACTTTGTGAAGGGCGAAGGCGCCTTCGTCTGGCGTCTCTGGGAAGCCGTCCTCGACCTCAAGGCAGGTCCTCAGGAGATCGTCTGCCGCGCCTGGGACACCGCCGCCCAGACCCAGCCCGATGCCGCCGCCCAGGTGTGGAATTTCAAGGGCTACGCCAACAACTCGTGGCACCGGGTGCGCGTCACGGCGCGGTGAATCAATTTTACTTTGCCAGCCCTGACTCGCCAGGGCTCTGTCCGCATTACCAGGTTCAGGCCCTACGAGAATGACGCTCCACATACTCGCGAAGCACGCCATCCATGCGCGATTGCCAACCTTCGCCCGTGGATCTGAAGTACTCCACGACCTCGGGGCTATAGCGAACCGAGATCAGCAGCTTCTTATTCTCGGACTTCGGACGACCTCGCAATGAACGCAGTGGAACCATCGCCTTCAGTTGTTTCGACGTAAGTGGCTGAGCGTCGGGGTCGTTCCTCGCCGCCAGAGTGATCGCCTTATCTTCCTCCGTGGTAGGCATCAGCACAGACGAACGTTTAGAGACTTTGGACATAGTATTTTACCTCGCGTCGATTGGCGCGGCGCAGGCTGATGATCCTTCGCACTTCGCCACGGTCTACAAAGGCCACGTAGTAGAGGATCTCGGTCTTCGGTGCGAGAGCGATCATACGCGTCTCGCTGTATTCGAACCGGTCATCGACCCATACCAACGCGGCTTCCCAGTCGAGCTCGAAGGCCAAGACCAAGGAGACGCCATGCTTCGTTTGGTTCACTTGGTCTTTGGCTGGATCGAACTCGATGCGCACGCCTTTACTGTAGCTACAGGAAAGGAGCTTGTCAACCAAGCCCCTTCCTCGCGGGACAACGGCTCAGAAACCCAACAGCTCCCGCAGAGGCGCCGCCAGCTCCCGGTTCGCGGAGAGCGTCGCTTCGCGGAAATCCGACACCAGTGGGGCGTCGTGGCGGGTGAGAAAGACGCCTCCCGCCTCCTCGACGATGGGCTTGAGGGCCGCCACATCGTGGAGGAGAACCTCGCCTTCCACCATCGCGTCGCAACGGCCTTCGGCGACCAGGATGTGGCCCCACCAGTCGCCGAAGCCGCGGGTGCGGGCGGTGCGGGCGACGAGGTCGGAGAGGGCGGGCCAGAAGCCGCGGCGCTGAAAGATCTTCAGGCCGCCGTGGCCCACGAAGGCCTTTTCGACCTCGGAGACGCCGCTCACTTGGAGCCGGCGCTGCCGGGTCGTGGCGAGGGTCGTCCCCGTCCCGCCCCAGGCGCCCTGCCCGCGCGCCGCCCACCAAGTCTCCCCCAGCGCGGCTGAATCATCCCCTGACTGCGCGGCAATGAGGCCCGAGCCGGGGCCGAGGGCCGGGGCGTGGACGACGCCCATCGCGAGCTCGCCGCCCAGCTCGAGGCCGATCAGCGTGGCGAAGAAGGGGAGGCCCGCCACGAAGTTCTTGGTGGCGTCAATGGGATCGATGATCCAGCGGTCCGTCTCGCTCCCCTCCTGTCCGAATTCCTCGCCGAGCAGCCCGAGCTCCGGCGTGGCCCGGTGAAGAATCTCGCGGATCGCCTCCTCGGACGCCCGGTCCGCCACCGTGACGGGCGAGGCGTCCCGTTTGATTTCGACCTGGAGATGGACGGACCGGAAATGCGAGCGGTGAATCTCGCCCGCCCTGCGACAAGCGTCGAGGGCGGCGACGAGATAATGCTCGCTTTCGGCGGGAGGGAGGGCCTCGTTCATGGCCCGGGGAGTCTATCCGAGGGGGCCGAGGCGGGCCACCCGAACCTGCGGCTGTACTCCGTCGCCTCGGCGAGTACGTCCGCCGGCGGCTCGGCGCAGCTCTTGTCGTGAAGCATCAAGGCAACGAAGCCCCGCAGCAGCCCCGCCGCGTCGGCTTCGACGAGAGCCTCTTCCTGGGACGACGCGGCGCGCAGTGCGCGCTCCAGCGTGAGGCCCTTCCAGCAGCGCCGCACCTGCTCGCAAAGATCCGTCGTCTCTACTTCCAGCAGAGTGGCCCGCAAGGCTTCGAAGTCGTCGTTTGCTAGGGTGGCGCCGGGTCCGGACTCCGCCCGTGCCAGCCCGCTGCCGATACCGGCGATGAACAAGCAAAGCATTGCCATTCGAACAAAAACTGATCGCATTGACCAACCTCCAAAGATTTGGGGCCGCCCTCCACCGGCGACGGGCCCGATACAGCTTGTCTTCGTTAAACGCAAAGTCGATGCCAGGCCACCCGAAAAGTGAGAGCCCTTTACAGCAGAGATTTGGAACGGGTCGAAACGCTTGCCGCAACGGCGAATTCAAGGAGATAAATCGTGTTTGTTCAATTTTCGGACCGCGGGGGTCTGCGCGGTCCGAAAAAGGGTACTATTCGTCCTGAGGAGAGGACGTCTTGCTATGGAGCGGCGGCACCGAAGCGGCGGCTGTACTCCTGCTCCTCGGCGAGCACGTCCGCCGGCGGCTCGGTGCAGCTTCCGCCGCGGAGCATCAAGGCGACGAAGCCACGCAGCAGGCCGGCCGTGTTGGCCTTGACCAGCGCCTCCTCCTGGGACGGCGCGGCGGCAAGTGCGCGCTCCAGCGTGAGGCCCTTCCAGCCATCCCGCCGCACCTCTTCGCAAAGAGCCTTCGCCTCCGCTTCCAGCAGAGTGGACCGCAGCTCTTCGAAGCCGTCAAAGTCATAGTAGCTGGGCGAGGGACCGCTCTCGCCGCCGCCGACATTGATGCGATCCGTCAGCACGCCGGGCGTGGCCTGCAGCACCACCCACGGATCGCGGGCGGCGGGGATCTTCTCCAGATCCGCCTGCGAGACGGTGGCGCCGGAGTAGATGCGCCGCTCGTCCAGCAGGGGCGACTCGGCCGTGACCGTGATGACGTCCTCGTCCGCACCGGCGGGCTGAATCGCGGCCGTATCCCGCGGCGGATTGACCGGCACCACCTTGCGGATCGGCTGGAGGCCTGCGGGCGCTGTGGCCTGGACGTCGACCGCCACGAGGCTGGTATAGTCGGTCACCAGATGGTGGCGCAGGCCGAGCTCGGCGATCGCCCGCTGCACCTCGGCCGGGCTCGCTCCGTCCTGGAGGCTGGCGGTCAGCGCTTCGATCTTCTTCCGTGCCCAGAGCTTGTCGATCCCTGCCCCCTTGACGTCGGCGGCCGCGGGGAAGGAGTCCTGCCAGGGGGCGGCACCGCGCTGGCCGGAGACGGTCACCGGTCCGGCGTCCGCCGCCGACTTCGCCGTGACCACCAGCGGATCGCCCAGGTACAGGTCGGGCACGCGGGCCGGCCACGCCTCCGCCACCGGATCGCTCCACTGCACGTCGATCCCCTGGAGCATGGGCGATTCGAGCTGGGAGAAGAGGGCGCCCATGGTCGAGGCCACTTTCCCGACGCTATTGATGCTGGTGAAAGAACCCCGGCCGAGGGCCGCGAGCCGGCCCAGCAGCGCGGCATTGGGTGCCAAGCCAATGGCCACCGGGAACAGCCGGCGGCTGCCCAGGCTCCTGCCAAGGAAATCGACGACCTGCGGCTCGTCGTCGATCTGGCCGTCGGTGGCGAAGATGACCTGGGGCACGAGACCGGCCGGCGCGGATTTGCGGAAAGCGATCTGGAGCGCCGGCAGCATGGTGGTGCCGCCGTCGGCATCAAGGCCGGCGATGAAGCGGCGGGCCGTCTCCAACGCGGACGCGGTTGCCGGCACACTTTCCGGGAAGACCGCCGTGGCACTGGAGCTGAAGCGGATGACGTTGAACCAGTCCGTGGACCTGAGCTTGGTGAGCCCGAAGAGGAGCGCTTGGCGGGCCTGCTCGATCGAGGTGCCGCTCATCGAGCCCGAGGTGTCGATGATGAAGGAGGTCTCGCGCGGCAAGCGCGATGCGGCGATCCCGGGCGCGTCGGGCGGCATCACCATGAGCAGCGAGTAGCGCTCGCCGTTCACCTCTTCGGAGTAGTAGACGGCCCGCGGCTCGCTGCCCACGGCCGGCGTCCATTCCAGGACGAGGTCGGAATCGGCCGGAGCGATGCCCTGGGTGAGGTCTACGGCGTAATGGGACTGTTTTCCTTTCACCACGGTGATCGCGTGACTGGGGCTTTCGACTTTCGCCAGCGGGAAGCCGGGGTTGAGATCGGCATGGAAGGCGAAGGGATTGATGGGCGCGGAGCCCCGGCGCAGCACGGGCGGCAGCCAGAGGCGCCGACGGCCGGCGGTCGCGCCCTCTTCCCGGTGCGGGGCCACCACCATGGGGAACCGGAGATTGAAGCGGCCGAGCTCCCAGCGCACGACCTGCTGGAGCTCGATGGCGACCTCCACCGTCTCTCCCGGACCGATGTGGGCGACAGAAGTGGTGAACACGTCCGGTCGCTGCTGCTCGACGAGGCTCGCCTTCACCCCCTGCTGCTTCGCGGCCTCGTAGGTCTGCCGCGCTTCCTCCTTTTCTTGGATGGTGCCCAGGAACGTGCGATTCCCCACCTTCATGCGCAGGGTGTCTACCGCCGCGTCCGCGGGCAATGGAAAGATATAGATCCCTTCCACCCATTCCCTTGAAACGTTTTTGAAGATCTGGGTGACCTTCGTTCGGGCGATGATGCCCGTTACCTTCACCTCGACAGTCGCGCCGAGGACAGGAGCCGGGACCGAGCCGTTCTTGTCGTTGAGGAACAATCCCTGCCGGCGGTCCGGCCCGGATTCCGCCCGCGCGAGACCGCTACCGACGCCGGCGATGAACAAACAAAGCGCTGCCATTCGAACGAAAACTGATCGCATCTGCCGACCTCCCAAAAATTGGGGCCGTCCTCAAGTGGCGACAAGCCCGCGGAACCTTGCCTTTCTAAAGCGCAAGGCGGATGCCAAGTCGGCAAGGTTTTGACAAATCGTTTACAGATCGGAGTTTGGAAAGGGCGCGTAGCGTTCGCCGCCACGGCGGATTCAAGGATGTGGATCGCGAAAATCCAAATTTATGCTCCGCAGCGGAGCCGGGTCCGGAAAAGAGTACTTTCCCGTCCGGGAGAGGGGACGACGACGCTTTCCCTGGCGTAATAGGGTGGGTAATGGAGTGCTCCCCATGCCGCTGCCGCCGTCCAGCGCCGGCTCCAGGAGATCCTGGCCCATCCAGGGGGAGAGGCTGGTAGCGAGTTGCTGCCGCTCCATGATGGTCGTGGCATCCAATCGAAGCCGGCCACGACCGCGGTGATCCAGGCCAAGAACTGAGCTCGAAGCTTTGGGACAACTGTAGTAAACTCAGTTCGCCATGGATAACCTGACCTCAGGCCGGCGAATCGCCTATCCGTCCCGGAACCTCGATCCCGTCCCGGGGCACGATCTCGTAGTCCTGAAGAGAGGCGGAAAAGACGGATTGAAGATCCGTGCTCTGCTGCGGCCTGGCGAACATCTGCAGAAGTCTCTGCGCGACCGCCGGTCCTCCCTTGTCGGCTATGTGGTCAAGCACGAAGAACGTCTCCGGCACAGGTTCAGCCGCAGCTACAAGACAGCCGGTCAGATGGGGGCACTCATCCTCGATTTTGCGATCGACTTCGAGGTCTCTGACCCTGTATTGCTGGTTCTCAGCCTTGACAGCGATCCCCTGCGCCGCCTCGAAGGTGAGGTCGACACCCTGATCCGTTCTGCGGTTTCGAGGGCGAGCGAGCCGGGCTTTGGCGAGGAAGTCTCCTCCGTACTTGATAGCCACGTTGCCGAAGTTCGCAGTTTTGCTTTAGCCTTGGGCCTCAAGGTCAGGAATGTCTCCCGCTTGTCCAGCGGCGCCGCGAGCCGCGAGCTCGGCATCCATGGGAGCCCGGCCGAGCCCACGGTTCAGAGCGAGCGATTGGATATTCGAGATTTGCGGGGCGCTGGCGGTATCCGTCCCGATTACGACTACAAGGCATTGCGGACCGAAGACCCCCACGAGTCATGATCCTGGTCGACACGTCCGTTTGGATTGATTACTTCAAAGGCCGGCAAACGGTGGGGGTTGGCAAGCTCTCCCGGGCCCTTGATGAAGAACAGCCCTGCGGTTTCTCCAGCGCCATCTATCAGGAGATCCTCCAGGGAGCTGACTCCGAGCACAGCTTCGCGAGGTTTGGCAGGTACCTGAGCGCCCAGATTCTCTTTCAGCCTGCCCACCCCTTGAAGAGCTTTGCGGACGCGGCAGAGATTTACCTGCGCTGTCGCAGGGCTGGTTATACGATCCGTAGCACGATCGACTGCCTGATTGCGCAGATCGCGCTTGAAAACGAGCTCTGGCTCCTCCACAACGATAAAGACTTCGACCACATTGCGGCGGTCATCCCGGAGCTCCGTATCCTCTGATTGATCTCAGGCTCTACCTGCGGGCTTCCCGAATCATCTCCTCCAGATTGTCCAACCCCCGCCGGACCTCTTCGAGGTCGGGCCCGAACGACAGACGGACATGCTGGTGGAAACGTGACAGGCGCTGGGAGCGGCGGCGGCCGGGGTTGACGTCGAAGAAGAGGCCGGGAACGCAGATGACCTTGTGGTCCAGGGCGGCGCGGAAGAAGGCCATACCGTCCGAGAGCGGCTCGGGCAGGTCGCGCACCGAGACAAAGGCGTAGAAGGTGCCGGCCGGCTCGGGATAGATCCGCATCCCCATCTCGTGGACGCGGCGCAGCATCAGCTCTCGCTTGGGCAGGAAGGTCTCGCGGATCGCCCGCGCCTCGGCCAGCACCATCTCCGGCTCCATCAGCTCGACCGCCGCCCGCTGCTGTGGCCGCGAGCCGCCGCCGTCGAGAAACGAGCCCGCGCTCTCGATGGTCTCGATGACCGAGCGCGGACCAAGCGTCCAGGTGACCCGCCAGCCCGGGTAGCGCCAATTCTTGGTGAGGCCGTCCACGATCACCACCGGATCGCGGTCCACGTCCTCCACATAACGCGCCGCGCTCACCATGGGGCCGGGCTCACCCTCGCCGAAGCTCCACACGTAGTGGGAGTAGAACTCGTCGATCAGCAGCGTGCAGTCGAGGTCCCGCCCCACCGCCACCCAGTCCGCGAGCTCGCCGCCCGAGATGACCTTGCCCATCGGGTTGCACGGATTCGAGAACAGGACCACCGCGAGGCCGCGCCCCAGCACCTCGCGGCGCAGGTCCTCGACGCCGAAGCTGTAGCCCTGCTCGCGGCGCAGCAGGATGGGCGTCGGCGAGACCAGACGGAAGATGTCCAACAGCTCCTCGTAGGCGGTGTAATCCGGCAGGAAGTGGCCGAGGTTCACCTGATCGAGCGAGGCCACGACGCGGGTGAGTGCCGCCCGGCCGCCGCCCGAGATCGCCACGTTCTCCGCCGTGTACTGCCCAGGCATGCCCTTGCGGTAGAGGCGGTTGTAGAGCGACGCTACGGCCTCCCGCAGCTCCCAGACGCCGGCCACGGGAGCGTAATAGTGATCGGCGGGATCGATGTCGATGGCCGTCACCCGCGGCGGCGCCCCCGGCAGCGGCCCCGTCTCCGGCTGTCCCTGCCCGAGGTTCGACCACTCGGGATTCCCCGTCTTGTAGCCGCGGGCCGTGGCTTCCTGGGTGACGTACACGACGCCCGTGCGGGGAACGGAGCGGAAGGCCTGAAAGGGCGAATGGTCAGAGGGAGAGCTGGGCGTGTTCATGGGGGCGAAAGGGTAGCATGGAGCGACGCAGGCAGGCTCCCTTGAGGTTCTCTATAATAGGGCCCGTGGAAGCAAGGCCGGTGGACCGTTACATCCGCTCGCTGCGGCAGCTCCTTCCAGAGCTGGCGAAGAATTATCACGTCGGCACCCTGGAGGTCTTCGGGTCCTACGTGCGGGACGAGCAGAGCCCGAAGAGCGACCTTGACGTGTTGGTGACGTTCTCGAAAACGCCTGGCCTATTGGAATTCATCGGTCTGGAGAACTACCTCAGCGATCTGCTGGGCGTCAAAGTGGACCTGGTGATGAAGGCAGCGCTGAAGCCTCATATCGGTCAGCGAATTCTGAGCGAAGCGGTTCCTTTATGAGTGAGCGCACCTACCTCGATTTCCTGCAAGACATCGTGTACTGCCTCGAGAAGGCGCAGAGCTTCATCGCGGGAATGACTTTCGAGGAATTCTCGACCGACGAGAAACTCACTTTGCCGTCGTCCGAGCTCTCGAGATCGTCGGAGAAGCCACCAAGAGGCTTCCACCTGACCTGAAGGGCCGATATCCAGCTCTGCCCTGGCGTGAAATGGCGGGTATGCGAGACAAGCTGGTCCATGATTATTTCGGCGTGAATCTCCAGGTGGTTTGGGAGACGGCTCTCGACGAAGCTCCCGTCCTGGAGGCTGCCATGCGTTCGCTTCTCGCGAGCGAGATCCCTCAGGGATAAAAGACCATCCCCATCGCCCGCCACGGCCCCGCCAGATCCTCCGGCACCGGCGCCATGATCCGCAGCCGCTCGCCCGTCGCGGGATGATCGAAGCTCAGAGTTAGAGCGTGCAGGGCCAGCCGGTGAAGCCCGAAGCGCTCGCGGAAGAGGCGGTTGTGCTCCCCCTTGCCGTAGCGGACGTCGCCGATCAGCGGATGGCTGATGTGCTTGAAGTGACGGCGGATCTGGTGCAGCCGCCCGGTCAGCGGCCTCGCTTCCATCAGGGCGTAGCGCTCGAAGATCGCCAGCCGGCGGTACTCCGTGACCGCCGGCACCCGCGGCCCATGGGGCGAGCGCGGGACGGGCGAATCGATCACCCCTGTTTCCGGCGGAATGCCCCTCACCAACGCCAGATAATGCTTCTCAACCGTGCCGGCCTCCCACTGCTCCTGCAGCCGGCGCGCCGTCGCGGAATCCAGGGCCAGCAGCAGCGCGCCGCTCGTGGCCCGGTCCAGCCGGTGGACCGGGTAGACGTGCCGGCCCAGGAGATTGCGCACGAGCTGCAGGGCGACGATCTTCTCGCGCGACATTCCGCGGTGCACGGCGAGGCCCGACGGCTTGGCGACCACCACCAGAAGGTCGTCGCGAAAGAGCAGGGGAATCGGCGGGCTCACAGCCGGAAATGCAACCGCCGGCGCTGCGGCGAGACGGTTTCCTCAAAGCTACGCTTTCCCTGGCCGGGCCACTCGCAGGTGAGCTGGTGTTTTCCAGGATCGAGGGCTTGCGTCAGCGGCGTGAAGCCGGCGTGGCGGCCGTCGATGGTGACGTGGCACCTCCCCGGCTCGCTGGTGATCTCCACTGCGATCGGCCCGGGGCTCGCCGGCTGCGGCTCCGCAATGGCCGGCGTGGGCGCCGCCGCCGGGGAAGGCGCCAAGCCTCCGGGAGCGGGGGAGGACCGCGGACGTGAGGGCCTCGCCGGGGCTCCCCGGTCCAGGGAGGACATCATGCCAAAGAACCCGACCACCAGCAGAACCCCGAGGACCGCGACGCAGCCGAGCGCCCAGGGCAGGACGCTCCGGGCCGGCCTGGGCGAGCTCTCGAAGGGCGCGGTCGCCGTGCCGGTGGGCATCGCCTGCGAGGGTGGCGCCGCGGTCTGCGCCCCGGCCAGCGCCGCCTCCAGCTCCCGGGCCAACTCGGCGCAGGTTGCATAGCGGTCCCCGGGCTCCTTGGCCAGCGCCTTCGCCAGCACCCGGTCCACGGCCGCGGGGAGCGCGGCGTTGATCGCTCCCGGCCGCTCGGGCTCGGCATGAAGGATGTTGTAGAGCACGGATTGAGCATTGCCGCCGGTGAATGGGAGCCGCCCGGTGAGCATCAGGTAGAGGAGGACGCCGAGGGAGAACTGGTCCGAGCGGCCGTCGAGCGGGTTGCTCTGGATCTGCTCGGGCGACATGTAGGACGGCGTGCCGAGGGCGATCCCCGTCTGCGTCACGTCGAGCGAGGCGAGCTTCGCGATGCCGAAGTCGGTGATCTTCACGGTCCCGTCTTCGGAGAGGAGGACGTTCCCCGGCTTGACGTCGCGGTGCACGATGCCCCGCTGGTGGGCGTAATCGAGCCCCGCCGCGATCTGTCCGCCAAGCTTCGCGGCCGCGGGCGCGGTGAGCGGCGGCCCGGCCTTCAGCCGCTCGTCGAGGCTGATGCCGGGCACGTATTCCAGGGCGATGCAGTAGGAGTCCTCGGTTTCGAAGGCGTCGTAGACGGTGGCGATGTTGGGATGAGAGAGCCGGCCGGCGGCCTGCAGCTCGACGTCGAAGCGAGCCCGTGCCTCCACCAGCGCCTCGTCGCTGACTCCCCGCTCGATGCGGATCTGCTTGATCGCCACCGGCCGGCCGATCTTCCGGTCCTCGGCCAGATACACCGCGCCCATGCCGCCACGGCCCAGCAGACGGACGATCTCGAAGCGGCCGAGGCGCCGCGGGGCGCCGGCTGCGGATCGGTCGACGCGGGTGTCTTCGGACTCGGGGCTCATGGGTGCCAGGCAGTCTAGCGCACCCCGCCCGGGACGCCCCGAAGCCACAGCCGCTCGGCGTTCCGGTGAATGTCAGCGGTTCCGGTTACAATCTCGACAAATGGCAGACCCACGCACCGAAGCCTCCACGGCCGGGCTGTCGGGCACTTTCGACTCGCGAGGCTGGCAGGGCGAGGGGCGGTCCGTGACGACGGTCCCGGCGCTGACCGTCCTCTTCCATCCCGACGTCCGGCGGGTCGGCGAGTGGACCGCCCTGAGTGAGCTCCTCCTCGGGCGGGAAGCCCAGATCTCCCGCAACTATCCGGATTTCATCTCTCCCGACCGGCTGCCCGGAGGACCGCTCGCCGACCGCTACATCAGCCGCCGGCCCGTCCTCCTCCAGCCGGCGCCCGGCAGGGGTGTCGTCCTTTCCCTGGGCGAGAGCCGGACGCGCGTGGACGCCGACGGCGTGCCCGTTCTGCAATCCCGAGAGCTGTCGGCGGCCGAGCTCGAGTGCGGCGTGGTCGTCGAGCTCGCCGGCCGTGTCGTGCTGCTGCTCCACTGGCTCTCCCAGAGCCCGCTCACCGATGCTGCCGGCCGCCTGGGTCTGGTGGGCGAGAGCGAACGGCTGGCCCGTGTGCGGGCGGACGTGCGCCGCGTCGCCGACCTCGACGTGCCGGTGATGCTGCGGGGCGAGACCGGCACGGGCAAGGAGCTGGTGGCCCGGGCCATCCACGACTCGGGCCCCCGCCGTTCCGGCCCTTTCATCGCCATCAACCTGGGAGCGATCCAGACGTCCCTGGTGGCCTCGGAGCTGTTCGGTGCCGTCAAGGGCGCCTTCACCGGCTCCGTCCAGAGCCAGGAGGGCTACTTCCGCCGTGCCCACGGCGGCACCCTCTTGCTGGACGAAGTGGGCGAGGCGCCGCCCGAGGTGCAGGTGATGCTGCTGCGCGTCCTCGAGACCAAAGAGATCAGCCCGGTGGGCAGCCAGGCGCCGCAGCGCGTCGACGTGCGCGTCCTCGCGGCCACCGACACCGACCTCGAAGCGCGCGTCCAGTCGGGCGAGTTCCGGGCGCCTCTCCTGCATCGGCTCTCCGGCTACGAGATCTGGCTGCCCCCGCTGCGGGACCGCCGCGAGGATCTCGGCCGCCTCCTCGTTCACTTCCTGCGCCAGGAGCTGGCCTCGACCGGCGAGGTCCAGGACCTCACCGCCGAGACGTGGCTGCCCGCTCACCTCGTAGCCCGCCTCGCCCGGTTTTCCTGGCCGGGCAACGTGCGCCAGCTCCGCAACCTGGTGCGGCAGATCGTCATCGGCAGCCGCGGCCTCCAGCGCCTGGAGGCTGGACCGGTCGTCGAGCGGCTGCTCCGGACGCCGGACAGCCCGGCGGATGCCGGCTTCCAACCCACGCCCACGCCGTCCCCCACCCCGGCCGAGCCTCTCCTGGTGGACCGGCGCAAGCCCGCCGACATTTCCGCAGAGGAGCTGCTTGCCGCGCTGCGGGCCCACCGCTGGGACCTTCAGGCCACGGCCGCTCACCTTCACATCTCCCGCCCGTCGCTCTATGCTCTGATTGAAAGCTCACCCGGAGTGAGGAAGGCGGGGGACCTGAGCGCTGAGGAGATCAGCCGTTGCTGGGAGGAGTGCAGCGGCGATCTGGATGCCATGGTCGACCGCCTGGAGGTTTCGCGCAAGGCCCTCGCTCGCCGGCTCCGGGAGATGAAGCTCGTCTAACTCGGAGAAAACCGTGTGACCGGCCTTCCCGCGATGATCGGTCCCTACCAGGTGCTGAAGCCGCTCGGAGCCGGCGGCATGGGCGAGGTCTTCCTCGCCTATGACGAGCGGCTGGACCGCAAGGTCGCCATCAAGCGGATCCGCCTCGATGCGGCTGCGACTCCCGAGCGCCGCGAGCGTTTCCGCCGTGAAGCGCGGGTGGCGGCGAAGCTCAACCACCCCGCGATCGTTCAGATCTACGACGTCCTCACCGAAGGCGAGGTGAGCTACATCGTCATGGAGCACGTGGAGGGGACGAACCTCCGGCGGCTCCTCGACGACGGTCCGCTGCCGGCCGGCGAGGTCGTCACCCTCGCCCATGACATCGCCCAGGGTCTCGCCGAGGCGCACCGGCAGGGGATCGTCCACCGCGATCTCAAGAGCGAGAACGTCCTCGTCACCCCGGAAGGGCGGGCCAAGATCGCCGACTTCGGCATCGCCAAGCGGGCTCTGGCCGGGCCGGACGAGGGCTCACTCACCGCCGACGGCCGCGTGCTCGGCACTTATCGCACCATGTCGCCCGAGCAGGCGCGAGGCGAGCCGGTGGATTTCCGTTCGGACCTCTTTTCCCTCGGCGTGCTGCTCTACGAGGCCCTGACCGGCCAATCCCCTTTCGAGGCGGAGAACGAGCTGGCGATGCTCAGCCGGATCGTCCGCAACCGGCAGGTCCCGGTGCGGGAGGTGAGGCCCGAGGTCCCCGCGGAGCTGTCGGCCCTGGTCGACCATCTCCTGGAGAAGGACCCGCTAGGACGGCCACGCAGCGCACGTGAGGTGGCCGACGTGCTGGCCGGGCGGAGTGTCCATTCCCAGGCAGGAACCGGTTCCCGGACGGTGGAGGAGCCCATCTCCTGGATGGCGCTGCCAAGCTCCACAGCGGGCGGCGCGATGCCGGGGGACTCGGCGCCGCACGACTCGGCGCTGACCGCGTCCGGCCGGCGGTTCGGCCTCTGGACCTGGGCGGCTGTGGCCCTGCTCGCCACGGCGGCCGCGGCGGCAGCCTGGTACTCCCTGCGCCCGCCCCGGATCCCGCTCTACGTCGCGGTGCTCCGTCCCGAAATCGACGCCCGCGCCCAGGGCCCCGAAGAATCCGAAGTGCTCGCGTCCGCCGTCCGCCTCGCGCTCCTGCAGGGAGTCCTCGGTCTCGAGGACCTCTCTCCGCGCTCCTTTGACGAGGTCGACAAGGTGCCGGGCCCGCCCGCGGCGGTCGCCCGGGCGGTGTCGGTCGACGAGCTCGTCAGCGCGAAGCTCTCGTGCCGGCACGAGCTCTGCCGGATCGTCCTCAGCCGGCTGTCCGGCAAGGACGGCAGCATCCTGTGGGCCGGGAGCAGCTTCGAGGTCCCTACCGACAACCTGTCGGTCCTCGCTAACGCCGCCAGCCGGCAGATCCGGCTGGGGTATCCCGGCCACTCCGCGCGCCAGGGCGCCGAGGACCTGGCGGTCACCGATCAGGACCTCCGAGAGCTCCTACAGATCCGGCGCCGCTTCGACTCCCGCCAGGAGCCTTCTCTGGAGACCCTGGAAAATCGCCTCGCGGCCATTCGCTCGCGGTCCCCCCGCTTCCTGGACGCCTACCTCCTCGCCGCCGACATTGCCCGCCACCGCTTCTGGATCTCGCGGAATCCGGGGGATCTCCAGCGCGGGCTCCGCTTGATCGAGCAGGCCCACGAGCTGGCGCCCAACGATCCGCAACCGTTGCTGGCACGCATCGATCTCGCCCTTGCGGGCAAGGACGTGGACCTCGCCCAGAAGACCCTGGAGGAGCTGCAGCCCCTGATCCCCGGCGACGTCGGCCTGCTGGAACGCAGCGCCCGCATCCTCGACGCTCAGGGAAAGTCCCGGGAAGCCCTGGCGCAGCTCCGCACGGCGGCGCGCCTGCAGCCTTCGAGCAAGCGGCTTCACAACCTCGCGCAACTGGAATTCAAGCTGGGCCACATCACGGAAGCCAAAAGCGCCCTCAACCTGCTGCTCCGGCGCTCGCCGGCCGACTTCGACGGCCAGTCCATGCTCGCCACCATCGAGCTGCTGAACGGCGACGCCAATCGCGCGATCGAGCTCTACCGCCAGCTCGTCAACCGCTCGCCGGGCACCACCGAGCTGTCCAACCTGAGCGTCGCCTATCTCTTCGCCGGGCGCTATGCCGAAGCCGCGGACACCGTCAAGACCATCCTCGCCCGGGAGTCCGGAAATCCTCTCTACGTGCTGAACCTCGGCGACGCCTATCTGCTGATGGGTCATCGTTCGGAGGCGGAGGAGCAGTATCACAAGGTTCTGGCGCTCGCCGGCACCGATCCGTCCAAGACCGATCCCCAGTTCCTCACCGTCAAAGCGCAGGCCCTGGCCCACCTCGGGCAGGGCCGGCAGGCGGTCGAAGCGGTCCAGGAAGCCCTTCGTCTGGCTCCGGACAATGGCTCGACCGCCTATGAAGCCTCTCTCGTCTACGCCCTCCTCGGGGAGGACGACTCGGCCCTGGTGAACGCCGAGCGGGCCTTCAAGGCGGGATTCGGACCTCGCTGGTTCTCCTTCCCCTGGTTCGACGCGCTACGGCGGCGGCCGGAGTATCAGACCATGACCGGTTCAGCCGCCAGGACCTCGTCAATCACGCCGTCGCCGCCGGTGCCCGAAGGCGGATTGAAGACGATCGTGGGGTCGTCGCTGGCCAGCTCGGTAGTCGTCTTGGTATAGAAAACCGTGAAGCTGGCGGTCGGCGCCGGCGTTGGAAAGCTGGCATACGTGCACGTTGCGGTCGCGACGCCGCCGGATACATGGGTCTTGATGCTGACGGAGGAGCTGGAGATGCTGGTGACGGCGAGGCCGTTCACGGAGCTGACGCCGTTTCCCGGCTGAAAGATGAGGTCGAATTGATTTTCATTGGCCGATTGCGGCCGCAGGGAAACGTCTCTTCCTGCGACGATCACCGTGCCTGAAGGATCGTTGCTGACCAGGCTCAGGAACATGACCGGACCGAAATTCACCGCGATCGTAGCGTTGGAAGTAGCCATACCCTCCTCCTTTCGAAATTCTACGAGATTGTTGACGTCTTCGATCGAGAAGAGCAAGAGGCGTACCATGAAAAAACGTGTCCAACCGGGGGGTGCGGGCACAACTCTCCCGCCCTGACATGTCGCTGACATGTCAGGCGGGAGAGCTGACGTGACGAGGTTTCAGCTTACCGGCGGAACCGGTTGAAACGGCTGGGAGAGAAGGCGGACAGGATCTGCCCGACCCGCTCCTCAGGGGGCTTGCTGGTGGGATCGACCGGTGCCTGCCGCGCTTCGACCGGGCGGTGGAGCGGCTCGGAGCGCCGTCCTCCCTGGCCCTTCTTCTGCTGGTGACGCGGCTGATGCGACGGCGCCTCGCCGGGACGATGGCCCCGCGGCTGCTGCCGCGACGGCCCGCCGTCGCCGGGCCGCTGCTGGCGCGGCTGCGGACCCGAAGGGCCGGCCGGCCGGGCTGACGGCTGACGGTCGCCTCGCGGTTGTTGCGCCTGCTGCGGCTGCGAGCCTCCGCGGCCGCCCCTCTCCTCGGCCTCGCGCTTCTTCTCCGACTTGGCCTTGGCCCGTGCCCGCTCCTCGGCCTTGCGCGCCCGGATGGCGGCGATGCGCTCGGCGATGGGGATCTCGAAGCGCTCGGCAGGCTTCGACTGGTAGTCGAACCCGGCCAGGGTCAGCCGGTTGAGCCGCTGCCCGACGGCCCGCTCGATGGCGTGCAGCTCGCCGATCTCCTGCTCGGAGACGAAGGTGAAGGCGTCGCCCACCATCTCGGCCCGGGCGGTGCGGCCGACGCGGTGGATGTAATCCTCCGGCACGTTGGGCACGTCGAAGTTGATGACGTGCGACAGCGCCTCGACGTCGATGCCCCGCGCCGCGATGTCCGTCGCCACCAGCACCTGCAGCGTGCCGTTCTTGAAGCGGGAGAGAGCGTCCGTGCGCTGGGCCTGGCTGCGGTTGCCGTGAATGCGGTCGCAGGCCACGCCATGGCGCTCCAGGAACTCCGCCAGCCGGTTGGCCCGGTGCTTGGTGCGGGTGAAGACGAGGACGTTCTTGATCTCGCCCCGCTTCAGCAGCTCCACGAGCAGGAACGGCTTCAGCTCCTCGCGCACCGGATAGACGGCCTGAGTGACGCCCTTGGCCGGCTCCGACTTGCGCTCCACGTTGAGGCTCGCGGGGTTGCGCAGCATCTCCTTGGAGAGGGTCACGATCGGCTGCGGCAGCGTCGCCGAGAAGAAGAACGTCTGCTCCGCCTTCGGCAGGTGCTTCAGCACCCTGCGGATGTCGGGCAGGAAGCCCATATCCAACATGCGGTCCGCCTCGTCGAGAACGAGGACCTCGAGGCCCGCGAGCTTGGCGTAGTCGTACTGAAAGTGATCGAGGAGCCGGCCTGGAGTGGCGACCAGCACGTCGACACCCTGGCGGAAGGCCCTCTCCTGCGGCCCGATGGCGACGCCGCCGAACACGGCCGCGCCCCGCAGATTGGTGAACTTCGCGAGACCTTCCATGTGCTCCTGGATCTGCGCTGCGAGCTCGCGGGTGGGCGCCAGGATGAGGGCGCGGGTGGTGCCGCGGGGTTTGTCCATCAGGCGATGGAGGATGGGCAGCAGGAAGGCAGCCGTCTTGCCGCTCCCGGTCATGGCGCAGGCGAGCACGTCGCGGCCTGCCATGGCGGGGGGAATGGCGTCCTGCTGGATCGGCGTCGGCTGGGTGAAACCCAGGGTCTCGACGCCACGGAGAAGATCGGGGTGGAGGCCAAATTCAGAGAAGTCGCTCAAGCGTTTTGCAGTCCTTCCGAGGGCGCGCGGACCTCCAGCCAAAGGCCAGGCGCACGCGCCAACTCGATCTTTCCGGCAGATAAAGGAAAAAAGAACGGGAGCTTTGCCGGCGAGGCCCGTTCGGGGGCTCAAGAGTTGAGCCACTGCTTTCAAATTGTGCTTCTTGTGTTCGCCAGGGGCGAACAACCCAAGAGTGTCACATCTGGACGGATTTGCCAAGCCGGCCGAGGCGCGCCCTCTCGAAGTCACTGTGGAGAACGCCCGGTCCTGGGAGGTTATTCCGCAAGCCCCCTCATCACCCCGGCCCTCTTCTCCCATCGCCCTCCCCCCCGACCGGGAGAAGAGGGAGCAAAGCAGGAACGCCCCAGAAGTACCCCTCTCCCGGTAAGGGGGGTTGGGCGGGGGCGGGCATAGGCGCTAACTTTGCTTCAGCGTTCCCCCACCCAAGACCCTCATCACCCCTGCCCTCTTCTCCCGACCCCCTCCGCCCCCTCACCGGGAGAAGAGGGAGCAAGGCAAGAACGCCCCAGAAGTCCCCCTCTCTCCCGGTCGGGGGGAGGGCGATGGGAGAGAGGGGGTAGGGGGAGTGAGGGGTCTTGGGCGGGGGCGCTCCCCTATGAGTCAAAGTTGGCGCTATGGGGCTAGGTGAGGGCCTTCCGCCCCCGCGCCTTCCAGAATTCCCAGATCGCCGGCAGCAGGGAGAGGCCGATGATGAGCAGCTCGACGACGAAGAAATGGTCCTGGACGAACTGGTTGCGGTAGAGGCCGTAGCCCGCCAGGGTGCAGAGCAGCACCCACGCCGTGCCGCCGATGACGTTGTAGCTCATGAACCGCCCATAGCTCATCTCCCCCAGCCCGGCGACGAACGGCGCCAGCGTGCGGACGATGGGGACGAAGCGGGCGAGGATGATCGTCTTGCCGCCGTACTTCTCGAAGAACTCATGGGTGTAGGCCAAATGCTCCGGCTTGATGATCCGCCGCTTGGAGGCGATCAGCCGATGCCCCAGGAAGTGACCCACCCAGTAGTTGACCGTGTCCCCGAGGATCGCGGCGACGATCAATGCGACCAGCAGCACCCCGAGCGACAGCGAGCCGCGGCCGGCGAAGACGCCCGCCAGGAACAGCAGCGAGTCGCCCGGCAGGAACGGCGTCACCACCAGCCCTGTTTCGGCGAAGATGACGGCGAAGAGGATGAGGTACGTCCAGACTCCGTACACCAGGATGATGGGCCCGAGGTGCTTGTCCAGATGCAGGACGAAGTCGATCAGATGCTTGACGGTTTCCATGCTCTCCCTTACTCCAACGGCTCCCCCGGAAATCCCACGCGCCGCTCCCCCTTCTCCGCCGTCCCTTCGAGCTCCCGGATCTTGCCGAGGAGATCGCTCTGCGCTTCGACCACGTCGAGGGTTTCGCCGGAAAGGAGGAGGACCTTGGTGCCGCTGCCGTGACGCTCGGCCGGCGCCAAGCCGATGATCGACTCGGTGCGCAGCCAGATGTCCCGGATCGTGCTCTGGGTGACCTGAATCCACGGCATGCTGATCTCTCCTCGCGAAAATCGGAGCCCATTCAAAGGACGAACGGTATCACTCGCCGCGTCCGTTGGGCATAGCCGGCGTACTCGGGGTAGCGCTCGATGACCAGCGCCTCTTCGAGAAGCATGCGCAGAACGGTCATGAGCGTCGCGACCAAGCCCAGGGCGGCCGCGCGCAGGCTCCAGTTGGCGGCGACTCCCGTCCACACGATGAGGAGGACGGCGGCATAGATCGGATGGCGGATGAAGCGGTAGGGGCCGGTCGTCACCAGCCCGCCCGACGTCGGGTTCGCCGCGTAGTGGAAGCTGCGCAGGCCGAAGGTCACCCGCGCCCAGATCATCAGCAGCACCCCGGCGGCCTGGAGGCCGAGCGTCAACGGGCCGTGGCCCAAAAGGCTGTGGGTGAGCGCCAGGGCCACGATTGCGAGGAGCAGGACGAGGAAGACCGGCGTCGAGAGCAGAGCGGCGTACTTCTTGACGAACGGGTTGGTCATCACAGCTTCACTCCGGGGTCCGCGTCCGAGGCGTAGCCGAGGCGGTGCATCTCCTCGAGAACCTCGGCGAAGAGGTCGAACAGCTTTTTGAGGCGCTCCACGTCGCGGATCACTCCCGTCGCCTGGAAGTAGAGCTCGTCCACCCCGTCGGGGAAGCGGGAGCAGTAGAAGCCCTCGTCGTCCTTGAGCTCCAGGCGGATCTGGGGCTGCTCTTCGATCAGGCGGCGAATCTCCGCATTGGCGAATAGGGCCTTGACCTTGGCCTCGTCGTTGCCCCGGACGATGAAGTCGTCGTCGAACTGGCTGGAGTAGCCCACCTCGATGTCCTGCATCCCCAGCATCTTGCCCAGTCCGCTGAAGAGACTCTTGCGGTAGATCCGGAAGCGCAAGCTGCCCTGGCTGACGAAGGGTGCCCGCATGCGGGTGAAGGTCTCGTGGTGATGGCCGCTCGAGACGCTGTAGACGTCCAGGGTGACCGTCCAGCCTTTCACGTGGGTCTGGACCTTGTCCCCCTTCCAGAAGCCGCCGTCGACGAAATCGGCGCCGATCTCGCCGCAGAGCTGTTTCCAGACCTCCTCGCGGCTGGGGCCGAACATGCCTGCCAGAAAGCTCATCTCTATCGCTCCTCGGTTCCAGGGTGTGCCGGCTCCATTAGATCACGGGCCTGGGAGTGACAAATCTTCGTAGGCACCTGTGAGAATTTTTGCGAGTAGGCAAAGAAGCCGGCTTGTGCCCATTTTAAGGGCAGATCTCGGGACCGGGCTGCGCACCGTCTGCGCTCTGTCAATGACAGACCCTGACATTCCCTGACACTGCGGACACCCCCTGACGCGGCCCCTGGTTTTCCGGATTACCAAGACATACTTACATTTCTATCGGAAAAGGAGACGGAAGAACTTACATACCCTCAGCCCGTAGCCTCGCCGATGGAGAAGACGTCCCCCGGCCGTGTCCAGCGGACGGGGATGCCGCCGGCGGTCGAGCGGGCTTCCGCGAGGGTGACCTGGGGGTCGAAAGTGGGCCAGATGTGGGTGATCGCGAGCTCGCGCACGCCGGCCCGCCGGGCGGTCTCGCCTGCCTGGCGGGCGGTGAGATGGACGGGCCCGCCCACCTTTCCTTCCTGGTAGGTGGCCTCGCAGACGAGCAGATCGCTCCCCTGGGCAAAGCCCGCGAGGTCGGCGTTCGGCCCCGTGTCCGCCGAGTAGGTGAGAGCTCCGGCGCCGGTCTCGACGCGGATGGCGAGGGTGTGGCCGGGGTGGTCGGTGCGTAGGAAGCGCAGGCGGCAACCTGCGACTTCCACGGTGTCGCCGGCATCCACGGCACGGAAGGGAAAAGTGTCCCCCAGGCCCGTCGCACCGTCCTTTCCCAGCAGGCCGCCGAGCGCTTCGAGCGTTCCCGGGGGCCCATACAGAGGAACGCGAAGGGCGCCCTCCACCCGGTAGCGCAGCGCGACCTGGAGTGGGTAGAGGTCGGCGCAATGATCGGGGTGAAGGTGGCTGATGACGACCGCGTCGAGACGCGTGAAGTCGGTCAGCCGCTGGAGAGCGGAGAAGGTGCCGGTGCCGGCGTCGATCCACAGCCGGGCGCCGTCGTGGTCGAGAAGAAAGCCGGTGTTGGGATTGTCGGGGGCTGGGTAGCCGCCGGAGCTGCCGAGGACGTGAAGACGCATGAGCTTGTACCTCCCGGAAAAGGATACCGCGAGACGCTTCCGGGGCGTCCTCCGGAGTGGACTGTGGAAGCCTGTCAGGTGGCACTCTTTACAATCGAATACCCCCAGAGAGGGCAACTCACCCTCTGGCATTCCGTATGCACTCTAGGAGCTTCAACACCGTGCAGCTTGCGGAACCCTTAAAGGGGGACACGATCATGCAGGACCGTAGCTGGAGGCAGCAACGGCAAGAAAGCTCACCCGACGGCCGTCATGCCGTGGTGGTGGGCGGCAGCATCGGCGGCATGCTGGCAGCTCGCGTGCTCGCCGATCATTTCGACCGCGTCACCGTCGTCGAACGTGACCAGTTGCCCGAGGGCAGTGAGAACCGGCCGGGAGTGCCCCAGGCCCGGCATCTCCACTTCCTCCTCAAACGCGGCCTGATGGTGGCCGAGGAGATCTTTCCGGGGATCACCGCCGATCTTCAGGGGGCGGGAAGCCATCTTCTCGACCAGGGCAGCGAATTCCGCATTCTCTATCGCTCGGGCTGGTCGCCGCGCAAGGCGTTGGGCCTCGAGTTTTGTACCTTTACCAGACCTCTCTTCGAGGCGACGGTCCGCCGCCACCTCATGAAGCATCCGAAAGTCACCTTCCGCCAGGGCGTCGACGTAGCCGGCCTGGAGTTGGACGAGAGCCATTCCCGAGTCAGCGGAGTGCGGCTGCGGCCGCGTCATCGCGACCCCGGCGTGGCGATCGAAGAAGAGCTGATGGAAGCCGAAGTGGTGGTGGATGCCAGCGGCCGCGGCTCCCGGGCCCCGGAATGGCTGGAGGCCGTGGGGTATGAGAAGCCCGCGGAGACCGTCGTCGACGCTTTCTGGGGCTATGCCACTCGCATCTACGAGCCGGTCGAGGAGTACAAGAAGGAGTGGAAGGTGCTGTTCCTCATGAACCGGCCGCCGTACCAGCCCCGGGCCGGCATCATCCAGCCCATTGAGGGGAACCGCTGGATCGTGACCCTCGCGGGAGTGATGCACGACTATCCGCCGACGGACGAGGATGCCTTCCTGCAGTTTGCCCGCAGCCTTTCGTCGCCGGAGCTCTACCGGGCGATCCAGAAGGCCAAGCCGCTGTCGAAGATCTGGGGTTACCGCCGGACGGAGAACCGTCTGCGCAGCTTCGAGAAGGCACGGATTCCCCAGGGCTTCGCGGCCCTCGGCGATTCGGTGTGCGCCTTCAACCCGGTCTACGGCGTGGGCATGACGCTCACCGGCCTCGAGGCGCTGGAGCTGGGGAAGTGCCTGAAGAAGGGGCACGGCAGGCTGGACACCCGGCGTTTCCAGAAGCACGTGGCGAAGCTGGTGGCGGGTCCGTGGGCCATGACCACAGGCGAGGATCTGCGCTGGCCCACCACGCAAGGTGGCGAGGTCACCGTGAAGGTAAAATTCATGCACTGGTACCTCGAGCAGGTGATCCGGCTGATCCCCCAGAGCGAGGTTGTTTTCCGCCGTTTCCAGGAAGTGAACCACATGTTGAAGTCGCCGGTGGCGCTGTTCCATCCGTCCGTGCTGGGACCGGTGATGCGGCTGGCCTTCGGTCCGCGCCGGGTGGTCGCAAGACCCAAGGAGGCTCAGGCGCGGGTTCCCGCGGCGACAGCCACGTCGACGGTGGCGATCCGCCGCTGACGGTCTCTCAAAGAGGGAGGGGACCGATCATCCCCTCCTTCTGGGCGCCGGCCGGGCAGTAGCCCCGGCCGGCGCCTTGTCTGTTCTGAGGAGGGCGCCGAGTGAACCTCTCACGCGCCTCTCTCCCACCGCGCCCCTCATCACCCCGGCCCTCTTCTCCCATCGCCCTCCCCCCGACCGGGAGAAGAGGGAGAACAGCTGAGACCCCACATCAGCCAAGGGAACCGCCTTTTTTGGCGCTCCCCTCTCTCCCGGCCGGCGGGAGGGCGATGGGAGAGAGGGGCCGGGGGAGTGAGGGGTCGAAGCGTCGCCCTCCCGATTGGCGGCCCCCGGGCGTTTCCCCTACGGCGCCGTCGTCTTCCGGATCAAATCCAGAATGTCCTGCTTGAGCTTCTTGTGGTCGGCCTTGCGGATGTACATCATGTGGCCGGCGAGGAAGAGCTCGTTCTTCACGTTGCCCCGCAGCTCCTTGGGCAGGCCCAGGTGCTCCTTGGTGAAGATGGAATCGAAGAACGGAGTGGCGAGGTCGAAGACGCCGCTCGCCATCAGCACACGGAGGTTCGGGTTGCGGGTGATCGCCCGCCGCAGGTACTCGCCGACGTTCACATATTGATTGGTGAAGTCGTCCCAGCTCCAGGGCCAGACGTTCCCCCGCCGCTCGTAAACCAGGTCGCTGTCGAACTTGAGGTCGCGCCGCAGGTAGTCGTTGACGGCTGCCACGTAGGGACCGTCGAGGTCGCTGCCGGCGGGGTCGTATTCGGTCGTCTCGCCCACCGAGTCGATATCGCGGCCGGTGAAACGGGTGTCGAGGCGCCCGACCGTCTTCCCCTGGTCGCGCAGCAGCTCCTTGGTGAAGCGCTCGATCTCGACGCAGAGGTTTGAACGCTCCACATAGGCCGGAGAGAGGCCGGAGTAGCGCGCCACCCGGGCGGCGATTTCCTTGCGCCGGTCGTCCGGCAGTCGATCGCCCAGCACCAGGGCCTGCGCGTAGTCGCCGAGCACGAACGCCTCCACCTCGTCGAGCGTCTTCATGAGGTCACCGGAAAGCTCGGGCGGCAGCTTCTTGTGGTACCAGGCGGTGGCGGCATAGGTGGGGAGATGGATGAGGCAGGGATTGTCGTTGCCGGGGTGGAAGTCCTGGTCCTGCCAGTTGAGCACGGAGGAGATGAGGATGACGCCGTTGAGCTGCATGCCGTAGCGCTCGGAGAGGTGATACGCGAGGCCGGCGGCGCGCGTGGTGCCGTAGCTCTCGCCGGCCACGTACTTGGGGCTCGCCCAGCGTTGGTTGCGGGTGGTCCACAGGCGGATGAAGGCGGCCACCGACTCCACGTCCTTCTGCACGCCGTGGAACTGCTTCGGGTCCTGGCCCGGCGCCGCGCGGCTGAAGCCGGTGCTCACCGGGTCGATGAACACGAGGTCGGTCGCGTCCAGGATCGAATTCTCGTTGTCCACCAAGTGCCCGGGGGTGGGGCCGACGTTCCAGCCCTCGTCGCTGCGCGCCACGATCTTCGGTCCGAAGGCGCCCATGTGCACCCAGAGCGCCGCCGAGCCCGGGCCGCCGTTGAAGCTGAACGTGACCGGGCGCGTCCCCGGGTCCTTCACGCCGTCCCTCGTGTAGGCGACGTAGAACACCAGGGCCTTGACGGTGCCGTCGTCGTCCTTGAGCTGCAGCGTCCCAGCGGTGGCGGTATAGGCAACGGCCTGGCCGTCGAGAGTGACGGTGTGGTGAGTGACGGCGGACTTCTCCTCCGGCGGGGTCTTGGGCGGCGCTTCCGGCTTGGCGGCGGGCTTGTCCGCAGCGGGCGGTTGCGCCGTGGCGGGTGCCGCGAAGAGCGCCACAAGAAGGAGGCAGGGCAGCGCGAGGGATCGTTTCAGCATCGTCGGCATATGGGAGGACCTCCAAGAGTGCCCGAATCCTACGCGAAAAGTGGTGCGTCAGGAGTCTGCGGGGCGCCCTTCACAGCGGCCCCTCACCACCCCAACCCATGGGCGCTAACTTTGACGCGACCTCAGAGTTTCCCCCGCCCGAAGACCCTCATAGGCGCTAACTTAACTTGGTCTTGGAGCTTCCCCCGCCCAAGCCCCCTCACTCCCCCAACCCCTCTCTCCCCTCGCCCTCCCCCCGGCCGGGAGAGAGGGGAGCGCCAAAAAAGGCGGCCTTGCTTGCTCTTGGCTGTTCTCCCTCTTCTCCCGGTTGGGGGGAGGGCGATGGGAGAAGAGGGCCGGGGTGATGAGGGTCTTGGGCGGGGGAATCTCTGAGACACGTTAAGTTAGCGCCTATGCCCGGTTGGGCGGGAGTGCGATGGGAGAAGAGGGTTGGTGGGGTGATGAGGGGTCTTTCGTGGAGTCCCCAGGGACGTGCCACCGGCACGCCCCGGGGGTTTACAGCTTCAACCTATGCCGCCGGCTTGGCCGCCGGGGAGGAAGGGGTCCCTTCCTCGGCCGGCGTGCCGGCCGGCGGCGTGGTGGTCGGCTTGCGGGTGTGCTTGCGGAGCGGCGCGATTTTGAACTGCACCAGCCGCTCGTTCTTGGGACCCAGGTTGGACTTCACCACCGCTTTCAGACGCATGGCGAGCTCCCGGCCATCCAACATCAGCTTGTTCAACAACTGCGTGGTCTCCTGCCGGGCCGCCGTCAAGGAGTCCTGCCGAGCCTTCATCTCCTGAACCTTGACCATGATGTCCTCGAATGCGACCAGCGCGCGCTGTGCGTCCGGCAGATTCGGGGCGTTGTCGTGAGCCGCCGTACGCAACGCCTCCCAATCGGCCATCTCCTGTGCAAAAGTCTGTCTTGCGGACATGTTCGTCTCCTTTTCTTCTTGACTGAAAGTGTGGTTCGTTTTCGCCCGGCTGCCCATCAGCCGAGCCGCTTCGCCAGCTCCATCACGGCCATGGTGAGGCCGCCCTTCTTTCCCCGCCGCGGCTGGCCGTGGAGCGTCAGCCCCATCCGTCCACCCGACACGAAGACCGAGATCGGCTGCCGTACGGAGCCGGCCAGCTCCGTCACATAGGCGGCAAAGGCCAGCGCCACCTTCGAGTCCGAGAACTCGTGAAGCCGGTCCAGGGCTTTGCGGCCCATGTCGAGCTTCCAGCCCGGCATCGCCTGGAGCATCTCCTGCACCCGCTCGGGCTTGAGCTCCTCGTGATCTCGGGCCGACAGCTTCTTCAGATTCTTCAGGGTGGTGAAGCTGGCGGCGAGGGCTTCTGCGTTGTTCGCAATCTGCTGCATGATGAACCTCCTGGTTCAAAACTCCGGCGCCTTCATGACGCCGGAAGACCGAATTCGGATTGTCCGGAACGTCCGGCTCCAAACTAAATCCATCCTTGACGGTCCAATAATGACCGAACGGGTTTTAGATTGTCAAGCACTTTGCGAAGATTGTGCCTTGCGGCAAACGGTGGTCGTTCCCAATTGCGCTCTTAGAGCCCTTTTGGCTTTCAGGGCAGAATTTAGCGGAATTGCGCGATCGTCCGCTCCCATGGTATGAGTTGTGCGGTACTCTTTGCTTCTTACGATCATGGAGAAACCAAGCTGATGCGGGAGGCCATAATTTCAACAGGGGCTCCAGCACCGTCCTACCCATTGCTGCCAGACTCAGTGGCCGACACCACCTGTCGTCGCGCCCGCGGGCGTCGGGCCATGAGGGCTTCAGACCGCTCCGCGGACTGGGGAGGATTGCAACATGCACCAGCCTTCTTTGAAGCGTGTCCTTATCGTGGCTCTCCTGGCAGGGGGGCTGGCCTTCGCAGGCACGGCCCAGGCCGAGGCTGCCTCTTTCGAGCCCTCTCAAGAGGTGTGGAAGTGGTTGACCCTCCTCTGGGAGGAGGGAGTTACTGTGCTTTGGGAGAGGCCGGGGGCGGGTCCAGACGATGGCGTCCACGGGAAGGCTGGAATGGGCATCGACCACTCCGTGA
Organism: Thermoanaerobaculia bacterium; assembly: GCA_035996875.1. GTDB lineage: Bacteria > Acidobacteriota > Thermoanaerobaculia > Multivoradales > UBA5704 > DATARR01. Next base: position 332,229 of record DASYJD010000028.1, read on the forward strand.
CTACCCCGGCGACAGGGCCTGCGTGCCGTGCCTCGACCGAGCAAGGCGTCTGTATTGACCCGAACGGCTAGCATTGAACCTTAGCGGGCGACGGGTGCTGTCGCCCTGTGCTAAGGTGCCGCAATTGACTGACTGCGAGACGAAGGCGCTTCTGTGGAATCTCAAGAGGAGGAAGCGTTGAGCGGGCATCCCACGACGACAGAGTTGGAGGCATTCCTTAATGGAAGGCTGCCAATGAAGAGCATGGGCGTCGTCGTTCGCCATCTCTTACATGGCTGTCCTACGTGCGTTGCCCAACTGAAAAAGGGACGATCCCTGCTGAAAGCCGGTGACCGAGGCTTGTCGGGAGCGGAGGATGCAGCTTATTCGGCGGTCTTAGACCGTTCCGTGAAGAAGGCACGCCACATTCATCGGGAGGCGAACCGGGCGCGGAAGATTGAGTCCTTGCTTGTAGAGGGAGGGATCAAGGCCGTAGTCCAGGAAGCTGACGTACCCCTGAGTGGGCTGGGCATGTACACGGCACTCCTTAGCCGGAGTTGGGCTATTCGGCACGAAGACCCGCGTGAGATGGTCAGGCTTGCCCGCGTTGCAGTTGAGGTGGCAGGCAGGCTCGACGTTAGGCTTTATGGCTCCCAAAGCGTTGTAGATTTGCAGGCTAGGGCCTGGGGTGAATTGGCGAACGCGTTCCGAGTCTCAGATGACCTACCCGAGGCGGAGCGCGCCTTCGGTACCGCCTTCGAACTCTTCCAAAAAGGTACTGGTGATCTCTACCTGAAGGTTCGGCTCTATGACCTTCAAGCCTCCTTTCTGGGAACTCGCCGGAAGTTTGCACTGGCCTTTGCTTCTCTGGATGTCACCTATAAAACCTATATCGAGCTCGGGGATAAGCATCTCGCAGGTAGATCGCTTTTAATCAAGGCCATTTATCAATATTATAGTGGCTTTCCTGAAGAAGCGCTCAAGATTAGCAAAGTTGGAATGCCGCTGATAGACTCGACCCGAGAGCCCGACCTTCTATTTCAAGCCGTTCACAATGAAGTCACCTTCTTGGTTGCTTGTGGCCGATTCAAAGATGGCAGGAGGGCGCTCTTCGATCATCAGCCCCAACTCGGCCGGCAGATTGGTAAGGTCAATAGCCTTAAGTTAAGATGGCTTCAGGGCCAAATTTCGTTTGGACTTCTCGACCTGGACTCTGCCGAGGAAGCCTTCCTGGAATCTAAGAACGGTTTCGAGAGCGCTGGGCTTGGATTTGCCAGTGCGCTAGCAGCGCTAGACTTGGCGTTGGTCTGGATGCGACAAGAAAGGTATAGTGACACCGAAGTTTTGGTGGCTGAGGCGGCAGATGTTTTCTTAGCTATTGGAGCTCGGGGAGAGACGGTAAGTGCGATCATGATTCTCAAGGATGCCTTCGAGAAGCGCCATGGAACGATGGTTCTTCTAGAAAGCGTCGTCGAGTTCCTCCGACAGACGCAGATCGACCCTGAGGCCTGCTTCACTCCACGTTTCGAGTAGCAACGCTTTCACCGGCCTCCGGCCAGATCCCGTAGCGCTTGCCGCACTGACTCCTGGATCTTCCGTTGTAACTCCTCCTCCGAGATCGCAGTTGCGGGCCGGACCTCCGGCTCGGGCGGCTGCATGTCTCGTAGAAGCTTGCGGATCGTCTTCGCGGACTCCGAGGGCGGATCAGGCCGCCGCGGGTATGCCAGCTCAAAGAACTCAGCGGGCGCCATCCCCAAGGCTCGCGAGATGGCGAGCACGTGCTCTACCTTGAGCTCGATGGTTCCTCCAAAGAGCCGTCCAAGATAGCTCGGAGTCATCCCCAAGCGGCGTTCAACTTCCCGGTTGGTGAGTCCGAGGAGACGGATGGCCGTTCGGAGGACGAGTAACAGGCGGTCGACTTCTTCTTGTTCAGGGTTGTCGGGCATGGAAGGAAGTGTACACCAGTCAAGCTATCCGTGGGAAGAGGGCAAAAAATACCGGGTATTGACAATTTCCATCCGGCCGATGTAGAAACAGGTCCAATCCCGGGATTTTCGGGAAGCCGGCACTTCAGCCGAGAGGTCCGCGACTCGCGGGCAGCCCCGTTCCCGGAAAGGAGATCTGCATGAGCCACCCCCCGCAGACCTGCATCAACGCCTTCTCTCCGGAGTACCTCTCGGCGCTTCGCGAGAGGGACGAAACCTCGGATAGCGCGCTGGAGGCGGAGCTCGCGGGTCCCTGGACCGTTCGCGAGCACGACCGGCAGTACCACCTCTTCCGCGAGTGGGAGAGCTTCGAGACGGGGCACCGGCCATTCGGTTCATTCGCGACCAGGGAGGACGCCCTCCTCTTCCTCACAGCACTCCGGATGTTGGCGTGGCCGCCGCTGTTCAAGGGGCGCGAGCCGGCTGCCGTGCCGGCCGATCACCGCATCGAGCGCGAGGGAGAGGACGCGGGCGCCACTCGCACCTTCCTGCCCGACCTCCTTCTGGCTGCGAACGTCCTGGCAAGGCTGGTGCGTTCGGCACCCGACCTGGCGAATGTCCTGGGGCTCGCCGGAGGAACGACCCAGGAAAGCACCGGCGAGCTCCTGGGAGTCTCAGTGCTGGCCCGAGCGGTGGCCGCAGCCGAAGCCTAATCGGGAGCAACGGCTGCTCCCGCTTGAGCGACGACCGCTCCTGTTTGAGCAACAGTTGCTCCGGCTTGAGCAATGACTGCTCTCGCTGGAGCAACGGCTGCTCTCGCTGGAGCAACGGCTGCTCCGGCTTGAGCGACGGCTGCTCCGGCTTGAGCGACGACTGCTCCGGCTTGAGCGACGACTGCTCCTGTTTGAGCAACGGTTGCTCCGACTTGAGCGACGATTGCTCCGGCTTGAGCAACAGCTGCTCCGGCTTGAGCAATGACTGCTCCCACTGGGGTAGGCCTGTCGCCGCCGTGGCTCAGCGCCTCGGTTCGTGCGAGAAGAACTCTCGCGGGCCCTTCAGGCCGCAAGAGAATAGGGTGCCTTTTTCCCCAGGGCATCGGCCTTCGGCCTCAGATGCCCTGGGCTAGGGTCTCCCGGCCCGTTGGGCCGGCGGGGGGAGCGGATCGCGTCCTCAAGAGGTTGCCCGGAGGCCGGCAGGCTTGCTACACTAGATAATAGTTTAGCGTCCGCAGAAATATAGACGACAGCAGGACTGCCTGTCTCCAGGTCTGCCATGACCTCGGAGCGAGGGGGAGACACAGATGTGGAATGGTACCCGGAACGAACTACGTCCTGACGATAGTACGGATGGCCGAGGCCAAATGGATTTCTCTGGAGTCAGCCGGCGCAAATTTCTCAGCGGGCTTGGCGGCGCGGCTGCGGCCGCGGTGGCATCGGGCGTCGTGGGCTTGGAGCCTCTCGCCAACGCCGCCCAGGGCGGCCAGGATCTCGACGTCGCCACCGAGGCCGCGGCAACTCCCTCGGGTGCCCGTGGGCGGCGCAACACCTGCATGGGGGTCCGCAAGGGCCAGGCCGAATATTGGTGGCAGCGGGGCCTCATCGCCCATCCCACCAACGGCGACGAGGCGCTCTACCCGAACCGGATCGCCAACTACACGAAGAGCATGCCCCACAACGAGTTCGGAGAGGTCGAACCGGGGGCCTACAACAGCCTGCTCAAGGCGATTACGTCCGGCAAGTCGACGGACTACGACGCCATGATCCTCGCGCCCGGCGCCCGCAAGCAGACCAGCCCGCAGTGCGGCCTGGCCTTCGATATGGAGGGGGTGGACAGCCATGGCGTGGCTGTGCCCGCACCCCCGAAGCTGGCCAGCAAGGAGCAGGCCGGCGAAATGGCCGAGAACTACTGGATGGCGTTGTTGCGCGACGTCAACTACCTCGACTACGACTCGTCGCCGCTGGCGGCGACCGCCGCCGCCGATCTCAACTCCTTCGGTGCCGACTTCAAGGGACCCCGCGACGCGAACGGCAAAGTGACCCCGCAGACCCTGTTCCGGGACAATGGCCTCGGCATCTCGGTCGGTCCGTTGACGTCGCAGTTCATGTGGCTCAACACCCCGTTCGGCGTCGAGTTCGTCGAGCGCAAAATGTGGACCGCCGGCCCCGGCTCCGACCACATGCAGGACTTCGACGAGTGGCTGGCCGTGCAGAACGGGCTGGTGCCGGGCAAGAACTCCTTCCTCGGCGCGCGGCGCTACGTCATCAACGGCCGGGACATTTCAGCCTGGGTCCACGTCGACGTCCTCTTCCAGGCCTACTTCAACGCCTGCCTGATCCTCATCACGCCGCCGGACACCTCGGACGTCGGCGGCGGCATCGGCTGCCCCTTCAACGCCGGCAACCCCTACCTCGGCAGTACGACGCAGGACGGCTTCTGCACTTTCGGCCCCCCGGCCGCCAAGTCCCTGATGTGCGAGGTGGCCTCCCGCTGCCTCAAGGCCACCTGGCACAAGAAGTGGCAGGTCCACCGCCGGCTGCGGCCCGAGGAGTATGCCGGCCTCGTGGAAGTGCAGCTCAATCAGTCGCCGGGCCGCTACAACGGCGCCCTGCATTCGAGCCTCTTCAGCGCCAGTATTCTCGACGCGATCGCCACGCACAACGGCGGCAGCGCCCTGCTGCCGATGGCCTTCCCCGAGGGCTCGCCCACCCATCCGTCCTACACCGCCGGCCACGCCACGGTGGCGGGCGCCTGCGTCACGATGCTCAAAGCGATCTTCGACACCGAGAACCACGTCATTCCGCACCCGGTGCTGCCCACCGCGGACGGCTCGGCCCTGGTGCCCTACACCGGCCCGGACCTGACCATCGAGGGCGAGCTCAACAAGCTGGCCTCCAACATCGCCTCCGGCCGCAACATCGCCGGCGTGCACTGGCGCAGCGACTCGTTCAACTCCCTGCGCATCGGCCAGGCGGTCGCGATCAGCATCCTGCAGGAGCAGACGCAGATTCACAACGAGGCCGATCCCTTCTACACCTTCCGCGGCTTCGACGGCGAGCGGATCGTCGTCCGGCACGGCGGCGTCTTCAACTCCTGAGATCGAGATCCGGGTCTCCCGGTTGACGGTTCCCTCTCCCTGCGCTATGAAGCACAGGGAGAGGTTCCGTCCTTCCCCTGCCCGTCAACGTCTGTTTCCGGGAGAAACCCGCATGCTGAAACCTTGGGAACGATTTTTAGGAGCCGTCGCGCTCGGCGCCCTGGCGTTGGTGCCGCAGCCGGCTCAGGGCGCCGCCGCCACCGTGGACCCGGACCTGCTGGCCGGCCTCGCGCCGCGGTCCATCGGCCCGGCGACGATGAGTGGCCGCGTCACCGCCATCGAAGGGGTCGAGTCCAACCCTGACATTCTCTACGTGGGCGCCGCCACCGGCGGCCTCTGGAAGTCCACCAACGGCGGTTTGACCTTCACTCCCATCTTCGACGACCAGCCGGTGCACTCGATCGGCGCCCTGGCCGTCAACCAGGCCCATCCGGACATCCTGTGGGTCGGCACGGGCGAGGGCAACGTCCGCAACAGCACCTCGATCGGCAACGGCGTCTACCGTTCGCTCGACGGCGGCAAGACCTGGTCGCACCTGGGGCTCGAGAAGACGGAGCGTATCCCCCGGCTCGTCCTGCATCCCACCAACCCGAACGTCGCCTGGGTGGCCGCCCTCGGGCAGGAGTGGGGAGAGAACCCCGACCGCGGCGTCTACAAGACGGTCGACGGGGGCAAGACCTGGCGCAAGGTGCTCTACGTCGACGAGCGCACCGGCGCCGCCGACCTCACGATCGATCCCGCCAATCCCGAGAAGCTGTTCGCGGCGATGTGGGACTACCGGCGCTGGCCCTGGGGCTTCCGCTCCGGCGGACCGGGCTCGGGTCTCTACGTCAGCCATGACGGCGGCGAGAGCTGGAAGCGCTATACGGAGGAGGACGGCCTGCCCAAGGGAGACTTGGGCCGGATCGGCCTGGCCATCTCGCGCTCCAACCCGAATATCGTCTACGCCTTGACCGAGGCCGAGAAGAGCGCCCTCCTCCGCTCGACGGACGGCGGCAGGACCTGGGAGAAGGCCAACGAGGATCACCGCACGGCCGAGCGGCCCTTCTACTACTCGTTCATCCGGGTCGATCCCGCCTGGCCGAACCGGCTGTACAACCTGACGGCCCGGCTCATGGTCTCCGACGACAGCGGCAAGAGCTTCCATATCCTCGGCCACTCGCGCGAGATCCACGGCGACTATCACGCCCTCTGGATCGACCCCCACGACCCCGAGCACATCGTGGCCGGCGAGGACGGCGGCGTCGGCGTCAGCCGCGACCGCGGCGAGACCTGGCAATTCGTGAGCACCCTGCCGCTCGGCCAGTTCTACCATGTGGCCGTGGACATGGACACGCCGTACAACGTCTACGGCGGCCTGCAGGACAACGGCGCTTGGCGGGGCCCGAGCTCGGTGTGGGAGGGCGGCGGCATCCACAGCTACTCCTGGCAGCCGATCGGCGGCGGCGACGGCTTCGAGACGCTGCCCGATCCGGCGGATTCAATGGCCGGCTACTCCGAGTCGCAGGGCGGCGAGGTGATCCGCTGGAACCTGCGCAGCCGGGAGTTCCGGGACGTCAAGCCGGCCGAGCCGGCGCCGGGCAGCGGCCTCAAGAAGCTCCGTTTCAACTGGAACGCCGCCCTCGCCGTCGATCCTTTCGATCCCGGAACGGTCTACCTCGGCAGCGAGTACGTCCACAAATCCACCGACCGCGGCGCCTCCTGGACGGTGATCAGCCCCGACCTCACCACCGACAGACCTGAGTGGCAGCAGCAGGCGAAGAGCGGCGGCCTGACGGTCGACGCCAGCGCGGCCGAGAACTTGACGACCATCCTCCAGATCGTGCCGAGCCCCAAGGAGAAGGGCGTGATCTGGGTGGGGACCGACGACGGCCGCCTCCACGTCACCCGCGACGGCGGCAAGACCTGGACGAGCCTGGAGAAGAACGTCCCGGGCGTGCCGGCCAACACCTGGATTCCCCACATCCGCGCCTCGAAGTTCGACGCGGCCTCGGCCTTCGTGGTCTTCGACAACCACCGCCGGGAGGATTTCACCCCCTACGTCTACCGCACGGACGACTGGGGGAAGACCTGGAAGAGCCTGGCGACCAAGGATCTCCGGGGCTATGCGTTGTCGATCGAGCAAGATCCGGCAGACAAGGACCTTCTCTTCGTCGGCACCGAATTCGGCCTCTGGGTATCCCTGGACGCCGGCAAGAGCTGGATTCCCTGGAAGCACGGCCTGCCCACGGCGTCGGTGATGGATCTCGTGATCCACCCCCGCGACCTGGACCTCGTGATCGGCACCCACGGCCGGGCGATCTACGTGCTGGACGACATCACGCCGTTGCGCGAGGTCACTCCGGAAGCCCTCGCCCAGCCCGTCCACCTCTTCCCGAGCGCGCCGGCGCTGCTCCATCGCAACCGGCCGGGCGGCGGCATCCGCGGCGGCGGCGCCGGCGACTACCAGGGCGAGAACCGGCCCTATGGCGTCTTCATCACCTACTCGCTGTCCGGCTCCGGCCTGCCCGTGCAGGACGAGGAGAGGGAGCGCGCCCGCAAGGAAGCCGAGCGCGCCGCGGCCCGGGCGAAGGCAGCCCAGCCGGCGGCCGAGAAGCCGGCTGCCGCTACCAAGGAGGACGAGCCTCCTGCCGCCGAGCCGGGCCGGGGCCGCGACTCGATGGAGCCCAAGGTGGAGATCCGCATCACCGACGCCTCCGGCAAGCTAATCCGTAAGATGGAAGGCCCGGCGAAGCTGGGCATCAACCGCACCGCCTGGGACTTCGGCCGCGATTCGTTCCGCCAGCCGCCACGGGAGAACCGGGGATTCCGCGGGCGCGACAGCGGTCCCGTGGTGGGGCCGGGCACCTACAACGTGACCGTGAAGTTCAAGGACAAGGAGGCCCGGGGGACGATCAAAGTCGTGCCGGACCCGGCGCTCGTCAATACCGAGGCCGACTGGCAGGCCCGCGAGACGGCGATCGCCCGGGCAGGCGGCCTCCAGAACGCCGTGACGGACGCCATCGTCCGTATCGGCGTGGCCAAGGACGACGTCAAGGTGGTGCTGGCCAAGCTCGACGCCCGCCGCAAGGAGCGGGAGCGCATCGCGGGTGTCATGGGCGGTGGCGACGCCAAGCCGGCGGACGATCCGGACCGGCCCCTGAACAGAGCCGCCCGCGATCTCCAGAAGAAGCTGACCGACGTCGAAAAGCGGCTCTGGGTGACGCCGGACACCAAGGGGCTCGTCCTCGACGAGACGGTCTCCTCCAAGGTCGATGATGCCAACCGCGCCCTCGACTCCACCTGGGACCGTCCGAGCCCCACAGCCGAGGCCGACCTCGACCGGGCCGAAGAGGAGACCAAGGCGGTCCTCGGCGATCTCAACAAGCTCTTCGCCCAGGACGTCCCCGCCTTCCGCCAGAAAGTGGCCGACGCCAAGATCGATTTGCTGGCGCCGCAGGAGCCGGTCGCGGTGAAGTAATGGGCGGCCGGTCTTGAATCCGAGGGGGCGTAGCCGTGCTGCGCCCTTCACTGTTTTCGTTTCCAGGCTCAGAGTGCAGGGGGGCATGTGTGTCTGATCTGAGGGCACCGGACGCGAAGAGCCTGGCCTACTGGCTTTACCCGAAGCCGCGGCGGCGGCGGCAGATCAAAAACCACTATCTGCTCGACAGCCGCGTGTTCCGCCATCTCTGCGCTCCCGGCCGGGAGGCGGCCCTCGCCGGCTTTCGCGCCTCTCTCGTGCGCCAGGGCTTCGCCGCCGGAGACGGCCGGCTGCCGGCCCTGGAGCTGTCGCCGATGGGATTCCTCGCGGCGCTCGGCATCGATTCGCCCCGGTTCGATCCCATCCCGCTGCCTCCGGACGCCGTCAAGACCGGCGAGTACCTGACGGCGATGACTCTCGTCATCAAGCTCGTCGAGCCCAAGTTCCGCGACTCTCTCGAGCTCCAGACGGACGCGCTGGTGAAGCGAGTCGAGGATTTGAGGCCAACGGTGAGCCCGGAGGCGCTCGACCTTTTCGATCTCTGCGTGACCGAGGTGGCCGCCCGCGAAGGATTCCGCGATCCGATCATCCGCCAGCTCGCCTTCGACTATTTGTTCCGGTATTCGTTTCCTGACAATCTTCGGGAAGAGGTCTTCCAGTTTTTCTGCGCCAGCCTGTTCGCCGCCGGAGAGTCCGTGGCCGGCCTTTCGAAAATGCGGGCCGTCAAGGTTCTGTGGGACCGGGCGTACCCGCGGCTGCTCAAGGCAAACCTCGCGGAGCGAGCCGACCTCCAGGCGCTGGACCGCGACATGAAGCTCCGTACCCGTAAGGACTTTCTTGGGCGCGAGGTGATCCACCACGCCATTCTGGGCTATGAAACCGAAGATGGATTCAACCCCGTGACGGCGTTCGCCCCGGAATCCGAAGAAAAGATCAGAACCCGCTGCATCGCCTACAAGAGCGCGCTCCGGGTGTTCCTCGATCAGATCACGCCCAGCGACCTCGCCAAAATCAGCTACAAGCTCGAAGACTGGAAACCCGGCTCAGTCGTGCCCTGCGACGAGGACGGCAGCTTCGCCTCTCTGGTGGAGACCGGAGACCTGCAGGTCTTTACCGCGGAGAAAAAACCTGTTCAACCCGACCGCTCGCCTGCGGAATCACTCACGGAAGCAGTTGAGACCGAAGCCGAGGCCGGCGATCCGGCCGTCGTGTCCGGAGAATGACTCTATTCTCTTGCGAGCAGGACGTTTCCTGAAAATCGCCGGACTCCCTCTCGGACCTTCTTCGGGAACAATCGTCCGATCAGATTCCAGAACCAGGCGCCCTTCATGGTCCGCTTCAGGCGGGTCGCCTCTTCCCACGTCGACCGGAACTGCTCCTCGCGCCAGCCGTAGGGCCGGAAAAACTCCACCCCTTCTGCAGGGGCGAATCGAAAGGGCGCTCCGGCGGCCTTCAGGTTTTTCCCCCAGGTCTTGCTCATCCTTTGGAGCAGTTGCGGGCTTGCCAGATCGATCAGCCATTCCTTGAAACTGGGTTGTGCGTGGAGATCGGTGGCGAGCGCTGCGACCTGGTCCGGCGTGAGATAGATCAGCAGCCCTTCGGTGACGACGAGGGCGTGCGATGAGCCGGCAGCGAACTGTGCGAAAAGCGTTTGGCGCTGCTGCACGTCCGTCAGATCGGCCGTCACGGCCTCATAATGGCAAACGGGCTTCTCGTTCCGGAGCATTTCCGTCTTGAAGTTGAGAATCCCGGGGAGATCGACGTCCACCCAGCGCAGCGAGGGCGGCAGGGGCAGGCGCCACGGCCGCGCATCCAGACCTGCGGCGAGATTCACCACCAGGTCGGCCTTTCGTTGGACCGCACCCATGATGATTTCGTCGAACACCGCCGTGCGCACGATCATGGGCCACGCCAGGGCGCGCCCGGAGGGCATCTCGTCAAGGATCTGATGCCCCTGCTCGCCCGCCAGCCGTTCCGCGAACGGGTCCCGGAAAATCGCGTCGGGCCGGGCCGTCTCCATCGCCCGGTAGACCGCCACCCAGCGCGCCGTGTCGGAGATGTTGTCGATAGCCATGGGGTCGATCCTCTTTGCCAAGCATATCAAAAGCCGCATCAAGGACTTACAAGGACGTGAAGGACAACAAGGACGAGAAATCTCTTCTTGATCGGTCCGTGAGGTCTTTGATGTCCCTTGGGCCCTGCTCCAGCCGCGGCCCGGCCCCCGCTTCCCCATCGCCCTGATCTCCGGCTACAATCCCCCGCTCGCGGATCAAACTCCAGGAACTTGTATCGTCTTCCGACCACCATGCCAGCCTTCACCCACCTCGAGTTCCATCGGACGGGAATCGGCCTCGTGCCGGAGCGGCCCGGCGAGTCGCATACGGCGATCTACGTCGCCACGGTTCCCGGCAGCGGCACGATGCGGTCGTGCACCTGCGCGGTCAGTAAGAAGAAGACGTGCGACCATCTCAAGGATCTCTCCAAGGCGTTGGCGGAGGTGGAGCAGGCCTTCGCGGCGAAGAGTTGGGAGGCGGCGTTCGAGGCGTCCGTCTGGCACCGGCTGGCGCGGCTCCTTTTCGAGGGCAATTCGCAGAGCTCGGCCAAGGTCCGGGTGCTGCGAGTGCCGCGCGAGCCGGTGCCGGTGATCCGCATCACCTCGCCGGCCGGGGACGAGCTGGCGGAGTACCTCGACGCCTCGCCCGCTCGCCTGCGCTTTCTGGAGCGGACAGGCAAAGCCGCGCCCGACGGCGAGAGGATCTTCGACCGCGCCGGCCTGCTGGAGCGCTTGGCCCTCTTCCAGGCCACCGAGCAGGAGAGGATGTTCCACAAGGCCGGTATGAAGACGCAGCGGCAGACGTGGGAGGAGAGCTTCTGGCATCGCCTCGCCTATCACTGCGTGCGCGAGCTCGAGACGGCGGGAGAGGGACGGGGCACCTTTCATCCCGCGATCGACCAGGGCACCGGCCGGTTCACCTTCACCTATCGCTGGGCGGACGGTGAGCCCGTGGTCCGCTTCGCCGTTCCCCGGGACCGCGTGCGGGCGGCGCTTCAGCTCCTGGCCGGCGAGTATCCGGAGCAGGAGGATCTGGCGATCAAGCCCATCCCACTGACGTCCATCTTCCGCGTCACCCAGGAGACGGAGCTGGACCTGGAGGTGCGGCCGGTCATCCGCGCCCTGCAGGCGAACGGCGAGGAGCGCTTCTTCGAGCACCGGGATTTCGTCAAGTTCCGCTACGGCAACCTGGTTTGGATCCAGGAGCTAGGCGTGCTGGCGGAGCTGGAGCGCGAGGGAAAGGAGAGGAAGTTCAAGGCGCCCATCCACATGCGGCTCCAGCGCAGCCAAGTGCCGAGCTTCCTGGCTGCGCACGCGGAGGCCCTGGGCGAGGGGCTGCTGGTGCTTGACGAGCCGCTGCGCGACCGGCGGATCTTCACGCACCTCGACCGTATCGAGGTCTCCGTCCTCGACCTGGAGGCGGCCCTGAAGCGGAGCTGGTTCTGGCTGGCCGTGGAGTATGGCTTCGGCAACGACTCGGTGTCGCTCGCCGAGATCCTGAAGGCGAAGCGGGAGGGGCTGCCCTATCTGGAGACCGCGGCCGGCTGGATCGATCTCAACGCGCCGGTGTTTCGCGAGCTGGACCGCCTCGCGGAGACGTCGAAGGACGGCCGCTTCCGGCTTCAGGCGAGCGAGCTGCTGCGCCTCCAGGCCGGAGCGGGCGGGCCGGTGCAAGTGCGAGGAGAAGGCGAGGAGGCGGAGCGGCTCGGCCGGCTGCTGGAGCTGCGCCCGGCGGTGCCGTTCACCGGTTCGAAGGGAATCACGACGACGCTGCGGCCCTACCAGCGGCTGGGCGTCGACTGGCTGCTTTTCCTCGTTCAAAACCGGCTGGCCGGCCTGCTCTGCGACGATATGGGGCTCGGCAAGACTCTCCAGGTGCTGGCGCTGATGGTGACCCTCGTGGAGCGCGGAGAGGCGACGGAGCCGTTTCTCGTGATCTGCCCCACGAGCGTGCTGACGCATTGGCGAAACCAGATTCAGCGCCACGCTCCGGGGCTGCGGCCGGTGGTCTTCCACGGCGCCCAGCGTCGCTTGGCGGGAAAGCTCCAGCCGGGAGACGTGCTGATCACCTCCTATGGCGTGCTGCGCCGGGACGCCGAGGCGCTCTCGGCGGTTCCCTTCGCGCTGGCCGTCTTCGACGAGGCGCAGCACCTCAAGAACCGCGGCACGCAGAGCTGGCAGGCGGCGGATCACCTGGTGGCGGACGTCAAGCTGGGCGTTACCGGGACGCCGGTCGAGAACTCCCTGGGCGAGCTCAAGGCGCTCTTCGACCTCGTCCTGCCCGGCTATCTGGGGACCGACGCCGGTTTCGTGGAGCGCTACGAATGGCAGGCCCCAAGGGAGCGAGCTCCTTACGAGGGGGACAATCCGCGCCCAGCGGACCGCCTGGCCGAGCTGCGGCGGGTGATCTCCCCCTTCGTGCTGCGGCGCCTCAAGTCCTCGGTGCTGAGCGAGCTGCCGGAGAAAATCGAGGACGTCCGCACCTGTGCCCTCTCGGACGATCAGGTGAAGCTCTATCGCGACACGGTGGCCGGCCGCGGGGCGGAGCTGGCGCGGCAGATCGAGGCGGCGGTGGACGGCCGCCTTCCCTATCTCCACGTTTTCGCCGTGCTCACCCTGCTCAAGAAGATCTGCGATCACCCGGCCCTGGCTCTGGGCGACCTCGGCAAGGCCGGCGAGCTGGCCTCAGGCAAGTGGGACCTCTACCAGGAGATCCTCGAAGAGGCGCTCGCGAGCGGCCAGAAGGTGGTGGTCTTCAGCCAATATCTGGGGATGATCGAGCTGATGGCCCGCCATTTGGAGGGGTTGGGCGTGGGCCACGTCCGGCTGACGGGAGCGAGCGTCCGCCGCGGCGAGATCGTCGACCGCTTCAACGAAGATTCGGACTGCCGGGTCTTCCTCGGCAGCCTGAAGGCCGGCGGCGCCGGAATCGATCTGGTGGGCGGCTCGGTCGTGATCCATTACGACCGCTGGTGGAACGCCGCCAAGGAAGATCAGGCCACGGACCGCGTCTACCGTCTGGGCCAGAAGCGCGCCGTGCAGGTCTTCAAGCTAGTCACCGAAGGAACACTGGAAGAGAAGATCGCCGCCCTGATCGAAAGAAAGCGGGAGATGATGGCGAGCGTCGTCGAGGAGGACTCCGCCGAGCTGGCGAAGATGTTCACGCGGGAGGAGCTGCTGGAGATGCTGCGCGAGCCCGGGCGGGCGGCGGGGGAGTGATTTGTGCACTTTTGCCGGCTGAAGGGTAGAGGATCAACGTTAACCTCCCTACTGTAGAGACGCCCCGTGGGGAACCCCGCGGGGCGTCTCCGAGGGCGGAGAAAACGGTGCTGTTTACCATAGCTTTCCGCGGACGTCTGGAAATAGGAGAACCGTTTCTTTTGACTACGCAGTACCCGCGGAGCGTCTATGGACCGTGCGACAGTGTCGCCGCTCCGAGACGCCCCACGGGGTTCCCCGTGGGGCGTCTCTACATTCTATGGCAAGGTCGCGCCCTCTGTGGTAAGATTTTGTAGTGCTCTCTGCTACTTGATTACCCAGCCCGTCCTTTTTTCATTCCAATGCTCGGCAACAGCCAGCGCCACGACAGTGACCAGACAACCGGCCAAGAGCATCCTTGTTCTCGGCATGACGCCTCTCTCCGAGGTTGGAAACTCCTCCCACTTTGACACGCGGGCTCAATCCAGGGAAACCCGGTAGACTGTTGCACGGAGGGCGACGATGGCACGAGCGAAGAAATACTGGCTGTTGAAGTGCGAGCCCGAGGCGTACAACATCGACGATCTCGAACGGGACGGTGAGGCGACGTGGGAGGGCGTGCGCAACTTCCAGGCGCGCAATACGATGCGGGACGACATGAAGGGGGGCGACGGCGTTCTCTTCTACGCCTCGAACGCCGAGCCTTCGGGCGTGACGGGTGTGGCCGAGGTCGCCCGCGAGGGCTATCCCGATTCCTATGCCTTCCAGAAGGGGCACAAGTATTTCGATCCCAAGAGCGATCCGGACAATCCCACCTGGTACATGGTCGACATCCGCTTCGTGGAGAGGTTCCCGGAGATCGTTCCGCTCGCCGAGCTGAAGGCGACGAAGGGCCTCGAGAAGATGGTGGTGACGCAGAAAGGCTCGCGCCTCTCCGTGCAGCCGGTGACCAAGAAGGAGCACGAGATCGTCCTCAAACTCGGACGGCAGAAGGGCTGAATGATGGAGCGCGACGGCTACTGGAGCGACACGATCGAGGTCCAGTGTCCCTACTGCGGCGAGCGGGTGGAGCTGACGCTGGAGCCGGACGTCTGGGGCACGATGGTGCAGGACTGCGAGGTCTGCTGCAACCCCTGGCAAATCACGGTGAAGCGGGATCACTACGGGGATCCCGAGGTGCGGGTGGAGAAGGCGCAGTAGGCCTCCTCATCACCCGAAGCCGGGGTTTGTAGGAGTGAGGTGCTATGCGGTTCCCAACGCCTCTTCCAGACGATCGCGGCAGCCGCGGGAGAGGGGGAGCCGCTTGCCGCTCTGGAGCACCACCACGAAGTCGCCATGGGCGCCGGGCTCCAGCTCGCGGACAGAGTCGAGGTTGACGATGGCCGAGCGGTGGATCCGCAGAAAGCCGTCGTGGGGGAGCTTTCCCTCGACCCCGGACATCGTTTCGCGCAGCAGGTGGGACTCGCCGCCGGCGTTCAGGCGGACGTAGTTTCCAGCGGCCTCGATCCATTCGATCTCCTCCGGGGCCAGGAACAGCACGTGCCCGTTGTTGCGCACGGCCAGGCGGCGGACAGGCGATTCGTCGGCCGGCGGCGGGCCCAGCAGGGCGGCGAGCTGGCGCTGCAGGGTCGCGGCGGCGGAGAGCAGCTCGGTGAGGCGTCGCTCACGGATGTCGTCGTCGATGTTCGCGTTTCTGAAAATCAAGCTCATGAAATGACCTCTCGCGCCCTCGTCGATCCCGAATCGAAAGCCAAAAACCAAAACCGAAAAACGGTCCGCCGGGTTACCCCGGCGGACCTTGGTTGCAAGAAAGGGGCCGTTAGCGGAAGCTGAACCGCGCGCCGAGGCGATAGATGCGCGGGCTCAGGATCTCGGTGACGAAGTCGCCGTTGTTCACCGGCGCGCCGTTGTTGGAGACAACGGTCTGCCGCTGGAGGACGTACGACTCGTTGAAGGCGTTGAACATGTCGACGCCGAGGGTGAGACCGAACTGGCTGAAGGTGAACTCCTTCTCAATCCGGAAGTCGACGACGTTAACGTCGGGGTAGCGGAAGGCATCCGGATCCGAGTTGACCGGAATGTCGATACCCGAGCCGGCGTTGTCGGCGATCGTCGCCCGGTTGATGCGGTCGACGAAGCGCTCCGGATAGCCCTGGCGGCCGGTCAGGTTCGCGGCGACGTTGAAGCCCCAGGGGCGGTCGGGCGCGATCTGATACATGCCGTTGAGGTTGTAGGACCACTTGCTGTTGATGAAGACGCTGCCCTTGGGGCCGGAGGTGGTGCCGGAGCCCTGGAGAACCTCGGTGCCGTCGACGACGCCGCCGGCCACGGTGTCCGTGGGATCCAGGATTGCGCTGTTGGGAATCTGCCACTTCCAGTCCTGCCAGGAAACGTTGCCGCGCAACATCCAGCGGTTGGCCAGACGCTTGTTGAAGGTGAGGGCCGCGCCCTTGAACTCCTGTTCGCGGTCGCCGTTGGTGAGCAGGAAGCCGTTGCGGGTGGTGACACCCGGACGCAGCTCGTAGTAGTTCACCGTGTAGGTGTGGCCGTCGGGGGCTATCGCTTGCTGACTCTGCAGGACGTAGTCGCTGCGCTGGCCGACGCGGCCGACACTGTTGAGCAAAGAGGGATCGAACGGATTGTCGGCGTCGAAGACGAGCCGGTCCGCATCCAGGACGTCGCGGTATTTGCGGTAGCTAAGGTTGAGCCCAACGACGAATTCCGGCAGCAGCGCGTGCTCGACGCCGAGCAGCACCTCGTCGGTGGTTGGAGCTTTGAGGTTGGGATTCACCGCGGCGGACTGCAGGATGCCGAAGTTGAGAGGGTTGACGTTGCCGCTGGGCGAGAACACTTCGTCACCAATGGCGCCCCGCGTGAGATTCGGCGAGCCGTTGTTGGTGGTGTAGAAGTAGCGGTACCCGAGGCCGCCCAGGGGGTTGAGCCAGCCGGCGACGCCGGTGCCGAGCTGGTCGGCGAAGCGGGAGTAGCTGAAGCGCAGCAGGGTCTTGTGCTCGGCGCCCAGGGCGTAGGTCAATCCGATACGGGGAGTGATGTCGCTCCAGGTGAAGCCGGCGTCCTGACCCGCGTAGTTGACGGCGGGGAGAAGGTCCGGAGCCACCGGGTTGGCGGCGGCCGAAGAGGCCAGGTTCTTGCCCTTCTGGCGGTCCCAACGGACACCGATGTTGGCCGTCAGGTTGCCGAGCGCGAGGGTGTCCTGGGCATAGACGTTGGTGTAGTCGATCTTCACGTCGGGCGTGGCGGCACGGGACAGAATGAGCAGGGGGAAGTCACCGGAGAGGGTGAGCTGGAACCCGCTGCCCGGCCAGTTGACGAGCGACGACGATTCAGCCGTGCGGTAGCCGCCGCCATATTTGAGCTCGTTCGAGACGCTCCCGGTGTTGAAGAAGTTCGAGCCGTCGAGCTTAGCCTGCTCCTGCGGCCGCAAGATCTGTTCCAAGAGGAAGCTGTTGTGCCACACCAGGGTGGAGTCCCGGAACGCCGTCTGGTCGCCGCCCTCGGGGAGGAGCTCGAAGCCGCCGTTGACCCTGGAGTACATGCCGGTGGCGAAGAAGCTGCTGTTGAAGATCTGAGTGTCCTCCACCTTCCAGGTGGTGGGGCTGTCGCCGAAGTTGTCCTGGTTCCAGGTGGTCTCCTGCGGCCGGGTCGGACTGGCGTTGCGGCCGAGCTTGATCTTCTCGCTCTGCCAGACGAAACCGGTCGCCGAGTTGCTGGCCGTGACCTGGGCGTTCAGCTTGGCGTTCCAGTCCTTGAGAGTGGTTTTGTCGCTGAAGTTGTCGATGGTGAAGAGGTCGATCTTCGGCTTGGCATACGACCCCCAGATCCACAGCCGGTCTTTGACGACCGGCCCGCCGAGCTCGACGCCGTAGTCTTCGATCTCGTCGATCCGGTTGCCCTGCGTGAAGGCGGTCTGGGCGTGACCGTTGTTCCAGGCGCCGGGCTGACCGAGGTCGCTGTTCTTGAGCGAAAGATCGGCCTGTGTACCGCTGGAGGACCGGTAGTACCGGCCGGAGCCACGCCACTCGTTGGTGCCGCGCTTGGTGACCATGTTGAGCACCACGCCGCCGGTGGCGATGGAGGCGTCGCTGCCGCCGGTGGTCACCTGCATCTCCTCGAAGGCGTCGAAGTCGTAGTAGCCGGGCGAGGAGCCGAGAGCCGCCATGTCGGTGATGACCACGCCGTCGACGGACCACACCGCCTGGTCGCCACCGGAGCCGGGGCCGACGTACTGCGACTGCTGGCCGCTCTCGTTGCCGCCGACGTTGATGCGGTCGGTCAGCACGCCGGGAGTGGATTGGAGCACGGCCCAGGGATCGCGGGCCGTGGGAATGCGCTCGAGATCCGAGTTCGACACCGTGGTGCCGGTCGAAATGCGGCGGGTGTCGAGGATCGGCGACTCGGCGGTGACGTTGATGACGTCCTCCACCGCCGCGGAGAGCTGAAGCTCAATGTCCGTGTTGCGACCGATGTTGATCACGATGCCGGTGGACTCCAGAGGGGAGAACCCCTGAAGGTCCGCTCTCAGGGCGTAGTTGCTGGCGGGAGCGAGGCCCGGAAAGCGGAAGCGTCCCTGAGTGTCGGTGACCTGGACCTGCGGAGCGCCGGAGCCCGTCAGAGTGACGGTGACTCCCGGGAGAGTCTCGCCATTCGGCCCCTTGACGGTGCCGTAAAGGTTGCCGCTCTGGAGCTGTGCCAGCGCCGGCAGGGCGAGGAGCAGCAGCAAGGCGGCGCATGAAAGCGCGCGAATTGGATGGGGACAAGGCTTCATGAAGTCAAACCTCCTTGTGAGTACGTCGTTAGGCTCTTGGATGAATGGTTGCGATGTTCTAAAAAGCCCTTCCGCTTAACCTCCTTTCTCTCGACGTGCCAAAAAGAGCAAGGGTTGTGCCGTTATTTGTAAAGATTGTTAAGACCGGTTCCAAACGATTGGATCAATTGGATTTAAATCTCTTGTAAACGAGTTGTTAAGCGGCTTTCGGAGGTGCTTGATTCAGAATCTTGAATTGCTCCCGCGACCACAGACCGGCGCAGCCCAGTGGAGAGTCGCTGCCGATCGCCGCTTTTCGGCGTTTCGCCCCGTGATTTCCGCGCTTCGTCCCAGCGCTTCAAGAATCGGAGCGGGTGATTCGAAAATTTGAATGGAAAAGGTCCGCCGGGATCACCCCGGCGGACCCGGCTGCGGCAAGAGCCGCTAGCGGAAGCTCAACCTCGCACCAAGACGGAAGATGCGCGGGCTGAGGATCTCGGTGACGAAGTCGCCGTTGTTGACCGGCAGACCGTTGTTGGCGATCACGGTCTGGCGCTGGAGGACGTAGGACTCGTTGAGGGCGTTGAACATGTCGACGCCGAGGGTGAGGCCGAACTGGCTGAAGGTGAACTCCTTCTCGACCCGGAAGTCCACGACGTTGAGGTTCGGATAGCGGAAGGCGCTCGTGTCGGAGTTGACCGGCACGTCGATGCCCGAGCCGCCGTTGTCGGCGATCGTCGCCCGGTTGATGCGGTCGACGTAACGCTCCGGATAGCCCTGGCGGCCGGTCAGATTCGCGGCGACGTTGAAGCCCCAGGGGCGGTCGGGCGCGACCTGATACATGCCGTTGAGGCTGTACGACCACTTGCTGTTGATGAAGACGCTGCCCTTGGGGCCGGAGGTGGTGCCGGAGCCCTGGAGGAACTCGGTGCCGTCGACGACGCCGCCGGCCACGGTATCCGTGGGATCCAGGTTTGCGCCGTCGGGAATCCGCCACTTCCAATCCTGGTAGGAGACGTTGCCGCGCAGCATCCAGCGGTCGGCCAGACGCTTGTTGAAGGTGAGGGCCGCGCCCTTGAACTCCTGCTCGCGCTCACCGTTGGTGAGCAGGAAGCCGT
The DNA here is from genome assembly GCA_035996875.1 of Thermoanaerobaculia bacterium. Taxonomy (GTDB): domain Bacteria; phylum Acidobacteriota; class Thermoanaerobaculia; order Multivoradales; family UBA5704; genus DATARR01. The sequence goes on from DASYJD010000028.1 coordinate 351,821, forward strand.
TGCGGGTGGTGACGCCCGGGCGCAACTCGTAGTAGTTCACCGTGTAGGAGTGGCCGTCGGGAGCCGTCACCTGCTGAGAGTGCTGGACATAGTCGCTGCGCTGGCCGACGCGGCCGACGCTTCCGAGGAGCTCGGGGGCGAAGGGATCGTCGGCGTCGAAGACGAGCCGCTGAAATTCCAGGTTGTTGTGGTACTTGCGGTAGGTGAGGTTGAGCCCGACGACGAACTCCGGCAGCAGCGCGTGCTCGACGCCGAGCAGCACTTCGTCGGTGACCGGAGCGCCGAGGTTGGGGTTCACCGCGTTGGATTGCAGGATGCCGAAGGTGATGGGGTTGACGTTGCCGCTGGGCGACGCCACCTCGGGGCCGATGGCGCCCCGGGTGAGATTCGGCGAGCCGTTGTTGGTGGTGTAGAAGTAGCGGTAGCCGAGGCCGCCCAGGGGGTTGAGCGCACCGGCGGTGGCGGTGCCGAGCTGGTCGGCGAAGCGGGAGTAGCTGAAGCGCAGCAGGGTCTTGTGCTGCGCGCCCAGGGCGTAGGTAGCCCCAAGGCGGGGAGTGAAATTGCTCCAGGTGAAGCCGGAGTCCTGGCCCGCGTAGCTGACGGCGGGGAGAAGCTCCGGTGCCACCGTGTTGGCGGCGGCCGAGGAGGCCTCGTTCTTGCCGCCTTGGCGGTCCCAACGCACGCCGATGTTGGCCGTCAGGTTGCCGAGGGCGAGGGTGTCCTGGGCATAGGCGTTGGTGTAGTCGATCTTCACCTTGGGCGTGGCGTCGCGGGCCAGCACGAGCAGCGGGAAGTCGCCGGAGAGCGTGAGCTGGAGCCCGCCGCCCGGCCAACTGAAGAGGCTCGAGGATTCGGCGCTACGGTAGCCCGCGCCATATTTGAGCTCGTTCGCGAGATTCCCGGTGTTGAAGTAACTCGAGCCGTCGAGCTTGCCCTGCTCTTGCGGCCGTTCGATCTGTTGCAGGAGGAAGCTGTTGTGCCACGTCAGGGTGGCGTCGCGGAATGGCGTCTGGTCGCCGCCTTCGGGAACCAGCTCGAAGCCGCCGTTGACCTTGGAGTACATGCCGGTGGCGAAGAAGTTGCTGCTGAAGATCTGGGTGTCCTCCACCTTCCAGGTGGTGGGCCTGGGGCCGAAGTTGTCCTGATCCCAGGTGGTTTCCTGCGGCCGGGTCGGGCTGGCGTTGCGGCCGAGCTTGATCTTCTCGCTCTGCCAGACGAAGCCGGTGGCCGAGTTGGCGGCCGTGACCTGGGCGTTCAGCTTGGCGTTCCAGTCCTTGAGGGTGGTCTTGTCGCTGAAGTTGTCGATGGTCAATAGGTCGATCTTGGGCTTGGCGTACGATCCCCAGATCCACAGCCGGTCTCGGACGATCGGGCCGCCGAGCTCGATGCCGTAGTCCTCGATCTTGTCGATCCGGTTACCCTGGTTGAACGCGGTCTGGGCGTGGCCGTTGTTCCAGGCGCCGGGCTGGCCGAGGTCGCTGTTCTTGAACGAGAGGTTGGACTGCGTACCGCTGGAGGACTGCAGGTAGCGCCCCGAGCCGCGCCACTCGTTGGTGCCCCGCTTGGTGACCATGTTGAGCACCACGCCGCCGGTGGCGATGGAGGCGTCGCTGCCGCCGGTCGTCACGTTCATCTCCTCGAAAGCGTCGAAGTCGTAGTAGCCCGGCGAGGAGCCGAGGGCCGCCATATCGGTGATGACCACGCCGTCCATCGCCCATACCGCCTGGTCGCCGCAGGAGCCGGGTCCGACGTACTGCGACTGCTGTCCACTCTCGTTGCCGCCGACGTTGATGCGGTCGGTCAGCACTCCCGGGACGGACTGCAGCACGGCCCACGGGTCGCGGGCCGAGGGAATCCGCTCGAGGTCGGCGTTGGTCACTGTGCTGCCAGGGGTGAAGCGCCGAGGGTCGAGCAGCGTGTCGGCGACGACGTTGATCACGTCGGTCATCGCCCCCGACAGTGTCACCTCGATTTCGGTGTTACGCCCCACGTTGACGACGATGCCGGTGGACTCGAAGGGGGAGAGCCCCTGGAGATCCGCCTTCACGGTGTAGTTGCTGCCCGGCGCCAAGCCGGGGAAGCGGAAGCGTCCATGGGTGTCGGTGACCTGGATCTGGGGAGCGCCGCCCCCGGACAGGGTGACGGTGACCCCCGGCAGGATCTCGCCGGTCAGAGCCTTGACGGTGCCGTTGAGATTGCCGCTTTCGAGCTGCGCCAGCGCCGGCAGGGCGAGGAGCAGCAGCATGGTGCCGATCGAAAGCGTTGCCAGCGCGCGCATGGAAAACAAAACAGGCTTCATGATCTCGAACCTCCTTGTCGGTAAATCGGGTGAAGTCCAGTTACACGAATCGATCAGTGCAATCCGTTGAATACCGATCGCGTTCACCTCCTTTCACAACCTGCAGGCTCTCGTAGAGCAAGGGCTGTGCCGTGTTTGGCAAGGAGCTTGGCAGATTGGATAAAAGCCCGTATTCATTGAACTTGAGACGAGTTGCGGAATAAATCGCTCCTGCCCGCGAGGGCTTGGCGGTCCATTAAATTGGATCGAATTTCGGCTGGCGCGTCATCTGCGCAGTCTTAATATTCGCCACTCGTCACGAAGGCGGGCGATCCATCCCGCGGCTTCCGCAATCCGTCCCGCAGAGCGCGCGGTGAACGGTTTCAAGGTGCGGAATTCGAAACTTTGGATGCCTTCGATTCACGCCCCCCTTCCGCTTTCCTTGCGCCTTCGGGTAGAATCAGGGCTCCGGCAGCCTGGAGCAACTTCCCCGGCGACGAGCCGTATGAGAGCGGGCGGGTGCTCCCCGGAACCCAAGAGGAGAATTCATGGCTTCGGACAAGCCTTCGCTGGAAGGCCTGCGGATCGACCGTGCAGGAGAGGAGAGGGGCGCCGGCGGCGGGGGCCGCTGGTGGATCGTGCTGCTCGTCGTGGCGGTGGTGGGCGCGGGTGTCGCTTGGTGGTTGCTGCGGCCCCGGCCGGTGCCGGTGCGCACCGCCGCGGCCCAGGCGCGCTCCGGCGGTGCGGCGACGGCGGGCACGGTGCTCGACGCCTCGGGCTACGTCACCGCCCGGCGAGCGGCCACCGTGTCCTCCAAGATCACCGGCAAGGTGGTGGACGTGCTGGTGGAAGAAGGAATGGAGATCCGCGAGGGGCAGGTGCTGGCGCACCTCGACGACGCCACGCCCCGCAAGGCGCTGTCGCTCGCCGAGTCGCAGCTCATCTCGGCGCGGCGTAACCTGACGGAGAACGAGGTGCGCCTCCGGCAGGCGAAGCTCAGCCAGGACCGGATGCGGCGCCTGAAGGCGCAGGGCATCTCCACCCAGGCCGACCTCGACTCCGCCGACGCCGACGCGGCGTCCTTCGCGGCGCGGCTGGAGGTGGGGCGGCAGGACGTCGAGGTCGCCCAGCGGCAGGTCGTGCTGCGCCGCCAGGACGTCGACGACACGGTGATCCGCGCCCCCTTCTCCGGCGTCGCCGTCACCAAGGACGCGCAGCCGGGCGAGATGATCTCGCCCATCTCGGCCGGCGGCGGCTTCACCCGCACCGGCATCTGCACGCTGGTGGACATGAAGTCGCTGGAGATCGACGTCGACGTCAACGAGAGCTACATCAACCGGGTCGCTCCCGGGCAGCGGGCGATGGCGACGCTGAACGCCTATCCCGACTGGCAGATCCCCTGCCGGGTGATCATGCCCGTGCCCACGGCGGACCGGCAGAAGGCGACGGTGAAGGTGCGGCTGGGTTTCGAGAAGCTCGACCCGCGCCTCCTCCCCGACATGGGCGTCAAGGTCGCCTTCCTGGGCGACGAGAAGGAGCAGCCGGCCTCCAACCGGGCCGTAGTGACGATCCCCCGGGTGGCGGTGCGCCGGGTGGGCGACAAGGACGTCGTCTTCGTGGTGCGGGAGGGCGCCGTCGAGCGGCGGGCGATCGGCCTGTCGGCCGCCAACGGCAACGAGGCGGTGGTGCTCTCCGGGCTCGCGGTGGGCGAGCGCGTGGTGGTCGAAGGGCCGGCGGATCTGAAGGACGGCGATAAAGTCGTCGTCAAGGACTAGTCAAGGACTAGAGGAGATCACGATGTCGCAGAACGGCACGCTGGTTCATATCAAAGACGTACGGAAGGAATATCGCCGCGGTGACGAGCGGATCGACGTCCTGCAGGGGATCGATCTCGACATTCCCGAGGGCGACTTCCTGGCGCTGATGGGCCCTTCGGGCTCGGGCAAGACGACGCTGCTCAACCTCATGGGCGGCCTGGACACCCCCTCCTCGGGCTCCGTGGAAGTGGCGGGCGAGCCCATCGACCGGTTCTCCGGGGGCCAGCTCGCCTCCTGGCGGGCGCGTCACGTGGGCTTCGTCTTCCAGTTCTACAACCTGTTACCAGTGTTGACCGCTGAGCGCAACGTCGAGCTGCCTCTGCTGCTCACCAAGCTCTCGGCGTCGGAGCGCAAGCGGCACGTCGCCACGGCGCTGGCGGTGGTGGGCCTGGCGGACCGCGCCCGGCACTACCCAAGGCAGCTCTCCGGTGGTCAGGAGCAGCGGGTGGGCATCGCCCGCGCCATCGTCACGGACCCGACGCTCCTGCTCTGCGACGAGCCCACGGGCGACCTCGACCGCAAGTCGGGCGACGAGATCCTCGACCTTCTCCAGGCGCTCAACCGCGAGCACGGCAAGACGATCGTCATGGTGACCCACGACCCGCACGCCGCCGCCCGCGCGCGGCGCACGCTGTACCTGGACAAGGGCAACCTCGTGGCGGAGCCGGCGCCATGAAGTTCCTGCCGCTGATCCTGAACAACCTCAGGCGCAAGAAGGTGCGCACGGCGTTCACCGTGCTGTCGATCCTCGTCGCCTTTATCCTGTTCGGCTACCTATCGGCCATCCGCATGGCGTTCACCGCCGGGGTGGAGATGAGTGGCGCCGACCGGCTGATGGTCACCCACAAGGTGTCCATCATCCAGCCGCTGCCCATCGCCTACCGGGAGCGCATCGCGACGGTGCCTGGGGTCAAGGAGATCACGCACGCCAACTGGTTCGGCGGCATCTACCAGGACCCGAAGAACTTCTTCCCCCAGATGGCGGTGGACCCCGAGACCTACATGAACCTCTACCCCGAGATGGTGATGCCGGCCGAGCAGAGGAAGGCCTGGCTGGCCGACCGGCAGGGCGCCATCGTGGGCCGGACGACGGCGGATCGTTTCCACTGGAAGGTGGGCGACAAGATTCCCATCCAGGGCACCATCTACCGCCATCCGGACGGCTCGAACGCCTGGGAGTTCAACCTCGACGGCATCTACGACGGCAAGGAGAAGTCGACCGACACCTCCGGCTTCTTTTTCCATTACGACTACCTCAAGGAAGCCTCCACCGCTGGCAGCCGGGGGCTTATCGGCTGGTACATCATCCGTATCGACGACCCGGCGCACTCTCCCGACGTGGCCAAGCGTACCGACGCCCTGTTCGCCAACTCGCCCTACGAGACCAAGACGCAGAGCGAGAAGGCGCTGGCCCAGTCCTTCGCCGCGCAAGTGGGGGACATCGGGCAGATCATGCGGATCGTCCTCGTGGCCGTCTTCTTCACCATCCTCCTGGTGGCGGGCAACACCATGGCGCAGTCGGTGCGCGAGCGCACCAGTGAGCTCGCGGTGTTGAAGACGCTGGGCTTCCGCAACGGCCAGGTGCTCGGCCTGGTGCTGGCGGAATCCTGCCTGCTGGCCGTGCTCGGCGGCGCGCTGGGCCTCGCCCTCGGCTGGGGGCTGATCACGCTGGGGGGCGATCCGACGCACGGCAATCTCCCGGTTTTCTACTTCCCGCCGCCGGACATCATCCTGGGCGCGGTGCTGACGCTGGTCCTCGGGTTGGTGACCGGTCTGCTGCCCGCCGTGCAGGCCATGCGGCTGCGTATCGTCGACGCGTTGCGGAGGGTGTGATCATGTTCAACTGGCTCTCGCAAGTGACGGTGTTGACCGGGCTCAACCTGCGGACGATCAGCCAGCGCCTCGGCGCCTCGCTCGCCGCGGCCGTGGGCGTCGCCGGAGTGGTGGCCGTGTTCGTCACCACCCTTTCCATCGCCGAGGGATTTCGCCGCACACTGCTCTCGAGCGCCTCGCCGGACACCGCGATCGTGCTGCGCAGTGGCAGCGACGGCGAGATGATGAGCGGCCTGCAGCGGGAGGCGACGGACATCATCGTCGGCAAGCCCGGCGTCGCCCGCAACGCCCAAGGCGGCCCCGTGGCCTCGGCCGAGCTCTACGTGGTGGCCGACATCCCCAAGAAATCCACCGGCACCGACGCCAACGTGCCGTTGCGGGGCGTGCAGCCGGCGGCCTTCGAGGTCCGCAAAGAGCTGAAGATCGTCCAGGGGCGCCGTTTCGAGCCCGGGCGTAGCGAGGTGATCGTGGGCAAGGCGGCCTCCCAGGAGTTCGCCGGACTCGACCTCGGCTCCAAGCTCCACTTCGGCGAGTCCGATTGGACCGTGGTGGGGATCTTCACCGCCGGCGGCTCCGTGGCCGAGTCCGAGATCTGGTGCGATGTCGGCGTGCTGCAACCGGCCTACCGGCGTGGCTCCAGCTTCCAGGCGGTCTACGCCAAGCTCCAGTCGCCGCAGGCGTTCGACGACTTCAAGGACAACCTGACCCGCGATCCGCGCCTGGACGTCAAGGTGATCCGGGAGGCGGACTACTATGCCGGGCAGACGCGCACCATCAACGGCATCATCACCGGTTTGGGTTATCTCATCGCCTCGCTGATGGCGGTGGGAGCCGTCTTCGGCGCCATCAATACCATGTACTCGGCCGTGGCGTCGCGCACCCGGGAGATCGCGACCCTGCGCGCCCTGGGGTTCCGCGGCGGCCCGGTGGTGGTCTCGGTGCTGGCCGAGTCATTGCTGCTCGCCCTTGCCGGCGGGCTCCTCGGCGCCGCCATCAGCTACTTCGCCTTCAACGGCTATCAGACCGCGACGATGAACTGGTCGAGCTTCAGCCAGGTGGCGTTCTCCTTCGCCGTCACCCCGCGGCTGCTCGTCCAGGGACTCGTGTACTCGCTGCTCATGGGGCTCATCGGCGGGCTCTTTCCGGCCATCCGGGCCGCCCGCATGCCGGTGGCGACGGCGCTGCGCGAGCTGTAGCGCCGGCCGCTGCCGCCCCGGGTTAAGGAACTGGCACGGTTATTCTGTGACTGGCCCTTAGGGAGTTTCTCCCCCAGTAGGAAGGTGAGGCCGGAGGTTGAGAGAGATGAACAAGATTTTGGGCGTTGCATGCCTGGCTGCATTGCTCGCGGCACCTCCGGTTGTCTCCCAGGTACGCCAGGCGACCCCGCAGGATGAGGTTGTGCCTCGGCGTGAATCTACCAATGCCGGCGACGCCCTAGTGGACATCGGCAGTCCGATGTTGATCGACATCTCCCTCGGAGAAGGGACTGGACCGAACGGCAAACCGAGGAAGGCTTTGAACGCAACCCCGCCGGGAGTGACGCGAGGCTACCCAGATGCCAGCGGTTACCGATGCGAGCAGGCCCGCGTTGGGGTGATCCTTGTCCAGCGTGAGGATCGCCATGGAACGCAGTTCGTAACAGTGACGCCTTCGCTCTCGACGGAGCGATTTCGGCAAGACGTAAACTTGAGAGTGTCTCTCTTGTCGGAGGGCAAGGAGGTCAGGAAGAGCAGTGAATCAGGGATTACAATCGGAGGCAAGACGGCCGGCTCGACAGCTCTCGGCGTCCTGGCATGGGGAATCGGCACCTCTACGGCGAAGGCACCGAAATTCGAATGGCAGATTCCGGCTTACGAATGGGATGCCATCTGGAAAGCAAGGCAGCCTCCGGTGCTTCGGGTGGTTCTGGAGATCGTTCTATAAGGAGCTTTCCATGCGCTTGGGTTTTCTCTTGTTGGCAGCACCCCTCCTCCTCATTCATCCGGTTCCCGCCATCTCAGACGACACGGTCAGTCAGCACCTCCGAGTCTCCAAGCCGGAGATTGGCACCGAGGCGACCGTCGCTTCTGGAGAGCCCCTCCTTGTCGCCTCGGAGGAGACGGTGCTGGAATGGGCGAGGCTCAAGTCGGACACCCTCGTCTCGAAGTCCGGCATGATTCTCCCTAAGGATTTGCTCCTGGAATGCAGCCTGGAGCACGGAACTGGCCCCAAGGAATGCTGCAAGGGCTACGGGGCCGCCCTCTACTGCTTGAAGGACCTGGATCACGACGGAAAGTTCGACAAGGTCCAAATAGTCGCAGGAGGGAAGGCTGTAGAGCATCTGTTCGCCCCGTATGCCGTCGTCCTTCTGCCGAACCCTGACCATCCTCGGTGGAAGAGGGAGCTGATCTTCCAGGGAGTCGCAGCCGGAGTGCTCCACCTGACCTACAGGGAGTATTCGGCAGATTGGTCACATCCAGAGACCAGTAGTGACTTGGTCTACGACGTCGCGCCTTCCGGGCCGACCGACGTGACCTACAAGGGCGCACATATCGTCTTTACGAGCATCACGGGAAGTCAGGCTCAGTACCAAGTGGCGGCGGGATTCGCCAAGAACTGAGGGAAGGGGTGCCGAATCGCGACAGGTAGTGGGGGAGACAGCAGCGGTTGCTCCCGAGCCAGCGGTTACTGCTCTCGGCCTCGGGCTCTTCGTATGCCGCCATCAGCGCGGCGGTGAGCACGCTCTGCGCCGCGCCGCCAATCACCGGGCACTCATAGGCCGGGCGCGCCTCGCGCCTCCGCGCTCTCGGCCTAAACTCCACGCTGGTCAGGCTCCAGGGTAGAATCGGCCGGGGAGGAGAGTTCCTGAAGCGAGTCCCGACAAAGTTGTGGAAATCCCGGCGAGATGGTGGGCGAGTGACCGGTATTTCCAACGAGTGTGGGGAGGCGGCGGTCCGGAGCTTTCCATACCCGGGCGATTCCACAGCCGGGGCGGTGGGCTGCTATAGCCTGCCGATTCGCGCTGGATCAGCCCGTTTCACTCCGCGAAGCCGTAATTCAGACTGGCAGCGGCTGGAACGGTCTCTTCTTCCGTGATTGGCTTTTTCCTCCCGTGATTCACCCTGGGCGAGCCTGAAACAGGATTTCTTCTCCTGAAACAATGAATCAGCCCGTGAAACATTGTTTCACGGCGGATCCTGATGTTATACGGGCTTTTTCAAGCTCCGGCGCCAAATTTGCGTGAAAAAAGCGGTGAAACATTGTTTCAGGGCAAAAGAGCTTGAAAAAACCGGTAGAACATTGAATCAGCAGCTCGGCCCGAGATTCGGGGGCCGGAATCCTCGGCGACGATCGGATCAACCCATGGAGCTTGCAACTGATCAGGGGGCATCGACATGTTAGAGCTCCTCCCCTGAGGGCTCCCACCGACCGCTCCGTCGCACTATCTTATAGATAGAGCTCGCAGGCCGCCCAGGCCGGAGCTGCTGCGTTCCACAAATTACCGGAAAGGAGCGGAGAATGAAAGTTGCGAAGCCTTGGGTCCTCTCAGCCATCCCGGGAGCCTTGCTCCTTGCCCTGATCGGCGGCTCGCTCGCCTTCGCGGGAGCGGGAGACTCTATTCACTCGGGAGTCGACCTGTGGATGACCGTCGCAGGGTTCGCGCAGACGAGTTTCGCCAAGGAGCCGATTCCGGCGGACTTCTTCTGCGCCGGCTCGCAGCCCTTCACCGGCAAGATCGTGTTCCAGGGCGCGCCGCTCGCTGCATCGCCCGCCGGCAGCCTCGGCAGCATCGACACCGCCGTGCGCCGGCTGGACGACGCGACCTTCAACGGCCAGGGGGAGGCTACGACCCGCATCCAGTTGCTGGCCCTGTCGCTGGTGAGCGTCAAGCCAATCGCGACGAGTTGCGGCCAGTATGACGTCGCCGTCAGCCTGGCCGGCAAGCAGCCGGTCACGACGATGCGCATCTTCCGGACCGAGGCGCTCGGCGGGACCTACTCGGCGCCGCTGGCGCTCAACGTCAAGGCCGTGTTCACTCCCGTCAACGGCGACAGGAGCGGCCGGCGCGAGGTGACCCGCCGCATTGAGCTCGGCCCAGGCAGCCGCTCGGTCTGGGCGTACGTCAAGGCGCCGCAGTATCCGACCGGAGTCAAGGTCGATACTGACGGCGACGGCCGGCCGGACACCCTGCTGCCGCCCTCCTCGAACTTCCTGGCGGGCGTCTCCCCGGCCGTGCTCAAGGGAGAGCCCGCGCACCCTGCCTTGGCCGCGTCCACCTCACCGATGCCTGCGCCGACGCCCAGTTGCCCGGCGGGGCAGTGTCCCCATCAATCCTGTCACTGCGACCCGAACAGCACGGATCCCAATCAGTCCAGCGCCGGGTGTGACCACCTGCATTGCATCTGGGTCTGTGTGACCTGTGCCTCCGGCACCCCAGGCCACTGAATTGATCTCGACACGGGCGGCGGTTCACCGGGACCTCCGCCCTCGCCATCCTGGAAGCCGGGTTCCTTTTCTTGCGCGCCCCCGAAGCCAGACGATAGAATCCCCATGGCGCTCCCCGTTTCGGGGAGCCGTGCGCGCGAGGAGCCTTGAGGATGTCCCAGCAGACCAACCCCGTCATCGAAGAGTCCCCCGCCGTTTCTCCCACTCCTGCTCCCGGCCGCCTGACTCTGGACGGCAAGGAGTACGAGTTGCCGGTCACCGTCGGCAGCGAGGGAGAGGTGGGTCTCGATATCTCCCAGCTCCGGGCCAAGTCCGGCGCCATCACCTTCGATCCCGGCTACGGCAACACGGGCGCCTGCGAGAGCGCCGTCACCTTCATCGACGGCGAGGCCGGCATCCTGCGCTACCGCGGCTACCCCATCGAAGAGATCGCTGGCCGCGCGCAGTTTACCGAGATCTGCTACCTGCTGATCTACGAGCGGCTGCCGAACGCCGCCGAGCTCGAAGAGTTCGAGGGCCGGCTCACCCGCCACACCATGATCCACGAGGACATGAAGAAGTTCTTCGAGGGCTTCCCGTCGAGCGCCCACCCGATGGCGATGCTGTCCTCCATGGTGGTCTCCCTCTCCACCTACTACCCGAACGACGGTCACGACGACCTCGACCTCAACATCGTCCGGCTGCTGGCCAAGGGACCGACCATCGCCGCGGCGTCCTACAAGAAGAACATGGGCCAGCCGGTGGTCTATCCGCGCAACGACCTCTCCTACTGCTCGAACTTCCTGCACATGATGTTCTCGGTGCCGGCTGAGCGCTATGAGGTGAGGCCGGTGCTCGACCGGGCTCTGAACCTGCTGCTCATCCTCCACGCCGATCACGAGCAGAATTGCAGCACCTCGACGGTGCGCATGGTCGGCAGCAGCCAGGCGAACCTCTTCGCCTCGATCTCGGCGGGCATCTCCGCCCTCTGGGGTCCCCTCCACGGCGGCGCCAACCAAGCGGTTATCGAGATGCTGGGGCGCATCCGCGACGATCACGGCGACTACAAGAAGTACGTCGATATGGCGAAGGACAAGGGCTCCGGCTTCAAGCTCATGGGCTTCGGGCACCGCGTCTACAAGAACTTCGATCCGCGGGCGAAGATCCTCAAGGCCACCGTGGACGAGGTGCTGGCCGAGCTCGGCGTCTCCGATCCCCTACTGGAGATCGCCAAGGCCCTCGAGGAGGTCGCCTTGCACGACGACTTCTTCGTCGCCCGCAAGCTCTATCCCAACGTCGACTTCTACAGCGGCATCATCTACCGCGCCATGGGCATCCCCACCAACATGTTCACGGTGCTGTTCGCCCTCGGCCGCATGCCCGGCTGGATCGCCCACTGGCGGGAGATGCTGCACGACCCGAAGAACCGCATCAACCGCCCACGCCAGATCTACACCGGTCCCACCCAGCGGTCATTTGCGCCGCTCGATCAGCGGTAGGACAGCGCGACGCCTACGCCGCCAGGGATTGAAATCGCCTGGCTACCCTCTTTAGTCCCTACGGGACGCGGGAAGAATGAAATAGCAGTCCCGGAGGGGACAAGCGTCGGTAGCCAGGGATTTGAATCCCTGGCGTCAGCGGCGTCGCTGTCAACCTTTTGAGACGCCCTTTGGAGGGGGATAGAGGGATCGATCGTAGCTCTGTTGACAAACAGGACTGGAACGGTCCAGAATTGCCATCGCCTCTTGAGACAAAATCTCAACAAACGCGAAGGAACTTGAGATGATGGCAAACGCGCGCGAGAAAGAGCAGTTCCTCCAGTACCTGCGCGGCCGGGGGCATCGCGTGACCGGGGAGCGGCTGGCGCTCTTCGACGAGATCTTCTCCCAGCACGGGCATATCGACGCCGAGGAGCTGCTGGCGGCGATGAAAGCCCGTAGCCTCAAGATCTCACGGGCCACCGTCTACCGGAATCTCGACCTGCTGGTGGAGTGCGGCCTGGCGCGCAAGCAGCGGCTGGGGAGCCGTGGCTTCCTCTACGAGCACGTGCACTTCGGGCAGCAGCATGATCACCTGGTGTGCACCGGCTGCGGCCGGGTGGTGGAGTTCGTCAGCCCTGGAATTGCGGCGCTCCAGGGGGAGATCTGCCGCGCCCATGGCTTCGTGACGACACGCCACACTTTGCAGATCTCCGGCCTGTGCAACCTTTGCGCGGCAGCGTCCGCGGCTCCGCAGGCGCGCCGCGAGGTGCAAACCCATGTTTGAGGCGTTCATCGTCACCTTGCGGGAGGGAGTGGAGGCGGCCCTGGTGGTGGGCATCATCGTCGCCTTCCTGCGTCGCGAGGGCTACGAGCGGCACCTGGGAGCGGTGTGGGCGGGCATTGGTGCGGCGGCGGCGGCGAGCCTGCTGGGCGCCCTCGTCCTCTATCGCTGGGCGGTGAACGAGGAAGTCTTCGAGGGCCTCCTGTACCTGGGCTCGGCCGTCATCGTCGGCTCCATGATGGTGTGGATGTGGCGCCACTCCCACGAGCTTTCCGGGGAGATGAAGGGATCGCTGGCGCGCATCGTGTCCCGGGAGCGCAAGGGAACGGTGGCCGTGGGCCTCTTCGCCTTCACCTTCCTCATGGTTTTCCGCGAGGGGATCGAGACGGTGCTCTTCCTCTCCGCCCTGTCGCTCTCGACCGGCGGTCTGATGGCCATCCTGGGAGTGCTGGCCGGCCTCGCCCTGGCGGTGCTCTTCGGCGTGCTGTTCGTGCGCGGCAGCGTGCGCATCGACCTCGGCCGCTTTTTCAAGATCACGGGCATCGCCCTCTTCATCTTCGTCCTGCAACTCCTGATCAACGGGTACCACGAGCTGTCGGAAGCGGGTTGGCTGCCGGCCAACGAGACCTCCATGGCGACGGTGGGGCCGCTGGTGAAGAACGAGTTCTTCTTCGTGGCGGCCGTGCTGGCGTTGCCTCTGCTGATGCTGCTGATTCCCGGCAAGGCCCGGCAGGAGGCCGCGGCCACGGGTGCGGCGGCCCGGCTGGAGAAGGCGGGAAGCCGCCGGCAGGGGCGGGCCCGCGTGCTGGGCGCGACCCTCGGCCTGATCATCGTGGCGGCCCTCGGCCTGGGGTTCGTCTATACGCAGCCGCCGGCCGCGTTGTCGGCGGCCACGCCGGTGGAAGTGGGAGGGGACGGCACCGTGCGCATCCCGCTGTCGACCTTCCAGGGAACGAGCCTGCACCGCTTCCAGGCCACGGTGGACGGTCGTCCGGTGCGCTTCATCGCCATTCCCATCGAGCCTGTCGAGAAGGGAGGGCGCATCGCCACGGCCTTCGACGCCTGTGTCATCTGCGGTCCGAAAGGCTATTACCAGGAAGGAACCAACGTCACCTGCCTGCACTGCGGCTCGGCGATCTATCCGCCGAGCATCGGCCAGCCCGGAGGTTGCAACCCCGTCCCTTTGACGTCGCGGGTGGACGGCGGGAATCTCGTTCTGAAGGCTGCGGACCTCGCCGCCGGCGCTCACCTCTTCGCACCTCCTGCCGCGGCCCACTGAGACTGACCTGATGTACGGCCGCCTGCTCCTGGAGTCGTTGCGCCGCGGCACCCGCCGGAAGCTGCTGGCGGTCTCCGCCGTGGCCCTCGGCACCCTGGGAGCCACCGCTCTCGCCGAGGTGATGCTGGCCTCGGGGGACCGCTTGGCGGCGGAGATGGGCTCCTACGGCGCCAACCTCCAAGTGGTGCCGGCGCGCGACGGCGAGACGCTGCCGGTCGGGGACCTCGCGGCGGTGCGGAAGATCTTCTGGCGCAACAACATCGTGGCCATCGCGCCGTTCCACAGCCTGCGGGTGCGCTGGGCACCGGGGGAGCCGAGAGAGGCCGTGGCCTCCCTGGTGGGCACCTGGTTCGATCATGCCCTGGAGCCGGACTGGCGGACGGGGCTGCCGCATACCCGGCCGACTCTCAAAGTCGACGGGCGGTGGCCGCGCGAGACCGCGGAAGGGCCTGCCGAGGTCGTGCTGGGCCGGCGGCTGGCCGAACGCCTGGGCCGCCGCTCCGGGGAAGAAGTGCGGGCCAGCCTGGGGGAACAGAGCGAGGCCCTCCGCGTCGTGGGGGTGCTGACCAGCGGCGGCGACGAGGACGAGCAGGCTTTCGCTCCGCTCGCCGCCGTACAGCGTCTGGGCGGGCAGCCGGACCGCTTCACCCGTGCCGAGATCTTCGCCATGACCACGCCCGAGAAGCGGAACACGCATCCCGATCCACGCCGCATGAGCGCCGTGGAGTACGAGGCCTGGTACTGCACGGCCTACCCCTCGTCGATCGCCTTCCAGCTCAATAACGCCCTGCCCCGGGCGCGGACGAGCGTCGTCTCCGGCGTCACCGCCGCCACGGCGGACGTCCTCGGCCGGCTGCGGGGAGTCTTGGGCGCGCTGGCGGCCGTGGCCCTCTTGGGAGCGGCCGTAGGCGTCACCGCGGCGATGACGGCGACCGTGCTGGAGCGACGGCTGGAGGCCGGCCTGATGGTGGCGATCGGCGCGCCGCGGACGCGGGTGGTCTTCTTCTTCCTCAGCGAGGCGGCGTTGCTCGGGCTGCTCGGCGGCGTGGCCGGCGGCGCCCTGGGCCTGGCGGCCGGCCGGCTGCTGGGCAGTGGCGTCCTCGGCGTCGCAGTGCCGTGGATGCCCGTGCTCATCCCTTTCGCGGCGCTGCTGGGCCTGCTCCTGGCCGTGCTGGCGAGCCTCGCGCCCGTGGTGCGAGCCCTCGAACGCTATCCCGCCGACATCCTCAAGCGGGCGACGGCCTGATGATCGCCCGCCTCGTGCTCATGAGCTTGCGCCGCCGCTTCCGGCAGCTCGCGCTGATCGTCGCCGCGGTGGCTGTGGCAGCGGCCACGGTGGCGACTCTCGCCGGCTTCTCCAGTCGTGCGCAGAGCCGGCTGGGCGACAGCCTGGCCGCCTTCGGGCCGAACCTCACGGTAAGGCCGCAGGTCGGGGGCGCGGCGAGCCTGCCGACCAACGTGGCGGAGAGGGTGCGGAAGGTGCCGGGAGTGCGCTCCGTCACCCCGAGCGCCGGGAGTCTCGATCGTCTCGATATCCGCGCCGATCCCGGCCGGCTGGAGGAAGCCGCCCGCGCCATTGAGGCCCAAGTCGAGGGTGTCGAGGCCCGCCCCCTCCTGCGCGTCAGCGATTCGGACTCCCGGGTGACCCGCCGGCTGACGCTGGTGCTCGCCGCCGTGAGCGCCCTCTCCTTTCTCCTGGCTCTCTTCTCGGTCGGCGCAGCGACCACCGCCCTGGTGGGGGAGAGGCGGGTGGAGATCGGGCTCCTCCTGGCGCTCGGCTATACCGGCCGGAGGGTGGGCGCCTTCCTCTCCGCCGAGCTGCTGGTGGCTGCGCTGCTGGCGGGAGCCGCGGGCGAGGTCCTGGGCGAGTTGGCGGCCGGCGGCCTCGCCCGGCGCATGCTGGGTGGTACCAGCGGCACTGCCGGCCTCTCCCTGACCTGGGGCGGTTTCGCCGCCTCCGCCCTGGTGGCGGTGCTGGTGGTGGGCTCGTCCATGCTGGTGGCGCTACGGCGAGTGGAACGGCTGGATCCGGCGCGGGTCCTGCGGGGCGAATAGGTAATCTATGGCGCTGGTCGAAGCCGAGGCCCTGAGCCGCCGATTCGGGTCGCTCCGCGCCCTCGACGAGCTGGCGCTCACCATCGAAGAGGGCGACTGGGTGGCGGTGACGGGCCCTTCCGGGTCGGGCAAGACCACCCTCCTCAACATCCTCTCCGGCCTGGACCGGCCCACCTCCGGCACGGTGCGGGTCGGCGGCGTGAACCTGGCGGACCTCACCGCCCGGGAGCTGGCCGGCTACCGGCAGCGGACGGTGGGCCTGGTCTTCCAGCAGTTCCACCTCATTCCTTATCTCACCGCGCTGGAGAACGTCATGCTGGCCCAGTACGTCCATAGCATGACCGACCGCGGCGAGGCCGAGGAGGCGCTACGGCGGGTGGGTCTGGGCGAGCGCCTGAGCCACCTTCCCAGTCAGCTCTCCGGCGGCGAGCAGCAGCGGGTGTGCATCGCCCGCGCGCTGATCAACCAGCCGCCCCTCATCCTGGCCGACGAGCCCACGGGCAACCTGGACGCGGTCAACGAGGCGGTCGTCATGTCGCTCCTCTCCGACCTGCACCAGCGCGGCCACACCCTGATCCTCGTCACCCACGACCCCTCGATCGCCGCCCGCGCCGCCCGCGAGATCCGTCTCGAGCACGGCCGGCTTGCCGCGGTGGAGCTGCCCGGAGACCGCGAGCTGCAGGCGGTGCTGGCGGACCTCTGGCAACGCTTGGAGGAGGACGGCGAGGGAGTCTCGGTGGCGCGGCGCGGTGTCGCCGAGCTGCTGGCCGACGGCTTCCTCACCTTCGCGGACGGCCATATCGCTTTTACCGAGCGGGGGCGAGCCCAGGCCTCGGCGGTGGTGCGGCGGATCCGCCTGGCGGAGGTGCTGCTGGCGCGCACCCTGGACCACGGCCCGGCTGGGGAATGCGGCCTGGAGACGCCCGTGGCCGCCGGCTTCGAGGATCAGGTCTGCGCCTTTCTCGACCACCCTGCCGTCTGCCCCCACGGCCGGCCGATCGCTCCCGGCCAGCCGGGAGGTTGTTGCAGCGGGAGGGAGGAAACCGCGGCCCCCGCGCTCGCGGCCGGCGCCACTATCTCCGGCTGACGTCGGACCAGCGGTAGTCCACCTGGAGAGGCGCCCCGGCGCCGCTGCCCAGGAACCAGAGCACGGAGGGGCGCGGGCGCATCGAGCCCATGCGGATCTGGCCTTCGCGAGGGCCGAGGATAAAGACCGAGGTCGCCAGCCCCTGAGCGTCCGCCGCCAGCTCGGTCACCACCACCGTTGCGAGAATGCCTTCCGGCGCCTTTCCCGTCCGCTGGTTGAGGTAGGGCGCGGCGACCGCCGGGGGCTCGGGGGGCGCCAGGGGATGATCCGCCAGCGCGGCGACCGCCAGCGCGTGGTCGCGCAGGTACAGGCGGCCCGCGGGCTCCTCGAGGCCCGGCGGCTGGGGCAGCTCCACCGGCCATCCCTTGCCCGCGGGCCCCTTGCCAAAGCCGCGCTGAACCGAGCCGATGCGGACGAAGCCGTTGACGACGCCGTTCTGCCGCAGGGCTTCGGTCGCCTGGTCCACGGCGAACCCCTCGGCGAATCCCCAGAGGTCCAGACCGCTGCCGGCTTCGAGCTCGGCCGTGCCCTTTCCCGAGTCCACGGTCAGGCGCTTGCAAGCCGTGAGAGCAGCCGCCTTCTCCACCTGCTCGGCGTTGGGAGGCTCGGCGACCTTCGAGCGCAGACCCCAGAGAACGTAGAGGTCCCGGCCCAGGGGGCCGTGGGCTCCCTCCGACCAGTCGCAGAAGTCGCCGGCGCGCCCGAGCATCGCGAGCAGGCGAGGATCCGGCTTCTGGGGACCCTTGCCCGCCGCCGCGTTCAGCGCCGCAAGGCCGCCATCGGGGCGCACCGTATCGCTCAGCCGCTCGATCTCGGCGATCTGCGCAAAGGCTTTCTTGATCGCCTCCCGGGCGACCTCGCGGGGCAGGTCGCGGACCTCGATCTCGGCCGGCCTGCCGAAGGCTTTGTCCGCTTGGCGGAGAGGTGAAACCACCGCGGTGGGCAGCGGAGACCCCAGAAGGAGAGCGAGAAGGCAGAGGAGCATGGGGGTTTCGCCTTCAGCGCAGGCGGATGCGGGCGAAGCGGCGCTTGCCCACCTTGAAGAGATACGGCTCGGGCCGCGGCGCGAGCTCCAGGGACGGATCGCTCGCGCGCTCGCCGTCGACGGCGACGGCGCCCTGCTGGATGAGCCGCCGCGCCTCGCCGTTGCTCGGCGCGAGCCCCGCCGCGGTGAGTAGCTTGGCGAGGTTCCAGGTTCCGTCGAGATCCTTCTCGGGCACGTCGTCCGGCACGCCGCCGCCGGCGAACACGGCCTCGAACTCGGCTTCCGCCTGGCCCGCGGCATCCTCGCCGTGGAACTGCGCCACGAGCCGGCGGGCCAGCTCCTGCTTGGCGAGCTTGGGGTGAAGCTCCCCCGCCTCCATTTGCCGCCGCCGCGATTCGATCTCGGTCTGCGGCAGCTCGGTCAGCAGCAGGTACCAGTCCCACAGCAGCGAGTCGGGAATCGACATGGTCCGGCCGTAGACCTCGCGCGGCGGATCCTCGACGGCGATGGCGTTGCCCAGGCTCTTGGACATCTTCTCGTGGCCGTCCAGGCCCACGAGCAGGGGCACGGTGAGCACCACCTGGGGCTCCAGCCCCTCCTCCTTCATCAGGTCGCGCCCCACCAGGAGGTTGAAGATCTGGTCGTGCCCCCCGAGCTCGACGTCGGCCTTGAGGAAGACGGAGTCGTAGGCTTGAGCCAGCGGGTAGAGAAGCTCGTGGAGATGGATCGGACGGTTCTCCTGGAACCGGGTCTTGAAATCCTCCCGCTCCATCATCCGCGCCAGGGTGTACCGGCCGGCGAGGCGGATGAGCCCGTGCGAGCCGAGGGCGCCGAGCCAGCGGTCGTTGTCGTCGACGACGGTCTCCGCCTCGTCGAGGATGTGGAAGACCTGGCGCTTGTAGGTGCGGGCGTTGGCCTCCACCTCCTCTTGAGTGAGCTGGGGGCGGGTGGCCTTCTTGCCCGTGGGATCGCCGATACGGGCGGTGAAGCCGCCAAGCAGGAAGATCACCCGGTGGCCGAGCTGCTGGAAGTGCCGCATCTTGCGGATCAGCACCGTATGGCCGAGGTGGAGATCGGGAGAGGAGGGATCGAAGCCGGTCTTCACCGTCAGCGGTTGGCCGGTCCGGCGCGACCGTTCCAGCTTGGTGCGGAGCTGCGCCTCATCGACCAAGTCGACGGCGCCGCGCCGCAGCAGCGCCAACTGCTCTTCGACGGGAGGAAACTCTTGGACTGCCATCAGAAGTTGATGTATTCGAGCTCGGGGTTGAGCACCGGTCCCGGCGCGATGCCACGGCGCAGGTCCGGCGGCCGGACGAGGAGGACGAGCCAGGCCCCGAAGACGGCGGCGAACATCCGGAACCGCGCCCGGGAGCCCTGGATCAGCCCCCGCTTTTTCTCTTTGACCAGGTGCTTGAGGTTGTACATGACGGTGGTGCTGGTGCGGCATCCGAGCTGGCGGCAGGCCCAGTTGAGCCCGGTCTCCACGGCGAAGCCCTCGAGGTGGCTCTCGGGAACGGCGTCGAAGATCTCCCGCCGCAGGCAGCGGATACCCGAGAGCAACGGCCCCGTGCGCTGCTGGATGGCATTGATGGTCTGGCCGCGGTGGCGGATGCCCACGTTCATATCGGAGCGGCCGGAAAGCACGGGCTCGATGAGCCGGTCGAGGAGCCCTACCGTCAGGTTCATGATGTCGCCGTCGACGAAGAGGAGGATCGGGGCCTCGGTATGGGCCACGCCGATGGCCATCGCCCGGCCCTTGCCCTGGTTCTCGCGCAGGTGGATGGTCCTCAGGCCTTGAGCCCGGGCGATCTCCACCGTGCCGTCCGTCGAGCCGTCGGAGACGACGAGGATCTCGTCGATCGCCGGCGTGGCCTTGAGGACCGACAGGACTTCGACCAGGGTGGCCTCCTCGTTGTACGCCGGCACGATGGCGGCGACGCGGAGGCCGGCTTCGCGTTCACTCATCGCGCAAAGGATATCGAATCTCTCACGATTGGACGAGGGGAGCCGTTTCCCGGCACCAGGAGGGCGGGGACGGCTGCACCGCGGCACCCGGGAGGATCTCGCCCTCGGCGACCACGCGGGCATCGCCGGAGAGGAACCAGCTCCCCGCTTCCGGGTCGCCTTCCACCGTGAGCTCGAAGCCCCCTTGCGTCTCCACCGTCAAGGGCAGCCGGGCCATACCGCGTTGGAGACCGACCGCGGTGCCCGCCAGGCAGCCGGTGCCGCAGGAGAGCGTCTCGTCCTCGACGCCGCGCTCATAGGTGCGGATCTCCATCCGGTCAACCGCGGGGAAGCGGACGAAGTTGACGTTGGTCCCCGGATCGCCGAAGACGGGGTGGTACCGGAGCTGGCGCCCAAGCTCGCGGACGGGAGCCGTCTCCAGGCCCTCCGTCCACAGGAGTACGAAATGGGGCACGCCGACGACGATGCGCCAGCCCTCATGGGCCGTGCCGTCGAGATCCACTGTCAGGGCCTGCGGCGGCTCGGGCGGAGCGGGGAATCCGACGGCCGTATGGCTGTCGTCGATCCTCCGGGCCTCGACGTCGCCGGCGCCGGTGCGCAATCTGAGTCGATTCTCCGCCCAGCCGAGATGGAAGGCGAGCTGGGCGGCGCAACGGGTGCCGTTGAGGCAGAGATCGGCGGCCAGGCCGTCGGCGTTGAAGTAGTCCATGGTGGCCCCGGCGGCGCCTTCGCCGCCGGCCCGCCGCAGGACGAAGAGGCCGTCGGCCCCGATCGAGACGCCGCGCCGGCACCAGGCACGGATGCGCTCTGCCGAGGGCGTCTCCCAGGGCTCCGCCAACGCCAGGAAGTCGTTGCCGCTGCCGGAGAGCTTGTAGAAGCGCGTCATGGCGCTTCGGCCCGCACCTCGGCTCCCGGGTCGCTCTCGTTGCCCGCCTTGTCGATCGCCGTCACGCGGTAGCCGTAGGTCTGGCCCGCGGTCAACGCGGTGTCGATGTACTCCGGCGTCGCCGCCGGCTGGGCGGTGACGCGCTCGAAGGAGCCGTTGCCGATCCGCCGGTAGACGATGTAGCCGGCGAGGTCGTCGGCGTCCACGGACCGCCAGACCAGGCGGATGCGGCCGGCCTCGGCCAGGGCCACGAGGTCGCCCGGCACGGCCGGCGGGAAGCGGTCCTGATAGCGCACCTCGTGCTCGCTGCCGACGGCGCTCTCCACCACCGGCTCGCGCTGGGCGAGGGCGGTGACGGTGTAGATGTAGCTCTGGCCGAAGCGGGCGGTGGTGTCGAGCCAGCTCCGTTCCTCGGCGCCTGCAGAATGAACCGGCTGGCCGTGGAAGCGCTCCTGGGCGTCGCGCCGGTAGACGTTGTAGCCGCCGGCCGCGCCCTGTACGGCGGCCCACTCGACCATCACGCCGTCGGCGCGGGCGGTCACGGTGAGCCGCTCGGGCGCCGCGGGCGGCGGCTTGGGGACCACCGCGGAGATATTCGAGATCTCGGAGCGGTCGCCCTCCACGCCGAAGGTGCGCACGGCATAGTAGTGGGCCAGGAGCGGCGGCGTGGCCGCGGGCGCGGGTGTGGTTCCGGGCGCGGGTGTCGCTGCCGGCGCCGGCGTAGCCGTTGGCGCCGGTGCTGGTTTGACCGGTATCGCTGGTTTCGCCGATGCCGGCGGTATTGCCGGCGGTGGGGGCACGGGCAGGGTGATGACGATCCGGTCGCCCGAGGTGGCGGCGGTCAGGTCCGCGCCCACCACTTTGGTCTGCGGCTTGCCGAGGGTCGCGAACTGCTTCGGGTCCAGCGTGGCGGCCTTGCCGTCCGGGGTCGCCGGCCGGGCCGTCTCCAGTACCTCGACGGCCGACACACCGGGCAGCGCCAGGCCGGCGGGCGTCGTCTTGGGGTAGGAGAACGAGAGCACGATCTGTCCCCCCTGCTGGGTGGCCACGAGGTCCTTGGTGGTCGCCGGCACAGCCTTGAGGGGAGGCAGGGGCGGGCCCTGTTTGCCGCAACCGGCGAGGACGGCCGTCCCGAGGACAATCGCCAAGAGACCCTGCTTGGAGGACGGTTTATAGGACATAGCGGGAGAGATCCTGGTCCTGGACGATGTCCGACAACACCCGGCGCACGTACTCGCCGTCGACCTTCACGTCCTCCCCCGACATGTCGGGGGCCTCGAAGGAGACCTCGTCGAGCAGCCGCTCCATGAGCGTCGAGAGGCGGCGGGCGCCGATGTTCTCGGTCGAGGAGTTGACCTCGACGGCGAGGCGGGCGATCTCGGCGACCGAATCGGTGGTGAACTCGAGCTTCACCCCCTCGGTCGAGAGCAGGGCCGAGTACTGCTTGGTGAGGGCGGTTTCGGGCTCCGTGAGGATGCGCACGAAGTCCTGCTCGGTGAGCGCGTCGAGCTCGACCCGGATGGGGAAGCGCCCCTGCAGCTCCGGGATCAGGTCCGAGGGCTTGCTGACGTGGAAGGCGCCGGCGGCGATGAAGAGGATGTGGTCCGTCTTCACCATGCCGTACTTGGTGGAGACGTTCGTCCCCTCGACGATGGGCAGCAGGTCGCGCTGCACGCCCTCGCGCGACACGTCGGGGCCGCGGCTCCCCTCGCGACCGGCGATCTTGTCGATCTCGTCGAGGAAGATCAGCCCGCCCTGCTCGACCCGCCCGCGCGCCTCGCGGGAGACCTGGGTGCGGTCGATGAGCTTCTCCGCCTCTTGCTGCATCAGGATCTCCCGCGCCTCGGCCACCGAGACCTGCTGCTTCTTCTTGCGGCCGAAGAGGCCGGGGAGCATCTCCTTGATGTTCATCCCCACCTCTTCGACGCCCTGCGGGGTGAACATCTCCAGGCTGGGGTAGGCGGACTCATCCACCTCGACGTCCACCTTGCGGTGGTCGAGAGCGCCGGAGCGCAGCTTGTCGCGGAACTTCTCCCGTGTCGCGGTGAGCTCGTCCTCGTTCTCCTCCTCGTGGCGCAGGTAGCTGCTCACCGGGCGCTGCGGCACCAGGAGCTGGAGCAGACGGTCCTCGGCGCGCACCGCCGCGGCTTCGCGTACCGCCTCCCGCTTCTCCTCCTTGACCATGGTGACGGCGATCTCCACCAGGTCACGGATCATCGACTCGACGTCGCGGCCGACATAGCCCACCTCGGTGAACTTGCTGGCCTCGACCTTGAGGAACGGCGCCTTGGCGAGGCGGGCCAGGCGGCGGGCGATCTCGGTCTTGCCGACGCCGGTGGGACCGATCATCAGGATGTTCTTCGGCGCGATCTCGTCGCCGAGCTCCGGCGGGAGCTGCTGGCGGCGCCAGCGGTTGCGCAGGGCGATGGCCACGGCGCGCTTCGCCTGCCGCTGCCCGACGACGTACTTGTCAAGCTCGGAGACGATCTGCCGGGGCGTCATATTCTCGATGGCGAGGCCGGCCTGCGCCTCGGTGGTGGCGGGAGTGGACATGGCTCCTCAGAGCTCCTCTAGCGTCAGGCGGTCGTTGGTGAAGATACAGATCTCGGCCGCGATCCTCATCGCCTCGGTCACGATCTCCTTCGCGGAGAGGGAGGTGTGACGCATCAGGGCTCGCGCCGCCGAGAGCGCATAGTTGGCTCCCGAGCCGATGGCGAACACGCCGTCCTCGTCGTCGGGCTGCAACAGCTCGCCCACGCCGGAGACGAAGAAGCTCTTCTCCTTGTCGGAGACGACGATCACGGCCTGAAGCTGGCGCAGGGCGCGGTCCGTGCGCCAATCCTTCGCCAGCTCGACGACGGCCCGTTCCAGATTCCCGTTGAACTCCTCGAGCTTCGATTCCAGGCGCGCGTAGAGCGCCAGTGCGTCGGCGCCGCCGCCGGCGAAGCCGACCAGCACCTTGCCCTTGCCGGCGCGGCGGATCTTCTTGGCGCTGCTCTTGACGATCGTGGTGTTGTTCATCGTGACCTGCCCGTCGCTCGCCATGCAGACCTGGCCATCGCGGCGTACGAGCAGCACGGTTGTAGAGGTAAAAGTATCCATGGGGGGCCGATTGTATATCAGGGGGAGGAGAGGGCTTCGAGGAACCCCGCGGGATCGTCCGGCGTGACGATCAACCGCCTCTCGCCGAGGTCGACCAGCACCGCGTGAGCGAGGTCGCTGGCGTAGAGGTCGATCTCTCCCAGCAGGTGGGACTCGAAGCCGCCCGTGCCCGCGGCCACGCCGCCGCTGGTGGCCAGGGTCTCCAGGTGAGCGGTCTCCGCCGCGGTCAATCGCCGCCCCTCGGCTCCGGAGGCGGCGAAGCGCTCACGGCGGCGGCGCATCTGGACGGCGAGCCAACCGCCCTCCGTCTCCAGCCAAAAGGGATCGAGGTCGCCGCTCATCCGCCACGCCGTCCAGGGGACGAGGGCCACGGCGAGAGCCAGGAGGGCGGGGCCGATCCGTCCCACGGCTCCGGCGGCGAGCGCCACCGCCAACATCAGGATGGTCAGGCCCACGAGGAGCAGCCGCAGGCGCCGCCGGCCACGCAGGATGGCGCCGCCCGGCGTACAGGGGAAGCGCCGCGTCACTCGCCCTGCTCCCGCCGTGCCCGCGGATGGGCGTCGCGGTAGACCGAGAGCAGCCGGTCGATCTCCAGATGCGTGTACTTCTGCGTCGTGGAGAGCGAGCTGTGCCCCAGCAGCTCCTGGATGGCCCGCAGATCGGCGCCGTTCTCCAGCAGGTGGGTGGCGAAGGTGTGCCGCAGGGTGTGGGGGTGGACTCCCCGGGCCACGGCGGCCGCGTCCACCCAGCGGTCGATCACCCGCCGCACGGAGCGGTCGGTGAGGCGGGTGCCGAAGGTATTGAGGAAGACGGGCTCGCTGTCGTCCAGCGTCTTGCGGGCAGCGCGTACGCCTTCCCAGACGTCGAGCCAGCGCCGCATCGCCTCCGCCGCCGGCCGGCCGAAGGGGACCATGCGCTCCTTGCTCCCCTTGCCCATCACCCGCACCACCCGCGCCGGCAGGTCGACGTCGCGCCAATCGAGCCCCACCAGCTCCGAAACCCGCAGGCCGGCGGCGTAGAGCATCTCCAGAATGGCCCGGTCCCGTCGCACCAGCGGCTCGTCGCCGTCCGGCGCCTCGATCAGGTTCTCGACCTCGCCCGGCCGCAGGTGGCGCGGAAGATTCTTGGGCACCTTGGGCGTGCGCACCCCCTGAGCGGGGTTGGCCGTCAGCACCCCCTCGCGGCAGGCGAAGCGGAAGAGGCTGCGCACGGCGGAGAGAGTCCGCCCCTGGCTGGCCTTCGCCAGCCCCTTGCGAGTCATCGCCGCCAGGAAGGAGCGCACGGCGAGCGGGTCCACCTCACCGGGCCGGATCTCGGCCGCGTCCTTGCCGAGGAAGTCGCGGGCCAGGAACTCCAGGAACGAGGCGAGGTCGTGCTCGTAGGCCCGCAGGGTCTCCGGGGAGACCTGCCTCTCGCCGTGGAGGTGCTCCAGGTATTGATGAATGAGTCGGCGCATCGGCCTCCAGTCTACCTTGTCTGACGAGACCCCCTTGCATCTGTTGAGGTGTTATGGTTAACTATATCACCAGAGCGGAGAAGAAGCCGCCGCTCCAGCCGAGAACGGAAAGGGCGAACGGAACCCAGGATGGACAGCGAGTGGAACGACAGCCAGCCGATTTATCGCCAGCTTCGGGACCGCGTCGTCGCCTCGATCCTCGACGGCGTCCTGAAGGAAGGCGATCCGCTGCCGTCCGTGCGCAACGTCGCAGCCGAATATCGCGTCAATCCCCTCACGGTCCTCAGGGGCTATCAACAACTGGTCGACGAGCAGCTTGTCGAGAAGAGGCGAGGTCTTGGCATGTTCATCAAACCCGGCGCGCGCAAGTTGTTGTTGCAGGGTGAACGCCAGAAGTTTCTTGCGGAACAATGGCCCCGGGTCGTCGCGACCATTCAGCGGCTCGGTCTCACATTGGAAGAGCTGCTGGACGCTGCAAAGGAGGAGCGCTGAAGCTATGGCCTGCATCGAAGCTCACGGCCTCCGCAAGACCTTCGGTACGAAGATCGCCCTGGACGGCCTCGATCTGCGGGTCGAAGAGGGCCGCATCCTCGGGCTCATCGGCCCCAACGGCGCGGGCAAGACCACCGCGCTCAACGCGATTCTCGGTCTCACCCCCTATCAGGGAGAGTTGAAGGTGCTCGGACGCGACCCCTGGACCGCGCGCGATCAGCTCATGCGCGATGTTTCTTTCATCGCCGACGTGGCCGTGCTGCCGCGCTGGATGCGGGTCTCCCAGGCTCTCGACTACGTCGCCGGCGTGCATCCCAGGTTCGATCGCGCGAAGGCGGAAGGTTTCCTTGCCAGGACCGATATCCGGCGCGCCAGCAGGATTCGGGAGCTGTCGAAGGGCATGGTGGCCCAGCTCCACCTCGCTTTGGTCATGGCCATCGACGCGAGATTGCTGGTGCTGGACGAGCCGACGCTGGGCCTGGACATCCTGTATCGCAAGCAGTTCTACGACTCCCTGCTGAACGACTACTTCGATCGCAGCCGCACCATCGTGGTGACGACGCATCAGGTGGAAGAGATTCAGGACGTCCTCACCGACCTCATGTTCATCAACCGCGGCCGCATCGTGCTCGATTGCAGCATGGAAGAGTTCGAGGCGCGCTATCTGCAAGTGATGGTGAACCCTGAGAACGTCGCCGCAGCCCAGGCGCTCAAACCCATTCACGAACGCCAGGTGTTCGGCCGCAGCATTCTGCTGTTTGATCATGCCGATCGCCAAGAGCTCGCCGCGCTGGGCGAGGTGCGCACGCCCAGCATCGCCGACGTATTCGTTGCCGTAATGGGCAATCAGACTCAAGGAGCGGCTCGATGAATACTCTTGCGAACGCCCAGCCCGAGCTTCCTGTCGACGCGCCGGCGACCCGGCCCATGTACTGGTCGGTGCGGCGTGAGCTGTGGGAGAACCGTTCGATTTATATGGCGCCGCTGATCGCCGCCGCAGTGGCGCTGTTCGGCTACCTGATCAGCACGGTGGGTTTGCCGCACCGCATGCGTGCCCTTCTGGCGCTCGGCCCGGCGCAGCAGAGCCAGGCGATCGCCAGGCCTTACAGCTTCGTTGCGGCGCTGCTCATCGCGACGGCCTTCATCGTCGGGGTGTTCTACTGTCTCGACGCGCTGCATGGCGAACGCCGCGATCGCAGCATCCTGTTCTGGAAGTCGCTACCGGTTTCGGATCGCACGACCGTGCTTTCCAAGGCGATCATTCCGCTCGTCGTTCTGCCGCTGCTCATCTTCGTGATGATCGTCGTCACCCAGATGATCATGCTGATGCTGAGCACGGCGGTGTTGTTGCTGGGGAACGGTTCCAGTGTGGCGATGCTGTGGGCCCGGTTGCCGTTGTTCAAGATGGCGCTTGGATTGCTATACGCCCTGACAGCGATTGCGCTCTGGCACGCGCCCCTGTATGGCTGGTTTCTGCTGGTCTCCGGCTGGGCGCGGCGCGCGACATTTCTCTGGGCTGTGTTGCCGCCGCTCGCGATCAGCGCCTTCGAGAGGATTGCGTTCCACACTTCGTATATCGGCTCCCTGCTGAGATATCGCCTGATTGGCTGGTTCGCGCAAGGTTTCGATTTCAAACCGCGGGGAACGGCCCCGGTCGATCCACTGACACAGCTCACTCCGTGGAGATTCCTGAGCACCCCGGGTCTGTGGATCGGGCTGGGAGCTGCCGCGATCTTCCTCGTCGCAGCGGTGCGGTTGCGCCGTACTCGGGAGCCGATCTGATTCAGATGCACAGTTGACATAAAGCTTTTCAGGAGGAGGACAGAGTATGAGCGCAGCCGTCACGACGGGACGGGTGGCAGGGGCATCGCCTCGTCCCAAGGCCAGGATTGCCGGTCTCTTGTATCTGCTCACCTTTTTGACGGGAGGGGTCGTCCTCTTGGCCGGCCGCGGCCTTGTCGTACCTGAGGACGCCACGGCAACGGCGACCAACATCCTGGCGCACGAGTCTTCCTTTCGGTTGGTCTTCGCGGCCGACCTCCTCGTGGTTGCGTGCTATATCGGGGTGACGGCTCTCTTCTACGACTTGTTCAAGCACGTGAACAGGAGCCTCTCTCTAGTCGCGGCGCTCTTCAGCCTCGTGGGATGCGCCGTTCAGGCTTCTGCCGCCTTTTTGGATCTCGCCCCCCTGGCCATCCTGGGAGGCGCGCCCTACTTGGGCATATTCAAGGTGGAACAGTTGCAGGCGCTGGCGTTCCTGTTTCTCAAGCTGCATGCTCAGGCCTACAACATCGGCCTGGTATTTTTCGGATTCTATTGCCTCCTGATCGGCTGCCTTATTCTCAGGTCGACCTTCCTGCCGCGAAGTCTGGGCGTGCTGATGGCGCTCGCCGGTTTGGGATGGCTGACCTTTTTGTCGCCGCCGCTCGCAAAGTCTCTGTCGCCCTACATTCTGGTCCCTGGAATCCTCGGGGAAGGATCGCTGACCCTGTGGCTCCTCGCGATGGGCGTGAACGTTCAACGCTGGAACGACCAGGCCAGCGCAGCTACTCAACAACCTTAAACAAAGGAGAAGAAAATGCAAGCCACTGCCACTGTCAGAACAGTTCTGGGGATACTCCTGATCGCCCTTCTTGCGCCGGTCGCCGTCGCATCGGCTCAAGAGAATCCACTCATTGCTTACAATAAGAAGGTCTACGCAGGAGTGAAAGGGATACTGCTCCGCACCGCCGAAAAAGTGCCCGAAGAGAACTACAGCTTCAAGCCCACCGAGGCGGTCCGCAGTTTGGGCCAGATCCTTGGGCACGTCGCCGACGCGCAGTACACATTCTGTTCCGTCGTGCTCGGCGAGAAGAACCCTGATCTGAAGATCGAGGAGACGAAAACCTCGAAAGCCGATCTCATCGCCGCGCTCAAGGCCGCCTTCGCCTACTGCGACAGGGCTTACGACGGCATGACCGACGCGTCCGCTGTTGAAAAGGTGAAGTTTATGGGAGGCGACTCACCGAAGCTCGGCGTACTGACGGTCAACAGCCTCCACAGCGTGGAGCACTACGGCAATCTCGTCACCTACATGCGGCTGAAAAACATCGTTCCACCGACCAGCGAGCCGGGGTTCACGACGAAAATGAAGAAGTAAGGTGCTCCCCATCCCCGGGTTCACACCGGCTCCGCCGGTTTCCACCCGGGGCTACGGGACTGCCGCCCTTACGGGCTCGCGGTGTCGCGGTTTTGGCTTTCTCCCTCTTCTCCCGGTGAGGGGGCGGAGGGGGTCGGGAGAAGAGGGCCGGGGTGATGAGGGGTCTTGGGTGGGAGCGCTCGCCTCGGCCATATCCTGGCCCAGCCGAATCAAAGCCCCGTCAAGTCCCCCGTTAGAACCGCCGCCGCCAAGCCCTGCCGCTCCGTCCAGCCTGCCAGATCGGTCTTCGCCCGCTCGACGAAGGCCGCCCGGCGGTCGCCTTTGCGCAGCCGGGTCTCCAACTCGGTGAACAGGCCATAGTTGATGTTGGCCGGCTGGAAGTGCTTCGGGTCCGACTCCGTGAGGTGGCGGGCCAGGGCGCCGAGCGCCGTGGTCGCCGGGAAGGGCTCCGGCGTCTGTCCTTGCCTCTCCAGCGACATATAGAGTCCGATCGCGAGCCCCGTGGCCGCCGATTCGAGGTATCCCTCGACGCCCGTGATCTGCCCGGCGAGGCGCACCCGGGGCGACGTCTTCACCCGGTAGTGCGGATCGAGATGGATGGGGGCGTTGATGAAGGTGTTGCGGTGGATCTGCCCGTAGCGGACGAATCGGGCGTTTTCGAGGCCCGGGATCATGCGCAGCACGCGGTCCTGCTCGCCCCATTTCATCCGCGACTGGAAGCCCACGAGGTTGAAGTGGCTCTTGGCCAGGTTCTCCTGGCGGAGCTGGACGACGGCCCAGGGGCGCCGCCCGTCCGGAGTTCGCAGGCCTACGGGCTTCATGGGGCCATAGCGCAGAGTGTCCAGCCCGCGCCGCGCCAGCTCCTCGATGGGCAGGCAGCCCTCGAAGAACACGGCCTTCTCGAACTCGTGGGGGGCCACGACCTCGGCCTCCGTCACGGCCTGATGGAAGGCCAGATATTGATCGCCATCCATGGGGGCGTTCAGGTAGTCGTCGCCCTCCCCCTTGCCGTAGCGTGACTGCCAGAAGAGCTTCGCGTGATCCAGACTCTCGGCCTCCACGATGGGCGCGATGGCGTCGTAGAAGTAGAGGTACTCGCTCCCCAGCAGCTCCTGGAGCCGGGCGGACATGGCTTCGGAGGTGAGGGGGCCGGTAGCGAGGACCACCTCGGTCTCCTCACCGGATGGGATCTCGATCACCTCCCCGCGCCGCAGCTCGATGCGCGGGTGCGCGGCGATGGCCGCCGTCACCAGGGCGGCGAAGCGGTCGCGGTCGAGGGCGAGGGCGGAGCCCGCCGGCACGCACGCCTGCCGGGCCTTGCCGATGATCAGCGAGTTGAACGTCTCCATCTCCCGCTTGAGCAGCCCGGCGGCATGGAAAGGGTCGTCGCTGCGCAGCGAGTTGCTGCACACCAGCTCGGCGAGATCCCCCGTCTTGTGAGCCGGTGTCCCGCGCACGGGCCGCATCTCGTGGAGGACGACGTCGACGCCCCGCTCCGCGAGCTGCCAGGCGCACTCCGACCCTGCGAGGCCGCCGCCGACGATGTGAACGGGAGAGGACATGGGGGGGAGTATAAGGCCCGGAGGGGTGGGCACCAGAAAATGCTATACGGAGGGGGTAGAGACGCTCCCAGCCCGTTTCACGATACCGACCGCAGGCCCATAACGTCGGGACGTCTCCTCCGAGGCGGGAACCCCGGCCCGATCAACCCCAACCCACAGCGGGGAAAGGATCTTGTATCGAGGAAACCGGCACACTGAGAGGCGGTATCGCCCCGTCATAGGTCATCGGTGTTCAGGAGGCCGTGGCCGCGGCGGAGACGTCTACGTCCTTCGCTAAAACCGCGCACGCCAGATAATCCAAGGAATTGGATTTTTACGGTAAAATTTCGTTGCGGACGCTCCGCAACGCTTGCGGAGCTTAAATTTTCGCTGCGGAGCTTCGGCAACGCCTGCAGAGCTTAAAATCTCGCCGCGCAATCCAGCGCATTGGATTTTCAGGCTTAAATTTGCCTGCGGAGCTTCCGCAACGGTTGCGGTGGTTAAAACTTGGCTGCGGAGCTTCCGCAACCGTTGCGCTGGTTAAAATTTCGTTGCGGAGCTTCGGCAACGGTTGCCGGGCCATGGCAACGGGTGCGCTGGCTAAAATTTGTCTGCCCCGGCTGCGCAACGGACTTTCTGGCTGAGCAGCCGATTTTGAGCTGCCGCAGCCGGCGGGCGCGACCGCCGATCGCTCCCCATGAGTCAAGTCAGCGTTCGGGGCTTCAGGGGGCGAAGCCGAGCGCCTGCTCCACAGCATCCGCCGTGCTGATCAGGCGGCCCAGCACGCGGTGCTGGAGGTCTGACAGCTCCTTGAGGGCTCGGCCCGCCATAGTGTAAATCCCATCGTAATTCCGGTCGGCCGGCAGGGAGGGGATTGCGACCTGGGCGAGGCTCGCCGCGGTGCCCCGGACGCTGGCAAAGGGGGAGGGATCGCGGTGAAGGTCCCGCTGGAGCTCCTGGAGAAGCTTGTAGGCCGCTGCCATGTGCTGGTCAATGGCCTCGCGGAGACCCGGATTGTTCGGATGCCGGGCGTTTTGCGAGCCCAGGGTTTCCAGGATGCATTGAACCTTGCGCAGCTCCCGCAACGCCGGAAAACGGCTGTGGAGAGCGGTGGCGCAGGCGAGGAGGATCGGGGTTTCCCGCCGGCGGCGGTCCGCCTCGGTCACACGAAAGGCGATCCGCTCCTCTCCCAGCAGGGTGAGGGCGTGGATCAGGCGGCGCGCCTGGTGATCGTCGAAGGGTTGAATGCCGGTTTCGCAGAGCTTCATTTCCAGAAGAGTCCTCCCTTGAGCCCGAGTCACGGAGGCCAGGTCTCCTCCCGGCACCTCGAAGGCCGCCGGATCGATGGAGAGGCCGGCGGCCAAAAGGCTCTCTGCCCGCCAGGCATTGACAAGCTTGCGCTCGGCCGCCTGATAGATGCGGACCATGCGGCCATGCTCCTCCTGGGCCTTGGCGGCGGCAAGCCGGTCCTCCCTGAGCTCGCCAACGATCAGGCGCGGATCGGCCAGCGCGTCGGGAAGACGGCCGGGGAGGGGCAGGGGTCTCAGTACGAGAGGGCTGCGGAAGAAGAGCAGGTAGGCCTCCCGGTTCGCCACGGCCTCGGCCTTGCTTTCGGAGATCGGTCCGGCCGCGGCGGGCGGCGAGAGGGAAGGCGCAACGGGAATGGCGGTGCTCGCCGCCGGGCCGTGAGCCGCGGCCAACTCGGCAGGAGCTGGAGAGCCGGCCTGAGGAAAGGGCGGAGCGGTTGCGGCGAGCGAGTCCGCGCCGGCTGCGGCATGCGTCAGCGGCGGCAGCCCCAGGGCCATCTCCACCCGCTCCGCAATCGAGGCGAGGCGGCCCAGGAGGCGATCGTAGACCTCGTGCAACCGGGCCAGCGCCAATTCCGACGCGGCCATCAGTCCCTGGAAGTCGTCGCCGGCAGGCATCGTGGGAATGGCGAACTGGGCCAGGGTCGTCTCCGTACGGGCGTGATCGAAGGGATAGGTTTGGGGGCGGAGGATGCGGTGCAGCTCCTTGAGGCGCCCCTGGAGCTTGCCAAGTCGCTCCCCAATCACCGCGAAAAGCCGCGGGTTCTCCGTCTTGGGCTTGATCTGCTGCACCAGGATGTCCAGCTCCAGACGGGTTTCCCGCAGCTCGAAGAGCCGCGGGAACGCATCCTTCAGGGAGGCGGCGCAGGCGAGGTAGCGCGAGATCTCCTCCCGCCGAGCGGCCGGCTCCGGCACCCTGCCGCCGGTTTGCGGCGCGTCGAGAAGGATCAAGGCCAGGAAGAGGCGCCGAACCTCCACGTTCTCATATTGCTCGAGCGACACGCCCACGGCGCGCATCCGTTCGGCGGCATCGCCGGCGGCCCGCTCGACCGCCACAGGTGAACCGTCATCCTGTCCGAAACCTCCGGGCGGAATCCGGAAGCCCGCCTGAATCACGGCCAGGGCTCGCAAGGCGTTGAGCCGCTCGTCCACGGCCTCCCGGTAGCGCTCGATCTCCCGAGTGTGGCTGGAGTCCTTCTCCAGCACGGCCTTGCGTGACTTCTCCAACTCGGCCACCACCGCGGGCGGCTCGGCGTTGATCGTGGGAAGGCGGGGGAGAAGCGGGAGGGCGCGCAGAGGGTTCGGGTTCTGGAAGAAGCGCTCCAGGGCCGCACGGTCGCTCTCGGTCTGGGCCTCCCGCTCCTTGATCTCGGCGACGGCGATGAGGTCCTGCGGCTTGACCTGGTTGCCCACCATCTCGCGGTAGAAGGCCAGAGAGACCGTGCGCTCCAGCTCGTCGAACCTGGAGAACAGGGCGCTCGCGGGAAGGTCCGAGGAGAACACTCCCAGACCCTTCTCCCGCAGGGCGCGGGTCACCCGCTGACAGGCCGTGGGATGGGTGCCGAACCGTTCCTCCTCCTCATTGGCCATGAAGTGCTCGAGCTGCGCCGCGAGCTGCTTTACGCCCTCCTGGCGGTTGGCCACCACCAGCCGGGGAAACTTGTCCACCAGCCGGTTCTCCTTCCACTGGTTCGTCAGGTTCTTCATGGCCATCTGGAAGGCGGCGGAGAGAGCGAACATCTCTCGCATGGAGGAATCGAAGGAGCGGAACCCCGCCAGCCGCACCTCGTAGCGGTCGGCGTCATACTCCATCTGTCGCATCATGAACGAGCTGAGGACATGGCCCAGCATCATGAGGGCCCACAGTACGCGGCGCGTGAGATACACCACGAACAGATTGAAATGAAAGATCCAGCGCAGGCGGACCGGAGCCCGCTGGGCCGCCCCGGCGAGAGCGGCGTCGAACCGGTCCCGTTGAAACACCAGCCGCGCGAACCAGAAGTTGATGATGCGAATGACGACGGACACCCGCAGCCCGAACCGCTGGCTGAAGTGCCCGAGCTCGTGCGCCATGATGCCGGCGAGCTGCTGAGCGGAGAGGCCCGCCACCACCGGCAGACCGAGAGTGAGCACCAGGTCGTCGCCGAAGATGGAGAGCAGCCCGCGGCGGAACGAGGCCGACGCATTGACCCGGCAATCCACGTGGATCTCCTTCGGCACCGGGGCGTGGAGGGCCTTGCAGAGACAGGCCACGAACTCGAAGAGCAGAGGCTCCTCTCGCGGATCGAGCTTCACCGGCTTGCTGCCGCGCACTGGCCGGGCGAAGAGAGGTTTGACCAGGCAGATGAGCACCACGATGCCGGCGAAAAGGGGAAGGAAGCATAGGAGACTCGCAAAGGAGCCCCGAAGCTCCTGCAGGAGCGGCCCCAGGGCAAGGCTGCAATAGGCCCAGAGACCCCAGGCGAGGCCGGTGATCAGCCCCACGTAAAGGAGAGGCAGCAGGACCATCGCGAAAGCGACGGCCGCCAGCGCCAGCCGGTAGGCCGGCGAAGGCCGCAACGGCGGAACCTCCCCCTTGAAGCCCCCCAGGAGGCGGTCCCGGAGATCGGGGCCGGAAGGAAAAGCCGGTACTTCAGGTGTTTCTGCTACCAAGAGAACAACGTCCTTCCCGACCGTCGCGGACTTTTCTCCACGCGGATCCTTACGCCTCACACCGTCTGCCGGAATCGAGGGACATTGTACCGGAGTGACGGGCGGGTGGGATTCATTTCGGCCGGGCAGGCTCGCCGTCCCCGGAGCCTACTTCTCGATCTTGATCAGCTCGACGTCGAAGACCAGCATGCCCTGCGGCCTGTCCGGTACCCCATCGTAGGCGAGCTTGCCGGGAATCCAGAGGCGGCGGGTCTCGCCTTCCACCATGAGCTGGACGCCTTCGCTCCAGCCGGCGATGACCCGGTTGAGGGGGAAGGAGATCGGAGTGCCGCGGACGACGGAGGAGTCGAACATCTTGCCTTCGGTCGTCCAGCCGCTGTAGTGGACCTTGACCGTGTCGGTGAGCGTCGGATGGACGGTTCCCTTGCCGGGCTTGATGACCTTGCTCGCCAAACCCGAAGCGGTGGTCTGGGCGTCGGAAGGGGGCGCGGCGACGTCGGCCGGGGCCGGGATCGTCGAGCGGTCCGTCGGCTTGGCAGCAGGGTGCTTGGCTGGAGGGGCGGCATGGACAGCAGCGCTGCCGCCCAGGAGGGCGAGGACAAGGGTGGCGGTGGTCAGGATTCGATGGGTTCTCATGCCGGAACGCTATCGCGTCCGCGCCTGTGGCGCCAACCCTGTGCCAGCCTGGAAGACGCGATCCCATCCGTTTTCAACTATGCGGGATGATTCTGTAACGCCTGAGCCTCCAGGAGAGCCTATGGGATACAGCGGTCCGGACATCCCCGGCTGCCGGGCGTCCGGACCGCCATTGAAACCCGCAAAGGAGGTTCCATGTCCCTCAGTCTTCGACTGCTCGCCATTATCGGGCGGCGTCTGCCCGCCATCTACGACGTCATCCCTCGCGGACCCCAGAGCCGCTTCGCGGAGGTCGCGCTCAACCCCCAGCCGCTCCCGCCCCACGAGCTGGGTGCCGCCATCGCCGCCGAATTCGTCCACAACGCCTGGATCGCCGACCGCTTCGACCTCGATCCGGGGCTCGCGTTCAAGGATCTCGACGACTGGTGCCCCACCCAGCCGAAGAAACTGAAGCTGCCGCCGTGGTGGCCGCCGATTCCCGAGCCCGAGCCTCACCCGGAATGGCTCATCGACCTCCACCTCGGGTTCGCCGCCCGACTTGCCGCGGTCTCGGCTGGATCCGAGGGCACCCGACTCGGTGAGACCCTCAACAAAGCGATCGGACGATCCCTGGAATTGATCGAGTCCACGAACGCCTGAACGACTGGCGGGTCGTCCCGGCGCATCTTGATCGATGCCCCGGGACGACGCCTCCCGGTAAAGATACCGAGCCTATTCCTGCGCTGAGCCACGGCCTCACTCTCTGGCTGTGGTACAAACGGGTGTGGACAAAAAAGCCCTGAAGCGCGAGTACAAGGAAACCTCACGTCCCATGGGGGTGTTTCAGGTTCGGAACACCGTCACCGGCAAGCTGCTGATTGGGACGAGCGTCGATCTACCCTCCATGCTCAACCGGTTGCGGGCCCAGTTGCGCATGCGTTCCCACAGCAACCGGACTCTCCAGCAGGACTGGAACGATCTCGGTCCGGAGGCCTTCGAATTCGAGATTCTCGACACCCTTCCGGCCTCCGATCGGCCTAACTACAACCCGTCGGATGACCTTCGGGCGCTCGAGGAGCTCTGGCTCGAGAAGCTGTCGCCGTTCGGAGACCGCGGGTACAACGCCAAGCCTAAAATCCCCACGCCGCTGTAGGAGATCGGGGCAGAGCTTAGGGTGGCCTCGTAGTAGACGGTCTGTAGTCCTTGTGCGAAGATTGGGCTGCAAGGTTACGGTCGTACCTTTCTTGGGGGGCATTTCAGGAATGCAAAGGGTCAAGATCGTCTATTGGGAAGAAGACGGAGCCTGGCTCGGGTATCTCCAGGAGTATCCCGACTACTGGACCCAGGGGGAGACCCTCGAGGATCTCAAGGAACACCTGCGTGACCTCTTCCAGGACATCAGCGGCGAGAAGGTCCCCGGGCTCCGTAAGGTCGGCGAGTTGGAAGTCGCGTGAAGCGAGCCGACCTGGTCAAAGCGATCCAGGGGTCTGGCGGTGTGCTGATTCGCCACGGGGCGAAGCACGACTGGTACCAGAATCCAAGCACTGGAGTATCCCAGGCGGTACCTCGGCATCGAGAAATCAAAGATCGCCTAGCCCAGCACATCCTCAAAATGCTGAGCAATTAACTACTCCCCACCCTCTCATCCGCCCATTTCTTCAGAGATTGACTCATGAGTATTCCTAGTCGGCGAATCAAGCGCGTAGAACGGTAATCCAATACGCCCGCAATGGGCAAAGGTTGAGGTGCAATGGTAGTTATCGGCGAGCGGCTTATTGTTCTGTTGCTCCTGATGCTGGTGAGTGGTAAGCCCTCAAGAAAGATTGCAGACCTCTCAGACTATCAGGTCCAGCCGCACGGCGGCTTGCCCAGCGGGTTTATTTGGCATTACTCGGGTTTTTCCGATTTTGGTAGCCTCGACGATCCTGACGGGAAGAAGCCGGCCCTCTTGGAGCCCAATGACCGGGTGACCGTCCATTTCGGCGAGCCAGGCCAGGTGATGTCTCCGATAGGGGAGACTGATCTGGTTGAAAAGGGAGTGGTCGCAGGAAGATCGGTATCTTGGGTCATCACCGAGCACGACGGCTGGATTCAAATACGACGCAGAAATTCACGCGCTCACTTGGCGTGATCCCGAGTGGAAGTTCGTTCTTCTTGTCCGGATTATGGCAGGTACTAAGGAACGCGCTGCGATCTTCTTGAGGAACCTGCAGAGCCTGAGCTTCAAGGAGTGGGTTCCCCCCGAAGCTCGGACGGCAAAGCCTCTAAGAGGGTGTCTGGAAAGTCCTCAGTTCGCCAACCGGCGCACCATCAACCGGATCATCGCAATTCGGATCATGGCCTCGCTGCTTTCAATCAGAGTTTCATAGTCCTTGCTCAGACGACGAAAGCGGCCCAGCCATACAAAAGTTCTCTCAACAATCCAACGGTGAGGCAGAAGTTCGAATCCTTTCGCAGCGTCCGATCTCCTGACGATTTCCAGAACCCAAGGTCCAAACTCTTTGGCCCAATCCACTAGCTTCCCAGCGTAGGCGGCATCGGCCC
>DASYJD010000029.1:0-12508 GCA_035996875.1 Thermoanaerobaculia bacterium
TCCAGCCGAGGCCGCCACAATCCCAGGGCCATCAAGCGAAAGGTCAGCAAGTTTCCCACCCGTAGTCGAGCCAAAAGAACCCGGCCACGCTGGACTCAGATTCGGGCGGCCATCGTTATGTGAACAGCATTGGGGCTAAGGTGGGGCTACACCACGTGGCGCTAGTTGCGAACTCCCTCCATGATGTCATCCGAGCACGTTTCCCGCTGGGCCTCGTCAGGGAAGTAGCGCCTCCATTCTTCCGGCGTCATGCTTCTGGTCAGCCGGCCGCAGGCTGATCGAGCCAGTGCTCGCGAAGACAGTGGCCAGACTCTGACGACACCGTCCTGTGACATCGTGAGGAACGACTCGGAGTTGGGCGATACGGCAAGCCGCTCGATTCGTAGGTCGCCACCGAGTCGCATTATTTGTTTGCCCGACTCCAAGTTCCAGAGGTTAGCGCTCCCGTCGTTCCCAAGCGCAGCTAGTACGTGGCCATCGTCCGATAGCGCTATGTCATCGACCTCCGAGGAGTTGGAAACGCGCATAGTCATGGCGCCAGTATGCCCGTTCAGAACCATGATGTCGGCGCTGTGCCGGCCCACCACCAGCAGCGCTTCGCCGGAATCTGAGAACCGGAGCGTGTCCGGAGGGTTTGCTAGTCTTTTTTTGAATACGATGGAGCCAGTCTCAATACTCCAGATCGTTAAGTAGCGATCATCAGTGCCGGCCGCCAATAGTGTCCCATTCGGATTGAACTCTGCGAATTGTACTACTTCTTCGATCGGGAACGTGTGCATCGGCGCTTTCCCATTCGAACGCCAAATCTTGATCGAGTGACCATTTGCACCCATTTCAAACGTTGCTGTCGTTCCTGTATGCTCGTTCAGAACTATGATGTCGTCGTTATCCTCGCCCACAAACAGCGCCTTACCGGAATTTGAGAACCGGAGCGTGTCCGGAGGATTTGCTAGTCTTTTTTTGAATACGATGGAGCCGGTCTCGATACTCCAGATAGTTAGGTAGCGATCATTAGTGCCGGTCGCCAATAGTGTCCCGTTCGGGTTGAACTCCGCGGATAGCACCTCTTCTTCGATCGGGAACGTGTGCATCAGCGCTTTCCCATTCGAACGCCAAACCTTGATCGAGTAACTCTTTGCATCCATTTCAAACGTTGCTGTCGTTCCTCTCAAGTCATTGAATGCGACCCTTCCATTACGCGCGACAGGCTCGTGCTTGTCACTGCCGGGAGCCGGCACAGTTGACGCAAGCCTGCCGTCGACTGCCCATGTCGAAACCTGCCCATCGGCCGCTCTGGTAGTAATCATTCGCCCACCAGGAAGGTAGCGCGCATCGACATACCTCCTCTCGGAAAGAACGGCACCCTCTGCGCCACAGGCCGTCTGCCACACCAACACTGTGCGACCTTCGCCACCAATCGCAATCTGCCTTCCGTCTGGACTCAGGGTAGCCACATTGAGCATCCCATCATCATAGGGGTAGCGACAGCGTTCCGGACCAGCGGCACCTTGCTTGAGCCTGACGAACCCCTTTGCATGGTCAAGAACCACGGTCATTGTACTTCGCGCCGCGCCATCAACACTTGGAAACTCGACTTTCGAATCGTCGACTCGGGCGGGCTGGATACCGTCGAAGGTCCACGTCCGAGTCGTGGAGTTGCCAACGCACTGAAGGTATCTCGAATCGTTACTGAACTGGATCTTGGTGGCAGGATCCCAACGATCGTCCACGAACTCCCGAAGCTTCTGTCCTGTCCTCGCGTTCCAGAGTGTTACAAGTCCGTCCCCCGTTGCCACGGCAATGCGATCTCCTTGCGAGTTGTAGGCCAGCGTGGTGGCTTGCGCGCCATGGATCAACCGGTGCACTGGCCGCCGAGGCATGACCGACATGATCTCTTGCCATGCTATCGTCGCGTCCAACCCGCCATTGCGCCTGAGCGACTCGACCACCATCAGGCCAGCCAGGGCGAAGGCGCGACTGGAGTCGTTCTGGGTCAGTCGAGCTTCGGCTGCGAGTTGCCTGGCCAGTGCGCTGTTGCGTTGGCGAATGGCTTCGCCGCGTTGTTGATTCGCGTATAACCCGAGGATGGAGGCGCTGACAAACAACAACAGCAATATTGCTGCGGCGACACTGACGTGCCGTATCGTGCGGCGATGCTCCCTGGCATCGCGACTCACAAGTGTTTCCACATCAATGCCGTAGACTGGCGCACCGATCCTCGCGACCGCCAACTCGAACGCGGGGTTTCGCTCGCTGTCGGCGTCGCTCAGCCCGATCGACCGTATGTCAACCCAGAACGGCTCCTGCGTGAACTGCTTCGAAAGTTGCCTCGGAAGGGCAGATGTATTCGGCCAGTCGAAGTCGCCTTTTTCGTCATCCCACGTGATGTCACCTTCGGTGAGGGCGAGGAGCAGCCGATCCGCTCGGCCCAGGCTCAGCCAGTGTGCAATCTCGCGCTGCACCCACTTGGACGCAGCGGCCCTCGGGGAGGCCAGCATGATGAGATAACGCGAGTGATCGAGCGCCCGTTCAATATCGATCCATCCGTGGGGCGTAGCCGACAGATCCGTTTCATCCCGAAAGATGCGCAGCGACCGAGGCACGTACCAAGGCTTCCCGATCCGCTGAAGGGCCGACTGCAGCTTACGCGCGAGCGAACGGTCTGCCTCGTGGCTATACGAAACGAAGGCGTCATAGTTCATCTGAGGGGTGCGGCTCTAGTAAAAGCGCATCGATCCGAGAATTTTTCTGAAATCGGCTTCCATCACCAAAAACAGCTCGTTCGGTGATTCACAAGCGGCTTCGACAAACAGCTGACGAGGTGTATGCAGCGCATAGACAACGATGACTGTGCGGGAGACATTCGCGGAAATGGGCAAGGAACCCTTGACGCCTATGGCGTTAGGAAGTGATATGAGGCCATCTCTGAAAGTGAAGACCCGCTCAACCTTAATCGGTGCTTTTAACATACTTTGGGCGTAGAGCTTGACGATGTCGGTCGTCGTCGTTTTCGTGAGAATGAAGGAGCAACTGGGGATGATGGTATGCCCCTTGCCGTCCTTAGCAACCTTGCCGTAAATGTACATGCCATTCTTGGCGGTTTGCGAGTTGTTCGGGTTAGAGATCCAGCCGGCAGGCAACTGGAATGCAAAAGATCCGTCGGCAAGCCGGATGTCTGTCGGTGCACTCTGACCATTGATCGCAGCGAGAAGAGTGACGAAGAAACATGGCGTGATCAGCCTGATGTTCACGACTAACTTCCTCATTAACAACTCCTCTGGGATGTCTCCACCCGGGAGCCGAGCGGCGGTTATCGATTGCATTATATCGCAGGCGCAAGTACGGAGCAAGATCTGGCCGGCTGGGCGAGCTGCGGCTGGGGATCACCAAGTCAAGTCAGGTCGGCCGCCCTCCGCCACTATGCGCTCTTGCCGGCGGCGAGGGGCGACTTTCTGTTCCGGGCCGGCCGACTGGCCGAGGCGCGTTCAGAATTCCAGGCTGCGGCCACGCTGACCCGCAACGTGCGGGAAAGGGCCTTTCTTCTCGCACGAGCGGACGCCTGCGACTGCCAGCACTGAATCCTGGTCAGGCGTTTTCCGGCTCCAACCGCACCGGCACGCCGCTCAGGACGGCGTTGCCGGAGAGCGGATCGCGCAGGTTCTCGTCGAGCAGCGCGTTGAGGTTGGCGCCCGGCCGCCGGGCGGCGACCTCCAGGTGGATCCCGGGGAGGTCGTGGCCCCAGCCGTGCGGCAGGGAGATCACGCCCGGCATGACCTCGTCGCTGACCTTCACCTCCACCGTGATCGCATGTCCGCTGGCGCCGATCAGGCGCGCGGAACCGGCATCGGTCACGCCGCAGCGGGCGGCGTCGGCGGGATGGACCAGCGCCGTACACCGTCGCGGACCCTTGGCCAGGACCGGAAGGTTGTGCATCCAACTGTTGTTCGAGCGCAGGTCGCGGCGGCCGATCACCACCAGGTCGGGAGCGGGCGCCGCGAGATCCGCCTCGGCGTGCTTCAGATCCTCGAGAAACAGGGCGGGCGCGAGCGCGATCTTTCCCGAGGAGGTGCGCAGGACTTCCGGCACGCGGGGCGCCAGCGGGCCGAGGTCGATGCCGTGAGCCGCGGCCTTGACCTTCGCCAGCGTCAGGCCGTCCGGGCGGCGTCCGAACTGGTCGCCGTACGGACCGCCGCGCAACGCGAGATCGAGCAGCCGCTCGGGGCCGCGCCACTGCGCCACGGCCTGCAACAGGACATTGGCCTGGGCGCCGGTCCGACGGCGGAGGTCCTCGGCCACCATCTCGTCATCCAGGGTCTGCACGTCAGCTCCGGCGCCCCTCCCTTCGGCGACCGCCGCCAGCCGCAGCAGGATCTCCCACTCCGCGGGCCGGCCCGGCGGCGGCGCGAGCACCGGCGAGCTGTAGCGGGCGTGGTTGCGGTAGGACAGTTGGGAGAACGCCACGTCATAGTGCGACTCCTCGAACGGCAACAGCCCCGGCAGGATCACATCAGCATGGCGCGTGGTCTCGTTGACGAAGACGTCCACGCTGACCATGAATTCCAGCGTCTCCAGCGCCGCGGCCAGCCGAGGACCGTTGGGGGTCGACAGCACCGGATTGCTGCCGACCGTGAGCAGCGCCCGGACCTGACCCTCGCCCGGGGTTTCGATCTCCTCCGCCAGGCAGATCATGGGCAGCTTGCCGTACACCTCCGGCGCGTTCGAGACGCGGCTCCGGCGGCGCCCGGTCGCGACGCCCTTTCCCACGCCGGGAGACCCCATCGTATTGGCGGCGAAGGCGGCGGCCTTGGGAAACATCGCGCCCCCGGGCACGTCCAGATGGCCCGTGAGCGCGTTGAGCACGTCCACCAGCCAACTGCTGAGCGAGCCGAAGCGCTGCGTGCAGGTCCCCAGCCGCCCGTACACGGCGGCCCTCCCGGTGGCGGCCAGGGTGCGGGCCAGCTCCTGGATCGTCTCTGCCGCGATGCCGCAACGGGCCGCGACGCGCTCGGGCGCGAACGGCACGACGGCCTCGCGCACCGCTTCGACGCCATTCACGTGCTCCGCGAGAATCCCGAGACGCACCAGCCCCTCGTCGAACAGCGTGTGCGCCAGGCCGAGAAGGAAGAAGACATCGCTTCCCGGGCGGATGAACAGATGCCGGTCGGCGAGCCGCGCGGTCTCCGTTCGCCGCGGGTCGACCACCACCAGCCTGCCGCCGCGCGCCTGGAGCGCCCTGGCCTTGCCGCGGAAATCGGGCACCGTCCATAGACTGCCGTTGGATGCCATGGGATTGGCGCCGAGCATGAGCAGGAAATCGCAGCGCTCGATGTCGGGCACGGGAATCGACAGCCAGTGGCCGAACATCAGCCCGCTGGAGAGGTGCTTGGGCATCTGGTCGAGGGTC
The DNA here is from genome assembly GCA_035996875.1 of Thermoanaerobaculia bacterium. GTDB lineage: Bacteria > Acidobacteriota > Thermoanaerobaculia > Multivoradales > UBA5704 > DATARR01. Next base: position 5,405 of record DASYJD010000029.1, read on the forward strand.
GAGGCGCTGAACACGTTGCGCGTGCCCAGGGCGCGGGCGAGCCGCGTCACGTAGAGCAACAGGCCCATCTTGTGGGCGGTCGGGTTGCCGATGGCGAGCGCCGCCGCGTCCCGTCCCGAGCGCGCGAGTAGGGGCGGGAGACGCCTCTCGATCTCGGCGAAAGCCTCCTCCCAGCTCGCCGCCGCGAAACGGCCGTCGCGCTTCACCAGCGGCGCGCGCAACCGGTCCGGATCCTCATGCAGCTCCTTGAGCGCCACCCCCTTGGGACAGAGATAGCCGGCGCTGAAGACGTCCTCCCGGTCGCCGCGGACGGCGGCGACGCGGCCCTCGCGCAGCTCGACCGTCAGGCCGCAGCAGGCTTCGCACAGGGGGCAGATACGGTAGGCGACAGTGGGTTCCGGCATGCTCGTCGGACGCATGTTAACGCAGCCGGCCGGCGAAGCGAGACGCCTGGCGCCGCTCCTACCCTGGCTAGATGGCCGTGTAGCCGCCGTCGACGGCCAGCATCTTGTCGGTTACGTAGGAGGCCGCATCGGAGGCGAGCGCCGCCGATCACCGTCTTTTTTTGGCTGCTCGGCGGCAAGAGATTCCATCCTACAATCACCGGGCCGAGGCGAATCCGCCGCCAAGCCACCGTCCGCTTTCAGGAGGATCCCTGTCATGAAAAAGCTTTGGATTTGTGTCTTCTGCCTGCTGAGCATCCTGGCCGCCGGCTCGACGCTCCACGCCGCGTCTCCGGCTCCGTCCGTGACCGCAGAGGCCGCGGTCGAGCTCGACAGTTTCCTGGCCACTCTCGCTCCGGCCGAGCTGCCGCCGGCCGATTCGCCGTTCCTCGCGGCTTCCTGCACGCAGGTCCAATGCGTGGCCAAGTGCGATTGCGGGCCGGCACCCTGTGTTTCGGTCTGTCAGAGCACGGTCTTCTGTCTCTGCCACTGCGAGATCCCGAATCCCCGCCGGAGATGCTGATTCGCTGATCTCGTCCGCTGCCTCGCGGTTCGCCGCCGGCGTCCCTCGCCCGCCTCGTCGGCGGGCGCACCGGCGCTGAAGGCTACTCGGCGAGCCCGCCGAGAAGGGGCCGCAGGCGCTTCAGCTCCGCTTCCGCCGCATCGGCTCGCGCGCGTTCAGCATCGGCTCGTGCGCTCTCCGCTTCGCCGAGTGTCGAGATCAGCCGGCCAGCCGGATCGAAGAGCCGCACCCAGGTGCCCTTCTCGGCCTCGCCGCTCTCGAGCGCGCGCACCCCGCCCTCCCAGAGGCCCAGGTCCAGGCCGAGCACCGCGCTGCGCAACCGGCCCTGCCGATCCGGCGCGATCGGCTCATAGGCGTTGCCCACCAGCCTGTAGCCCTCCAGCGTCTCCTTGTCCCAATCGAACAGGAAGTAGTCGCGCGTCCGGAAGACCTGCGCGTACAGGGACATCTTGGTCTTGCGGTCGATCCTCTCGGTGGACGGCGACAGCAACTCTACGATCAGGTCCGGCAGCCTGCCGCCTTCCTCCCACGCCACCCACGCGTCGCGCCGGCCGCCGGAGACGTGATCGACGAAGAACACGTCCGGCCCGCGAAAGGTGGCCTTGGGATGGCTGGAAGGGAGGCCCGCCTTCACGTCCTCGGCGACCGCGCGGGCCTGCTCGACCGAGTAGTAGACGAACGTATTGCCGCCGACGAAGAAGTCGCTACGCCCGCGTTCCTCCATGGCCTGGCGGATGACGTCGAACAGCAGGGTCATCTGCAGGACGTGATTGAAGTTCTCCATGGGCTCCCCGTCGTCGTAGACGAGCTCGAAGGGAACAGGAGCTAACGCTGGATGGCTCATGACAATCTCCCGTCGGCTTCCGTCGAAGTCGTTCGTGAGCAGAACTTTATAGCGCCAAGCCGAGCAAAGGAAGGGGGCACCCGGAACCTCATCCTGTGATTCTAGCTCAAGTCTACGGCCCGGCCGGGAACGCCGCCGTATCCCCCGCGCTGGCGAACTGTCCCGCGGGATTCCTGTAGGTCCGGGTGGCCCCCGTCGCCGTGTCGGTCACGGTGATCGTGTACTCGACGTTCGACAGGGCGCCGAAGAAGAACCACCATTTGCCGTTGAGCGCCCGGGCGTCGAGGACCTTGGCGACGACCTCGACGTTGGCGGGATCGAAGAACCAGAAGGTCCCCGTATCGGCCGTCAGCGGCGCGGCCTGGCCGGCTCCCGTCCTCCCGGTGAAGTCCTTCCAGGCGATCTCGACCCGGAAACGGCCGCCGTTCAGGCAGAGCGCCGTGGCTCCGGGAATGCAGGCCGCCTTGGTTGCCAGGACCCCAATTTGATGCGCCGGCAGAGAGGCGAACTTCTCGGGGGCCGCCGATGATGTCGCCGAATTTCCGGGGAGCGCCTGGGTGTCCCCCGCGCTGGCGAAGGTGCCGGCGGGGTTGTGATAGGTCCTGGCCGCGCCCGTCGCCGTGTCCGTGACGGTGAGGGTGTACTCGACGTTGGAGAGCGCCCCGTAGTAGACCCAGAACTTCGCATTCAGGGCCCGGCCGTCCAGCACCTTGAGGACGACCTCGATATTCGCCGGGTCGAAGAACCAGAAGGCCCCCGTGTCGCCGGTGAGCGGGTGGGTCTGGCCCACGCCGGTATGGCCCTGGAAGTCCTTCCACGCGGCCTCCACCTTGAACCGGCCGCCGTTCAGGCAGAGCGTCGTGGGTCCGGGGACGCAGCCGGCAGTAGCGCCGCCGAGATCCGTCTTCCAGTAGCGCAGCAGCGTCCGCAGAGCTTCGGGCGGGTTCGTGGGCTCGGCCCTCCCCTGCTGGTCGTGGCTGTTCACGCCGTGGCAGGAGGTGCAAACGCGGATCTCTCCCGGCTGGAAGCTCAGCCAGTAGCGCTCGCGGACCACGCCTTGCCCGGCGCCGTCGGTCAGCTGCCAGGTCAGGGCCCGGCGGGAGGGGACGAACGCGGCCATCGAGCCGTCCGCGGCGACGCGGACGCTTCCCGCCGGCCCGCCGGAGGCCGGGTTGTGCACTTGAGGATCGTGCAGCGTCTGCGCCAGCACGCGCCGGCCGGGGCGTGGGTCCGCGACGCCGCCCAGCCCCCGCAGCAGATCGCCTTGATAGATCTGCAGATGGCTGACCTGGTAGAGCGTGCCGGACGAGCCCGTGGTGCGCGCGCCGCCGCCGGCCACCTGAAGATTGAACGGCTGCTGACGGTCTGCTTCGTCGCGCGTGGTCACGTTGCGGCTCACCATCACGGCGAGACCGTTGGCGCGCAGCCAGGACCGGAAGGCCGCGGGATCGACCCCCTCTTGGGCGAAGATTCCCTGCTCGGGCGACTCGAAGGCGGCGGTCCGCACGGGCGGCGCCGGCCGCGCCCGCACCTCCACGGGATCGAGCTCCCACAGCTCGCCCGAGAAGGTCACCATCTCGTCCGGGTCCCAGTAGGAGACCGTCTTGCGGATGCCCGCGGTGAGCGGCGCCCCGGCCGTGAGGTAGCCGCCGGGGCCCGCCTCCAGCCGCTTGATGCGGAAGGCATAGCGCGATCCCGGCGACTGCCGCGTGCCGGTGTTGGCGTCGGCGCGGGTCTCGGTCGTGTGAACGGCGAGGAGCGAACCGTCCGCCAGGGGCAGTGGGTTGCGGTAGTGCCCCGTGCTCCCGGCCGCCGGGGTGCCGCCTTCTCCCGTGACCTCGACCGTGCTCGGGTGCGTCACGTAGGTGACCGGGATGTGGTCCGCCGCCAGGCCGGCCGGAGCGTTGAGCGCCACGATGCGGCCGGAGGCGTGGGTTTGAAACTCGGGAGCGTCCACTCCGAAATAGCGGCCGGGCGTGCGCGGGTCCTCCTGAATCTGAAGCAGATTTTCGATCGGATTCGGATTGAAACGGTCGCTTCCGGTGGCGATGAACTCTTCGATCTGATCGTCGTCGTGCCGGTCGCGGTTGAAATACTCATGCAGCTCATGACGGCCGATGTGATTGAGCGTTTCGTGCTCGGTGCCGTCCGGATTGATCTGCCACGGGAAGAAGTGATTGAAGCTGTGCCCTTCGAACGGCGTGCCCGCCAGCAGATCCTGGCGGTCGGCGCGCGGCTCCGGGAAGATCTCGGCCCGGCTGTCGAGGCGCGCGGCCCCGGCGCTCTCGTCCGCATAGTTGAAGGTGCCGTAGCCGGCGCCTTCCTGAACGTCGGAGTCGGCCTGCTGATCGCGCTGGAGATGATCCCACCGCGTGTAGACGACGCGGCCGAAGCTGTCCACGAGGGGACGGAAGACCCCGGATGGAGAGTGATCGAGCAGCCGCAGATCGCCGGTCGCCGGGTCGAGACTCCACAGACCGCTGGTGGTGGGAGCCTCCTCGTACTCGTCGAGCTGCGGATAGAGCTGAGCCTGGCCGTCGCGCGGCCGGTCGGACGAGAAGAGGATGCGGCCGTCGGGCGAATAGAGCGGGCTGACGTTGTTGGCATCCGCCGGCTGGAGAGGAACGCGGGTGATGACCGCGTGCCCGCCCTCCCCCAGGCCCGTGATCTCGTACATCTGCCAATACGTCGTCACCTGCCGGAATTGCTCTGTGGGAGCCCCTATCACCATGCTGAACAACGCCTTCGAGCCGCTCCAATGAATGGATGGCTCCCTTACGGCGATGGAGCCGGCGCCCTGGAATCCGTCGTTGCCGAAGCCGGCCTCGCGGGTCAGGTTGCGTAGCGTGCCGCTGGGATATTGGATGTAGAGATCGCCGCCCCGCCCCGCGCTGTCCACCTCCGCCCGGTGGTTGCCGAAGACCGAGCCGACCGTCGTGAAGTCGTCCGGAATGGGGACCTGTGTCACGAACAGGATAGGGTTCGCCAGAGCCTTCGCGGCAATCCTCGCCGGCGCGGACCTCGGCGCCCCAACCCGGGGCGCCGCCCCGGCGACGAGAGGAACGACGGCAAGGGCCACCGCAATCCAACGAGCCCAGGGGGCTCGGAAAGCTCCGGTCGACAGAGGCATCAGGTCTCCCTTCGGATAGCCAGTGATGCATACATTAGCATGCAGGCCGCCAAGGCCATTCATCCTGGACATGAACGGGTACTTTCAATGAGAAGGATCTAGAGCTAGACTCAACGCAATCTTCTAGGGAGGGCAACGCTCATGATCAAATCCAGAAGTTTCCGTTTTCAGACGCCGCTCGTGCTGGCCCTGCTCGTGGCCGCCTCGGCCCCGGTCCTGGCGGACGGGCCCTACCAGTTCTTTCCGGTCGCTCCCTGCCGCGTCGTGGACACCCGCAATCCCAACGGCGTCAACGCCGGCCCTGCCTTGCCGGCCAACCAGACCCGAAAATTCCGCATACAGGGGAACTGCAGCGTGCCGATCGGCGCCAAGGCGGTCACCCTCAACGCCACGGTGGTCTCACCGGGCTCGGCGGGCTGGCTGGGCGTCTACCCCTCCACCGGCTTCTCCGGCACCTCGACGATCAACTTCGATGCGGGAGAGTTCGCGATCGCCAACGGAGCGATCGTGCCGCTCTCGCCGGTTGCCGTCCCCGCAGACCTGGACATCTCGGCATTCTGGGGCAATTACTCGGGGGTCTCCCCGCAGACGCACGTGGTCATCGACGTCACCGGCTACTTCCAGTAGCTACGAACCGTGTCTGTCGTCTTTAGCCCTTCTGGAGGAATGCCATGAAGAAGCGAGCCTTGAAGCCCCTTTCCCTCAGTCGAGAGACGCTGTACACGCTCAGTGGCCAGAATAGCCGGGCTGTTCTCGGAGCGGGACCCACCGTGGCCAGCGCATGCAAGATGGCTAGTGATTGTGTAGCATGTGGCGCGACCCACGATCCGGATTTGTGCCAGCCCAGTTGGGCGAGCAACTGCTACACCTACACCTGCTAGTCCAGACGCGTCCGGGCACACTCGTCGGCGATGGGAGAAGAGGGCTGGGGTGATGAGAGGTCTTGCTGTTCTCCCTCTTCTCCCGGCGGCCGGGGGGGAGGCTGGGAGAAGAGGGCCGGGGTGATGAGGGCCTCGGCGGCGCAGACACCGGTCCCGCTCCTGTCGGCTTGAAGCAGCGGCGATGAACACTTCCAAGGGACTTTCAACGCACCCTCTAAGAAGGAAGCCCCCCTCCGCCCATCCCGGGCTGGAGCGGTGGCGGCTTCGTTTGGAGGTGCGTATGGCTCGTCGAAGATTGTGCAGCGCCGCCCTGATCCTCTTGATCGTGCTCGCGGCAATGCCGGCGGGGGCCGCACAACGGCAGCGGGTACGGACGGCCACGGACACGTGGGGTTGGCTGCCTCAGCTCTGGCGGGCGGCGATCCAGCGCCTCGTCCCCGGATCCTGGTTGGAGAAGCTGGGGCCGGGGATGGATCCCGACGGTCTCTCGGGGAGTCCCGATCCCCATCCCGATCTGGGACCGGGTATGGACCCGAACGGCGCGAAGTAAGAACTCTCGGGGCGCCGGCGGAAGGCCTCAAGGGCCCGCCGGCTCCCCAACTTCTCTCGGAGTGCCACGAAAAGGCGGGGTTTTGATACTTATAGAGATAGATGAGCGACATCCACATCACACGCGAGCTTCTGCGGGCCGTGGCACGCGGCGAGCTTTCCGAGCGCGCCCTGGCCCAAATCCAGGCCGATCATCTGGAGAGCCTCTGCCCCTTCTGCCGGAGGGAGATCGGCGCCTGGCTGGAAGAGCAGACGTCCTCCCCCGGTCCGGCCTACCTTCTTGAGACGCTCCCAGCCGTGCTCGAACGGCACTCCCCCGATCTCGAGGCCCGTCTCCGCGAAGCCGAGAAGGATTTCGAGGATCTGCTGGCGCGCCCGCGAGAGGAACGTCTCTCCCGCATCGACCGGGCCCGGAGCCGGTTCCGCGGTCCCTTCCTCGCCGAGCGGCTGATCCAGGAGAGCCGCCGGCGCACCCTGGCAGAGCCCGGCGAAGCCCTCCACCTCGCGGAGCTCGCCCGTGCCGTCCTCCACCGCTCTCCGGCGAGCCCCGAATCCGCCAACCTGGCCGCCCTCGCCACTGCTGCCATGGGCAACCCTATCTGCCAAGCTGAGGTGAGACACAATTCCCTGAGGAATTAGGGAAGGGCGGAGAGGGAGAGCATCCGATGTCAATAGCCAAGCAGGTCAGACCGAGCAGTTGGCAGGAAGGCGTGACGGCGGCGGGGGAGGAGCCG
>DASYJD010000030.1:0-42615 GCA_035996875.1 Thermoanaerobaculia bacterium
GTCTCGTCGCTGACCGCCAGCCCCAGACGCGGGATAGTCGACATCAGCCCCGCCGGGCTCCCTTTTCGCCATGCTCGACGGCATCGGCACGTTAAGGCTTGACCCGTCTCCCCAATCTATATATCCTTTAATCCGGATTGAGCGATTAACTGTATATCACTGACCCGGATGGGACATGCCTACAGAAATTGGACATGTAGAGGCGCTCTTCCGGTATCCCGTGAAGTCCATGGGCGGCGAACGACTCGAGGTCGCCGAGTTGGGCTGGCACGGCCTTGAGGGTGACCGGCGCCTGGCATTCCGGCGGATGGATGATCGCAGCGGGTTCCCGTGGCTGTCAGCAGGCAAGCTTCCCGACCTGATCCTGTTTGCTCCGCAACGTGAAGACGGTGCTCCGGGAGACCTTCCTACGCATGTTCGCACGCCGGATGGCGAGGAGATGCCGGTCTTCGGCGAGGACCTGGCCGCGGAGGTCGGACGCCGGCACGGGGCTCCCGTGCAGATGATGCAGTTGAAGCATGGCATCTTCGATGAAGCGAGCCTCTCCGTGATCGCCTTGGATACGATGAGCGAGATCGGACGACTCGCAGGGCGGAGCCTGGACATGCGACGATTTCGCCCGAATGTTGTAGTCACTTTACTGCGACCGGTTCCCTTTCAGGAGGACGAGTGGGTGGGCGGTGTGCTCTCCTTCGGCGAGGGAGACGACGCCCCCGCCATCGCCGTCACGATGCGCGACGTTCGCTGCTCGATGGTGTGCCTTGATCCCGACTCGGCAAGCTCGGCGCCAGAAGTGCTGAAGGCGGTCGTTCGTGAGCACCAGAACACCGCTGGAATCTACGGCACGGTCACTCGCATCGGTCGGTTGGCGGTCGGACAGACTATATTCCTCCGTGCGGCAACACGATGAAACCGCAACTTGTCTTGGAAGAGCCGAGTGGCCCGCTCGATAGACAGCTATTCTCCCTGCGCGTGGAATCGCCCGGCGAAGTTCACGGCGCGCTCCAGGCACTCGAGTCGAAGAGGTTCGTCCTGTTCCTCGCCTGGGACGCCCACAACGCAAGCGACGAGACCGTGCTGCAACTCGCTCGCGCTCTCGTGGCTGAAGGCCTTGCATACCTCGTGGCGTGGGGCCCGGACTGCGAGCGCGTCCACGACCTCTTCGATAGGATTGACATGGAAGAGAACGTGGAGGCCGATACCGTGATCATGACGACGTGGCACAGCAACGAACCTTTGGAAGAAGCGCTCTGGTTTGCGCTCTCTAGCGCATGGCCGGCTCCGCCTTACGATCAGGGCTGCGCGGCAACTGTCGCGGTCGCTATCGCGAACAATGCCTGGGGCGACGCCATCCACGGTTACCTGGGCGACTTGAAATCTCTGACCCAGGCAGTTGGCGGATAAGGTCATGTCGAACCCACAAGACTATCGCCTGCTTGAGGCGCTGCTGGACTCCTGGGACCGGAACAACACCATCCTGGTCAACCTGCTTCGCGCTTTACCGGAGGTCGGGCTGGAGGCCAGAGCGATGGAGGGCAGCCCCCCGGTCGCGGAGCTGTTCACACACATCCACTACGTACGACTTGTGTTCGTCCTCGAGGACGCCCCCGAATTCGCCAGAGACATGCCCAAGGAAGAGTGGGCCGCCGAGCGCGACCCTGACCGCATCACGCAGATGCTGAACGAAAGCGCCAAGGCGGTGCGCGACGCCGTGCGGAGCCGGGTGGAGGCAGGCCGGGACATGGACCTTCACTACGACCATCCGATCCTCCTGCTCCAACACATGCTCTGGCACGAGGGCTACCACCACGGTCAGATAAAACTGGCCCTCAAATTGGCAGGCCGCCCCCTGACCGACGAAGCGGCCGGGCCGGGTACGTGGGGCGTCTGGAAGCGCAAGTCGTGAGCGGGTCTTCTGACAAACATGACGCGAGTGGCCGATCCATCCGGCCCAAACGGGCCGGGAGAATGGAGCCCAGGGCCGAGGCCGCAGGCCGATGCCCTGGGTGGAGGGATTGATAACGCGGTGCGGCCTGAAGGGCCGCGAGACCGCATCTTCCCAGCCCCTGGCGCCGTCAGTTTCCGCGCAAGGCCCCCGCTCGATCTCTGGTACGATTCGGTCATGGACCGGCAAGACGACGGGGTCACGGACCCGGAGATGGAAGGGATTCCCACCGACTACAACCAGTTGGAGGTGTCGGAGTGGGGCCTGGACTGGGGCGACGTCAGCCTGATTCGCGAGAAGCTCAAGCTGACTCCAACGGAGCGTTTGAGGGCTGCCCAGGATCTCATGAATACCATAATCCGGATCCGCACCCAGAATGGCTACCGCGCTAAGGTTGGATGAGAGATGGTGCCGCCCGAGGCGATGTCCCGTGGCAAGAAGTGGTAAGCTCTAACGTCATGAGGAAGTTGTTCGAAGGTTTCGAGCGGATTACTACCGATCCAGAGTTGATGGGCGGTAAGCCCTGCATTCGCGGCATGAGGCTGAGCGTCCAGAGAGTCCTCGAAATCCTGGCCCAGAATCCAAGCTGGGAGGAATTGCGGCTCGACTACCCTGAGCTCGAAGAAGAGGATATCCGGCAGGCGCTCGCTTTTGCCGCTTCTCTTCTGACCGACCGAATCATCCCTCTCAGTCTCTCTGCCGCTTGATCAAGCTCCTGTTCGATATGGGCTTGCCCCGCCGGGCTGCCGCCGATCTCCGACAGGATGGTTTGGCCGTGGTGCATGTCGGCGAGCTTGGCATGGCACAAGCGGAGGATCGCGAAATCCTGGCCATGGCTGAGAGGGAACAGTTTACGGTGGTGACGCTCGACAGCGACTTCGCGAAAATTCTGGTCACTGAAGGGCGGGCACTGCCCTCCGTAATCCATCTGCGACTGCCAGATCTGGATCGGGAGGCAACTGTTTCAACTGATCAGGCGGATTCTTCCTCTATTGATCCCGGATCTCGAAGGCGGCTGCATCGCTTCGGTGGGGCCTCTGGGAATACGTGTCAGGCCAATCCCCATCTAACCCCATCCCCCGCCTGGGCATGATCGCCCGCTGGAAGCCCGTGCATCTCGGGCATGCGGCGGTGCTGGAGGCCCTGGTGGAGCGGGCGGAGCAGACATCCTTCGTCGTCTACACCGCCAGAACCTGCCAACTTCAGTAGGACTGCCACAGGCTCCCCGGATTGGCCGGCAATCCGGGGAGCCTTTTCGATCAGACCGTCGCGCTCACCGCCGCCCGCACCGGGTAGTCGATGTAGCCCTTCTCGCCGCCGGTGTAGAAGGTCGCGTAGTCCGGAGCGTTGAGCGGCGCGCCCTCGGCGAAACGCTCGGGGAGGTCCGGATTGGCCAAGAAGAGCTGGCCGAAGGAGATGAGGTCCGCCCTGCCCTCGGCGATGGCGGCGTCGGCGGTCGCGAGGTCGAAGCCGCCGTTGAGGATGAGGGGGCCGTGGAAACGCTGCCGGATCGCCGGCGCCACGGCAGGCGCACCCGGCACGGCCATGGGGCCGCTCACCGGCTCGACGACGTGGAGATAGGCGAGGCCGAAGCGGTCGAGCGCTCCGGCGGCGTGGCTGAAGGTGGCCACGGGATCGGAGTCGGACATGCTGTTGAAGGCGCCCGTCGGCGAGACGCGCACTCCGACTCGATTGCCGCCCCAGACGCCCGCGACCGCCTCCACCACCTCGACGAGGAAGCGGGCCCGGTTCTCCACGGAGCCGCCGTACTCGTCGGTTCGGTGATTGGTGCCGTCGCGCAAGAACTGGTCGACGATGTAGCCGTTGGCGCCGTGGATCTCGACGCCGTCGAAGCCGGACTCCAGGGCCGTACGGGCGCCGTGGGCGAACTGCTCGACGATGCCGGGAATCTCGGCGGTCTCCAGGGCCCGCGGTGCGACGAACGGCTGCGGACCGGTATAGGTATAGACCGTGCCCTCGGCGGCGATGGCGGAGGGTGCCACCGGCAAGCCGCCCTCGGGCTGCAGCGATGGATGGGAGATCCGCCCCACGTGCCAGAGCTGCAGGAAGATTCGCCCGCCCCGCTCGTGCACGGCCGCGGTCACCCGCTTCCAGCCTTCCACCTGATCCGCGGAATGAACACCCGGCGTGTTCGGATAGCCCACGCCCTGAGCCGAGACCTGGGAGCCTTCGGTGACGATGAGCCCCGCCGAAGCGCGCTGCTGGTAATACGTGGCGGAGAAGGACGCCGGGACGAGCCCCTCGACGGCGCGGTTGCGCGTCATGGGTGCCATCACCATGCGGTTGCGTAGCGTGTAGGGGCCGACCTGGACGGGGGTCAACAGCGGGTGTTGCGTGGGCTGCTCAGTCGATTCGGTCATGGAGTTCTCCTCTGTCGTTCATCGAAGAAAGGTTTGACGGTTAAAAGTGCAGGGCTGAACAATTCGCATAAAAAAGGGGGGTTAGGGATTCCTCCCAAGTTGGACGAGGACGCGCCGCAGCGTGGCGCGCTCGTCGTCGTTCAAGTTGGCGAAGATCGTCCGGCCCGCCTCCTCGACGATCTGGACGCCTTCGGCATGGCGCTCTCTGCCGGCTGGCGTGAGGCCGGCGCGGACGGAGCGCCGGTCGCTCGGATCGTTCAGCCGCTCCACCAAGCGCTCCGCCTCCAGGCGATCCACGAGTTGGGTCATGTTCGACCGCACGCAGGAGGAGCGCTCCGCGAGGCACCCGAGGGCCACGGGCTCGCCGGCTTCCACCAGCTTGGTGAGCACGCCGAACTTCGCCACCGACAAGCCGATCCGGTCCAGGGCGCTCTCCAGCCGCGCCTCCACCTCGTGCGCCGCCCCCAGCATCTGGAAGGCCAGGGAGGTGGGACAGACGGTTGCGGCTACATCGTTCATGGCTGAATGATACAGGGATGATGAAATGTGTGCAAGGGGTGTGACCTTGGTGGCGCCGAGGTTCCCCCGCCCAAGACCCTCACTCCCCCAACCCCCTCTCTCCCATCGCCCTCCCCCCGACCGGGAGAGAGGGGAGCTCCAAAAAAGGCGGAGTTGCTCTTGGCTGTTCTCCCTCTTCTCCCGGTCGGGGGGAGGGCGATGGGAGAAGAGGGCCGGGGTGATGAGGGGGCAGGGATCGGGGCTCGGCGGAGAAGAGCGCTACAATCCTCCCGTGAACGTGGCTCGCCGTACCCTCGGCCGCTGGCTCTTCGCGGCCTTTCTTGAGCGCGGTTGCGATCCCGCGCCGGTGCGCCGGCAGCGGCGGGTTCTGGCGATCCGCCCGTTGACGCCGCGGGAGATGGCCGAGCTGAGCCCCCTCGCCGGCTCGCTGGTTTCGTTGTCGAACCTGTTGCCCTTGCCGCGTCTGCGCCGTCGTCATGCGACCGTGCCTTGACACCCCTTGGGCCCGGCCATAGGCTTCGAATCTCGGCTTTTCGACGACAATTCATCCCGGAGCTAAGGAAACGCCATGGGTCTCAAAGAAGTTCTCAGCAAGATGAAGCTCGTGGAGATGTCGCCGGAGGAAGCCGGTGTCACCGCCGTGCCGGTGCCGGCGAGCCGCCCCTCGTCACCGGGACCCCGGGGGCCTCTGGGGCCGCCGGGGCCGCCCACCGACATCCGGGATCTGCTCGGCACGCTCCCCGAGCCGCCGGTCATCGACGAGAAGAAGCTTCCCGTTCCCGCGGACGGAGGAGACGTGGAGATCCCCGACTTCGCGGCCATCTACCGCGCCGCCGGGGTGACCGATCCGCCGCACGGCTACACCGCCTACAAGGTGCTGGAGATCTTCGCCTCGCCGGGCTTCGCGACGCTGGACGCGCGGGCCAAGGCGGGGGCGCTCACCGGCTTCCTCAACATGAATCCCTCCGGGCCGGTGCCGGTCACCGACATCGTCCAGGATGCCGTGCGCCGCGACCAGGCGCTGGACAAGTTCGAGGAGTTCCTGCGCTCCAAGCTGACCTCCCGCTCCGATCAGATCGACAAGGACAACGCCCAGCTTCAGGCGGAGATCGACGAGGTCACCCGCCGCAACCGGGAGAAGATGGAGTCCAACCGCGTGACTCTGGAGGCGGAGCAGGCCCGCCTCTCCCGCTGGCAGGCGGTCAAGCGCGCGGAAGAGCGCAAGCTGTACGATGCCGTCAACCCGTTCGTCGAGGCCAACCCCATCACGACCGCGGAATCGCCCCGCCCCGCGGCTGCGGCCGCGCCGGAAGCGCTCCCGAAATAGCCGTCCCAGGAGACCGTCATGTTCGCACGCCTTGCCCGAGTGTTCAAATCGTGGATCGGCTACTTCATCTCCTTCGCCGAGGACCCGGAGGTCATGCTCCAGGAGTCGATCGAGGAGATGCGCAATACCCTCCCCAAGCTGAACCAGATCCTGATCACCACCCGCGCCACCGAGCTCCGGCTGGAGCAGGGAAAGCAGGCCCTGGAGGCCAAAGAGAAGCAACTCGTCAACTCGATCAAGGCCGCGCTCACCGAGGGCAGCCCCGAGTCCCGCCGCCTCGCCGAGGACGACGCCTCGAGCCTGCAGCAGGTCCGCCAGGAGCTGCAGACCACCGTCGACCAGCTCACGGCGGCCAGCAAGGCCTTCGAGAACGCCAAGATCACGGTGGATGACATCAAGCAGAAGCTGCGGCTGAAGATGGAGGAGAGCCGCAAGGCGATCACCGAGTCGAAGAACGCCTCGGCGCTACGCAGTGCCGCCTCGGCCATCGCCGAGCTCGACACCTACGGCACCGCCGCCACCAATGACAAGTATCTGGACGAGATCCGGCAGAAATCAGCCGAGGCCAAGGCCGCCGTCGAAGTGGCCACCGGCGGGCTCGACGTCGACCGCATCAAGAACGAGCGCAAGGCCCGCCAGCTCCAGGCCCAAAGCGTGCTCTCGGAGTTCGAGGTGGAGATGGGCCTCAAGAAGCCGGACGCGACCCGCGAGGCGGCGCCGTTCCCCACTCAACCCACCGCCCAGGCGACGCCGCAGAAGCTGCCGGACGCAGGTTAGATCGCCGATGCCTGAAGCCGAAGCCGCCGCGGCCTCGCCGCCCGTCTTTCTCGACTCGCTCCCGCCCTGGGCGTCGGAGCTGGTGCGCACCGTCACCGCCAAGCAGGCGAACACCTTCGTCCTGCACGGCGTGCCGGCCGACCTGGTGCCGGTGCGCGGCGCGGACGGATTGCGCTTCCTCTCGCTCGACGATTTCCTGAGCCACCAGCTCTTCGCCGGCTGGCCGTCCATCGTCACCTACAACCGGGCCGAAGGGTTGGGCTTCGCCACTCCGGCGGCGCGCAACAGCTTCCAGGGCTTCGTCAAGGGTTACGACGCCGTGCATGGCACATGTTGGGCGGACGGCCTCCCGCGCGATGCGCCCAACTGCTTTGCCCTTCTCGACTCCTACTACCTTCAGAGCGCCTGTAGCCAGCCGGCCCGGCCCGTGGTTCTGCTGCTGCCGTTCGCCGAGACGATCGTTCCCGCCGCCGAGGTCGCCTACCGCACGCCCGAGGACCGGGCCGTGCTGGTCTATCTCCGCAAGTGGTCGCAGGACCCGGTGCTGCTGGCCAAGAACATCGTCATCGTGATGGTGACGGAGAGCCTGGCCGAGCTGGACCCCAAACTGGTGCGCGCTCACTCGACGCGGGAGATCGAGATCGTCCGTCCGGATTCGGCCGAGCGGCTCGCCTATCTCCAGGCCGTGCGCTCCCCTGATTGGTACGCCGGCAAGTCTGACCTGCCGCCGCAGCGCCTCGCCGAGCTGACCGCCGGCATGACCCGGGTGCAGATCGGCCAGCTCCTGGAAGGCGCCGACGCCAATGGCGACCATCTCTCCCGCGAGCGGGTGCGGGCGATGAAGAAAGAGGTCATCGAGACCGAGGGTCTCGGCCTGCTGGAGTACCTGGAGCCGAAGTTCGACCTGTCGATGGTGGCGGGCATGCCGGCGGTCAAGGATCGCCTGCGCCGCGCCGCCCGCGCCATCGCGCGGGGAAACCCCAGCGCGGTGCCGATGGGCTACTTGATCTGCGGCCCCGTGGGGAGCGCCAAGACCTTTCTCGTCGAGTGCTTCGTCAACGAGATCGGCTTCCCCTGCGTGAAACTGAAGAACTTCCGCTCCATGTGGGTGGGCTCCACGGAGTCCAACCTGGAGCGCATCCTGAAGATCCTCGCCTCACTCACCCCGGTGGGCGTGGTGGTGGACGAGGCGGACGCCGCCCTGGGCAACCGCGACCAGCAGGGCGACTCCGGCACCCAGAACCGCGTCTTCGCCCAGATCGCCGCCTTCATGGGCGACACCCGCTACCGCGGCCGGATCCTCTGGTTTCTCATCACCGCCCGGCCGGACCTGCTGCCCATCGACCTCAAGCGTCAGGGGCGGGCCGAGGAGCACATCCCCCTCTTCTATCCGGAGACGGCGGAGGAGTACGACGAGATCTACCGCGTGATGGTGAAGAAGCTGGGTTTGAAGACCGACGTGACGACGATCTCCGACGTGGCGACCGAGGATCAGTACCTGGGCCTTTCCGGATCGGATCTCGAAGCCGTGCTCGTGCGGGCCGTCCTCGAAGCCGAGGCGGCCGACTCGGACGAGCTCAAGAAAGAGCATCTGCAGAAGGCGTTCAGCGACTTCATCCCGCCGGTCAACTCGCGCGAGCGGGAGATGCAGATCCTCTGCGCCGTCCTCGAATGCACCAGCCGCGAGCTGCTGCCGGAGCGTTTCCGCACCCTCGACCGGGGCGAGATCCAGGCGCGGGTCAACGAGATCAAGCGGGATCTGCGGCTGCTCTGACCTGATCTAGCCGAGCCGTTTCACCACCACCACCGTCGTATCGTCCTCCTGCTCGACCGCTCCCCGGTAGCGGCGCCAGTCCGCCATCAGACCGTCGAGGATCTCCGTAGCAGTCTTGCCGGCGAGGCCGTGCAGCACCTCGCGGGGCCGCTCGTAGCCGTAGGAGATCCCTCGCGTGTCGGTCGCTTCGAACAGGCCGTCCGAGGCGAAGACCAGGGCGGCGCCGGGCGTAATCTCCACGTCGGCGTCGACGTACCGGCGTTTCGGTCCCTGGCCCAGCGGGAGCCCGGCGAGGGCGATCTCCGAAACCTGCCCCTCCGCGCTCAGCAGGGCGTAGGGATGGCCGGCGTTGGCGAGGCGGCCCGTTCCCGTCCGCGGATTGAGGCGCAGCAGAACGAGGGTCGTGAAGTGGCGGTGGGTATTCCGCCTCAGCACGCGGTCCACCTGTTGCAGCACGCCGCCGGGAGTCTGGGTGGAGGTGATGAGGCTCGACAGGGAGGCGACGGTCATCGCCTGGGCAATGGAGCAGGAGTAGCCGTGGCCGGCCACGTCGCCGGCGGCGATCCAGAGGAAGCCCTCCTCGTCGGCGAAGAAGTCGTAGAGATCCCCACCCGCCTCCGTCGCCAGCAGCGAGCTCGCGGCGATCTCCCAGCCCGTGATCCGGGGGAGCTGCTGGGGCAGCAATCCGAGCTGGATGCGGGCGAGCAGGTCCATCTCGTACTTGATCCGCCGCTCCTCCTCGATGCGCTTCATGAACGCCGGTTGCTTGAGCTGCTCGATTTCCGCCTCGCCGGGCCGGCTGAGCCCGACGAAGCCCAGGAAGAGGAGGAAAGCCGGCGTGCCCGCGGTGACCGCGAGAGAGACGGGGAGCCAGGTGGGGTAGAAGGCGGTGAAGGCCGCAGCCTGAAGCAGGTACGTTCCAAGGGCGGCGGTGAGAGCTGCCGCGAGTCCGGCTCGCCGGCAGAGGATCACGAGCAGGCCGGCTGCCGCCACGTTGACCGTGATCTGGAAGGGCCACGGCTGGATGTTGACGAATGGGATGGCGAGCCCTGCGGCGAGCATCGCGGCAGCCACGGCCCAGCGCGCGGGCACGAACCTCCAGGCGAGGCCCAGCGCCAGGGCAACACCACCCGCCAGGACGACGCCGTCGTTGAACGGAGTCTCGACGCCGAAGATTGGGAGCCGCAGGCTTCCTTCCTCCGGCCAGGCGCCCGGCAGGCGCGCCGCGACCGCTTCGGCGGCGAGCCGCAGCCCGGCGAGCGCGGCGCCTCCAGCCACGCCCCAGACCAGCGCCCGGCCTCCCCGGGGCCCGAGCCGGCCATGGCGCAGAGCATCGAGGCTCACGGTCAGATTCGACTGGGCCGAGCGGAGGTACGACTCGCCCGAGGACCAGACCACGAAGGCCCACAAGGCGATGAAGAGTGCGCCGACAAGCGAGAGCAAACCGATCCAGGACAGGTCGGCGGTCAGGGTCGGAATCGCTGCCGCAACCAGGAGGAGAGCTCCCAGCCACGCGCCGGAAACGAGGTCGATGCGGCGCCGCCCCAGCAGGGTGAAGAACAGGATGACGACGGTGACGATCCCGGCGAGAAAGGGCACGACGACGAGAATCACCTCGGCGACCTTGCCGGCGGTGAATCTCAGGCTGTTTTCCGGCGGCTCGACCAGTTGGCGGACGACGATGACGGTGCCTCCGGGCAGCGCTCCGGCCGCGATCCTCTGAAGGGGCCGGCTGCCCTGGATCAGGTAGGTCTCTCCCGCCACACCTTCGATGCCGCCTTGAGTGGACGGGCCGAGCTTCTCCCCAGGCCGGAGCAGGAGATTGGTGAAGTGGGCCTGGAGCTCGGGAGAAGGCGGCGGGCCCTTCCGTATCGCGCCCTTGACGATCTCTTCCGTGCTCCCAAATTGAATGAGCAGCGGGTGGCCGGAGGTGGAGAAGTGAACGATCAACTGGCGGTGATCGTTCTTGGCTGCCAGAGTCCCGTTGTGTCTCGCGTCGACGATCAGGCCCGCGCCCACCTCCGCGGCCTCGACGGGGGGCAAGCCGTCGAGGACCGATTCGTCGAGATCCAGTTTCTTGTCGTGCTTGGCGAACGCGATCCGGGGAGCTCCCGAATCCAGCCGGATTCCTGCCACTCGGGCAAGCTCCTCGAAACGCCCCACGATAGACGCCTGTGAAGGGAGGTTCTGAGACTGCCAATCGGGCAGCCACCGTCGTGCCAGGGTGATTCCTGTAGCGAAGAGCATGGCGCCGAGGGCGAGGGCCAGGAGGGGGCGGAGAATGCCGGTTCGGGTTTTCATCCTAGGAGAGACTACGGGAAATCGGGCCCGGAGTTCCCAGGGGTTTGCTAGAATCCCCCGCTCGCGAAGGTTCGTTCACCTCTCCTTACCCGGAAACCGGTCACGCCATGACGAAAATCCGCTCCCTGCTTTTCGCCCTCCTCGCCTTGGTAGCGCTCTCGGCGCCCCTTGCCGCTCAGCCGCCCAAAAAGCTGATCATCCTCGGCTTCGACGGCGCCGACGCCAAGCTGACTGAGAAGTGGATGGACGAGGGCGAGCTGCCGAACCTCGCCAAGCTGCGCGCAATGGGCGGCTTTTCGCCCCTGCGGCCCACCATTCCGTCGCAGACGCCGGTCTCCTGGTCGACGTTCTCGACCGGCCTCAACCCCGGCCGGCAC
This sequence comes from Thermoanaerobaculia bacterium, assembly GCA_035996875.1. Lineage (GTDB taxonomy): Bacteria > Acidobacteriota > Thermoanaerobaculia > Multivoradales > UBA5704 > DATARR01. The sequence continues at coordinate 11,402 of DASYJD010000030.1, forward strand.
GGCGTGTTCGACTTCCTGAAGCGGAACCCCAAGACGTACGTCCCCACCTTCGCCGCCGCCGAGGAGGGCAAGGCGCCCTTTCTCTTCGGAGCCCGCAACGGCCTGTTCGTCGGCGCCATCGCCGGCGTTGTCCTCGCCCTGCTGCTCCTGCTGATCCTCAAGCTCTTCCGCCTGCGGACCGCCGTTGCCGCCGGCATCGCCCTGGTGATTGGCATCGCCGCGGGCGTGGGCGCGGGTACGGCGGCTGCTCGGCTACTGCCCGTCTCCCGGCCCATCGCCATCAACAACCAGCACGGCGACACCTTCTGGAAGCTCCTGGGCCAGTCTGGCAAGCGGGTGCGGGTGATGCGCATTCCGGTGACCTTCCCCCCCAAGGAGTTCGAGCACGGCAAGCTCCTCTCGGGCCTGGGCGTTCCCGATCTCTCGAAGCGCATCGGCAAGCCTTTCTACTTCACCTCCGAGCTGTTCTTCACCCCTAAAGGCGGCGGTGACTTCAAGGTCGAAGTGGTGGAGCTGGTGGATAACCGGGGCACCATCGAGACCGAGATCAAAGAGGTGCCCAACGAGCTGTTCCCCAAGAAGGGTGGCGGCACGGATCACATCAAGATCCCCATGAGCCTGACGGTGGCTCCGGACCGCAAGAGCTTGCGTATCCAGGTTTCCGGCAACGACCTGACGCTGAAGCCGGGTGAGTGGAGCGATTGGGCGAGCTTCACCTTCCCGTTCAACTCACTGATCAAGGTCAAGGGAATCGGCAGGTTCAAGGTGCTCTCCCTCGATCCGGAGATCAAGCTCTACCTCTCACCTCTGGACTTCGATCCAGAGCACCTGCCGCCCGGCTTCGACGTCACGACGCCCGCGAGCTTCGTCAAAGACCTCACCAGCGAGCACGGCCGGTTCAAGACGCGCGGCTGGATGATCGATACTTGGTCTCCCACCGCCGGGACGATCGACGAGCAGACCTTCCTCGACGACGTCAAACAGACGGTCGACAAGGACAAGGAGATCCTGAACGGCGCCATCAAGAAGGACGACTGGGATGTGCTCGTCCACTACTTCGAGTTCACCGACCGGGTGCAGCACATCATGTTCCGGTACTTCGATCCCAAGCACCCTTTGTACACCGCGGAGGGAGCGGCGAAATGGGCGGGCTCGATTCTCAAGGCCTACCAGGACATGGATCAGATCGTGGGCGAGACGATGCAGAAGCGGCCGGACGCGGCGATTATGGTCGTCTCCGATCACGGCTTCGCCTCGTTCCGGCGCGGCATGAACTACAACACCTGGCTGGTGAAGAACGGTTTCATGACCCTGAACGGCCAGGACGCCAAGCGGATGAACCTGGAAGATCTCTTCGAGCAGGGCAACTTCTTCGTCAACGTCGACTGGTCGAAAACCAAGGCGTACGCGCTGGGGCTCGGTCAGATTTATATCAACCAGGCGGGCCGCGAAGCGAAGGGAATCGTGCAGCCGGGCGAGGATTATAAAAACGTGACGGCACAGATCAAGGCTGGGCTCGAGGCCTTCGTGGACTCCGAGACAGGGGAGCGACCCGTGGCCCACGTCTTCACTCGGGACGAGGCTTACAACGGGGTCTATGATCCGGTGCTGATTCCTGACCTCATCCCCTCCAACAGCGAGGGCTACCGTGTCGGCTGGCAGGACAGCCTCGGCGGCATCGGCAAGGCCATCGTCGAGCCCAACCTGGACATCTGGAGCGGCGACCACTGCTCGGTGTATCCCGAGCTCGTCAAGGGAATCCTCTTCAGCAGCTTCAAGCTGAACATTCCGAACGGCGCCTATATGGGCGATGTGATGCCCACCATCCTCGATCTATACAACGTCAAACCGACGACGAACCTCGACGGAAAGAGCCTGCTGGTCAAGTAAACGATTTTTCCGAAGCTATCTCCCCGATCGGTCCAAGGCATCCTCGGCCCGCTTGCGGTCGTACTCGGAGCTGATCGAGCGGGCGGCCTCGAGGTAGGCGTCGCGCGCCGGTCCCGAAAGCGGGTACCGGTGAGCGACCTCGACCAACAACGTGGCGCGGTCGTAGGCTGCATTGATTCCTCGGGCCGAATGAATGACCGTGAGCAGGGCTTCCGGTGAGAGGTCCCCGCGGTCCACGGCGGCCGAGAGGGCCCGCCGGCGGTCGTAGGCCGAGGCGATGCCGTCCGCGGTCTCGGCGTAGGCGCGCTGGACCGTGGGATCGCCGAGCGCGTCCTTGTGGGCAACCTTCACCAGGAGCTCGGCGCGGTCGTAGTTGGCGCCGATTCCCTGCGCTGCCCGCAGCAGCGCGGCGAGGCTCGCAGGGCTGAGCCGGACCTTGTCCACGAGCTCGGAGAGAGCCCGTCGCTGGTCGTAGTCGGAGTGGATCGATCGCGATGCCTCGCTGTAGGCCTGGACCGCAGTGTCGTCGAGAGCCGGCGAGCGGACCGCAGCGACGAGCGTTTCGGCAAGATCGTAATCCGAGTGGATCTCGCGGCCCGCCTGCCGCAGAGCCCGCGCGACGACGTCCGAACCTAGACCACCCTTGGCGAAAAGCTGCGCGAAGTAGATCCGCTTCACATAATCGCTGGAGATCTGCGAGATCTCGGCGAGCACTCCGTCAGGCCCTTGGCGTTTCAGGATCGAGGCCACCCGCTCCTCTGCGGCGAAGCCGGAGCCGCGGACGAAGTCGAGAAGCATGGCCTGCAGCCACTTCCTCCCCTCGGCGTCGAAGGCGCTCTGCCTGCCGTCCACCTTCCAGGTGTAGACGGGGCGGCCATCGCTCCCCGATTCGACGTCCAGCCGGCGCTCGGTGCGGCCGTCTTCCTCCTCGAACCGTATCTCGGCGCCGCGATCGAGGTGGGCGATACCGGTAAAGTCGTCGGTGAGCTGGAACTTGCCTTCCGTGCGGATCCGCACGCGATGGCCGTCCTTCGACGACTCGTAGGTCTCATTGCCGTTGATGCTGAAGCTCGACCGATGCGTGGACCTAGCGGTTGGCGCTGCGGGAGCCGCCGGGGCTGACGGAGCCGCAGGAGCCGATGGGGCCGATGGAACGGACGGTACAGAGGGCTTGGCAGGAGCGGCAGGCGCGGCGGGAGGAGGAGGTGCCGTTACTGCAGGGGCCACCGGCTCCGCGGCCGGCGCCAGGGCGGCGAGAGGGATCACCACGCAAGCTGCCGCGAGCCAGGCAGGGAGAGCCAGGCGGCGTGAGACGCCGCGGCGGTCACGTCCTGCGTCGAGCACCGCGAGGAGGCGTCCCGCGAGTTGCGAGGGACGGGCCATGGTGAGCCCGGCAGGAGTGGCGGCGCGGAGAGCGCGGAACGAGCGGGCGATGTCCAGCAGATCTCCGGCGTAGTCGGCGGCCTGGGCCCCGGCCGTGAGCACCCGGTCGTCACAGGCCTGCTCGCTTTCGAGGCGCAGCCTGCGGGCGACCGTCCAGACGAGAGGATTGAACCAATAGAGGGCCCTCACCACCTCGGCCGCGATCTGCGTTGCATAGTCGCCGCGGGCCACGTGGGCGAGCTCGTGGAGGAGCACCGCCCGGCGCCGCGGCTCGGTCCAGGCCTCGGCTCCGGCCGGCACCAGGACCACGGGCTGGCGCCAGCCCCACGTCATCGGCATCGCCCTGGCGCCGCCTTGGACGAGCTCGACCTGTCGCCGGACGTCCAGGTCGGCGCGCACCTGACGGAGGAGCGCGGTCCAGGCCGGGTCGAGGATTGGCGACGCGTGCCGTCCCCGCCAAGCGACCCGGAGGAGAGCGACGGCGAGCGAGCCCAGCACCGCGAGGAAGCCGGCGAGCCAGATCCCGAACGCCGCCGTCTGCCAGGAGACGGACCAATTCCGCGCCTCCAGTTTTGTGGTGACGCGGTTGGATGCGACCGGGTCTGGAAGGGCGACCGCGGCGCGCTCAGAGGTTCCGGAGACGGACGGTGCTGGTGGGACGGGAGATCTCGGCGCCGTTTCAATCTCTACCGGCACCGCCGATTTGAATGCTGGGAGGGGAACGCGCCAAGAGGGAAGCAGAGCCGCCAATGCCGGCAGAGCGAGCAGCCCGGCCAGGGCGAGGCGCCACACCAGATGCCGCGCGGCGGCGGACGAGCGCCGCAGCGCGAGAGCCGCCGCTCCCGCAACCAAGCAGAGGAGAAGTCCCTTGAGTGTGGAGTCGAGGAGCGCGGCGAGCCAGAGATCGAGCATCACGTTTCCCCTTTCTTGGCCTCTTGAATCAGTGCGGAGAGGCGGTCCAGCTCCTCGTCCGTCATCTCCCCGGCCGACATGCCGAGGAGGGCCGTCACCGCCTTCTCGGTCGAGCCGTCGAAGAACGTCCGCACCAGCCGCGCGAGGGCCGACTCGCGGGCCTCCTGGCGGGGGACGGTGGCGAGATACAGATAGCGCGGGCCTTCCTGCCGGTGCTCGAGATAGCCCTTGGCCTCGAGCTTCCCGATCATGGCCCGCACGGCCGAGTAGCTGGGAGGGTCCGGCATCTCGGCCATCACGTCCGTAACCGTGGCGCTGCCCAGGCGGTAGATCGCGTCCATGATCTGCCGCTCCCGGCGGCTCAAGTCGAGTTGGGCGCTGGCGTTCATGCTGCGAAAATAGCACGGTGCTACGAAAGTAGCAATAGCCTGGTTGGCGATACTCGCGCGACGGGATAGATTGCAATCCTCAGAGGAGAGAGCGATGCCCAGACTGATTGAAAAGCCCACCGTCATCGCGGCGGCAGGCAACAAGCCGAAGCGGATCGAGGAGTATGCCGGCCGGGTTAATTCAGGCCACGAGAGCGTCAGCGTTGCCCGAATGGTCTCTCCCGAAGGCTGGCTGGAGCCTGGCCAGCGCCCCGAGTTCGAGGAGATCACCGTGGTGCTCAAAGGCATGATCCGCGTCGAGCACGAGGGCGGTTTCCTCGACGTCCGCGCCGGGCAGGCGGTGGTGTCGGTCCCGGGGGAGTGGGTACGCTATGGCAGCCCGGAGCCCGGCGGAGCCGAGTACGTCGCCATTTGCCTGCCGGCCTTCTCGCCGGCGGTCGTGCATCGAGACGAGTGAAGACCCGCGCACTCAGGACGAAACGGTCCAGTTCTCGACCCTCAGAGTGGGATCGATGCGCCGGAGATCAGAGTAGATCCCGTCCGCGCTGATCAGCGTGCAGCCTTCCGTGATGGCTGTGGCTGCCACCATGACGTCCATGTTATGTCTCTTGCTGGCCTTGTCGCTCAGTTGACGGAGTCTTCGCAGTCGGGATTTCAGGGTTCCAAAGAGTCGGGCGGCTTCAGGCGTGAGAGGCAGAAGGGAAAAATGGTTCTGGGCAGCTACGATCCGCCGACGGATCGCTGGCTTCATGTCCTCGCCGGCATTCGCGTACCCGTACTCGAGCTCATAGATGGAGAGAATGGAGACGACGAGGTCAGCATTGCCGAAGGCGGCTATCCTCCGGACGATATTCGGATGACCGGAGGAGAGAGGCTCGTAGAAATCGGAGAGACTGTCAGAGTCAAGCAGATAGCGCTCAGCGCTCGTCATGCGGGAAACCAAAGTTCTCGCGGAACTCCTTCCGATCCGCGTCGAATTTCTTCGCGTAGCTACCGAGGGAGAACTGCCCGCTCTCGACGCGCTCAACGAGTTGAGCCCACCGGGACGGCTCCGACTCGGCCGGAGGAGAAGGAGGCGAGCCAGCCAAGGCGGCTTCGACCGCCCGGGTGACGAAGCCGTCGCGATCGGGAAGCTGCCGGACCTGCTCGGCGATCTCGTCGGGGAGGGAGATGACGATCTTCATCGCTTAAAGCTTACCACGGAGCCCGGCGGCCTCGCGGCCGCCGGGCTCCTCAATCCTTCAACAATCTCTTACGGCTGCCAGGTGTCGGTCCGGGTGCCCGCTCCCGTCGTCGGCACGGTGTAGTTGCGGTTCGAGCCACCTTCGTAGGTGGTTGTGGCTCCTTGCTTCCAGATGTACTTGTACTGGATGGCGGTGCCCTTGCTGGCGAAGAAGAAGGCCGGACCACTCCATTGGCTGCTGCTCACCCAGTTGAGCTTGATCGCCTTCGTCGTGTCCCAACTGCCGAGCTCGGGGACGCTGCCGACCACATAGAGGTCCTGCCCCGGCACGGTGGTGAAGCCGTTGACGGTGAAGTCCACCCGGATGGCCTCGGAGGACGTGCAGGGGCGCGCGGCGAGGACGAGCGTCGACCGCGCCTGGACGCCGTAAGTGGTGCCGCCCATCTTCGGCAGCGGCTGGGAGTTCCAAACCGAGACCGTGGGATCGTAATAGATGTTGCCCGTCCCCTCCGCCCAATCGCCGGTGTCGGCCACCAGCCACCAGCACTTGCTGTTGGGAGCGGTCGGAATGGTGAAGGTCAGATTGCCGAAGTAGGCGTTCGAGGCGATGTAAAGGTCGGGCGCGTCGGCCGGGCCGCCCGTCTCGGAGGTGGAACCGTCGATCAGCCAGGCCAGGGAGTGCGAGGTGCTGGTCCAGTCCGGCGTGTCCGGCGTGGTGCCGTGCCAGGCGAGGTCTTTGTAGCCGTCGCTGTCGTGATCGGCGCCGCCGATCGCCACGGAGCGGCGCAGGCCGGGGTGGGCCTTGCGGAAGGCGATCAGCTTGCGGAAGAAATCGTAGGTCTTCTGATTGGTCGCCTGCAGGCTCCAGTCGATCCAGCCACAGGAGTTGTCCGCCATATAGCCGTTGTTGTTGCCGTTCTGGGTGCGGCGAAACTCGTCGCCGGCCAGCAGCATGGGCACGCCCTCGTCGAGCAGCATGCCGGCCGCGAAGTTGCGGATCTGCCGGCGGCGCAGCACCTCGTCGCCGCCGCTGTCCCAGCTGAGGTTGGTGTCGTTGCCGCTGCTCGCGTCCGCGCCGGTCGGGTTGCAGAGGCCGGTGCCGTTCACCTTGGTGTTGTAGGAGACGAGGTCGTTCAGCGTGAAGCCGTCGTGAGCGGTGACGAAGTTGACGCTCTCCGGCGGCGTCGAGAACCCCGACCATGAGGCGGTGATCGAGGCGCCGAGGTTGCCCACCTGGGAGTTGTCGCCCTTCATGTACTGCCGCAGGTTGTCGCGGTAGTTGCCGTTCCACTCGGACCAGCCGGCGGGGAACTGGCCGACGCCGAAGCCGGAGGTATCCCACGGCTCGGCGATCACCTTGAAGCCGTTGGCCGAGGCCGCCGAAGCGATCGAGACCAGGGTCGTGGCGTTGTTGTTGAAATCCCGTCCGTCCGTTCCTTCGCGGCCCAGCTCGTAGGCGAGGTCGAAGCGGAAGCCGTCGACGTGCATGGTGTTGGCCCAGTAGGTGAGGCTGTCGACAATGAGGTTGCGTACCGCGGCGCGGCTGGCGTTCAGGTTGTTGCCGGTGCCGGTCGAATCCCAATAGCAGGTCTTGTCGTTGGCCAGCGTGTAGTAGCTCGCGTTGTCGATACCCCGCAGGTTGATGTACCGCACGGGATTGCCCGAGCAGGCGCCACCTTCCCAGGTGTGGTTGAAGACGACGTCGAGCCAGACCTCAACACCTTGCGCGTGCAGGGCCTTCACCATGTCCTTGAACTTGGCGACCTGCTCGCCCGCGACGAAGGAGCAGGAATTTGTATCCGTGCATAGGTACTCGCGGTTGGGAGCGAAGAACTGAGTGGTCATGTAGCCCCAGTAGTTGATGCGGTCGGCGGTGGCGCCGCCCACCGGATCGTCGAACTGCGCGTACTCGTGAATGGGCATCAGCTCGGCGGCGGTCACTCCCAGAGTCTTGAAGTAGGAGGCCCTGGAGCCGAAACCGTCGTAGGTGCCGCGCGCCGCGGCCGTTACGCTGGAGTCGTTCTTGGTGAATCCCCGCAGATGGACCTCGTAGGAGACCGAGTCCTTCATCGGGATGTTGGGTTTGACCTCGGTCCCCCAGGAGTAGGTGTCGCTGACCACGATCGATTTCGGCATGGCGCCCGCGCTGTCGACGTTGGCGTAGGTGGCCGTGCCGCCGAGAATGGCGGTGGAGTAGTGGCCGCTGACCCGCACGGGCTCGCCGGTCACCGCCTTGGCGTACGGGTCGGTGAGGAGCTTGTTGGGGTCGAAGCGGTTGCCGTTGGTATCGGCGTAGGAGACGAGCCCGAGGCCGCTGCCCGGCGTCCAACTCGCGTTGTAGGTCCAGTTGGGGCCCCAGACCCGATAGCCGTAGAGCGTGCCAGCACCCAGGCCGGCGACGGTGACCGTCCAGATGTGGTTAGGCACGTCGGTCTGGGTGAGCGCGTACGTGGCCGTCGGCGTCGAGGCGGTGGCGGTGGCAAAAATCCATACCTCCACCCGCGTCGCGTTGGCGGAGAAGAGGGCGAACTGCACGCTGCTGCCGACGATCGTCGCTCCGAGCGGGGTCGTCGCCTGGGCCGGTGTGGCCAGCAGAAGCAGCAGGGCGAAAGTGGCGAAGAGGCCGGCCGCAAGGCGCGCCGGACGGGAACGAGTCACTTGAGGACGCATGATCTGGGTCTCCTTGAGGGACAGGTGCCGGGTGCTGAGCTCGGTGGGGGCGGGTTCCTTTCAAGCCGGCCGGGGTGGCCGGCGGAGAGGCTGCGAGCCTCAGCAGGAGAGATTGTACGCGTAGTGGGCCTCTTTTTAGGCCGCAGCGCGGCAATCCGCCCCCTCACAAATAAGGACGCTTGCGCCGGAAATCGCGGGACAGAGGCGCCTTTCCCCGAGGGGGATGAGCGATGAGAGGCAGTTTTTCCGTTTATATAGAGGAGGGAAAAGTTCGGCCCTCTTGACGATGTGGCCACTAGAGGCTACATTAGACCTTATGAGAGAGGTAGGGATCCGTGAGCTCAAGAATCGTCTCAGCGAGTACGTCCGGCTGGTCAAGGAAGGGGAGGTCGTCATGGTGACCGATCGTGGGGAGGTCGTGGCGGAGCTGAGGGCACCGGAACCCGAGGCGAATGAGCTCCTGCGGGAGTATCCGGAGCTCGTGGACATGGTGCGGCGGGGGCTCATCCGCTTGCCGAGCCGGCCCCACCGTCCGGGCCTGTATCCGCGTCTGGCTTCAGTGACTCCTCCCGGGACCGCCCAAAAGCTGCTCGATGAAGACCGCGAGGACCGCCGATGAAGCTCTATGCGGATTCCAGCGCGGTTCTCGCATGGCTGTTCGAGGAGGCTGCCGCGGATGCGGTCGAGGAAGCGCTCGATGGTGCCAGTGGGGTCGTCGCCTCGGACCTGACGCTCATCGAGTGCGACCGGGCTCTGGTGCGGGCTCGGGTCCTGGGCCTGCTCTCCGAGATGGAGGCCGCGCGCCGGCGGTCGGTTCTGGAAGCGGCGGCCGTCAACTGGATGGTGATCAAGCTCGACCGCGAGGTGTTGGAGCGGGCGCGGCGGCGGTTCCCGGCCGAGCCGTTGCGGACTCTCGACGCGCTGCACATCGCGAGCGCCCTGACCGCCCGCTCGGCGATCTCCGACCTCGCCCTTCTGAGCCTGGACGGTCGGATGCGGGACAACGGCGCCGCCCTCGGTTTCAATGTCCTTCCCGTTTGATCCTTCCGATCTCCGGTCGCCCGCACCGGCCGGAGCCCCGCTCGTCAGCTATCCTTCCCCTTCATGCCGCGCCGCGACCTCGACTCACTTCTCGTCTACCTGAGGGAAAATTCCGGCCGCTTCTCTCTGGAGACGCTGCGGACCCAGATGGTGAAGGCCGGGCACAAGCCCGAAGCCGTCGAGCGAGCCCTCCGCGTCTTCCAGGGGACGGATCCGCCGCCCGATCCGCCGTCCTGGCCTTGGGCGATGGCGGTGGCGTTCGTGGATCTCGCGCTGGTGGGGCTGTTCGCCTGGCTGTTCACCCACGGCTATAAGCAGAGCGGCTGCTCGATTATCGGTCTCTTGCCCGTGCTCTGCCTGCTGGAGTTCGTCGTCGGCCTCTTGCTGCTCGCCTCGCGCGACCGTCAGCCCCTGGGTCGGGCGCTGTTCTTCGGCGTCCTGCTGTTCTTCGGCGTCAGCCTGGCGATTGTCTCCGTATGGGGCGCCGCCAAGGTGGGCGGGCTCACCGGCTCCTGAGAGACACGGCTCAGGACCGCCCGCGATGCGGGTTGAGGAGAAGGAGGAGCTTTTCGAATTCTTGGTGGATGACGTTCAGCCCATCCCGGACCGCGCGTTGATAGGGATCGTCAGCCTCGGTGGGGCGTGGCGCGGCCTCCGCGTCGCGGGCTTTCTCCTCCTGCATGCGCTCGTTGCGGCTCACCAGGAACTCTTCTTCGAGCTTGGCGAGCGTGACGCCGAGCCCTTTGGCGAGTTGGGCCGAGAGTTTCTCGCCCGGCAGACGCCGCCCTTTCTCGTAGTGGGTCCAGGCATTGGCGCTGAGGCCGCCTTCCCGGGCGCACTGCGCCTGCGTCCGGCTGCCTCGCAGGCGCTTCAAGGTTCGGGCGATGTCTTCGTTCTTGATCACTCCTGGATCATAGGGATTTTTTTCTCTCCCTGCAATCCAAGTCCAACGTAATCAGTAGGTTACGAAAGACGGCCAGAAATGTTGAGGCGGAGTAATCAGACTTGAGAAAAGTGACGGCATTCGCAACGAAGATGGACGTGGAGCAGAGAGACCGTGGCCATGAGGAGTAGGGAACCGTCCGCCGCGATTTGTTTCAACGGAGGCGCGATCAACGATTCGGACCTCCCGGACGCAGGGCGGTCCCCGGGTGAGACCGGGAACTAAGGGCGACCGGTGGACCGGACGGCAAGAAGGAAGGCGAAAATGGTGGAGCAGAAGGGACTCGAACCCTCGACCCCCACGTTGCGAACGTGGTGCTCTCCCAGCTGAGCTACTGCCCCACGGTGCGGGAGGGCGGTATTGTACTCGTGGGGGCTTCCCCCGGCAAGCGCGACATTCTGGGCACCTCGCAGGCCTCGCAACGGTTCAGCAGGCCGGCCAGGGTGAGGTCACCCAGATGCTCGCCCCGGGCCGCCGCCAGATCGCCGATGATCTCGTCCAGCCGCTGCTCGATCTCGCCACCCGCCAGCTCCGCTCCCCGCTTCGCCCGGTGGTCGTAGGCCGCCAGCACCTGGTCCACCTCCAACTCGTTCGGATCGGTCGCCAAGCCGTACTCGTCGTCACCGTGAATCTTCAGCAGATTCTGGGTGACCAGCGGATGGAGGATACGCTCGAGCTCGCCGTGGGTGAGGCAGAGACGGTCGGCCAGGGTGCCACGGGAGAGGGACGTCTCACCGCGGGCGAAGCGCCGGGCGATGAGGAGGAGAGCCGCGAGCCCCACCCAACTCGCCTGCACCGGCGGATGGCGGTGCAGGCCGCGAGCCAGCAGCGAGAAGTGCTGCGCCGTGTAGGCTGCCTCGCCGCCGAACAGGATGATGGTCCACATCAGCTCGAGCGAGATCATGAACAGCAGGGCGAAGGCGAAGCTGCCGTAGACGATGCTGACATTGCGGAACACCTCGACGTAGGTGCCGAAGCCCTGGCGCAGAATTTCGAGCAGGATGCCGGCGAGGAGGCCGCCGGCGAGGGCGCTGCGCAGCCGCACCCGAGTGTGGGGAACGACCCAGTAGAGCGTCGTCAGCCCCACGACGGAGGCGGCGAAGGGCACCACGTTGAGCAGGAACGAGCGCTCGAAGAGGAGGCGCAAAGCGGGCGCCTGTCGCAGCAGGATGAGGCTGGAGAACGTCGCGCCCAGGAGCAGCGGCCCCCAGAACAGAAGCAGGATGAAGGATAGGAGCCGCATGCGTAGCCGCCGCCCCTTGGTGACGTTCCAGATTTTGTTGAGCGACTCCTCGATGGTCGAGAACAGCAGCAGCGTGGTGGCGAAGAACATGACGATGCCGAAGCCGCGGATGGTCTCCGCCTGGTCGAGGAACTCGGCGATCTTGTCGACGACGCTCTTGTCCGAGTAGGGGACGATCTGGACGAAGACCTCCAGGGTTCGCTGCGGATACTGGCTGAAAACGCGGGCGCCGATGAAGGAGAAGGCCGACATCAGCGGCACCAGCGACAAGGCGGTGACCCAGGCCAGTGCCGAGGCGGTGAGGAGGATCGAGTCCTCGTAGCACTGCCGGAAGGTCAAGTGGAAATACCGGGCGAGCCGGCCCGGGAGCGAATGCCCCCCTTCGTCACGCCGCCGCGGCCGGCCGACGACCGTCACGTCGCCCGAGGTTTCGACGTCGCTGAAAGTCACACTCGGCATGGCTCCTCCTGGCGGCTGCGAGTGTAGCACCGGGAAAATTCAGAGCGGGCGGCACGATTTCTGCTACCAGTTTCCTTTGACTTCTGCCGGAGACGCCGGCAGACTCTTTTGAATTCTCACAATCCCGTCTGGGATATGGAGGTAACGATGTCTGACCTCAAGTCTGACCTCAAGGACAGTGCCGAAACGGCACGCGAAGCGGTTTCCGACGGCGTTGACGCCGCGCGCCAGCGTTTCCAGAAACTGGGTGACGACGTCCAGGATCGCTACAAGGACGTCAAGGACCGCTACAAGAAGGTGTCCAACGACGTCCGCCGGGGCGCCGAGCGCGCACAGAAGGAAATCCGTCGCGGTGCGGAGCGGGCGAAGGACACGTATGACGACCTGTCCAAGACGGCTGAGAAGAGCTACCGCCGCGTGCGCTCGCAGGCCACCACGGTCTCGCGCGAGGTCAGCCTCTACGTGCGTGACAACCCAGGCAAGTCGGTGCTCATCGCCGCCGGCGTCGGCTTCCTCCTGGGCCTGCTGACCCGCCGCGGCAGCCGCGACGACGAGTAGCCCTCATCACCCCGGCCCTCTTCTCCCGCCCCCTCCACACCCCCCACACCGGGAGAAGAGGGAGAAAGCGAGAAGACGGACTGCTACTGCGTTCCCCCTCTCCCGGTGAGGGGGGTTGGGCGGGGGCGGGAGAGGGGGTTAGGGGGTGAGGGTCGCCCCGAAGGGGCGTAACCTTTTGCCGTTGAGGTAATCTACGGCCAACAAGGAGAGAGAGTTTTATGGAAATCATAGAGCGGGATTCCATCGTCGACGAGCTTGTCGACGAGCTGGTGCCGGCGGAGTTGGACTGGGAACGGCTGGTGGTGACCTATCCGCTGCCGGCCCTGGCGCTGGCCGCCCTTGGCGGCTTCTTTCTGGGCCGCCGCCACGGCCGCGAGATCCTCAGCGCCTTGTCCACCTTCGCGGCGGCCCAGGTCTCGGCGAACGTTCACGAGATCATCGGCCGGGAGCTCGGATAAACCCTGCGCACGATCCTCCACATCTCCGACGTCCACTTCGGACCGCCGCACCTGCCTCGCGTGTCCGAGGGAGTCCTTGAACTGATCGACCGGCTTCGGCCCGGCTTCGTCGTCGTCTCCGGCGACCTGACGCAGCGCGCCAAGCCGGAGCAGTTCCAGCAGGCCCGCGCCTTCGTGGACCGCATGCCGGTGCCCAGCTTGGTGGTGCCGGGCAATCACGATGTCCCTCTCTACCGCGTCTGGGAGCGGGTTTTCGACCCCTTCGGCGCCTACAAGAAGTTTTTCAGCCCGGAGCTCGAGCCGATCTACCGCGACGGCGAGATGCTGGTGGTGGGAATCAACACCGCCTTCGGCTGGACGATCAAGGACGGCCGCATCACCCTGCACCGCCTGCTGGAGGTGGAGCAAGTTTTACGCTCCGTGCCGGACGGCACCTTCAAAGTGGTGGTGGCCCATCACCATCTCATTCCGCCACCCAACTTCGGCACCCAACGGGTGCTGGCCAACGCCTACGAGGCGATCGACCTGTTTTCGAGCGCCGGCGTCGATCTCATCCTCTCAGGCCACCTGCATCAGGCCTACATCGGCAACTCCGAGGAGTTCTACCCCAAGGGCCGGCCGCCCGTGGTCATCCTGCATTCGGGAACGACGACCTCCAACCGCGGCCGCGGCGGCGAGCGTGAGAGCAACACCTGCAACTGGATCCAGGCGGACGAAAAATCGATGGTGGTCTCCCACTTCCGCTGGCACCACAAGCTCGAGCGTTTCGCCGAGCACAGCCGCCACTGGTATCCGCGCCAGGAGCTCGTGCCCTACACCCTCGAAGGTCTTTCCGCCCAGACCTGGGAGCCGGAGCGCCCCGCGGCCCCGGCAGCTCCGGCTGCCCTGATGGATGATCCCGTGCCGGCTCATCCGCCGGCAGGGTAGGACTGACTGATTAACCTCCACGCTTCGTAACCATTCTGCATAGTCTCCTCCCTCGAGAGCCGCTGGCCCCGAGTCCCGCGCCTCTCGCCTTGGATCGCGCGTGATGCGCCCCGTGTTGGCAGGCGTTCGCCCTGAGATGGGACTCTCAGCGCTTCGGGGCGGAGAGACCTGCCCCGAGCTGCGGGACTCTGGCAAGCTGACGGCGGTCGTTCGCCCCGGCTTCTTGATCTCTGGCCCCGGCTTTTCGGTCTGTCGCCCCGCGGGTCCGCTAGCTCGCCCCGTGGGTCCGCTGACTCGCCCCGTGGGTCCGCCGACTCGCCCCGCGGGTCCGCCGACTCGCCCCGCGGGTCCGCTGACTTGCCCCGCGGGTCCGCTGACTCGCCCCGCGGGTCCGCTGACTTGCCCCGCGGGTCCGCTGACTTGCCCCGCGGGTCCGCTGACTTGCCCCGCGGGTCCGCTGACTCGCCTCGCGGGTCCGTTGACTCGCCCCGTGGGTCCACTGACTCGCCCCGTGGGTCCACTGACTTACCCCGTGGGTCCGCTGACTTGCCCCGTGGGTCTGTTGACTTGCCCCGTGGGTCCGCTGACTCGCGAGTGCTCGTTTGTTATGACCCAAGACTCGCCGGGGGCTCGGGAGTCTTCGAGAATAGCTCATCCGTGCTGATTTGTCGCTGGCTGACGCCCGGCGGTGTCTCCCGAGCGTTATCGGCTCTCACAGCTCCGGAGCTGGCTCGTCCCGGGTTAGACTATGCCAGCTTGCAGATCGGAGGGATTCATGGATCGTCGCTCTCTGCCTGTTTTTCTGCTTCTGCTCGCCTTGCCCGCTCTCGTCCTGGCGGCGAAGGCTCCCGCTGCTCCTGCCGACGCTTTGACCGCCTCCGTGGAGCGCATGGCGAAGGTCAGCTCGAGCTTCGCGCCCAGTCCATCTCCAGACGGCAAGCGGGTGGCGTTCCTCTCCAATCGCGGCGGTCTGCCGCAGGTGTGGATCGCCGAGGTCGACAAGGCCACTCTGCCGAAGCAGGTGGGCGCGTTCGAAGACCCCGTGTCGAGCGTCGAGTGGTCGCCGGACGGGAAGTGGCTGGCGCTGCTGGTGGCGCCCGGCGGCGGTCTCAATCAACAGGTCTATCTCATGCACCCGGACGGCTCGGGCGTCCAGCGGATCACCGGCGGCGGCAAGGAGAACAATACGCTGGCCGGGTGGAGCGGCAAGCTCCTGCGCTACAGCTCGGGCCGCGACAATCCGGACTCATTGGACCCCTGGATCTACGACTCGGAGACGGGGAAGAGCCGCAAGGTGGCCTCCGGCGGCGGGATCTCCAGCCTGGCCGATGTCAGCCGCGACGGCAAGCGGGCGGTGATCTCCCGCCTGGTCAGCCGCGGGGACGACAATCTCTACCTGATCGATCTCGCGACGGGCAAGGAGACGCTGCTGACGCCGCACGATCCTCCCGGCTCGTTCGGCGGCGGCTGGCTCAGCCCCGACGGCTCGACGGTCTATCTCTCGTCCAACCGGGACGCGGACAAGACGTTCTTCGCCAGGGCGAGGCTCGGGCCGGACGGCCAGCCGCTGTCGAGCCAGAAGCTCGGCACGCGCGACGACGCCGAGGTGGACGACTTCGCGCTCGCTCCGGACGCCAGCAACGCCTTCGTGGTCTTCAACGCCGCCGGCCGCGACGACCTGGCGTTCATCAATCTGAAGGAGGAGCGCGCCGAGCTCCAGCCTCTGCGCATGGCGGGCGACATCCTCGGCGGCCTCAACTACTCGGAGAACGGCAAGCGGCTGGTATTGACGGTGGGCGGAGCCAATCGCCCCACGGACATCTGGGTGATCGAGGTGGCGACGCGCAGCGCTCGCCAGCTCACTCGGAGCCCGCACGAGGGAGTGGACCTGGAAAAGCTGAAGACGCCGCAGTTGGTGCACTTCCCGGCGCACGACGGCCTGGATCTCTCGGGTTGGCTCTACCGTCCGCGGGGCGAGGGGCCGGGCCCGGTGGTGATCAGCTTCCACGGCGGTCCGGAAGGGCAGGAGCGGCCGAGCTTCAACTCCACCTACCAGGCGCTGATGTCGCGCGGCATCGGCGTCTTCGCCCCCAACGTGCGCGGCTCGTCGGGCTTCGGCAAGAAGTTCGTCAATCTGGACAACGGCGAGCTGCGGGTGGAAGGCGTGAAGGACATCAAGGACTGCGTCGACTATCTGGTGAAGGCGCGGATCGCGGACCCGAAGCGGATCGGCATCATGGGCGGTTCCTATGGCGGCTACATGACGCTCGCCGGCCTCACCGAGTTTCCCGATCTCTTCGCCGCCGGGGCCGATCTCTTCGGCATCGTCAATTTCGAGACATTCTTCGCCCAGACCGAGCCCTGGATGGCCGCCATCTCCACCAAGGAGTACGGTGACCCGGTGACGCAGAAGGACCTGCTGTACCGGCTCTCGCCCATTCACAAGCTCGACAAGGTGAAGGCGCCGCTCCTGGTGCTTCACGGCGCCAACGACACGAACGTTCCCCTGGTGGAGGCGAAGCAGGTGGCGGAGGAGCTCAAGAAGCGGGGCGTGCCCGTGGAATCCGTGATCTTCCCGGACGAAGGGCACGGCTTTCGCAAGACGCCGAACCGTGTGCGATCGACGGTGGAAATCGTGCGATGGTTCGATAAGTATCTGAAGCCATGACTTTGCGATGAGGATCATGAAACTGCGCGAGCGACTTGCGGGTCTCTGACTTCATTCCCCGTCCTGGCGCCTCGTGTCGACTCTAACCCCCTAGCCTCCCAATCGGGTCTGTTGCCGAGGGCAAGCGATTCTCGCTTGTGCCGATTATTTCAGTGAGCCAAAATGAGCTTGGTGCTCAAGCAAGCTTTGGATCTAAGCCGCGAGGCCGTGGCAAGAGTCGCTACTCGTGCCCTCTCGCAACGGATGAGCGACCGTGATGCGGACGTTCCCAGCGCGCTCGTCGACGCAATTGCCGCTGGCCAAGGGGACCGGTCTGGCGTCCAGGAGCAGTCCCGACGGCTCCTCGGCGTCGACCCGCCCCTGGACTTGGTCCTCTTCGATACCGACGCCATTGCACGCTATGTTTTTGAGTCCAGCCGGCCGCCCGTAATCACTGGCGCCTCCACGATCCTGCACGACTTGAACGATAAGATCGCGGAGGATTTTGAGCCTGCGGTAATCTTCTCCGGCGGTGGGGAAGGCCTGCTGCTGGTTGAGGCGGGCCGTGGTCGCGAGATTTGCGGGGAGATCGAGAGGCTCTACCAGTCCCGCACCGAAGGAGCGCTCACCGTCACCACGGACTTCCTCGCGGTCCATCCGCACCAATTCATCTCTTCGCGGCAGGAGGACGATGCCAAAGAGGGTGTTCGCGTCGTCTCGGGGACTCAGGCTGTGCTCTCCCGCCTTCGCGATCAGATTCGCCGCAGAAAAGATGAGCGACTCGTCGCCTGCGAGGGTATCGCCGGCCATGCCGAACGCTGCGTCTCCTGCCGCGATCGCGCCGCTGGACGGAAAACCATCAAGGATTTCAGGACCGACGTCCGGTTCAATGGCCCGCTCTGCGATCCCTGTGCACGGCGGTGGGATGTGGGGAGAAAGAGGATCAAGGGGATTTCCTTCGAGGAGCTCCTTGGAGACCGGGATTCGGAAAGATCGAAGTCGAGATACATAGGCTTTCTCTACTTGGACGGCAACTCCATGGGATCTCTCTTCGGCAGCCTTTCGTCGCTGTCGGACATCAGGTTCCTGAGTCAGGCGGTGCGGCATGTCTTCGAGGGACTGCTGAAGCGAGTCGAGAAGGCCGTCCGATCGTTCGCTCCTGGAGAAGCCGGCACCGATTTGCCACTGGTGAGCTATCTCGGAGGAGGGGATGAGGCCATCTGGATTCTCCCTGCCCCTCTTGCCATCGCCGTTGCCGAGAAGCTGTCGTCTTGGATCACCCGGGAATCCGAAGCGATTCCCGATATCGCACGGTTGCTGCGCAGTCGAAACAACTCGCCCAGCCTCACTTTCGGCGCGGGCCTCGTGCTCTGTGGCTACACCTATCCGGTCCGTTACCAGTACAGCCTGGCCAAGGAGCTTCAGAAGAGCGCGAAATCGATGTTCTATCGAGCCAAGGGCCGAAGCCCCGGATCTTCGATCGATTTCGAGGTGCTGACTGAGTCATCGCCCTTGAGCGAGAATCTCGAGGCTGCAAGAGCCCTCTCCGACCGTACGGACGAACCGGATTTCTGGCGCTCCTGCCGCCCGTATGCCGCGGATGGATTCAGCGAGGTTCTCGAGAGGCTACGCCGGCTGAGGGACCAAGACGTCAATTTGGCCAAGTCTCAGCTCTATGCTCTTCAGGACGGCTCGCGGGAAGGGCGCAGGATTTTCCTCAATTTCCTCCGTTATCAGATCGCCCGCAAACCGGCGGGGGAGAAGTATCAGAGATGGCTCCGCGCGTTCGGGGTCGATCCGGCCGATCCGGCGGCTGTAGAGCGCTTTTTCGTGAGGGACGTTCCCCAGGGTTCGGGCACCTGGATCGCGGACGGACTTCAACTCGCACCTTTCCTGGACCGGCTGCCAAATCTGGAGGATTGAAGCGGAATGCCCATCCTCGAGATCACGCTCCAGGGTCATCTGCTCGTCGCCGGCGGACAAGCGGCTGAGTCCGGCGCCGACCTCGCTACGGCTCGCTGCCGCTATGGCGGGAAACTGGTTCCCTACATCCCGGCGACGGCCCTGCGGGGTGCGGTGCGCATTCAGCTCGAAGCGTTGCTCAAGGGCGGAGGCTTGGACCGCGAGGTCGTAGAGCCCTATCCCTTTGATGTTCCTGAAGGACAGGTTCCCCCTGATCCCGAGGGCTCCGTGGCGCGGCTCTTCGGGTACTCAGGGCCTACGGGCAAGCGAAAAGGCGCGGGAGAAGGTGCTCTCCGGTTCAGCGACGCCATCCCCATTGACCTTGCCCGAGCTGAGGCGGCCCTGCGAGTCCGCCCCGGAGTGGAGCTGGAAAATTTCACGGCCACGGCCGAAGACAAGAAGCTTTTTTTTCGCGAGGTTGCCGAGGTCTCCTCCGAACCCCTCGTATTTCGCGCGCATTTGACCGTCGTCGAGCCTCCGAAGCTGAAAACGGGAGACCTCGACTTCCTGCGGGCAGCGGTTGAGATCACCGACTCCATCGGCGCCGGCAAGGCGAAGGGCGGGGGCGAGGTCACCGTTCGCTGGATCGACATAGACCTTCCAACCGTCGTCCGCGTCCAGGGCGATTCTGCGAGTGGAACCCGCGCCAGGCTTCTGTTTACACTCGTCGAGCCCGCTCACTTTGGGGATGGCGGACCCTATGCGAACCATCACGCCACGCGGACCTACATTCCGGGTGCCACAGTACGCGGCGCCGTCGCGTGGTCGCTCTTGAGGAATGGTCGAACACAACCCGGCGACAAGGGTTTCAAAGAGCTGTTCCTTGAAGGTCCGCCGGCCAGCTTCGGAGACGCCCTCCTCGTCCACGAGGCCGACGCCGAACCGTCGCTCTACTCGGCGACCGCCCGAACGGTCCGCGGCTCGAAACACGATTTGAGAAACGTGTTGGTCCCGGAGCTGGCTCGCGAGCGGGTGAATCGGGCCGGAGCCGAATCGGCCGTCTATATACGAACCGACGACGGGCACGAGCGTCTGGATCCTGTCGAGGAGGCGCGGCCGTCCGACCGGCTGGTCCGGCATACCCGGACGAGAGTGAGCATCGACCGATGGAAAGGCACCGCGGCCGAAGGCAGGCTTTTCTCGATCGAGCAGCTAGATCCCATCCTGTCTTCAAAAAACGTGGAGGACGTCCATCCTGCGCGCTTCGTCTCATGGGTGGAGGGACTGACGCCCGCCGCAGCGCATAGTCTTGCCGGCTTGAGTGGAACTGCCGTCCTGGTCGGGGCTGGCCGCAAGCATGGGTTGGGCCTCGTCGAGGTCGACGTTCGCTTCGAGAGCGAGCCCCACGAAGGAGAACCGGAGCAGAAAGTCCGGGAGCTCGCTCGCTTGATCGAT
Organism: Thermoanaerobaculia bacterium; assembly: GCA_035996875.1. Taxonomy (GTDB): domain Bacteria; phylum Acidobacteriota; class Thermoanaerobaculia; order Multivoradales; family UBA5704; genus DATARR01. The sequence goes on from DASYJD010000030.1 coordinate 31,462, forward strand.
CGGGCCGCGGCCGATCTGTTCCGGCGCGCTGGGATCGGAGAGGTTTCACCCTCGACGCGAAAGCTTCCTCTCGCCCTCGTTGCCCTCTCGGATTACGTGCCTTCCCGCGCTGATATTTTCGATCCGCTGTCCGAGCCTGAGCTGAAGACGCTGGATCTTGGGTTTCGTGGCCTCGGGCGAAAATTTCTCAAAGCCGGAGTCTCGGGGGGCTATGACCAGCGACCGGAGACCGCGGCAGCGCTCAAGGATCTTTTGCCGGCCGTTGGGGCAGGGAGCGTGTTCGTCTATGAAATCGACCCGGACGAGCTTGGAGAGACCCTGAGACGGCTGCTGCCTCCGCTTCGCCGCGGGGTGGGGCAGCGGGTCGATAGCGGCTGTGGCAGGTTCGGCCTCTTGGAGTTGGAAACCCCGAAGGAGATCAAGATGAATCCTCAAACAGGACCGGACCTGAAGAGCTGGATGGTGGAGCAGGCCGAAGCCATCCTCAATCGGGTCAAAGGCGAGAGGGATTTCAAGGGCGCGACCTCGCAGCTTCGCAATCTTCTGCAGATTACTCAACAGGAATCCGAGATTCCGGTGCTGGAGAATTTTCTCAACTATCAGCGTGGGCGACGGGCGACCCGGGACTTCTGGAAACTGATTCACGAGCCGGTCGTCGGCGCGCTGAAGGAGATCGAAAAGAGGACCACCGGCCAGGGAGCCGAGACGCGTCGCATCGCCATCCAACAGTTCTTCGGCTACCTCGTGCGACACTATATCTACCTGGACCAGTTGAATCTCGAGTCGCGCTCCCAGAACAGGCCTCCTGAGCGGGCCGCAAGGTGAGATCATGAATGCCGACGATCTTCGCCCTCGCCACCACGCAGCTCTCGAACGGATCGTTTTGTTCGACTTCGTCCTGACCTGCCAGACCGGTCTGCACATCGGTGCCGGAAAAAGCTCCGACTTCGCAGGGAGCGATCTGCCAGTGGTGCGCGATGCCTCGGGGCGTCCGTTCATACCGGGCTCGTCACTGCGAGGAGTTCTGCGGGCGGGCATCGAGTCGTTCTCCCTGTCGCTCGGTCTCGATGCTCTTCGCGGGATGGCCAAAGACGTGGCTCTTCCGGCGGGAATGCCCGAAGATTTTGCCAAAGGCTGGCGGGAGCTGAATCTGGTGGAACGCTTGTTCGGCGCGGTTGCGGAAGAGAAGAAAAGGACGATCTCCTACGGCTCGCGGTTTCAGATCTCCGACGCGAAATGCGTAGGAGACACGCTCTTCGAAGTGCGAGACGGCGTGGGAATCCAGCGCGAGACTCGCACCGCCGCATCTTCGGTCAAGTTCGACGTGGAAGTCGTCCCGGCGGGAACCCAGTTTCAGGGCCGGGTCCGGCTCAAGAATCCGGCGGACTACGAAGTGGGCCTCATCGCTCAAGCACTTTGGATGTTGAGCGAGGGCGTGTTGCTCCTGGGCGGCAAGTCCTCCCGGGGATTGGGTTGGGTTACGGTTTCGGTAACCCAGCCTCGCGAGCTGAAGGCCACCGCACTGCTGGCCCGGAAGCGCGACGAGAGCGAACAGGATCTCGGTCCCGTGGAAGACAAGTTCCAACAGTATCTCGATAGCTTGCAAGAGCTGGCCGACGCTGCCGCGGCAGTGTCTTGACACGAGGATGGCAAAGCCATGTTTCGCACCCTTCAGAACACCGCGACCCTCGCCGTCACTCTGGTGCCCGATGGCCCCATCCTCATTCGCGCACAGTCCGTCGGCATCGATCCTGGCTTGGCAGACATGGAGTTCCAGCGGACCCACCGCAACGGAAGATCCACCGTCTTCCTCGCCGGTTCCGGTCTCAAGGGAGTGTTGCGCTCCCACAGCGAGCGCCTTTTGCGCTCTGCCGGACGCTTTGCCTGCGATCCCACCCAGATCCGCGACGAGGGCACTTGTGGTAAGCGGAAGATTGGTCCGCCCCAACTCCCGAACTACCCGCATGCCGGCCAGTGTGGAGCTTGCTTTACCTTCGGCTCGCTCGCGCTCGCCGGGCGGTTCCGGATCGGCGATGCGTATCCGGCGGAAGGAAAAGAGGAGGAGGACGCGAACCGGACCGAGGTCCGCACCGGCGTTGGCATTGACCGCCGCTCCCAGGCAGCGGCGCATGGCGTGCTCTACGAGGCCGAGGTGGTCGTGGGCGGTGCTTTCCGCGCGCGAATCAACGGTGAGAACTTCTCTCTGTGGCAACTCGGGCTCATTCTCGCGGCATTGCAGGATCTCGACAGCGGCCTGGTGCACATCGGCGGCGCCAAGGCCCGGGGAATGGGCAGCGTGCGGGTGCGGGACTGGTCCGTGGAACTCGGCTTCCTGAACAAGGAGGACGGAATCATCACGGGTGCAAAGCCGGCAGAAGGCGATCTATGGCGCTACGGATTGCCCTCGGGAGACAAGCTGACGGCCCCTCCTGGCGGCCAAAGCTCCCGGCGAGGCATCTTTCGGACCCTCCGTTATGAAGGCGAGGAGGCCGTTCAGGCGCTGGCAACACGACTGGGCGAAAGCTCGCTCCAGCGCTACCTCGAAGGGAAGGGTTGAACCGTGGCACGGCACGGCTTATCGCGTCCGGAAGGGGTGCCTCACCTCCAGGACCCTATTCCGCACAACCGCTGGAGCCGCCATCTGATTACGGGCAATCTGCGTCTCAGCCTGCAAACTCCCGCAGGGCAATTCGTCTCCCCCGCCACGGGTCGTCTCACTCTCACTTCGAAAGGCCCGCAAGAGTTGATCGCGCAAGAAGCTTCCAGAATCCAAGGCGTGCCGGTCATCCCGGGAAGTGGCATCAAGGGAGCGGTCCGTTCTCTCTACGAGTTGCTTTCGTTTTCCTGCGACCCTCTCGGTGGGAACCGGTGTAAACCCGGATCATGCTGCGACGCCTGCACGCTTTTTGGAGCGCTCGGGCGCGCCGGCAGAGCGGGCTTCGGCGACGCCAAGCCCGCGGGTCCGGAGTTCGTTCGAGTCGAGGTGCAGGAGGTGCCCATCCCCTGGCCGCCTCAGAAGCCCGAGGGCGATGTTAGTCTTTACGACTTCCAGGAGGCGAAGCAGTTCGATCGTGATCGTAAGGTTTTCGTGACGCAACCCAAAGAGCTTTCCCGAGAGGTCTTTTCCGGCAGGTTCGAGACGCGCATGACCTTCTGGAATGCGACTCGGGAAGAGCTGGGGCGCCTGCTTCTTTCAATGGGAATCGGAGAGGGCGACACGACGAGATTCCTTCTCCGCCTTGGCGGTGTCAAATACGACGGCAAGGGAGCCGTCGAGGTTCAACCACGGGAACTTACGCTGGTAGCCGGAGCCTCCAGAAAGAACTACGACGAACCCGCCTGTCGCAAGGAATGCTCCGATTGGATCGCTGCCGCCAAGTCCGCCCCATGGGCTTCAACCTTCTGGCCGAAGTTGGAAGAGGTGGCGACTCTCCTGCGGGGACCTTTCTGAGAAGGGTAATGCCCAATGACAAAGTCCCAAATCGAGATCGTTCAGAGTGCTCAACGCTTGGCCGCCGATCTCGGCGCACCGCCAGGGGAGGTGTCGAAGAACGCCTTGCTATCGGTGGTTGCTACCTTCATCAGCGATCCCGTCGCCGACGTTGTGCGGCTCCGCCAGACTCTGGATCTGCTCAAACAGGGGAGTGGCGGACATCTCAAGCGGGGCAGTGGATTCGGCGATCAGGTCCGTCGCGTGATCGGAGAGGTCGGCCGTGTCCTCGCTGAGGGAGAGTGGCAGCCCGACGAGCTCAAGAGCCTCTTTGGTTGGACTGCAAGACTGCTCCAGGTCCGGCGGGATGCGCGGATGGATGGAGCGCGCGAGAATCCAACGCATACTCCAGGCTGGAGGGACCCCCGACCGCCACGTCCCTCAGACCGGGACCGGCGGCCCACGCCTGATCGAGGCGGTAAGAAGCCCGCGACTCCTCCTGCTTTGGTGTTCCGGGGAGCCAATTCCAAGAATCTCGAGGTCTTGAAAGCTTTCAGCAAGAAGCTCTCCGATTCCAAGGAGGAGAAATCGTAAATGCCCGGCTCTCCGGCAGGAATCGATCTTCTGGGTCCGATCTTCATCAGTTATCGAACTTTGGACGGCGAGGAGCTGGCGGAGCGGATGGCCTGGGCTTTACGGTCCGCGGGAGTGCCCGTCTGGCACGACCAGGCGGACATGCCTCCAGGTTCAACGGAGACTCGCCTGCGCGAGGCTCTCGCGCGCGGCCTCTCGGGTGCTGTGCTCGTCGTCACGCCTGAAATCAAAGATTCGGCGATCGTCAAGAACGTTGAAGCTCCCGAGTTTCTCCGGCTTCACGAGGCGGACCCGGATTTCATCCTGGTCGTCGCGAGCAATCTCGAACGCACCGACCAACCAGGCCATCTCGATCTCGATGCGCCGGACCGTCTTCTCTCCCTACCCGCGGGCACTCTGCGCTCCATGAAGCAGTATCCACTTTTCATCCCGGAGGCTTGCGAGAAGATCGCCGAGCGGGTGGTCCGCCGCCGGATGGATTGCTATCGCCGGCTGGGTGAAGAGACTCTGACGATCGATCTTCAGACGCGCCTCGCTCCTCAGGCATTCACGAACCAGACCGCCCTCGTCGTGCGGACCCCGCCACCGAAGCAGGGAACCCGAGCTCCCTCGCCGGAGATCTGGCCGCCTCTGCGCTCGTTTCTCGCCGCGGTTCCGGCGCTCGTCGATGCCTCCGGCGCGAAGCGCATCGTCGTCAAGGGCGGTGCCCACCTTTCGGCCGCCTTCGCCGTGGGCGCGGCTTTCCCCACTACGAGCGGATGGCCGCTGGTGGTCGAAGATCAATTCAAGGTCGTCTGGGAAAAGAAGAGCGCCAAGCCGGCCGCGGATCTGTTTGCCGAGGAGAACTCTTTTGGCGTTCCCCGCGAGCCAGTGATCGTACTCGTCGATCTGGTCCCCACCTCTCCGCCCACGGATGCGTTCGGCGATTTCCTGAAGGCTACGAGCACGAAGTACTCGGCTTCCCTAAAACTGCGCCTTTCGGAGCCGCGGATGTTGGTTCCCGAGGAGTTGGGAGCCACGACCGCACGGATCGCGGATAGGGTCCGCGACTTCGCCAGTCAGCACGACACGAACGAAGTGCATCTGTTCTTGCGGACCTCATTTCCCAGCGCCGTCTTCCTGGGCCGCCTTTTCAACACTCTTCGGGTCACGTTGTACGAGCTCGAAGAGCGGGACGGCAGGCCCTATTACCTAGGCACCGTCGCGGTTTCTCCGGGACAGGGTGGTGGGCCTATCGTGGCGGTGCTTTGATTTTCTGATTGGGTGGTGGAGTGCTTTGGCGGGCCGCGTCAGGGCAGGCGCAGGGAGGGCGTGTAGGTTCTTGCGTCTCCGGTCTCTTCGTAGGCGAACTCGTAGAGTTGAAGGGTTCCGAAGCCTCTCGCGAGCTGACCGAGGTAGAAGGGGAAGACGTTCGGGCTGGCTACGAAGAGGTGCAGCGTGCCTCGATGCTCTTCGGCCGTCCGGGTGTGGATTCTCAGGGCCAGGGTCTGCGCCAGGGCGAGGCAATGGGCTCCGCTCTTCACGGCGGAGGGGCTTGGCTCCGGTGCGAGCGTCGCCCTCACCAAGCGGCGGATGGGCAGGCGCTCGCGGTCGAGGTAGGCGCGGACGTCGGCGAGCACTGGCCAGGCGATTCCCACGGCGACGGCCACGTCCACGGCGCTCTCGTCCAGGATCAGGTCGTCCTCGGCTTTCCAGAAGGGGCCTTCGGGCAGCGGCGCGTCGTCCGGATTCCAAAGCCGGTCCGGCCGGTTTAGCCCCCGCTGGCGGATGGCGACGTCCAGGCCGCTTTTCGCTTCCAGGATCCAGCCGGCGGCGAAGGCGATGCTGGCGTGGGCCGCGAAGTCGAGGAGCAGCGGCTGGCGATCTCTCGCGGCGCCGTGCAGAAACTCCTTCAGCTTGGGCAGGATCTCCGTCTGCCAGAGGGCGGGATCGCGGATGATCCGGCCTTCGAAGGGGCCTCGCAGGTCGAGCGTGGTTTCTGGGCGGTCGCCCCAAGGCTCGAGGCTGCGGATGCCCAGCAGGAGCGGATTCACGACTGGAGGCGGTGGAGCGGCGAGGTCCGGGGTGAGGAGGCCGGCCGCCGGCTCGTCTCGCCGCGGCAGATCGAAGATCCGGCCGTCGCGGGCCCGCAGGAAGAGGACGGGCGCGGCCCAGTCCGGCGACCAGCGGTCCAGGATGTAGAGCGCCCTTCGTCCCTCGCTGACCGCCACGTCCACCGGCTCCCCGGCAGCGAGCGCCGAGTAGAACACCTTGCTGAAGTGGATCGCGTCCTCGTCCGCGATGGGGAACTGCATGGCGACCACGGCCGGCATTCCCCGCAGGCTCAAGGCCGCTCCCACCGTGGCGCCGGGGGATTGACCCGGCGAGCGCGGCATTTCGGCCGTCCGGCAGGCGTTCAGCACCACGAGCCGGAGATGGGGACAGTCCTCCGCCAGCCGCTCCGCGAACCACTCGCCGTCCACCGCCTCGGCTCCGCCCGCGCCGTCCTCGAAGAGGAGATGTCCCGCGCCCGTGGCCGTGTCGAAACCCCCGTGGCCCATGAAGTGGAGGACGTGCGGCCGCTCTCTCTCCAGGGCGTGTAGCGTCTCGCCCAGCGTCGGGCCGGCGAGGGGCAGAACCCTGAGCCAGCCGTCTTTCTGGAGAGCCTCGTGCATGAGGCGAGCTTCCGTTCCGAGCTCCAGAGGGGTGGCGTCGCGAGGCGAGGGGGCCACGGCCAGAATGCGCAGAGGCGTTGCCACGGCGAGTGGCTTTGCATCCTGAGGCGACGCGAGTTGGCGCACCAGGAGACGGCGTCGTCCGTGGCCATAGAAGTCGTCGAAGCGAGGATCGTGCATCAGCTCCCAGGGGAGCGCCGCCAGAGGCCGGACCTGCGCGTCCTCCAGATCCAGCAGCAGCCGGAGCCGCAACCTGCGGTCATGCCCCGACGGATCCTCCTCGTCGAGCCATGCGCGCTTCGGATCGAAGAGGGGACGGAGCTCCACCGGCAGGATCGCCGCGAACAATTGGCTCCCGAAATCTCGCACCGAGACCTCCGTCCGCGTGCTCGGGCGAAGAGGAAAGAGATCGCGCGCGCCTCCGTTCCGTCCCGGCCCCAGCGCTCCGGGATCGACCGGCGGAATGAACTCCGCGGTCATCTGCACGAAAGCCGCCGTCGTGAGCCGGACTTCGAATCGCTGGTCGCCAAGGCTCCGGATCTCCAGTACGACGTCCTCGAAGACCTCTCTCTCGGGCACGCGAATTCCTCCCCTCCAACGAGACACCTTCCGGCCGGAAAAGTTGATTGGGACCGACGCACGGGGTATTTGGAAAGCCCGTAACAGGGTTCGACGGCGCCGCGCGAGGTCGCTTCGGCCGGGCGCCCCTGGGAGCGCTGGCGTCCCGCCGGCCTACTAACCAGCTTTTTTTCTGTTCCCGCTCTGGAGAGTAAAACGGAGTTAGCAGGCCGGCGGGACGCCAGCGCTCCCAGGGAGGCCAGACGGCAACGTCTTGCTGTGCTCCGCTTCCAAGGTGCCAAATCTCCCCGCCATAGATTGGGGTTGATCGGGTCGCTGTGCCCGCCTCGGAGCCGTCCCGCCGTCGTTGGCCTGCAAAGGATGTCGTGAACGGGCTGGGAGCGGCTCTACCTCCTCCGTCCAGCCTTTTCGGGCGCACAGGCTCCCTCCTGGCTGGTGCGATTAAAACCGGCAGTCTCATTGGTGATCCCCACCGTACTGCTCAGGGCAATTCCGAGCGACGCTCGTACCCAGGTACGTGGCGGAGGATCGTTTCTTGTCGCAATCCCACCGTACTGCTCAGGGCAATTCCGAGTTTGACGAAGATACGACACAGGCTATGGCGGTAAAGAAGTCGCAATCCCACCGTACTGCTCAGGGCAATTCCGAGATTGGGCCAACGGCCAAGAGGCCACCTACGACGAGACCAACAGTCGCAATCCCACCGTACTGCTCAGGGCAATTCCGAGCTGGACAAGGTCAAGGCGAGTTGCAAGGGCTGCCGCGAAGTCGCAATCCCACCGTACTGCTCAGGGCAATTCCGAGTGGAGATGGATAAGGACGCCGACTTCCAGACCATGTTCGGCTGTCGCAATCCCACCGTACTGCTCAGGGCAATTCCGAGGAGCTGATCACGCAGGCCAACTTCCCGGTCACCAAGAAGTCGCAATCCCACCGTACTGCTCAGGGCAATTCCGAGCTTCGCCCAGATGTTCGGCTCGCTGAACTCCGGCCTGGACACCCTGTCGCAATCCCACCGTACTGCTCAGGGCAATTCCGAGGCTGGAGTGGCCGAAGATTTCTGCGACTACAACATGAGAGTCGCAATCCCACCGTACTGCTCAGGGCAATTCCGAGGTACCCACTTCCAACGTCTTGAATCTACGCAGGTTAAGGTGCTTGTTTTTCCAACCGCCTCGGAACGTCGACGTTTCTCTTTCACCTCGCTTCGTTTCTGCCCGCCAAAGGAAGAGGTAACCCTCAGAAGTCATTCGGGTTAGCATCCGAGTTCCAACCGGTGTGCCAAAATGGCGAAACCTTGCTGGCATGGTTCTTGTCGAGCAGGGATCTTCAGTTGTCAAAGAACGAAGACGTCGGGATCTTCAGTCGCCTTGCCCGTTCCCAGATACTCTGCCTTGCCTTCGCACTCGCGGCAGAGGTGGTAGACCCGGAGGCTGTCTTCGCTCGGGTCGATCAGCGCCTCGGCTCGGCGGCGCAGGATCTCCAACGCTTCCGCGTCCAACAGGCACTCAAAGACCGAGTACTGCACGCGCACTCCAAAGTCCTTCAAGGCGTGGGCCAAGCGGGTGCGCCGCCGATCGTTGACGACATCATAAGAAACCACGATCAACATGGCAAGAGAAAGGGCTCGTAGGGCTCCCCCTCGACCAGGGTCCGGGCCAGCCTTTCCGCTTGGCGGCGGAAAAGGTGCCGGAAGGAGAGCTCTCCGCCACTCAGAGAAAGGGGAGCGTTTAGCTCCTTCTCGTAGGCGGGGAAGTAGCGCTTCATTGAGTCGTGCCCAAGAAGGACTCCACCTTCCGGAGTGGAATGAAAGTCGTCCCGAGCGAGAATGCGCAGGTTGAGCAGGCTTAGGCTGAAGCGATCGACGAGAGGAGCGCGGAACTCTTCGAGGAGGTCGAGGGCGAGCGATGGCTGGCCGTAATCGACTTGGTGATAGATGCCGATGTACGGATCGAAGCCCATGGCGTCCAGGAGGGATTGAATTTCCTTGCCCACCAGGACGTAGCCGAAGGAGAGAAGGGCGTTCAAGGGATCGCGGGGCGGCCGGCGGCTTCGGCTCTCGAAAGAAAACCCGGAAGGCGCCACTTGGCCGAGGGCGCGAAAGTAGCGTGCGGCCGCGGCGCCCTCCAGTCCCAGGAGGGACTCCAGGGACGTCGCCGTCTCAATATCGGGGACCGTCGCGTTGAGCTCCTGGATGCAGTGGAGCGGTAGCTCGGCGGCATGCCGGCGAAGACGGGTGAGCACCGCCGCGGAGTTGGCGATCTTGGCGCTGACGAACCGTTTGGCGATGTCGAGGGCGGAACTTTCGGAGTGCGCCAACTCGTATTGCCGCATCCGCACGCGGATGTTCTTGGGATTCGGTGGCGTCAACTGCCCTCGAAGCTTGCCGCTCATAGAGAGGAGCGCGAGCTCGATGCCGTGGTCGAGCAATTCGGCGAGAGCCTGGGTGGTCACCTGGACGTTGCCGAAGATCAAGATGGTGTCAACTTTCAGGCAGGGTACCTCCAAAAGCACTTCATGGTGCTTCTCCACGATCAGACGATCGCTCGTCTTGCGGAGGATGGAACCCTGTTCGGTGAGATAAAGCGTCGCCATGGCGGCTCACTGCGAATGGGGGTTTTGGCCTAGCTGCTTGAGCTCCAGATATGTGAGGAGATCCAGCGGCGGCGGGAAGTGAGGCGTGGTCATTTCGAGCTTGGGACGGTCGAAGGGAAGATAGATCGCGTCCTTGAGGAAGACCGCCCCCAGGAACTTGAAGCCTTGATCGAAAGAGGTCGTTCGAGTCTTCTCCAGGTTGAGCCTCAGATGGAGGTCTTCGAGCAGGTAGTCTGTGATCTCCAAGGCCCGTGAAGCCTCCTCGGGTTGCTTGCAGAGGACGAGGAAGTCGTCCGCGTAGCGCACGAGGGTCTGGCCGAAGAGGGCGAGGTTCTCGTCCAACTCGTCGAGAAAAAGATTGGCGAGCATGGGAGAGACGACGGAGCCTTGAGGAATGCCGCGGGTGAGGGTGAAGAGGCGCTTGCCATCGTAGACCTCGGCCCGGATCCACAGCTTGAAAAGGGTGACCACGTAGGGTTCGAGCGACAGCCGCCCAAGTCGAGCGATCAGGTGGTCCTGATCGACGTTGTCGAAAAAACCCTCGACGTCTGCATCCACCACAAAGCGGAATCCCTGACTTCGAAGCTGATCGATCCGATGGACCGCGTCCTTGACCGAGCGTCCTTCCCGGAAGGCGTAACTGCATTCCTCGAAACTAGCCTCGAAAACTTCCCGTGTGAGGTGATAGACGGCGGTCTGAAGAACCCGATCGCGGATGGTGGGGACCGTCAGATCTCGTAGACCTTCGTCGCGTTTTGGGATCTGGAATCGGAGGAGCGGGAAGGGAATATACCGGCGCCTGATGAGGCGGTCCTGGAGGCTGTCGAGCTCCGTCTCGAGGCTCGCCTGGAAGTGGGCAAGAGTGACGCCGTCCGCCCCCCGGCAGCCGCCATTCTCCTGGACGCGCGCGAAGGCCTCGTAGAGAGTTTTTCGACTGATGAGTTGATCGAGCATCGCGTCCTGTCCGAACCAGGGTGCCGGGTGTTGCCGGCACTTTCACTGAAGAGGACACGGGTGGACGCGATTTGTTTAGGTACTTCGGCGATTCCGTTTTTGGAGGCAAGCAGGCGCACCGTACTGCTCAGGGCAATTCCGAGTGGCTGATCTTTACGGCCATCCTACTGCCGACTCTATTCTGGTCGCAATCCCACCGTACTGCTCAGAGGGTGTCTCAAAAGGGGAGACAGCGACATCGCTGCCGCCAGGGATTGAAATCCCTGGCTACCGACGCTTGTCCCCTCCGGGACTGCTATTTCGTTCTTCCCGTGTCCCGTAGGGACTATAGAGGGTAGCCAGGTGATT
>DASYJD010000031.1:0-10464 GCA_035996875.1 Thermoanaerobaculia bacterium
TCCAGCCGAGGCCGCCACAATCCCAGGGCCATCAAGCGAAAGGTCAGCAAGTTTCCCACCCGTAGTCGAGCCAAAAGAACCCGGCCACGCTGGACTCAGATTCGGGCGGCCATCGTTATGTGAACAGCATTGGGGCTAAGGACGACGAGGAAGCTCTCCGCGTCCCGGATCGCTCCTTCGATCTCTGGCGCGAGCTTGTCGCCGGGTAGCAGGCTGCGGGAGTCGACCCAGACGAGAATCTTGAGATCTTCCAGCGCCTTGCGGAGCTCGGCGACGAACGCATCGTCGGCGGTCGCGTGAGAGATGAAGAGCATGGGTATCTGACATCAGACTAAATTCCAGGGAAGCCGTCAACGCCGCCGGCCGGGTGATGCCCCACCCGGCGGATCGTGCCCCGGAAACGGAAGGCGATCCGCGCCACGAAGAGCGACGACACCGCCGAGAGCCCGATCGTGAGGCCCCACCAGAGCCCACGGGGGCCGAGACCGCCCGGAAAGGCGAGCGCCCAGCCGGCCGGCAGGCCCACGAGCCAGAAACCCACGAGGGCGATGCCGGCCGGGAAGGTCGTGTCCGCCGAGCCGCGCAGGACTCCGGCTCCCACCACCTGCGTGCCGTCGAACACCTGGAACACCGCGGCGATGGGGAGGAGGGCCGCGGCCACGGCGATCACCGCCGGGTCCGCCGTGTAGAGCCGCGCCAGGAATCCCGGGAACGCGGCGAACAGGAAGGCGAAGACGAGCATCACGCCGGCCCCCAGCACCAGCGAAGCCGCTGCGGCGAGGCGGGCTCCCGGCATGTCCTCGCGGCCGATGGCATTACCCACCCGGGTGGCGGCGGCGCCTGAGATGCCGAGCGGCACCATGAACGACAGGCTCGCGAGGTTGAGCGCGATCTGATTCCCGCCGAGCTCCCGCACCCCCATGCGTCCCATCAACAACGCCACCAGCGCGAAGATCAGCAGCTCGACCGAGTTGTGCAGGCCGATGGGAAGGCCGATGCGCAGCATCAGCAGATGCCCGCGAAGTGCCAGGGCCTCGCGATTGAAGCCCCGCCAGTAAGCCGCGAGCGTGTGACGCGACGCCGCGAAGAGGTAGAGGAACATGATCCAGCGGGCGATCGCCGTCGAGTACGCCGACCCGGCCACGCCCAGGTTGGGCGCCCCGAAGTGGCCGAAAATCAGCATGTAGTTGAACAGTACGTTGGACAGATTCCCCAGGATGATGGCGATCATGGCCGGCCGCACCACGCTCATGGCCTGGAGCGTCTGGCGGAACACGAGGAACAGGAAGAAGGGAAGGCTCCCCCAGATCGTCGCCCGCGCATAGGCCGCCGCCGCGGGGATCACGGCCTCCGGCTGGCCCGCCAGGCGGAAGAGCCAGGCCATGTCCCAGAAGGACAGGCTGAACGGCACGGTCAGCACCGTCGCCATCACCAGCCCGCGTTGCAGGTAATTGCCCACGGCGCGAGCATCGCGGGCGCCGTGCGCCTGGGAGACGAGAGGATCGAGAGCCGCCAGGATTCCCTGGCCGAGCACCAGCACGCAGAAGGTCACCAGATGGGCCAGGGCCCCGGCCGCCAAGGCTTCCGCCGAGAGATGCCCGAGCATCATGGTGTCGATGACGCCCATCAGCATCATCCCAAGCTGCACCCCTGCCACCGGCACCGCAAGGCGGAACGTGGCGGCGATCTCGTCGCGGAGTCGGTCGAGGCGGTTCATGGCGGGAGCCGCCGCGAGAGTCGCGCGGCGGCGTCGCTACTATAACGGACCCGCTGTTCGGAGCGTGCACGGCTCGCCTAAGACACGCCGCCCCGAAAGTGCCATGACTGGACCCGGGGATCGGGTCAATGGACCCGAGTTTTTGGTCAGCGGCCCCGCGGGGCAAGTCAGTGAACCCACGGGTCAACTCAACGGCCCCGCGAGTTCAGTGCGCGGACCCGTGGGTCGAGTGAGTGGCCCCGCGGGTCGAGTCAACGGCCCCATGTGTCCAGTGCACGGCCCCGCGGGTCAGGTCAACGGACCCGTGGGTCAAAGGAGCGGCCCCGTGGGTCACATCAACGGCCCCACGGGTCCGTTGATCAAACTCGTGGGTCCGCTGATCTCAAAGTCGGGTCCGTTGATCAGACTGGCGGGTCCGCGATCCTCGAACACAGGGCCATTGACCAAACTCGCGAGGCTATTGAGCGGCAAGCTCTGGCAGATCGGTGGACCCGTGGGTCGAACGATCTCGAAGCCGGGGCGAGTGGTCAAATTCTCGGGGCGGATGACCGGCTACCAGGAGGCCATCCTATGCGATCCGAGTCGAATCGCGGGCGGCTTGAGGCCAATCTCACCCAGGAACCGTTTCCCCGTGTCTTGAGACTCCGTGACTCACCGGATGGAGTACGACGACTTCGTCATCCAGATCCTACACGGCCAAGACGGCAGCTATGGCGTGTTGGTGGAGTCCCCGGTAGGCTCGGGGAAGGGCCGCTTCGAGCTTTCCGGCCTCGGCGCTGCGGCCCGGGGAGCGCTCGGGCCTGTCGTCACCCGGGACGTTCGCCCGGCAGAGAGCGGAGGTGGTCCCCGGTCACGGACGGCCGGCGAGATCGGGGACGATCTGTTCCAGGCTCTGTTCAGAGACGGGGTGGGGAATCTGTTCTACAAGAACCTCGGCCGGATCGAGGGCTCCGGCCGCGGGCTGCGGATCCGGATGAGGATCGATCTGGGACTCGGCCACGTCATGGCCCTGCCCTGGGAGCTTCTGCACATCGCGGACAGTGACGACTTCCTGGGCGCGGACAGTAACTTTTCCGTGGTCCGCTCCCTGGATGTCATGCGGTCGGTCGTCCTTGCCTCCAAGGCGAACCGTTTGCGCATTCTGGCGGTCGCTCTGTCTCCGCAAGGATATGACAATCTGGATCTGCCCGCGGAGCGTCTCATCCTGGAGCACGCCGCGAAACGATGCCTGTCCGCGGACATCGTTTTCCGCGAGAACCCGGGCAGGAAAGAGCTGCGCTCCGAGCTTCGGAAGGGCGGCTTTCACGTCCTACACATCATGGGGCACGGGGCGTTCGATGGCGCGACCGGTTCGCTCGTTTTCGCCGGTCCACAGCGCCAGCCGGAATTCGTCGACGGCCGGGAGCTGGCGGCCGAGCTCAAGGGCTGCAGCGATCTGCGGCTCGTCGTGCTCAATACCTGCCATTCCGCTCGCTCGGTCGAGGAGGATGGCCAACAGCCTTTTACCGGTGTTGCCGCCGCTCTGGTCCAGGGAGGCGTTCACGCCGTGGTGGCGATGCGGTCTCGGATCTCCGACACCGCGGCCTTGGAGTTCAGCGAGACGTTCTACCGGCAACTTGCGGCCCAGGGCGAGGGCAACGAAATCGACGCCGCCGTCGCGGAGGGACGCCTCGCCATTCAGCGCGTAGTGGGGCAGGACGGGGGATGGGATTTGCCCGTCCTGTTTCTTTCCCGAGAGGACGTCAGGCTCCCCAAGCGGCGATCGTTCGCAAGGGCGTTGCTCCTCGCTTTTGTCCTTCTATTCCTCATCCTTGGCGGCTGCTTCATCTACGGGCAGAGCTACAAGGCGATCGGGCTCAACGAAAAAGGAGCGCTGCTGGCGCGAGAGGGACACCTCGAAGAAGCGCGCGGTTTCCTGCTGGAAGCGTTACGGCTGGATCCCGGCTACGCCGCGCCCTTGACCAATCTCGCTGGCGTTGAGGAGCACATGGGCCGATATGAGGAGGCTCTGCAACATGCCCGGGCGGCAGTGGAGGCAGCTCCCAGCCAGGCCTCTTATCAATACAACCTGGGACGCCTGCTGGTAAGGCTGGGCCGCGACGAGGACGCCATCCCCAGCCTACGGCAGGCGACGAAGCAGGAGTCCTGCCACGCCAGCGCCTTCAACGAACTGGGAGAGGTCTATCTGCGCCTTGACCGACCGGCCGAGGCGCGCGTTGCCCTCGACGCGGGGCTGCACTGCGATCCCACCCTCGGCCCACTGGTCAAGAATCGCGGGCGAGCCGATCTGGAGGAGGGAAAGCCCGGCGAGGCGATCCGGGATTTCGAGGACGCTCTACATCTCTATGGCCGAGAGGGCCGGGCGGGCCTTGAAGAGCCGACCTATGGGCTCGCCGTGGCGTACTCCCAAACGGGCCGGCGAGACCTCGCCTGCCAGGGACTGCGGGATTTTTTTCGTCTCGATCCCGCCGGAGTCACCCCTTGGGCGCGCGATGCGAGGAGCTTGGCTCAACAACAGCGCTGTGACGGTGTCTTCTATACTGGACGTCATAAGTAATTGCGCATTGCGAAGACACGCGGTATCCTGTGTACATGCAAAAGCTCCGACTTCCAGGTGCCAAGACGATGATCCTTGCCTTGCAGGACGAGATCCGCCGTTCCGGAGAGGCACGATACGACCATCGACTTCATGGATTGTTGCTGGTGGCCCATGGCATGAGCTGTCGTGAGGTGGCACATTTGCTTGGCGATTCGCCGCGCACTGTTGAGAACTGGGTACATCGCTTTGAGCAAGAAGGTTTGGCCGGCTTGGTCGACGGGGAACGAGGCGGTCGACCAACAAGGCTTGATGAGAAGCAACTCGGCGAGGTCGGGAAAGCACTGCGCAAGAGTCCAGAAGATTTCGGCTTGGCGGGACGAATCTGGGACGGGAAAACCTTATCAGCTTGGATTGAGCAACGGTTCGGTATCACACTGGGAGTACGACAGTGCCAACGACTTTTTCGATCTTTGGGCTTTCGGCTGCGCAAGCCGCGTCCGCTGATCGCCCACGCCGATCCGGAACTCCAGGCGCAGCATAAAAAAACTCCGAGAGCTTATGAAGGCTGGGGACGTGGATCTTTGGGCCTGCGATGAGGTGCACTTCCAGCAGCATGGCTCCAGCTGCCGTATGTGGATTCCTCCTGAGCTCGAGGAGCCCATCCTCCTGCACTATCCGACGCGGCGTAGCGTTGGTTATTTTGGAGCAGTGCGCCTGCGAGATGGCAAGTTGGTCTTTCGCCGCGAGTCCGAGAGCTTCAACGCCGCTACCTTCTTCGAGTTCTTGCGTTCTTTGAAGCAGGCCACGAGGAGATGCAGCCGACCTGCGGTCGTGATTACGGACAATGCCAAGTACCATCACGCCGTTCTCCACAAAGACTGGAGAGCGCGCAATGCCGAATCTCTGCGCCTGGACTTCCTTCCGCCTTACAGTCCGGAGCTGAATCCTATCGAGCGGGTATGGAAGCTTACTCGTCGGCTCTGCCTTCATAATCGCTACTTCGATTCCTTAGAGGGTGTCGTCAAATCTGTGGAGAATCAGTTTGTACAGTGGGGTTCACCCAATGAGGATCTGCGACGGCTATGCGCAATTACTTAGGGCGCTCAGTATAGGGTGGAATGAGAGCGAAGAAAACGCGATCCCTGGCTCCTCTAGCGATGCTCCTGTTCTCTGGTGCCGCTGCATCCGAGGAGCTCACCGCCGTCCTCACCCAAGTTCAAGGCAATGTCACCATCGGGGAAGCCGCGGTGGCACGCGGGCCCCGCCCGGAGCCGCGCCGGGCCCAGTTCCTCCAGATCATGCGCGCCGGCGACGAGGTCAACCTACCGGCCGGTGCCGGCGCAGGATTCGTGTGCTCCACGGACCGTTGGGTTGAAATCAACGGAAACAAGAATCAAAGAGTGACAGAGGAGCTCTGCCTCTCCGGGAAGCCCTTGCCGCCGGGAACTTATCGAAAGCTGGCCCCCAGAGCAGGACGGCTGCGCAGCTTCAAGAATGCGCTTGTCCTGGAAGGGGATACGAGAGGCGGAGATGAGGAAGACTTTGCCGTTCCCATTCTAATCAGTCCGCGCAATACGGCGGTTCTCGAAGCACGTCCTACCTTCTTGTGGACTCCGGTCTCCGAAGCCACCGATTACGAGATCGACTTGACGGGGCCTAAGCCTTTCAAAATTCGTCTCGACGCGAGTGGGGTGGATTGCACCGCTAAAACGGGCGACGTCACCGTCTGCAAGTTGTCTTATCCCGACAAGGAGTCGGACCTGCCACCGGGCACGATCTCTTTCCTCACCATCCACGCTCGCCGTGGAATCGCCGCGCCGCTTCGGGAGGAATCCCAGCCAAGCCGCCTCAACCGCCTGCCACCGGACAAGGCCGAGGAGATCCGCCTCCAGTTGGAGCGCTTGGGAGGCCTCCCTCTGGACGAGCAGAGCCACCACCTCCTCGCCGCGGACATTTACGCTCACGAGGGATTGTTCGCGGATGCCATCTCTTCCTATCAGAAAGCCCTTGCGACCCGGGACACGCCCGAGGTGAAGGTGACGCTCGGGGACCTCCTCCTCAAAATCAGCCTCCTCCGGCCCGCCGCGCGGCTCTACCAGGGAGTCCTGGATGGGAATCCCGGAGCCGCGGTAGCAGCCGCAGCCGAGTTCGGCCTCGGGAGGATTGAGTACGCCCGAAGAAGCTTCGAGCACGCCGAGTATCACTTCAGGAAGGCGCGGGACCTGTTCAGCTCTTTGGGTTTAAAGGAGGAGGCTGCGGCTGCGGAGCATGGGGTGGGGGAGGCGAAGAAGAAGCGGTTACCGACTTAAATGCTCTTTACCGAATCGTGAAACTCAAAGACACAGGAATGGTCCTCAGGCTGACAGGCCGGCTGACTCTTTTGCTCTGCCTAAACGTGTTCGTTTTATTTGCCGCTTTTGCTCAAGGTAACACGGACGATCGGCTTAGACGGGCCTTGTTGCTTGAGCGCGAGTCCGTCAATGCCCAGGAAAGAGGCGATCTCGATTTAGCGATTGATCGTAGTCGCAGGGCCATCATCCTCTACAAGGAGCTCGGGGAGCATGGCAGTGAAGCCGCAAGCCTCCTGTTTGTCGGTTTCCTGGAAAATAGTAGAAAGCGATTTGGAGAAGCTGTTACATCCCTCAAATTAAGCCTCGCAATCTACAAGACGTTGAGGCCGGAACCGCCGCCCGCGCAAGTGGCCGAGGCTAACTTCTATCTGGCGGAAAGCTATGTCGGTCTCGGTCGCCGGGACGATGCGATCCGGTATCTGGACGCGGCCCCGGAGTGGTTCCGCCTGGTCAAGAACCAGCAGCTCATGGCGTCCGGGCTGGAGCATCTTGGACTTCTAGAATTCAAGATCAGCCGCCTCCCCAAGGCTGCCGCTCTCTTGGAAGAGGCGTTAAGATTGCGGCGAGAGGCCGGTCTACCGAAAGAGATCGCTCTCTGTCTTCATAATCTCGCTGAGATTTCCCAACTCAAAGGCCAGTTCGACAAGGCGTTTTCTCTGGTCCAGGAAGCGATTCGACTTAGCCCCGGGGCTTCCGATTACGAAACGCTCGGGTCAATCTACCGAGCGAAAGGAAAATACTCTGAAGCACTATCGGCGGCGAGCCAGGCGGAATCGCTCTTTCAAGCAGCAGGCAATCAGTCCGGAGTCTGGATCGCTCGGACGAGCATGGCAGCGACTCTGAACGCGCAAGGGAAGTTGGCGGAGGCGTTAGCCCTCTATCAAAAAGCCGCCGAGGCTTTCCGATCGATGGGGAACGACATGGATCTTCCCGCGGCGCTCACCGGTCTTGGGGTTCTCTTGCATGGTCAGGGCCGCTATGACGAAGCAAGGAAGGCCCTCTTGGAAGCCCTCGAGATCCGTCGGCGTACGGGGAATCGAAATGGTGAGGCGATAACGCTCAGTAATCTTGCGATTCTGGACCTGTCAGAGGGTGAGTACGACCGGGCTCTGGCTCGGCTTGAACAATCGCTCAGCCTTCGTAGAGAAGTCGGCGATCGCCAAGGCGAAGCTGTGGCCTTGATCAACAGCGCGTACGTCTATGCCGACCTCGGGCGTATGGAAGAGGCTTTGACGCGGCTCGATCGAGCCCTCACGATCTCCAAGGAGATTGGCGAACGATCCATGGAGGCCATGTCCAGTCAATTCCTGGCTCAAGTCTTTTTTAGCTTTGGTCGGTCCACAGAGGCTTTGGAGCGCTGCAGGCAGGCGCTGACCATCGGCCGGGAAATCGGAAATCGACGGGTAGAGCTGTCGGCTCTCAGGCTGCAAGCCCTCCTAATGCTCGGCCTTAATCAAGAGCATGAGGCCTTGACGGTCCTCTCGCACGCTCAGACCTTGAGCCAAGAGCTCGGCGACCGTGCGATGGAGGCCGAAGTCTCGATGCTGTCCGGCTTGGCACTTCTTAGGCTCGGGAACGAAGGGGACCCTCGCATACCCTTGCGCAAGGCTCTCCAAATCGAGGACGAAACGAAGGATCTCCACACCCGCCAGATCACTCTATCTGCGTTGGGAGCTGCTGAGGAGCTGCTAGGCCACAAGAAGGAGGCTGTCGAAGCTTATCGACAGGCGATCGCTCTGGATGAATCCATCGTAGAGAGGACGCGGACCGATGAGATCGTCGCGAGCCTCGTAGGCGGTTACGCGGGGAATTATTGTCGGCTCATCCTGCTGCTCTCCCAAATGGGAGAGGATAGGGAAGCGTTCGCCTTGGCCGAACAGGCCCGTGCTCGCACGTTCCTGTGGCAGATCGGTAGGCGACGGATCGATCCCTTGGGGAGCGGAGACCGCGGGATCGCCGTGGAGGAGGGCAGGGTCCGAGACAGGCTGAAGGACCTTGAAAAACAGATCCGTGGGGAGAGGGAGAAATCCTTCATTCTCCAGAATCGAGAGCTGATCGATTCTCTGGCCGCTGAAGTCGACCAGGCTCGCAGGCAATACGAGACGATCGTGCTCCGTCTTGAGCAGACAAACCCCGAGTACGCTTCCCTGGTGCACCCTAAACCTTTGTCTCTTCTCCAGGTCCAGAATCTGCTCCCCAAGGACACGACTCTCATCGAGTATTACATACAGGATGAAGGCGGTTTCGCCTGGGTCGCCGACCACGATTCTTATCATTGGGTCAAGCTTTCCTTGCCGAAGCAGCAGCTTGAGAGGGAAGTCGACCTGTTGCGTGCTCAGATCGGTGACCACTCCTCGGCGACGGCTCCTGCTGCGGTGCTTTATGTGTTTCTCCTATCTCGACTGGAAGAGCACATCCACCATACGAAGCTAATCATTGTCCCGCATGGTGTCTTGCATGCCGTGCCTTTCTCCGCTCTGCTCGGCAAGGATCTCCGCCCTTTTGGAGAACGTCACAGCATCTCGATCCTACCCAGCGCGAGCGTGCTGCCGTTCCTGACCGGCAAGCGGAGACCGAATAGAGGTCGCCTGCTGGCGTTGGGCGATCCTGGAGGCACGCTTCCCTATGCCGCGGAGGAGGCCCGGGCTGTGGCGAGGCTCTATGGGACGGAACCTCTCCTCGGTAACAAGGCGACTGAGGGCGCCCTTCGGTCTCGCTCCAAGGGGATGGATATCCTCCATGTCTCGGCGCATGCCACCTTCGATAAGGCCCGGCCGATGTTCAGCCGGATCGAACTGGCGCCTGGCGATGGTGAGGATGGTCATCTCGAGGTTCATGAAGCCTTCAACCTTGACTTGGCAGGCACGAGCTTGGTCGTTCTCTCGGGGTGCGGAACCGGTCTCGGGAATCCGACCGAGGGCGACGACGTCGTGAGCTTCAGCCGAGCCTTCCTCTACGCCGGCACTCCCTCGGTACTGGCCACGCTATGGCCCGTGGACGATGCATCCTCGGCGGCTCTGATGGGGAGTTTCTATCGGAATCTGAGGCAGGGGCGGTCACCGGCCGAAGCGCTCCAGGCTGCTCAAGTAGAAATTGCGAAGCAGGAGAGGTGGAAGGCGCCATACTATTGGGCCGGCTACACCCTTTTCGGTGATGGAGGAGTGGAGGTGCCTTGAACGCAGCGACACTCCTCTACGTGATGGAGCCGAGGTCCGTAGCCGCTACCAGAACGGTAGGAGGCGGCACCGGACTTGAGGGCCTCTGTGGGGGCGCGCTTGTCGATCGGCGCTATGCGGACTCCTTGGAGGAAAGGTGGACGCGCCTGGTGCCGGTGACTGTGGCATGCTCCTCGGATCGTGATGGTTTTCTGTCTTTCAAGGCCGGCTTTCGCGATGCGTCCGGCTCCCCAAGTGGGAGAGTTGCGCGGCGACCCAGCAGATCAAGCCGCGAGGACGGCGTGGTCGAGACGTTGCCTGGCGAAGCGGAGGCTGGCTGCATGTCCTCGGATTCAAGGTCGGGCATCTCTTCGAGGATCTGCTCCAGGGTCAGGCGGGGCTGGTGGCTTCAACCGATCGCCAACTTGACCGAGTACCTTTCTGGACGGCGGGCTCAGTAGCTGCCAAAGTGGTAGTATTGGGAGCCGAGGCCTACAATTGGCTCATATCGACCACTGGCGGACGGACGAAGAAAGGTGTTGTTTTCTGGGTGATAGATTTACGGGTCTTCACGGTTTTGTGTGGGCAGTTAGTGGCGTAGCGGGGGGAAACTGGGCGGTTTACCACCCGGTGAGTGCTCAATCCTGGCGGGGGGCTGAAGCTAGGCGGGCAGATCGGGCGTTGGCAGTCCGCTCCCAGGAT
>DASYJD010000032.1:0-19021 GCA_035996875.1 Thermoanaerobaculia bacterium
CAACAAACCGGAGTCGACTCATCTGGGTGGTCTCGCTCCAAGACATTCGGGCACCCCCCTTCGATACCCGAAGACTTCCTCACGAAACTGTCACCCATGTCTCCGGTCCAATCTGTTACCCATGTCTCCGGTCTATGCCCCCTCATTACCCCAACCCTCTTCTCCCAGCCTCCCCCCGCCTGACGGGAGAAGAGGGAGCAAGGCAGAGAGCAATTCCACCCGTTTTGTTAGTTCCATGATGCGGCATCTCCGCCCGGGCATAAATGCCAGGGCTATGAACAGCGCCCCCTGAAGGGGACTTAAAGCCGGATTCATCCGGCGTCTTCAACTAGCCCCGGCATTTATGTCCGGGCGGGGCTGACGCAACGACGACAAGAACGTCTCCCCAGCCCCTCTTCTCCTGAAGTATAGGCGCTAACTTAACGTGATCTGGGAGTTTCCCCCGCCCAAAGACCCTCACCCCTGCCCCTCTCCCGACCGCCCCATCCGCCGCCCCGGGAGAGGGGTCTCGGTTGGGGCCTTTTCCCTCGTCCTCATGTCCTTGCAGGCTGTTCTCCCTCTTCTCCCGGGAGCGTGGAGGGGGGTCCGAGGGCGTCCAAAATAGGTCCGGATAGTCCGCTAACTCTCTTCCTGCCAATGGCTTAGAGTCCATAGGTGATCGGCTATGTCCGGCGTTGTCCGGCTTTTGACAACGCCTCCCGTTACCCGTAGCTTAACTGGTGTCGAAGCAATCAAACCTTAGGCAACGGGAGGCGAACTTATGCGAATCAGGCTGACGGAGAAGAAGATCAGGGGCCTTGCAGCCTCGAAAACCCCCATCGACATCCTACATGAGAAGACGCCCTCGGCTGGCTTGCGGGTGTCCACCCTGGGAGCCAAGATCTGGTTCTACATCTACCGCTCCCCGGTGGTGCGCGACGCTCACGGCCAAGCCAAGCAGCGGCGCGCCTACCTCGGCTATCACCTCTCCGGCCGCTGTCCCGAACGCCCGACCGCTGGCAGGGATCTCGCCCCCATGAGCCTCGACCAATTCGAGAGGGCCTACTACGCTTTCCGGGCCGAGTTGGGCAGGGGGGTCGATCCCCTCAACGTCGGTGTCACCGTACCGCAGGCGGGGCGCTGGTTCGGCCCTGAGGCGATCCCTGACTTCGTCCGGCCCCTGTACCCGGAGGGCTACCGCGAGGGGACCTTTGCAGCGCTCCTGGTGGAGTACTTCCGCCACTACGCGGCCCCCAACCTCAAGGCGCGCACCGTGGAGAACTACAAGCAAATCGCCAAGTCGTTTGCTGCGGTTCTCGGCCCCCGGGTGCCGGGCGAGATCTCGGATCTGGAGGTGCGGGCCGTGATGACGGCCGTAGAGAAGCGAGCGCCGCAGATGGCGCGCGAGGTCAAGAAGGTGCTTTCAGCCATCTTCGAATACGCCCGGAGCCATTGGCACCTGTCCGGCAATCCGGCGCGGGGCCTGCGGGTAATGGCGAAGAAAGCCAGGCGCGACCGCTGGCTGAGCGACGGCGAGCTGACGACGGCGCTCTGGGCTTGCGATGAGTTGTCGGACCGCAAGGCGGCCGATGTGTATCGTCTGATCCTCTACAGCATGTGTCGGCCGGGCGAGGCGGCCAACGTCTGCGCCGAAGACCTCCTGATGTCCAACGGAGAGCGGGTCTGGAGGATCTACGGCAAGAACGGCCACGAGTTCCTCGTGCCGCTGCTCGGCCCGATCGGGGAGATTCTCAATCGGCGTTGTCTGGAGGTAGGTGGACGGGGTCCCCTATTCTGGACGCGCTATAGCCCCACCTCCTACCCGCAGCCGTTGCGCGTGGCGAACGTCGAGTTTCGGCGCCTGTCGGGCCTGGAGAACATTCGGCCCCACGATTTCCGGCGCACCGGGCGAACGCACATTCCGGCGCTGGGGGTTCCTGAGAGCGTCGCTGAGGCGCTGCTGAACCACGTCAAGGGCGAGATTGAGGGCACCTACAACCTGTACAACTACTGGCCTGAGCGCAGGCAAGCGCTGGGCCTGTGGCACGAGAAGCTGCTCCGGCTGGAGAGTGAGGCTCACCAGCGGGCGGCGTAGCGCCCGGGAGCGCAGGGAGCGCGCTCGGCTTGCGCTGTGAGCGCGCTCTTTCGCTGGTGTCTCCCCGTCGTCGGGCCTGTGGGGGGCAGCTTCCACAGGCCGGGAGGGGGACCGATTCGGGTAGGGCCGCGACGCGATACTGGCAGCTTGGCCGTGCCATCGTCACTTCCTAGGGCACCTCCAGCGGGGAGGGTGTAGGATTGAGGCATGCCGAGAACGCCGAGAACCGATGTGATTCTGACACCAGAAGCTTGCCTAGCTCTGGGGAATGAGCCTGTTGCTCAAATTCACTTGAAGGATGGACGGTACGTTAACTGCGTGGCGGTAGAAGAAAAAGGCGGATTCCTTGAGCTGGAGATTCTCTACAAGCACGACGGAAAAGAAATGCCGTTTCATCTATCAATTCCTCCGCACTACGTCCTATACATGATTCGCGCCGCTCCTGATGCCAGGAGATCGATGGGATTTAAGGACGAGGACTAGGCCGGCCCTCCCGGCGCTCTATGAGGGGACCCGCCCGGACATCCTCTTCTCCCCGCCACTCCGCGCCCAAACGCCCGGCCAACTCGGAGAGTGCCCATGTGGCGCGCATAGCGGAGACTGGCGCCCGATCCGGCCGGCAATGCGAGAAGCGGCAGAGCGCCGGTGCTCGGTTTCCGGTCCGAAGATCTGGAGAGGATGTGCCATTCTTTGTCAACACAATTGAATCGGCATAAGATATGTAGCATGCCATTCGACTTTTCCCGCAAGCTCATGAAGATGCAGGACATGCCTCTCGACGACCTGGTCGATTTCCTCGAAATGGACGCGGGTAGGCAGAAGCCAGCCGCTCAAGCAGAACTTGCTCGCCGAGCCACGCTCTATGCAGAACGGCAGGCCGCAGCAGCCGAGCGACAAGCGGACGCCGCCGACAGGGCGGCAGAAGCCACTGTCCGGTATACCCGCTATACGTTATGGATCGTGATCTTCGCCGCAGTCGCAGCCATTGCGTCAGCAGTGTCTGCCATCGCTACGCTGATGCTTCGTTAGTGTCGCGCAAAAAAAAGCACTGCGGCCGGAGTTCACGGACAGGGGGGCGACGGCGAGCCCCACGGGCAGTGCCGGCACGCCCAGGGCTTCGTAGTGCGCCTATCGGGCCGAATGAGAGAAAGTCGCCTAGCGATCTGCTCGGACAAGCATTGGTCCCCGGATCCGGCCAGTAGGCGAAGTAACTCCTACCGCTAGGCGCTCTTCACTATCAGCAAATCCAAATTCGACCACGTGAAACACGATTGTCTGGTCGGCGGGATCTGCCTGTACCAATTGGCGTGCCCGCACGAACGGAATAGGGCGTAGGTCACTTACAGGCTGATTGCCCTCATCACTAAGCCAAACATCTAATTGAATAAAATTGTCATGGGACTGAGCCGCCGAGTTGGCCCATTCGATCCCAGTGAATCCGCCTCGGCTGGCGAAGTCTGGGAATCTTTCGACGAGGTCGGGTCTTCCGGAAGAAAAGTTCATAGTGATAAGGGCGGGAAGGCGAGGGAAGTCATCAAGCCTAGTAGTAAGCAAACTGAACCAGTAATGCCAGGTATTGCGTGGTCGAGTGCGGAAACTCCATCCATGCCGACGTTTGGAGCCTCTTCCGAGGAAAGTGAGATGACCTCTTCTCCATCCTCTGGGAATACGGGGCTCTAATGTTATGTGGTCAACCAGTTCACCTTCAATGGGGCGAAGTTGGGCCGAGTTGACCTCAGAAATATTCCGGCCGAGTCGCACCCGAGTCGCCGGGAAATAAAGAAAACGCTTTCCTAGGGTCCGGACGAAGGTCCCAAGCCAGAGCGGCGGCATCCCAGTTTTGTCGTGTAGCAGCACAATCCGCCACTCATCGGGTGGCCTGCCCTCTACGAGACTCGACTTGAAGGCGCGTACGAGCGGATCATCTGGAAGAAGTTCAAGCTTATCCTCTCCTGGCCTGGCACGCATCTGGTAGGAGTATTCGACTTGCCTAGTAGCTAGATCGTAGCCTGATCGCACAATCAGTCGGCTGGCACTCTCGATGGGAGGTACGGGCAAGCCTTGGTTAGAAGACTCCACTTCATTTTCCTAAGGATGAATTCCAGCTTCCGGAAGCCCGAACCACTCGGAAGGGGAAAGTAGAAGCATGAAGCGACAAGTCTACCCGAAGAGAGTTCGCACCGGGTAACTAGGGACATGCGCAGCGGCTTCGCTATCGGGTCAGCGCTCGCCCCACGCTACGGACCAACGACAAGGCGGCGACGGCGAGCCGCACGGGCAGGGCCGGCACACCCAGAGCCTGGGCGGCGACCTTGGCGGCAGTCTTGGCAGGGCTGCCGACCACTGCGCGGGTAAGGGAAATCGCCCGCGAGGTGGCCCGTAGGGTCTCGCCCAGGGAAGCACCGGCCCGGGTGAGCGCTTGGGCGGCGTGGGCGGGCCGGAGCCCTTGGCGAACGGCGTTCGCCATCCACTCGGCTGGCGACTGGCCTGGAGCTGGCGAAGGGATGCGCCGGCTGCCGAGCTGGCGATCCAGGACACGGTCGAGCTGCGGCGCCAGATTCCTCATCCACCATTCGCGAGCGGCGGCGGCACGGCCGGCGACCTGAGGCGCGCGCTCCGCCGCTCGGGTCAGAACCTCGGCACCGTGAACCCGGGCGAGAGCGATTTGATCCCGGGGCCGCATCGACATCACCCGCTCGGGCAGGTCGGTTTGCCGGGCCGCTCCCCGGAGCTGCGACAGCTCTACGATTTGGGGGCGATGGAGCTGCTCGAGCTGCTCAACCTTCCGGCGAGCCTCGCAGAGGCGAGTCTCCGTCTGGGCCAGATCCTCGCGAGCGCGCAGGTACACGGCGCCGAGTCGGGGTAACGGGTCGGTGGCGATCTGGTACGCCTTCGCCCCTTCCGTCCCGAGGGGCAGGTAGTTGTTTCCTGCACGCAGCACGGAGCCTCGGAGCCGGCCCAGGTCAGCGGGCAGGATCTCAGGGCGCCCACCGGCTTGCAGGTGGCTTAGATACCGCTTGGCGGCCTCGGCCGGATCGCGGTAGGCGCTATCGGCCGTGGAGCGGATCACGGCGGCGGAGCCGTCCAGCCGGCGGGCTGCATCGTCGCGGGCGGCACCGGCAAGGCTCGCCTCCTGGCGGGCCTTTTTCAAGGCCGGACTATTCCGGACAATGTCGGAAAGGTTGAGCGCGCGCGGATGATTGCAGACGGCCGGGATCAATGCACGAATCTCCGGACGTCCTCGGAATTTAGATTTTCTTTTCCCGCTTGAGCGCGAAGCGCGAATGCGGGCAAGCTGCTATGTGCGAAGCGGCGGAGCCGCGTAGCACATAGCACTGGCTTGCTCCCGATTCACCACCCTCTCGGACTCCCGCTCCCTCCCCCTCACGCGTCACCCCCGCCCCACCACCTACTAACAGCTAACTGAACTGGAGCGTCTAGGTTGGCATCGGCGTTCGGAGAAGCCGCTTCGCCACCCCGTCCTCGGGCGTCCACGGGATCACCTTCGGTGGTTTGCTAGTCGAGCGTCTGGGTGCCTCTGAGGGGGCCTGGGCTACTGGGGAGTGCTGGGGGCCTGGGGGTAACTGTGCCCGAATTGTACCAAGCTGAGGTGGGGCAAACCCTTCAGTCCTCAATCCCCAAATAGGCCCGCAAGGCTCTTCGGATGATTTCGGCCTTGCTTACCCGCTTCAGCTCCGCACGCTTCTTCAGAGCTTCTGCCTCATCCGGGTGAAGGTAACTCACCTCGCGCACAAGCCCCCGAGCTGTCGCCGGCTTCCTCGCTTCCGGGTCTCTTGCACGTTCTGACATTCCCCGAGCATACACAACCGCGGGCCTGCCATTCGCGTCACTGGTAGACACACAAGAGGGCATACAGGTAGACTATAGAGGCGACGTGCCCGGAGTCATCGCGACTCCGGGACGGACCAATCCAGACGGCCCGGCGGGTGCTAGGAACACGCCGCCGGACCTGACCCGAGCACAGGAGAACACCCCATGCACGAGCTAGCACGGAAGTCTATCCCGCCCACCCCGCCCCCGTCGTCCCCGCCGGATCTCGCCGTCTCGCCGCCGGTCATCAAGCCGGAGCGATTCGAGGACTTCATGACCTTCCGAGAGGTCTTCATCGTCCACTTCCCGGACGCCAAAGCCAACGCACGACTTCGGGGCTTTGGCCATCTGCTTTTCGAGATGGTGCTCGCCACCTGGGGTGACTGGCCGAGCCATCGGGAAGGAATCTTCCCCGCGGAGCTGCACGCCGCCGTGGCGGACATGCGCTTTCTCCAGGGCGCCATGTCTTCCTGGTGCGGTCCGGCCTTCAGCAGTTCAAGCGAGTACGAAACCCGGCTTGCAGGAGTCGGTGCCGACGTGGCCCTGGCAATCGGCGAGCTCGCGGACCGCCTGGAAGTGGAGCTGAATTCATGGCTCGGGAGGCCGTCATGAGTCCTCAAGCCCAGCAGCGCATTTCGGCCGCGTGGCCCGCACCCCCGCCGGCCGTCCTCGCCTCCGCCCCGCCCGGCCCACCGCCAGAGGATGAACCGCCGCCGTTCCCTGCCATCCCGCCGGAGATCGAACCGGAGCGATGGGAGGACTTCGTAGCGTTCCGGGAAACCTTCCTCGTCCACTTCACCGAGCCCCGCGACAACGTTGCGCTGCGCGGGGTGGGGCACCTGCTTTACGAGATGGTGCTCGAATACGATCACTTCCCGGACCAGCCGGAGGGCTTGCGCCGCGCCGAGCTACGCGCCGCCGTGGCGGACCTCCGACACCTGGAGGGCTACCTCACGACGGCGGGCGGCGATCCGCCGGACGATCCCTATGAGGCGGC
Organism: Thermoanaerobaculia bacterium; assembly: GCA_035996875.1. Lineage (GTDB taxonomy): Bacteria > Acidobacteriota > Thermoanaerobaculia > Multivoradales > UBA5704 > DATARR01. The sequence continues at coordinate 6,903 of DASYJD010000032.1, forward strand.
GCTGTGCCGTACGTCTGTCCGCATGGCCGGAGAGGTCGGCAAGATCGCGGACACCCTGGAAAAGACGCTCGGGACATGGCGCGGGGAGGACGCCTCGTGAGCTGGTCCAATCCACCCGATACCAAGAGCTACACCGTCACGGCCGGCCGGGAGCAAGCGGAGCGCTGGCAAGCCGCTGCCGGGGAGGCGTCATTGTCGGTCAGCTTTTGGCTGGCCCGGACGGCGGACACCTATCTGCGGGAGCTGGTGCGGGCCGGCCGTGCGGCTCCCCTGTCCTGGTATCAGTCGAGCTTCCGGGTACTCATTACAGACACGACGGCCCAGCCCGAAGTGGCCCACGAGACGGAAGTCCAGGGGCCGGTAGGCAATTACTTTGGGATCTTCCGCGGCAACGGCCGGGGGGTGGGCGAGCCCGGCTGTTTCTGCTACTCCCTGGTCCACCGACCCACGCGGCGAATCATCACCACGCTCCCCTATCGGAAGTCCTGCAAGGCGCTCGCGGCGGAGCTGGCCGCGCTTCGGGTTGACTGGCGGGAGTCCGATCCGGAAAAGGTGCTCGGCGCGGCCGAAGATAGGGGGAGGGCGCAAGCGCTCATCCGACTCTTTAGGAGGCTCACCGCATAGCAGAATCGGGGGCGGTCCCTTGGGGGACCGCCCTCCGTTTTTGAGAAGTAGCTTTCTCTCCCTGGCTCCCTTGCCGGGCCTCACCCTCACCGCCTGCAAAGAGGGATGGCCTGAGAGTGTCCGGGATCTCCCAGACGGGAGTGCTAACCCGGTCAGATTGTTACCTGATTGTAACATGGCGAGGGACTCTATTTCTCCTAAACCATTGACCTACAATGAGTTAATCTATCTCCCCCCGCCCCTCTCCCGGGGCGGTGGATGGGGTGGTCGGGAGAAGAGGGCCGGGGTGATGAGGGTCTTGGGTGGGGGCTCTCCCGAGGCGTCGGCTGCCTGGGCTAGAATCGGACGGTCATGACCGAGATCGATCTCCCCGACCTTCCGGACCTCCTCGCCGCCCGCCGAGCGCTGGCGGGGGTCGTCGTGCGCACCCCGGTGCTGCGCTCGGACGCCTTGGACGAGCTCGCCGGAGCGCGGCTGTTCTTCAAGGCCGAAGGGTTGCAGATCACCGGCTCGTTCAAGGTCCGCGGGGCCTTCAACCGCATCCGGACGCTCACTCCCGAGGAGCTGGCGCCGGGGCTGATCACGGTGAGCGCGGGCAACGCTGCCCTCGGCGCGGCCTGGGCGGCCCGTGCCATCGGTGCCAGGCTGGTGGTCGTGATGCCGGAGAACGCGGTGCCGGAGAAGCTCGCCGCCGTGGCCGCGATGGGTGGCCGGATCGAGAAGGACGGCATCACCAACGCCACCCTGGCCTTCGAGCGCCTGGCCCGCCTGCGCGAGGAGCACGGCTACACGCTCGTTCACCCTTTCGACGATCCGTTCGTCATCGCCGGGGCGGGCACGGCCACCTGGGAGCTGCTGGAGGACGTTCCCGATCTCGACGCTCTCGCGATCCCCGCCTCCGGGGGCGGCCTCCTCTCCGGAGCCCTGCTGGCCGCCCGCGGTCTGGCGCCTGCCGCGAAGGTCTACGGCGTCCAGCCGGCCGGCGCGGACGGTATCGTGCGCTCGCTCGCGGCCGGCGTGCCGACGCCGCCCGAAAAGGTGCAGACGGTGGCCGACGGCCTCACGGCGCCAAAGCCGGGGGTGCGCAACTTCGAGATCATCCGGCGCTGGGCGACGGACGTCTTCACCGTCCCCGACGAGGCGATCCTCGCCGCCATGGGTCTGATCGTCCGCCACCTGAAGGTGATCGTCGAGCCGGCCGGCGCCGCAGCCTTGGCCGGCGTCCTGGCGGACAATCGCTTCCGCGGCCAGCGGGTCGGCGTCCTGCTGAGCGGCAGCAATACGGGGATGGAACGGGTTCGCGAGACTCTGGCTTGAGATCGAGATAATTTGGAGGGTCAGACGGTGTTGATCGCAGCAGCCGGAATCCTGTTCGTACTACTCGTTCTCGCGGCGACGCGCATTCTGAAGGGGAGCATCGCGGCGCTCACCAAAGATGAAAAAGTCAAGCTCGTCGACGCCGCGACACGAACGCCAACCTATTGGTTTTTAATCATGGTGGCGATCTTCGCCTCCTGGGTGGCGATCGTCGCTTACCGCCCGCAATTCACCGTCGTCGCGACCTGCGCGGTTCTGGCCTTGATCCTCGCGCTCTCGACCACAGCCGGTCTCTTCACCTACCGCGCTTACCAGCGACTCGGGCTTCCGCAGCAGTTCCTGAATGCGTTCCTTCTCAGCCGAGGACTGCGCCTGCTGGGAGCCGTGGCCATCTTCGTCGCAATCGGGAATTGGCTCCTTCACGCGAAGACCGCCGGCTGAGTTCCCTGCGATATACTCGCATTCATGCAGATACCCACCGAACCCATCGGCAGCATTCCACGTCCTCCCGAGCTGATCCAGGCCGTCAAGGAGTCGCAACAGGGACGGGTGTCCCAGCAGGAGCTCGACGAACTCTACCGGCTGGCTCTCGTCGATACCATCCAGCGCTTCGAGGCGACCGGATCGCCTGTGATTACGGACGGCGAGCAGACCAAGCCCAGCTTCGCCACCTATCCCATTCACGGCGCCGACAATCTGGCTCCGGACGGCGTGCAGATCCCCTTTGCGGACGGTCATGTGCGGCAGTTGCCGCGGCTCGTCGCGGGTCCATTCCGTTATCGCACTCACGCCGCGACCTATCTGTCCACGGCCAAGAAGCACACTCAGAAGCCGGTGAAGCAGGCCGTGATCTCGGCTTCGGCCATGGGCCTCCTCTATCCCCAGGCCGGCATCGACGGCTACTCCCAGGCGGAGTTCCTCGCCGATCTCATCCGCGAGGCCGAGGCGGACATCCGCGGCTGCCTCGAGCAGGGAGCCGCCAACGTCCAGATCGATTTCACCGAAGGCCGACTCGCCGTAAAGCTCGACCCTTCCCGCGGGCTGCTGCGGCAGTTCGTCGATCTGAACAATCAGGTGCTCGCCCGCTTCACGCCGGAAGAGCAGCAGCGCATCGGAGTCCACACCTGCCCGGGCGGCGATCAGGACTCGACGCACAGCGCCGACGTCGACTACGCCGACCTCCTGCCCGATCTGTTCAATCTCACGGCGGGAAACTTCTACCTCCAGCTCGCGAGCGAGCCGGATCGTCGGCGGGTGCTGGGCATCATCCGGGATCACGCGAAGCCCGGGCAGCGGATCTTCGTCGGCGTGATCGATCCGATCAATCCGCGGATCGAGTCGCCGGAAGAGGTGCGGGACCGCGTCCTCGAAGCGGCCGAGTTCATCGCGCCCGAGCGGCTCGGCTCCACGGACGACTGCGGCTTCTCGCCCTTCGGCGACGACGTCTCGACCGCCCGGGATACGGCGTTCGCCAAGATCCGCGCCCGCGTGGCCGGAACCGAGCTGGCGAACCAGGCTCTCGGCCTGTAAGACGCGAACGGCCGGAGCCGTGACATCATCCGCCCCGCACGCTGGATTTCACGAGGGCCCGCGGATGAGCTTCAAAGATCATTTCTCCAGTCACGCTTCGGTCTACGCCTCGTTTCGGCCCAGCTACCCGCCGGCCCTGTTCGACTTCGTCGCGTCCCTCCCCGCCCGGCACGGTCTGGCCTGGGATTGCGCCACGGGCAACGGGCAAGCGGCCGTGGGGCTCGCCGAGCGCTTCGAGCGCGTGATCGCGACGGACGGCTCCGCCGAGCAGCTCGCCCTCGCCGTGGCCCATCCCAAGGTGGAGTACCGGCAGGCCCTGGCGGAGCAGTCCGGTCTCGCCTCCGGCTCGGTGGATCTGGTGTCGGTGGCAACCGCCCTCCACTGGTTCGATTTCGACCGCTTCTACGCCGAGGCGGAGCGGGTGCTCGCTCCCGGCGGCGCGCTGGTGGCGTGGGCCTACAACCTAGTGCGCGTCATTCCCGAGGTGGACGTGCTCACCGAACGGCTGGCGCGGGAGATCGTAGGCCCCTACTGGCCGCCGGAGCGGCGCTGGGTGAACGAGGACTACCGCACGCTCCCCTTCCCGTTCGCCGAGGTGGCGGTGCCGGAGTTGTGGATCGAGGAGGAATGGGACTTCAGCCGCTTCATTCCCTACTTCACCACGTGGTCCGCCACCGCCCGCTACCGCAAGGCCACCGGCCACGATCCCCTGGAGCACATCGGGGAGGAGATGGAGCGCGCCTGGGGCGATCCCGCCCAGGTACGGACGGTCCGCTGGCCCGTCATGATGCGCGCCGGGTATCCCCGGTCCTGAGTGGTATAGATTCCCCTCTATAGATGATTACCGCCTTGATCAGCCGCAAGGGCGGGGTCGGTAAGACCACGACCGCCGTCAACCTGGCGGCCGCTTTGGCGGCGCTGGGGCTGCGCGTGCTCCTGGTGGACCTCGACAGCCAGGCGTCGGCGTCCCTCTCGCTGGGCATCGACCGCTCGCGGCTCGCGCCGTCCTCGGCCGACGTGCTGCTCGCCGGTCTGCCGGCGGTGCAGGCGGTGCGTACGACGTCGGTCGCCGGCTTGGATCTGATCACCGCCTCGGTGGACCTCATCCGCGCCGAGGCCGAGCTGGGAGCATTCCGGGCCAAGGAGGGGCGCCTCAAGGCGGTGCTCGCACCCATCGTCCGCGACTACGATTTCGTCTTCCTCGACTGCCCGTCGTCGCTGTCGCTGTTGCCGGTCAACGCCGTGGTGGCGGCGGATGCCTTCATCGTGCCGGTGGTGCCGCAGTTCCTCGCGGTCACCGGAGTGCGCAATCTGATCGCTGCCGCCGAGCGGACGGCCTTCGATCACGGTTCCCGCGTCCACCCCCTGGGCCTGCTCCTCACCATGGTGGACTACCGCATCAAGAGCACCCGCCTCACCGTGGACGAGCTGCGGAGCGAGTACGGCAGCCTCGTCTTCGCCATGGAGATCCGGGTGAACACCCGGCTGGCCGAAGCGCCGGGCGCCGGGCAGACGATCTTTCAGTACGACTCCAAGGCCAAGGGGGCCGCGGCCTATCAGCTCATGGCCGGCGAATTCGTGATGCGGACGAAGCGCGGCGGCGATCAGGCCCCCGCCTAACCCTTCTCAGGAGTGGGCGGCTCGAACAGCGTCCCGAGGAGGCTGTCGGCGGCGGCCGGGGTGAACCGTCCCGCTTCGAACAGCTGGCGGAACGCCGCCACCACCCGCGGACAGAGCTGGGTGCCCGAAGCGGCGAGGATCTCGGCGGCGGCCCGCTCCAAAGGCAGCTCGGTGCGATAGGGACGGCTGGTGGTCATGGCGTCGAAGGTGTCGGCGACGGCGATGATGCGGGCTCCGAGCGGAATCTCCGGATCGGTCAGGCCGTCCGGATACCCGAGGCCGTCCAGGCGCTCATGGTGGCTACGCACGCCGAGCAGCACCTGCGAATTGGCGAGCGGCGTGACGATCTCGGCACCGAACACGGTGTGGCGTTTCATGATCTCCGCTTCGTCGGCGTCGAGCGGCGCGGGCTTGCGCAGGATGTGGTCCGGCACGCCGATCTTGCCGATGTCGTGCAGGGTGGCCGCCAGCCAGAGGTCCCGCAGTTCCTCGGGGCCGAGCCCCAACTCGCCGCCCAGCATGACCGAGTAGCTGACGACGCGGCGCACGTGGCCGCCTGTGTACGGGTCCCGCTTCTCCAGCGCCTCGGCGAGGACGGTCGCCATAGTGAGGAACTGACGGCGCTGCGCCGCGTAGAGGCGGGCGTTCTGCAGGGTGGGGGCGAGGATGGCGGCGAACTGGCGCATGCGCCAGAGGTCGCCGTCGGTGAAACGGTCGCGGTCGACCGGGTTCAAGAGCTGGACGACGCCGATCACCCGGCCCTGAGCGCGCAGCGGCACGGCCAGGATCGCCCGCGTCTTGAACGAGCTCGATGGATCGCCGTGCCAGCGCGGATCGGCGGTGACCTCGTTGACCACCTCGGCCTCGCCCGAGAGGGCGACGCTGCCGACGATCCCCTCCCCCAGCGGCAGGCGCATGCCGCGGATCGCTCCCGCCGCCCGCCCCCGGACGACGCGGAAGAAGAGGTCCCGCCGGTCCTCGTCCAGCTCCCAGATGGAGCTGGTCTCCGCCTGGCAGACGTGCTCGGCATGCTCGAGGGCCAGCTCCAGCACGGTCGTCAGGTCGAGCGTGCCGGAGAGCTTGATGCCCACCTCGAGGAGCATCTCGTACTCAGCGAGCCGGCGGGCCGGCTCGAGCGACGCCCCGGGTGCCGGGACTCCATAATTCGCCGCGATCATCTCCCCTCCCTTCTCCGGCCGGTTTCAGGCGCTCAGCGCCTCCAAGTCGTGAAGCAGGTCCGCGACCGAGCGGTAGCGCTGCTCCGGGTCCTTTTTCAGGCACTTCAGAATGGCGATTTCGAGAGCCGGCGGAATCTCCGGCCAGCGGCTGCTGGGCGCGGCCGGCTCCTGGCGCAGGTGCTGGACCACCACTTCCATGGCGGTGGGCCCGTCGAACGGCAGCACGCCGGTGAAGATCTCGTAAAGCACGATGCCGCTCGAATAGATGTCAGCCCGAGCGTCGGCCTCCGCCCCTTGCAGCACCTCCGGGGCCAGATACTGAGGCGTGCCGACGATGAAGCCGGCCTGGGTCTGCGAGGGGGCGAGCCGGTCGATGGGCCGGGCGATGCCGAAGTCCATGAGCTTGGCGTTGCCGGTGGGCTCCAGGATCAGGTTCTCGGGCTTGATGTCGCGGTGCAAGACCCCCACCGCATGAGCCGCTCCAAGGCCCGCGCAGAGCTGCTTGGCCAGGCGCAGGCCCGCCGAGTACGGCAGCCTGCTCGTCTGGTCCAGCATGTAGCGCAACGTCACTCCGCGCACGTATTCCATGGAGATGTAGGGCACGCCGTCGATCTCTCCGAAATCGTGGGTCCGCAGGACGTTGGGATGGGTGATCTTGCGCGCCAGCTTGATCTCGCTCTTCAGCCGGTCGAGCTGATTGAGGTCCCCCCAGAGCTCCCGCCGCAGCATCTTGAGGGCCACCAGGTCGTCGAGCTCGCGGTCGCGGGCCTTGTAGACGATCCCCATGCCGCCGGACCCGAGCACTGAAAGGATCTCGAAGCGCTGCCCTAGCAGGGCGCCGGGCGCAATGCCGGAGAGAGTCATCCGGGCGGGAGAGGTCAGCGTCTCGGAGCCGATCGCGCGCTCGAGGGTCAGGCGCGAGATCATCCGCCGGCTGACCACGAAGAGCGGCTGGGGGGAGATGACTCCGCGCCGCGGCGCCAGCGTGAAGCCCGCCCGCTCGAACGCATCGCGAACCTCCTCGTGCACCTCGCGCGACAGCAGCACCTCGCCGGGCGTCGCCTCGCGCAGCAGGCTCTCGAGCTGCTGCACGGGCAGGCCCACCAACGCCCGCTCCGCCCGCTCGCCCCAGACCACCGCGCCGGTGACGGCGCGGCCGGCGGACAGGGCGACCACCGGCGCCTCGATCTCGCCCGCGGTGTCCTCTTCCGCCGGCACATCCAGAATCTCGGCGGCCACCGCCAGGGCCCGGTAGCCCCGCCCCTCGCCCTCGAAGCGGGCCACCACCCGGTGGCCGGAGACGGCCTCGACCTGGCCGCGACGACGGACGATGGCCGAGGTCACCCGCTCGAGGTCGCCGGTGAGGCTCTGCAGCGTGTCCTTCGGGTTGGCGCCGGTGCGCGCGTACTGGCGCAGCTCGACGCCCAGCAGGAGCACCTCCCGCGCCTGCGCGTCCCCCAGCAGGATCCGCGCCGGCTGCGGCTCGGGGAGGTTCTTGGAGAGCTCGGTGACGTAGGCCTCCATGTCCCGCTTCTCCCGCAGGTCGGCCAGCAGCTCCTGGAACGCCTGGGCGAGGCGGCCCACCTCGTCGCGACGGTCGGAGCCTATCGTCTGGTCATAGTGTCCCTGGCGGGCGGCCTCGGCCGCGGTAAGGAGCTGGCGCACCGGCTTGAGGGCACGGCGGGCAAAGGCGAAGGACAGGAACGGGGCGATCAGCACAGCGGCGAGGCCCGCGCCCAGCAGGACGTTCTGGATCTGGCGGTAGACGGCGAGCTTCTGCTCCAGCGAGGCGAGGGCCACGGTGGCGCCCACCGGCTTGCCGGCCGCATCGCGCAACGGCGATTCCAGGGCAAGCCAGGGCTCGCCTCCGAGCGACATCTCGATCCGCGGCACCGCCTTGCCGGAGCGCAGCGCCGCGCCCATTCCCCGCGAAGCCGGGCCCAGGCTGGCGGCGAGGCTGGAGGCGGTGCCCGGCGGTAGCGTGGTGGCCACGATCTGGGGACCCGAGGCGCCATTGGAGATGAAGGCGACGTCGGCGCCGCTGATCTCCCGCACCTCCCGCAAACCTTCGGCCTGATTGGTGATCTGGAAGCCGGTGACCAGATACCCAAAGGGGGTGAAGTCCTTCACCACCGGCACGGCGACCGCATAATAAAGGTCGTCCCCTTCCTGCCACACGCCCTCACTCTCCTTGGTGTCGCTGCTCAGAGCCGTCTTCACCAGGGCGCGGCGCGCGAGGTTCTGGCCGGAGGCCTGGGGCTGGTCGGTGCGGGCCACCACCTTGCCGTTGGGATCGAGGAGGATGGCGAAGTCGTACTTGAAATCGTTCCGCCGCTCGTTGAGCAGGTCGAGGACGGAGCGGGTGTCGCCGGTGCTGCTGGCCTCGGAGAGGTACGCCGCGAGGTAGGGCTCGGTGGCGAAGAGGCGCGCCATCAACCGGAGCTGCTGGTAGCGCTGGTTCTGGAAGGCCGCCTGGGCGGTGGCGCTGCTCTTCAGAGAATCGAGCACCGCGCTACGGGCGATGCCGCGCAACAGCACCGAGGTCACCGCCACCGCGCCGCCCACCAGCAGCGCGATGAGCAGCGAGGTGACCAGGAAAATCCGGGTCTCCAGCGACAGGCCGGAAGGACGGTTAGCGGTTGTCGTAGCGGTCACGTTGCGCCCGGAAGTAGGACTGTCCCTGCTTGTTCAAATGGGCCGGAATCAACGGACGGACGATCTCGACGCCGATCTGGAGTGGCGTCTTCTGCGGCAGCTCCACCTTGGACGTCCAGGGATCTCCCTGCTCGTGCCAGACCGTCAACTTCCCCGGCCCCCTGGGCAGGCCGGTGAGGACGAAATCGCCGGACGCGTCGGGCGAAACCGAGTACGGAGTGTCGAGCACGAGGATATAGGCGATCATGTCGTGGTGAACGTTGCAGTACACCCGCACGAGTCCCGGCTCCTCGAAGCGCTTCTCCTTGCCCGGACCCGCCCGGTAGAGGCCGAGGTCGAACTGGTTAGGAGACGAAACGGAGAAGACGTTGTGAAGAATGGGATCCTGATTGGGGAAGCGCACCCGGCTGCCGCGCGGGATCACCAGCACCCGCGGTGACAGCTCTTTACGCTTGGTGACCATCTCGAACGGCTCGGCCGCCGGCCGCACCGGCACCGGGCTTGCCGGCTCGAAGTAGACCACGGCCTGCCGCACGTCGCTCCCCCGGTCCGGGCCCTTGCCTCCCTTGGCCAGGAGGTGGACGTGGCCGCGGAGCTCTTCGGCTTGGATGGGAACGGCGAGGAGGACGAGCATGGCCAGGGCAAGGAACGCCGCCGGGAAGCCAAAGCCCTCATCATCCCGGCCCTCTTCTCCCAGCCTCCCCCTCGTCCGCACCCCTAAATCCTCCACCGCAGCGTGGCCAGGAATTCATTGTTCTCTTGGGTCGTCCCGTTCCCCAGGATGAAGCGGTTGATGGCGTACTCGGCCGTGAGGTCGACGCCGGGGAAGATGCCGAGCCGCAGGCCGGAGTCGATCTTCGTCCAATCCCAGGCGAAGCTCGGCGCAGGCGTCGGGAAGATGTTCTTGAAGTCGTTGTCGATCTTCGAGTAGCGCACCGCGGGCGCGATGAAGGTGAAGAGCTGCCGGCCGCCGATCGCCCAAACCAGCGGCAGGTCGAACTGCCACGCCGCCTCGATCTCCGTTCCCTTGCGCGGCAGGCCCGCGAGCTTCTGGTCCACATACTGGCCAAAGACGGAGAAGCCGCCGAAGTACACCCACAGGTTGGCGCCACCCTGCTTCTTCTTGTCGTTGGTGAGGGGGAGGATCTGACCGTCTCCAGGTCCGTTGAGCAGATCGAGGTCGCCGCCGTAGAACGAGCCGTCGCGCGGCACGGTCTTCGCCAGCTTCCTCTGATAATCCCAAACCATCACGTCGACGCCGTTTTTCCCCGCCTCGTCCCCCGTGCGCCAGCCGATGGCGCCGCCGATTTCCGGGTCGGTGAAGCCAAGGTCCTCGATCTTGGCGTCGTAGAGGATGTCGATGCCGCTGTTGACCGGCGTCGTCGGATCGGGCGCTCGCAGGGCCGGAGTGCCGTTGTCGCCGGCCAGGGCGTTGGGGTCGCGCAGGAAGATCGGATTACCCTGCGTGGCGCTGAGCTTGGCGTAGAAATGGCGGCCGAAGTTGAGCCCCAGCTCGGCACCGACGTCCTCGAAGCGGTTGAACGCCGTCGCCACCACGCCGTAACTCTCGAGATGGCGGTCGTTCTGCCGCTCCATCTTGGGAAATTTGCCCACCTTGAGATAGACACCGCCGCGCTCCGGGAGGGTGGCCGGAGGCGCCTCGATGCCGAAACGGATCCAGGCCTCGCGCACGTCGACGTTGCGGTCCGTCGAGGTGGGATTGCGGTTGTAGAGGTCGATGAAGTTGATGCGGCTGTGAGCCGTCAGGCCGTCGCCCCAGACCGCGTCGATCAGCAGCCCGACGTTCGACAGCTCGAGGTGGTTGCCCGGGTTGACGGTCTCCTCGAAGCCTGTGACCCCAGCCGGTGGAAAGGCTATGGGGAAGCGCACGTCCTCGCTGTGCCGGAAATTCATCTTGGTTTCCAGCCCGAAGGTCAGCTTCGGCTTCAGGCTGTCGCCCCCGTCCTCCCCTTCCTGCGTCGCAGGGGCGGGGGCCGGCGGGGTCTCCTGGGCGGCACGTAGAGCCGGCGTTCCCAGGCATGCCACCAGCAAGACGATGCAAGATCTCCCAAAACACTTTGAAAGCATGATTTTCAGTAGACCTCCCCCCGAGCACACCACGAGCACTGCGCGTAGCTTAGATGCATGCCGCTCCGCAGTAAAGGGAGGAGGTCAAACCGCCGGCTAGGCATAGCGCCGGCGGTCACGCGCCCAGCGAGCCAGGAACACCGCGCCTACCACCCACAGAGGCACGGTGAAGAAACCCAAACGGACCTTCTGGGTCAGCACGCCTTTGACGTTCTTCTTGAGGCTCATGGTTTGTCGTCTCCTGAGTCGTGATCGATTGGCGAGGGTTTGCGAAGGCGCCGTGTCCCTCATCCGGCGTCGGCCAGCACCTTAACTCCTGAAAGCCGTTTGCAAGCCAGATGCCGCAAGCCAGGCGCCAGTCCACGTCATCAAAACCGGCTTGATGTGGAACAATCGTAGTGCTCGCGCGAGAGCGCCGGCACCTCTCTCGGAAGGAGATTCGGGTGATCTCGTCGGAAGAATTTCGCAAAGCGCTACGCCACTTCCCCGCCGGCGTCACGATCGTGACCGTCAAAGGTGGCGAAAAGGTTCATGGCCTCACCGTCTCGGCCTTCGCCTCGGTGTCGGCCGAGCCGCCGTTGATCATGATCATCATCGAGAACCGTCACCATGCCCACACCCTGTTGGAGGTGCCCGAGGCGGTCTTCGGAGTGAACATCCTCGGCGAAGGCCACTCCGAGCTGTCCAACCGCTTCGCCTGGGTGAAGGACGAGGACCGCTTCGCCATGGGTAGCTGGACCACGGCCTCGACCGGCGCGCCCATTCTCGTGGACGCCCTCGCCTGGCTCGACTGCCGCATCCACGCGCGGTATCCGGCCGGCTCGCACACGATCTACGTGGGCGAGGTCGAGGCGAGCTGCGTGCCCAAGGAGGAAGCGCCGCCCCTCGTCTACTGGAACCGCGGCTACCGCAAGCTGCACCTGCACGAAGAGGAGCCGCCGAAGTAGGCGGGAACTCCCTCCGCCCAAGACCCTCACCCCTGCCCCTCTCCCGCCCCCGCCCAACCCCCCTCACCGGGAGAGGGGTACCCCTGGGGCGTTTTTGCCTTGCTCCCTCTTCTCCCGGTGAGGGGGGTGCGGAGGGGGCGGGAGAAGAGGGCCGGGGTGA
>DASYJD010000033.1:0-123494 GCA_035996875.1 Thermoanaerobaculia bacterium
GTCCGAGGTGGTCTCCTCGACCTGGTTGCGGATCTGCTTGACGCGGCCGGCAATGGCCTCGTGCCGCTTGACGTCGTCGGAGTCGGTGACGATGGTGGTCTCGTCCTTGGTGAGGACGACCTTCTTGGCGTCGCCGAGGTCTTCCCAGCGCACGTTCTCCAGCTTGATGCCGAGGTCCTCGGTGATCACCCGGCCGCCGGTCAGGGTAGCGATGTCCTCCAGCATGGCCTTGCGGCGGTCGCCGAAGCCGGGAGCCTTGGTGGCGGCCACGTGCAGCGTGCCACGCAGCTTGTTGACCACCAGGGTGGCCAGCGCCTCGCCCTCGACGTCCTCGGCGATGATGAGCAGCGGCCGGCCCTGCTTGGCCACCTGCTCCAGCACGGGGAGGAGGTCCTTCATCGAGCTGATCTTCTTCTCGTTGAGGAGGATCTTGGCGTTCTCCAGCACCGTCTCCATGCGCTCCGCGTCGGTGACGAAGTAGGGGGAGAGGTAGCCGCGGTCGAACTGCATGCCCTCGACCACCTCCAGGGTGGTCTCCAGGCCGCGGGCCTCCTCGACAACGATGACGCCGTCCCTACCGACCTTCTCCATCGCCTCGGAGATGATGCGGCCGATCTCCTCGTCGTTGGCTGAGAGGGTGCCGACGTGGGCGATGTCCTTGCCCTCGACCGGCTTGGCCAGCTTGTCGATAGACTCGACGGCGGCCTTGACGGCCAGCTCGATGCCCTTCTTGATCTCCATCGGGTTGGCGCCGGCGGTGACGTTCTTCGAGCCCTCGCGGTAGATCGCCTGGGCGAGGAGGATGGCCGTCGTGGTGCCGTCGCCGGCCACGTCGGAGGTCTTCGAGGCGACCTCGCGCACCATCTGCGCGCCCATGTCCTCCAGCGTTTCGCCGAGCTCGATCTCCTTGGCGACGGTGACGCCGTCCTTGGTGATCGTGGGCGAGCCGAACTTCTTCTCGATGACGACGTTGCGGCCTCTGGGGCCGAAGGTCACCTTGACCGCGTCGGCGAGCTTGTCGACACCCCGCAGGATGGCTGCACGGTCTGCTGCCGAGTAAAAAATTTTCTTGGCCACGCGCTCCTCCCAGTCATTTCCAGTCATCTTAGATAGTAGACGAGCTTTCCAAGAAAAACCTGGAACCTTGTTTCTGGGAACCTGTTTCTGGGGAAAGGCGCCTTACCTTCGAAGCGCCGGCCGAGGACGCCACCCTGGACGCCACCTACACCGGCATCCCGCGCTGAACCGCCCTCCACCGGCTCGGTCTCCACGACCGCCGCTCAGAGGGCCCGCCAGTCCCCCACCCTTCACTGCCTTCCGAGTCGGGCAGCCTCCTCGCAGGCGTGCTGAAACCCGAGCTCACAGGACTTCTGGGATAGAGATCCTCGGCGCGGTCGAGATCCTCGGGAATCCCTTTGCCGTTTTCGAACAGGACGCCCAGATTTACGCAGGCCGGGAAGTACTAGGCGGTGCAGGCGCCCCGGTAGAGCTCGGCCGCACGTGGAAGGTCTTTCGGCAGGAGGTCGCCTTCCTCATAGCCGATGGCCAGGTTGTAGCAGGCCCGCGGCATGTCCAGCTTGCAGGCGCGGTCGTAGAGCGCCAGCTCCTTTGCCAGATCTTTCGGCACGCCCTCGCCCCGGTCGTAGAGAGCGCGCCGAGATTGGAGCAACCCAGAGGCGCTCGTCGCCATCGCAGGCGCGCTGGAACAAGGTCGCCGCCTAGCTTGCATCCTTGGGCACATCCTTGCCTTCGAGGAAGCGGCTAAAAGACCCTGGCTCCTTCTGCTGGACCGCCCGCCTCGGCGGGAGTCATCGGCTCGTCATGAACGACGACCGCCGGAGCCGCCGGCTGAGCCGGAGGCGGCGCCTGGGCGGCGAGGGGGGAAACGGCAACCACGAACGCGAGCAGACCGGGGACGAAGATGCGGGCCATATGAGTTTCAAGCCTCCTTGGCAGCGAATCGAGCCGGTACGATACCACTGCGGGGCGGGAGGGGGCAGCTCGCGCCCTGCCGAGGGCGCCGTTGGGCTGAACCTGAGGTCAGGATTCGCTAAGCGCGATCACCTCGTTGCAATTCAAAGAAACTTCACCCACGCCCGGGAAGTCGAAGTCGACGCGACATACCCCCTTATTGTCGCGCGAGATCGAACCGTCCCAACTCAGAGAGGGGCCCAAGGTGTCTCCCGTTCTCATGACGATGGTGACATCGGTCGCCCAAGTGCAACGAAGCTGAAGTCGCTGCCCCTCCGCCAGCTCAATAAATAGCATGAGATTGCAGACATCTTCCTCCCAGCGGAAGCCCAACAGGCGCATATCGCAAAAGTTAAGCCTGGTCAAAGTGTCGAAGTCCATCGCAATCATGTTGCAATCCCCGATCAAGTGGCTTCGGTCGGTACACTAGGAAACTTTAAGGAACCGGATCACAAACGTGTCTTTACCTCAACCATGCCCTTAACGATTAGTGTCAGAACCTCATCGACGTCTTGGGACTTCGACAGCCGATCGTTTTCGTCGATCGACAGCCCATTGCACCTTGCAAGACCTTCGGGGCCAAGGTCGGAAAAGGCCGCGATCATCCTCTCTGGAGCAAACGCCAAATCGGGCACCTTGGCTGATGCAACCAGCGCTGCATGCACACGTCTGGCTTCCTCGGACGCGGCCGCCCCGACCGTGCGGGCTGCCTCCACGAGCTGTTCAGCGCCGGGTGAGCGCGGGTCGGCGATGGCCTCATACACCGCCCTCGCCGCCCCGCCGAACCCTCCCACGACGTACAGAGGGCGGTCACTTCGCACCGTTTCGTAGGCTTCCTCAGCGATACCCGGGTAGAGTCCCTGGAACTTCGACACGCCGCCACCAAGCACGATTCTGGCATCGCAGCCGAGGGCGAGCTCGGAGCGCATCGCGCTGAGCGCGAGCGCAGCGAGCGCTCGTCCTTCGATCGATGCCGGATCCGGCGGCTCCGAGGTGACAGGCGAGGGCATCAACCTCACCTGTGCAAACGCCCGCCGTGCTTTGATTGCGGACGCGTCTAACCTCATCTCCGGCGTCAGAGTGTACGGCACGACCATTGCCACGTGGTCCTGCGGTGCGCGAGTCGGGTGCTGATAGGCCTGCACTATCCACTTCAACTGACCGCCGAATCCATCCGGACGCAGGTCGCCTCCCCAGACCAACTTCGTCCCGAGCAGGATAAGCATCAGGGCGATCTGAAAAGACAGCTCGCCCTGATGCTCCCCCATCAGTCCCATGTCGATCCACGTGTCGGACGCAGACACGGAGATTCCCACGCGCAGTCCCCGTAGAGGATCGGGACGCACGCTGACCTTGTCGTCCCAATCGGTATCGAGAGCGTCAGCTGCTCGCAAGGCCTGCCACTCGAAGAGACTCAGGAATCGCTTCCGCGGGACGAGCTCACGAAGCACCTCCAACTCCACCGACTTGAGCGGCGGGTCGGGATACACCCACAGGTCCGGGTCCGGCAGCTCTTCTGAGGCCAACCGGTTCTCGTTTGAGGTAATTGCAGTGGTCCGTTCGAAGCTGCTGTCCAGCAAATCAGGAGGATGCAAACAGAAAGAGGGCACACCCGGCCTGCGCTCCCTTCTCGACTCGAAGACGGCTTGCAAGTGGTAGGTTCTGATCAGCTCAAGCAGGATCGCGCTGACGACCGGAGACGGATCTCTTCTCCACCGTACGACTGGCATGTTGCCGAGAAACGGGAAAAGCCGTGGCGTCGTGGTGGCGAGAGCGTCCAGCAACAGCAACGGGCGCTGCTGTCTTCGCGCTTCGATGATCTCCATCTGACACCACGGGCTGTCCAACAGCCTATCCGTCCAGATAACGAGCAGCACCGAATCGCGGATCGACTCCTCGATCGATTTCCTGACTTGGTGCCCGTGAGGGACGTCGTGCAAGTCGAAGAAGCTCGAAAGCTGCGTCTCTTCGTACAGGTATCGACGTACGCGTCTGGCGATGCCCGATCCGTCGGCCTTGGCGTGGCAGAGAAACACTCGCGGCAGAGCGGGCACGAGCAGCCTGAGCATCGCCGTATATACAGCCTGGAATATCTTGTCGTCCTCGACAAGACCTCCGGGGTTCCGTGCCACGATGTGATTGACATCGTCGAATGCCGCCGTCACCCGTGCGGCGTCGGCCTGAACGGAAAGCGGAAGAATGAGATCTCGATCGGGGTTCGCGTCAGCGGCCAAGGCATTGATACAGTTATTCCACTCGTCGCGGTGCTCGAAGAGGACTTGGTCCACAACAACGATGACGACGTTCCTGGCGGCCCAGTTCAGTGGGATGCACGAAGGCAAGCGCCGTTCGCCGCTTTTCAACTGACTCCGCCAAAGACGCACCGGCACGCGCGGCGCGCGATCGCCGCTCGACAACTGCGAATAGAGAGCCGTAGCCAGTTGCTCGATAGGACCACGACCTTCGGGTGAGTGTCCCGGGCGCACAACCGCAACCTCGTCATAGACGACATGGAGGGCGAGTGGCGCCTGGGTTCGAGCATCAGTCATTCGTGTGTCGCGAAACGCTTTTTCGCGGCTCCTGTAGGCGCGAGGAGCAAACTAAGCAGCTCGCTCGTGGCAGCAAACTTCTGAGCGCGAACGAGGGTCAGCGCGTCCTTTGCGCCACCGGCTGCGACGAATGGCATTGCGGCAGTGCGGCTCTGCTTCATGGATCCCTCATCGCGTCGAGTGTTATCGTCTCACACCACCAGAACAAGTTCCAGTGTCTTCTTGGAAGGCTGCGCCTTCTGAAGAGCTGATCGCGACACGCCGCCGTCGCAACCTTGGAAGAGGACGCTTCGGGCTCTGCCCAGCCACACCGGGGAAAGACAGCCGACTAAAAGACCCTGGCTCCTGCTGCTGGTGCCGGTGCGCGGCCTCGACGGCGTCCTTCGGCAGGCCGAACTCCCCGGTAGTGATCAGTATGTCACTAGCCAGTGATCGGTATTTTGGAGAAGGTTGCCCGACACCGCCGAGTTGGGCCGCGGCCGTATTGACTATACGAAAATTGAACCGTAACCGTCTTGGCGTCCCGCCCGCCAAAAGGACAGCGCCCGTTAGCCATGACCACCTATAGCGGAGAAAAAGGTATTTGCGAGTTGTTGTGCAACGGTGCGATCAAGGACGTTCACGGCCACTGTCTCAAATACCGTAGAAGGTGTTGTGTTCAGGCAGGCGGCATGCAGTGAGGTGCGAGCCGAGGCTCCCCGAGAGACGAAAGCCCCTGGCTCCTGTTCTGGAGCCGCACGCGAAATGGTAACGTACCTGCGACGCAGCAGGTTGTGGTTCCAAGTCGCGGCGTCGATCACAGCGCCGCGGGATCTCCCGTTCCCGGGGACAGTGCGCCCGGCCGTCGATGCGTCGGACACCCGGCACAAGGTCTTCGCCGTGCGGGAGACGATTCCCGTGCAGCGGGCGGGACCGATGGTCCTGCTCTACCCGGAATGGGAGACCGCCAGTCACGCCCCCACCGTGTCGGTCGCCCGCCTCGCCGGGCTGACGGTCCGGGGAAACGGCCGCCGTCTCGACTGGCGCCGCGATCCGGTCGACGTCCACGCTTTTCACGTCGAGGTCCCACAGGGTGTCGAGGCTCTCGATTTGGACTTCCAGTACCTGTCGCCGCCTGGAACGGGCCAGCCTTCCGCGCCGGCCTGAGCGTCGGTGCCCGGATCGAGACGGTGAACGGAGAGCGCTACACGCCGGCGGCCCTCAAGGCGGCGGTCCGGGACGCCGCGACGAAGCCGCTCCGGCTGACGACCCATATGGACGGCGAGACGAGCGAGGTGGGGATCGACTACCACGGCACGTTGCGCTATCCGAGGCTGGAAAGGATCCCCGGGGCTCCCGACCGGCTGGACGCACTCCTTCGTGGACGAGGGACCAAGGGGCGATCTCTTCGCCCTCTGTTTCCTTGCGGCCTTCCCCGCTCGTCTCCGGGATAGCCCGGCGGAGGTGCCGCGGCTGGGTCCGCGCTGGAATGCCGTGCCTCCGGCGTTCGCCGGCCCGCCGAGATGGACTCCACCTTCCATCGCAAAGTGACCCCACGGTTGCCGGACCGGCCGACACGACCCAGAGGCTCGAGGGTCCAGGCGATCTCCACGCTGCCCGAAGAGGTGAGAGGCTCGCCTTCGAAAACCGGTGAAAAGTCCGTATCACGAAGAGAGCCGCTGAAGGCGATTCCGCCCTGGGCGTGGGCGGCGTAGGAGATACGCGCCGGAGTATTTGCCGCGAGGTCCAGCGTCTCCGCCCGAACGCTGATCCGCAGCCGGCTCCCTGGGGCGAGGAAGGCGTGATTGAAAGTCACCAGACTCGGCGTGGCGGCAGCCTTCGCCGCCAAGTTCATCACCGGGAAGACAACGGCCTCGGGAACCAGGATGACCACCTGCTCCCTAAGCTCCTGGCCGGCAGCCGGCAGGGCCGCGAGGCCGCAGATCAACAGCCGGGCCGCTCTGGATCTCATTTCCTCGCCTCCTGGAACACGAGGGATTTGTGCTTCTCCTGGAGCCGGAACTCCAACTCGCCGACCGAGCGTCCAGCCGGCAGACCGAGGTCCATTCGGGAAGGAATAAGGGCCTCGAGGCCTGGGGGAAGGCGATCGGCCTGGACGCGGATCCGGTGAGTGCCGGGTGGAAGGTTGAAAAAGCCAAACGAGCCGTCGGGGGAGGTGACCGTCGCGCGATCGTCCAGAATCATCACGACGCCGGCGATGCCCTCGTTTGGATCGCGTCGATGATTGCCGTTCCGATCGACGTAGACCCAGCCGCGGGCCTCGCCGAGGGGCACGATAGAGAGGTTCGCCTCCTGGCTCTCGCCGCGTTTTACCCGCACCCGGGCGGGCGGGCCCGCGAGGATGTCGGCCGGCAGCCCCTTCTCGTTCAAGTGGAGGTCGTAATCGCCTGGGGGAACGTTGGGGAAAGCGTAGCGGCCGTCGCTATGGGTCACGGTCCGGTAGGGGCCGAGCTCGACAGGCAGGCCCGCCGTGGCGAGAGAGCCCGAGCTGCCGACGAAGCCCTCGACTCCGTTGCCGGGTGCCGGCGTCGCGACATCCCAACTCCGGCGGACCATGATCCGAAAACGGTTCGTGTCAGGCGGCCCGATCTGGGTTTCCGATTGGAAGGTGACGATGTCTCCCGCTTCGACGAAAAGCGAGAAGCCGGGCCGGATCTCCTGATCGAACCGGACGCGGAAGGAGCTCCCCACACCTATTGACGACGAAGAGGAAGCGAAAACCTGGAGCGAGGAGCCATGCCAGAGAGGGAGAGCGGCGCTGAGCTGCCGCCATTCGTTCCGCCGGCTCTTCTCGGGCCAACGTTCGATGAGCTGCGCCTCGATCCGCAGGCGCGTGCCCACGAGGTACGAGGCGGTGGTGAAGAGGTCGTGCTCGGTGAAGTGTTGGGCGGGAGTGGAGAGAAACCCGGAGAACAGGGATTCCCGCCACTGCCAGCGCTCCTGGACCTGGAGGCGGCCGAACGCCGTAATTCCCTCCACGGACTCGATCTGGCCGCGAGTCTGGCCGATCGCGAACCGGTCGGTCGCGAGCGTGAGGGCGGAGCCCTGGCGCAGCGGGACGCGGAGCGACAGGGTCTGCTCGTCCAGGCGCCGGTCTCCCGACCCGCTACGGGAGAGCGCGCCTTGAAGCTCCAGGCCCAACGGCAGGTCCAAGGAGCCGGAGAGCCCCGAGCCGCGACCGTTGGCGAGAGAGCCGGAAGCGTTCCGGAGATAGCCAAAGAGGCTCAGGCGCCGCCGCCGAAACCGGCCGCTGGCCAGCCATGAGCCGTCGGAAGCCAACTCGCCCGCCGCCGTACTCCAGCGGCCCAGCCCGATCTCGTCGCTGTAGCTGACCACGGTCGTCGGGTTCCCAATGCCGGGATCTCCCTGATAGATCGAGACCGCCGGCCACGAGGCGCCCTCCTCCTCCCCGCGCCGCCAGCGAACCCGGGCGCCATAGGCGAGTCCCCAGATACCGGAGAAAAGATCGCCGGCTTCAAGCCCCACGCCCCGGGTCGCATCCGCCAACTGCGCGTGACCGGACAGGAGCTCGAAGCCGCGGGGACCGGTGGTGCCGAGAAGGGAGAGAGCGGTGTCGATCCCCCTCACGGAGCCCACCGCCGAAAACTCGCCCCCGGCGTCAGCTCCCGGCACGACGCCGAGACCGAGGCCGACCCGCAAGGTGTCGTGGTCCGGAGGGAGGAAGATGTCCTGGTGCCTGCGCTGGATCGAGCCGCCGTCGTTCGTCAAGCCCGGTTGCTTGGGAAGATAGAGGCTCTGCCATCCGGAAGGAGCGGGTTCGTCCCGATCCGCGAAGGCCGCCGTCCGGGTCCCGGAATCGAGATCCACGGGAAGCCCAGCCAGCTCGGCGATCGTCGTCGCGGGCAGATAGGCCGACGGACCGTCGATCCGGATCGGACGTTCCAGAGACAGGGATCGGCCGGTGGAAGACAGTAGGGAATCGCCTGCCGTGCCCCGCCAATCGGTCCCCGAAGCGTCCCGCACCTGCACCTCGCGGCCCGCAGTCCGGGCGACGAGCGCCAGCACGGGGCCGAGTGCCACGACGTTGAGCAGCAACACTCCACTCGCGACGCGAGGATCGGCAGCCCGGGTGACGTCCTGGCCGCGAATCGAGATCCTCCAGGTATCCGGCGAGGTCCCCGCCGCCGGGCCGGCCGAGAGCGCGGGTAGCAGTCCCAGGGCGAGGGCGAGAGCTCTAGCGGCTCTTGGCCGCCGCGAGGCGATCACCGCCGACCTCCATCTCTTTCTGGACACCGAGGTAGTGGTCGATCCCGATGTCGAGGACCACCCGGACGAGATAGCGGCCCGGAGGCAGGGCGGAAGAGTCGGGTAGATCGGCCGTCAGCAATCGACAGGGCACGGGATCCGTGAGCACCGTGATACGGGACAGCACGACGCTGGCGACCGGCGAAACCTGACCGGATCGCTGGCCCGGGGGCAGGAACTCGAGCCGGCCGTCGGCGCTGATCGGCGTGGTGCCGCGGTTGCAGACCTTGAGACGGGCAATACCCTGGGAGAGCTCGATCTCCCGGATTTCCGCGACGCGCGCCACCGGCGCTAGGTTGATGAAGATCCCCACTGAGACGGAGGCCAGGAAACGGACCGCCACCCCCCGCGGAGAATCGAGCGGGTCGGGGACTTCATCGACCGTGAGAACGCACCAGTAGCCGCCGGGACCCGCCTCGCGCGGAATGGCCGCGGTCACCCGGATATCGAGAGTGCCGCCGGTCTCGACCGTGGTCTCGACAGGGTTCAGCGAGATCCAGGGACCGCACGAGTGCGGCAGAGTCCCGGCCGGGCGGTAGAAAGAGCGGGAGCCGTCCTCGCTCGCCCACCAGTCCTCCGGACGGGCCTTGAAGCGCACCGGCTTGCCACCCGGGACGAGGTGGAGCTGGAAGTCGCGGTTGACCACCTCGCCGGGACGTCCGTCGATCTTGATCGATTCGAAACTCGAGGTGAATTCGATCGCCGGTGTGGCGGCCGTGAGGAACAGCAGGCCGGCAAACCAGGCGAGGATGCAAGGGAACCATTTCATGATCGATCTCCGCAAATCGGGGGCGGCACGGGGGCGGCCTGCCCGGGCCGCCCCGAAAGGTTTTGGTCGCGGCCTACGGCTCGAAGCTCTCGAATTTCCAGTGGACGCCGAGCGTGTGATTGCCGGAGCGCTTGACCGAGCTGTTGGCGGCCAGGGTGAAGACGAGGGCGTTGGTGCTGCAATCCGAGGTGTCGGCGTTGCACTCGGCCACCGCATTGAAGGAGACATCGGTCAAGGTGCCGGAGGCGCCGGCCGCGTGGGTCCAGGAGGCGTTGTTCCAAGTCACGTTGCTCGACACCCAGGTGGTGGCGCCGGAGACCGGCGCGGTGAACGACGCGGTGTCGGCCTGGATGGCGATCCGGAGCTTCTTCGTGCTGGTGGACAGCACGATGTTGCTGACGCTGATCGACGCCGGGTCCGCCGGGGTGTTGGCGGCGACGTCGTTGACATTGAAGGTGATGTTCGGGGGCACCAGCACTCGCGCCTGCTCGGGGACGCTGGCGGTGAGCGTGGTGGACTGGCTCGAGTCGGGGAGTGCAATCAGGGTCTGGGCGCTGGCGGCGCCGGCTGCCGCCAGGGAGAGGACGAGGAGACCTGAGAAAACCTTACGATTGGACATGACTTTCCCTCCATTGTTGCCACGGCACAGAGATGCGGAGCGTATCCCCCCAGGCGCGGCGTTAGTTAATTCTTTCGAACCCGTGAGCTCCCACTACAGCACGGGGCGTGCCAGGCACAGGAGGGGTTTCTTTCCTGGAAGTGGGGCTCGATCGGAATCCGGCATCTGGACAGAGTGTCCAGAAACTGGAAACAGCGTTGAGCGAACCGCCCGCGCCGGTGAGCTTCTCGGCCCGCAGCCAGCGTCTCCACGGCCGCCGCTCCCGTTGGGAGACGGCGGCATTTTTTGTTCGTGGCCCTGCTTCAGCAGGAGAAAGTCTTCGCCGGCTGCGTCCCGCAATGGGACCAGCAGGTGCGCAGGGCGGTGTTGCAATCGGTCAAGCAGGAGCCGCCGTGGCCGGGGCAATGGTTGATGCAGGTGTCGTGCTGGGTGTCGCAATTGTTCCGGCAGGTGTCCCAGGCGTTGATGGCGATGCAGTCGTGGGTCTGGCCGCAGCAGGTGACGCTGCCGCTCGCGCTGGAGCAGGTACCGGTCGCCACGGTGCAGCTCAGCGTCGACCCTGCCGAGCACGTCGCGGTGCAGGTCTGGGTCGCCGAGACCATCGCCGGCCTGCCCCACATCGCTAGGAACACCACCGTCATTAGCCCAGCCATCACGAAAGCTCTCCGCATGCTGTCTCCTTTTCGGTAAGTGGACGGACGGCTGTCGGCCAGCCGATGACTCCGGCCATACAGAGTGGTGCGGATCGAGGCTCTTGCAGGGACAGAGGAGCCGGGCTAGGACGAGCCGCAGGGGGTGGCGGTGCCCTGCATGAGTTGCGCGTTCTCCCAGTAGCAAGATCCGCTGCAAAGCCCGGTGCGCGGGTGGTATACGCTACTGTCGCCGGTCATGACCCAACCCGGGCCCGCATGAGGGCAGATGCAACTCGGGTTCCCGGACCGGACCTACAGACGGCAACTTCCGAAACCGAACCTTCTTCAACAGACCTCCGCGGACCGCCAGGGCGGCCTGTTCAACGGCGCACCTTGTGGGGTTCGACTCTATGCTGGCCTAGAACCCAGCCGGCCTCTCCCCCGCCACGCCGAACGCCCGTTCGAGCACCATCCCTACCTGCCCGACCAGCCCCTCCTCGAACAGCCGGCCGAGGAGCGTGATCCCGTGCGGAACACGCCGCGGCGGCGCGAACGCCGGCAGCGGGTTCGCCGGGTCGGGGGCCCAGTCGCTCCGTGCTTCCGAGACCTGCACGAACCCGGCGCGTAGCGTGAGCGACGGATGACCGGTGAAGTTCGTGATGGTGAGCTGCTCGTCGCGCAACGACGGCACGATCAGCAGGTCGACCTCCCTGAAGATGCGCGCCATCTCCATGGCGACCCTGCGCCGCAACCGATCGGCTTGCACGAAGTCCACCGCGGAGAGGAACCGCGCTTCGCGGAAGAGGTTGGGCCACGCGTCTTTCACCTGTACCTTGAGCGAGCCGAGTTGAGATCCAAGCGCCAGCTCCTCGAACGACGCCGCGCCTTCGGCAAAGAGAATGGGCATTAGCGAGCTGTACGGCCAATCGGGAAGCGTGACTTCTTTCAGCTCCATCTTCAGCTTTTTGATCGTCTCCATCGCGGTGCGGTCCACATCCGTCGCGGGGCTCTCCTTCATCCATTGCGCGATGTAGCCGACTTTGAGTCCGGCGACGGGTGCCGTAGCGTCGAAGTCGAGGCGGCTCGGCACGCTCGACAGATCGCCCGCATCCGGACCGGTGATCGCGTGCAGGACGAGCATCGCGTCCTCCACCGTTCGCGTCATGGGGCCGAGCTTGTCGAGAGACCAGCAGAGCGTCATCGCGCCGGTGCGCGGCACGCGGCCGAACGTCGGACGCAGACCCGTCACGCCACAGCGCATTGCGGGCGAGACGATGCTGCCGCCGGTTTCGCTGCCCACGGAAAAGGCGACGAGCGCCGCTGCCGTCGCCGCCCCGGGCCCGGCGCTCGATCCTGACGCGCCCTCCTCGAGGAGCCACGGGTTCATCGTCTGGCCGCCGAACCAGATGTCGTTGAGCGCGAGCGCGCCGAGCGAGAGCTTCGCGACCAGCACCGCACCCGCGTCGTCCAACCTGCGCACGACCGCGGAGTCCGCCGGCGGCACGCGGTTCCGGAAGGGCTCAGCGCCGTACGTGGTGAGAATGTCCTTGGTGTCCAGCAGATCCTTCACGCCGTATGGGATGCCGTGCAGTGGACCCCGGTACTTGCCGGCGGCGATCTCGGCATCTGCCGTCTTCGCGCGTGCGAGCGCGTGGTCCGTGGTCCGCGTAATGACGGACCGGATCTTCCCGTCGAGCCGCTCGATGCGGCTGAGATAAATGTTCGTAAGCCGTTCGGACGTGAGCTGCCGCGACTCGATCCACCTTGAGAGCTGGGTCACGGGTGCGAAGGCGATGGCGTCGTCCGAGGACGGCAGCGGCGCGCCATCGGCCTTCGACCGCACGAACCGGTCGCGGGACGGCGGCACCGCAAGGCCCGGAAGCATCGGATTCCAGAGCGTGCCCGGCGAGTCGGTGGGCGCAATCGCCACCTTCCGCGGCCCGGTGCGACGCTCCAGGTATGGCGCGAGCGACTCCCGCCACGAGTCGGCGGCCTGCTGCCGCTCCCCTGGAGTCATCGTCACCTGCATCAGCTTCTCCGCCTCAGCGAACGTCGCCGGCGACACGGCGGGGCCGGCTCCGGCTCCCGTGCCGAAGGTGGGCGGTGCGCCGGGAGTGGCCGGTGGCGGCTGCGGATCGGCTGACAGTGCCCCGTCGCGGCAGACGGCAGCCGCGACGAGCACGCCGAGGGGTGCGCGGATAAGGAACTGGCGGCGGGTGTTCATAGGATGAGGTTCCCGGACCCTTAAGCCAACGTGGCATCAAGAACTTACTGCGGATGGTAGGGCGTTCCAGAATCCGGGTCAATCGAGTGCGAAGCTGGCACCTGTTTTGAGCCGACAGGCGATACGCCCAGCCGTCTCGTCGCCGCGCACGGAGTCGCGCCACATGCCGTTTTGGGAGCTCCTCTAACCCACTGCAAAAGAATGACTTATACGATTGTTGTAAGATGAGAGCGCGTTTTTCCGTTTTTAGATGGGTATGGCCAGAAAACTTCGGTTCGTACCCCACGCCCGGACCCTCATCTCCATCACCTGCCGCGCCGTCCAGGGACGCTTCCTGTTCCGGCCCGGCCCAGTGCTCAACGACCTCGTCCTCGGCGTCCTCGGACGAGCCCAGCGCCGTTACGAGACCACGATCTCGGCCGCCGTCGTCATGTCCAGTCACGTGCACCTTTTACTGGTCGTCGACGACGCCGAGGAACCCGCTGCCTTCATGCGGTATGTGAAGTCGAAGCTCGCCCGTGAGGTCAACCGCTTGACCGGCTGGCGGGGCCCCGTCTTCGACCGGCGCTACGAGATGACCGTCGTCACGGACGAGGACGCCGCCCAGATCGAGCGGCTGAAATATGTGCTCAGTCAATCCGTCAAGGAGAATCTGGTGGAGCGGGTGCGCCAGTGGCCCGGAGTGCACTGCGCGGGGGCGCTGATCGATGGCACGCCCCTGGAAGGTCAGTGGTTCAACCGCACCCAGGAATTCGCCGCCCGGCTGCGCCGAGAGGACATCGGACGGATGCGATACGCGACGATCGAGAGGGTCACCCTCTCCCCCATTCCCTGTTGGGCGCATCTGTCCTCGGAGATCTATCGAGCGCGCATCGCCGCTCTGGTCGAGACGATCGAGTCCGACGCCGCCCGCGAAAGAGAGCGCACCGGCGTCTCCGTGCTCGGCGTCAAGGCGATTCTCTCGCGCGATCCGCTATATCGCCCGTCCACCCTCGCCCAGTCACCGGCACCGCGCGTCCACGCCGCCACCAAGGCCGCACAGAAGGCGTTCTATGAGATCTACGCCGCCTTCGTCAGCGCCTTCCGGGAAGCCTCCGAAAGGCTCCGCCGGGGCGACCGCGACGCACCCTTTCCCCTCGGCAGCTTTCCGCCCGCCCTGCCCTTCGTCGCTGGATAATGACGACTTAAGCGCTCTTTGACAGCCTCACCGCCCGCCTGAGAGCCATATTCCCGAGCCGGAGGCTCCTGTGAGGGATGGTGTGTCCGGGCCAAGCCCGCGAGGTCCTCCCACGAGGTTTCCGGCGTGGGATTTGCCGCCATCAGACTCCCGAACTGGGCAGACTGGGAGAGGTTTCCCAAAAGACCCTGGCTCCTATTCTGCTGAGCCCCGTCCCTCTCCCCTCCGGGGCGAGCTGACCGTGCGGGAACGATGTAAAGCGAAACCGGATAGGGCCCTACCGCCCGTGCTACCATCCCATCCTAGACCAGCCCGAGGAGACACCACCATGCCGAGGACCCGGTGGGAGCACACGCTCGGCACTTGGGGAACACTGAAGATGACGGTCACTCCCGAGGTGACGAAGGATCTTCCACATCTGGAGTACGCGCGCGCCAAGCTCGTCGCGACCGAGACCGAGGCCAACCAGCTCATCATGGAGCGGGACTACCACCAGGCGCAGAAGCAAGAAGACACTGGAACCTGCTTAGCCCCACGTCGATCGGATCGCATCGCTCGTCCTCCCCGTCCGGCGTCTCACCGCCTCATTCTCTCGCCTCGCCGGAAGCCGGGGAAGCGTCCTTCCGGCGAGGCGTTGACCGAGCCGGCAAAGCGTTGGATCGGGGGAAAGACTCTTTCCCTTCGTCCAACGAAGCGTTGGATTACCTCACAAGGCTCTCAGCGAGCCTTCCTGAAGGTCACGACATAGTAGGTTGTCTCCGTCGTCTTCTGTCCAAGCAGGGACATGAGACAACCGGGATTCACCTGCACCCCGACTGCATCAACCCGCATGAACTCCCACCCGTCGTTCGCCATCTGGTTGACAACTGATTCGAGGTAGAGTGCAGCCTCATTGCCTTGGTGCGTCTTGGCCTGAACGGCGATCGTGGGTGGCACCTGGACCATTTTGTAGACGAAGCTCATAGATCCTCCTTTAGAAGGGGTGCGCCGCGGGTTAGTTCTCACCCCGCTACGTAGAGACACCTGAGCAGCGTCTTTTGTTGAGGAACCTGCCGATCAACAGAAGCGTCGGATTCGCGCCTTCTTCGTCCAGGGCAAGGCATTGACCTATTCCGATTGAGCTTGAAGTGACTCAACAAAACATCGTCGATCGTGTCGTGGTAGAGCGATGGCGCCAGATCCTCTATCTCTTGAGCACCCGACCCCGCGGACGCTAAAAGACACTGGAACCTGTTCCGGTGGCCCCGTCTTCGACCGGCTACGAGATGACCGTCGTCACCTCCGAAGACGCCGCCCAGATCCAGCGACTGAAGTACGTGCTCAGTCAATCCGTGAAAGAGGATCTGGTGGAAAAGGTGCGCCAGTGGCCTGGGTGCACTGGGCGGCAGCGCTGATCGACAGCATGCTCTTGGAAGGCCAGAAGACACTGGAACCTATTCAACCAACCAACCTGGTTCAACCTGTTCTGGCGGCGTCTGGCGCCGGTTGCACAGGTAGAGTTGTCGAAACCCGTACCCTTTGTTAAGCTGTTGATGATCTTAGTTGGGATCCGTTGACGTACCCGTCCGACTTTCAAAAGGAATTTTGCATGAATAAGCGCGCATTGCCACTATTTGCGGTGATCTGTTGCCTGGCAACCTTTAGCCTCGCCGCCGCGCAACGCGTCCAATCGGGCAATCCCATTCTAGAAGGATGGTACGCCGATCCCGAAGCACACGTCTTTGACGACCAGTACTGGATATTCCCCACGTACTCAGCACCGTACAACGAGCAGACATTCATGGATGCCTTTTCGTCGCGTAACTTGATCACGTGGAAGAAGCATCCGCGCGTGCTCGACACAGCCAATGTGAAGTGGGCTCACCGTGCCTTGTGGGCACCATCTATCATTGAGAGAGATGGATGGTATTACATTTTTTTCGGTGCTAACGCCATTCAGAACGATTCAACCATTGGCGGGGTTGGTGTGGCTCGTGCGCGCGCACCTGACGGGCCATTCATCGATTATCTTGGCAAGCCACTTATCAACAAATTTAACAATGGAGCACAGCCCATCGATCAGATGGTGTTCAAGGACAAAGATGACAAGTACTACATAATCTACGGAAGCTCGGGTCACTGCAACATTGCGCGCCTGAACGACTCTTTCACAGGATTCATTCCCCTTGCCGACGGAAAGACATTCAAGGAAATCACACCCTCGGGCTACGTAGAAGGCGCCTTCATGTTCATGAAAGATAACAAATACTACTTAATGTGGTCGGAAGGCGACTGGGCCGGTCCAGATTACGCGGTGGCGTACGCCATTGGCACAACACCATTTGGGCCATTCGGACGCCTTGGAATAATTCTGCAGCAAGACTCGTCGATTGCAACTAGCACTGGACATAATTCCGTGCTGCACGAACCTGGGTCGCCAAAATACTACATCGTCTACCATCGGCGGCCACTCGGCGAAACCGATCCCAATCATCGAGTGGTGAGCATCGATGAAATGCGTTTCGACGAACGGGGGTTCATTCAACCGGTGGCGATTACGAAAACAGGCGTAGGCGCCGACTCACTCCACACCTCACGCAGGGGCAGATCTCTCTCCCCAAGGCACTCCGAAGGGACGCAGGACTACGCGTCAATGGCGCCTCTGCCGGTTGGCGCCGGTTGTCAGGATGGAGTTGGTAGCACGGGTAGAGTGGTCGCTCCCGCAAGCCCGTTGCAGAAGGACACGAGCACGTTGTGTCGCTTCGACCGAGGTCCGCGTACCGGCCAAACGCAGGACTACGCACCGATGGCGCCGTTGTCGGTAGACACTGACGATCAGGATGATGCCGGTGGTATGGGTAGGGTGGTCGCTCCGGGAAGCCCCTCGCAAAAGGACAAAAGCACGTTGTGTCTCTTCGACCGAGGCCCGCGTGCCGGCCAGACCCAGGACTACAAGCCAATGGCGCCGCTGCCTGTAGGCACTGGTTGCCAGGATGGCACCGGTAGTACGGGTAGGGTGGTCGCACCGGGAAGCCCCTCGCGAAAGGATACAAGTACGTTGTGTCGCTTCGACCGAGGCCCGCGTGCTGGTCAGACGCAGGACTACGCGCCAATGACGCCGCTACCGGTAGGCAGAGGCTGTCAGGATGGTGCTGGTAGCACGGGCTGGGTGGTCGCACCGGGAAGCCCCTCGCAAAAGGATACAAGTACGTTGTGTCGCTTCGATCGAGGCCCACGCGCTGGCCAGACGCAGGACTATGCGCCAATGACGCCGCTGCCGGTAGGCGGTAGCTGTCAGGATGGCGCCGGTAGCACGGGCCAGGTAGTCGTTTCTTCAGCACCATTAGGCAAGAATTTCTGAAATACAGGGAAGGGGTGAGCCACATCTTGCATCTGTATTCGGCCCCTTCTCAGGCTCGTTATCTAGCAGACGTCATAACAATGTAATCAACAATAACGTGTACATCATCGTATATATTGAAGCCAATATCTGAACCGAAAAATGGCTCAAACGGCATTCCGTGAACTAAGTACCCGTTCACGAATAACTTGAGGTCATTGCCTTTTTTTCTCACGCTCAAAGTGTTTGTTGAATTTCCGGTGTTCACAGATTCGTACCGCCGAGGATCCAAGTAATCATAGAAACTTCCGTTCGCCTTCCTGGTAATGGCGAGACCTCCGGCACCCGTGATGTCTATATTGAAAAAATTGTTGGAGTCTTTGTATCCCCAGACTAGGCCAAAGAAAAAATTATCCGGACCGTCAATTTTTTGTATTTGGCAGTTGATCTCGAAATCTTTATCTGGGTTAATTTTTAATGGTATCGTTGCAAAAAATCCGGAAGCATTTAATCCGGGATATATATCGTAATGACCGCCTTTGACTTCAACTCTACGACCTGCTTCATCTGTATAAATTGGCCAATGGTTTCTGTTATCCGCAAAGTATTCCTTGAACACATTTACTGAGCCAAGGGATGGCAATTTTGGACCCTCTATGTGCGCTTTCTTTCGTGGAGTCAGTAGAATGTCGGTATCCACGCGGCTTCCGACGACCGTGATATGCTCGTTACGCTCCTCATAACCCTCCCGTAGAAACTGTACTTTAATCTCTCCGCCTCTCTCCCCTACCAAGACTGGAATAGTAAGTTCGAAGTTGCCTCTATCATCAGTTTGCTGCGGGGGGATATCTGATCGGGCCAAGGCGGAAACCGCCACGCCTTTAATTGGTTTGTTCGTTTCACTATCCCTGACGCAGCCCTGATAGTTGGCAATTGGCTGTAGTCCCGCAGAAAGAGACGGCTTGGTAACCGGCTGAGGCTTCGCGGTGAATGGCTCTCCGTGCGGGGAAAATTTGAACCAAGCCAAACCCAAAATAATCGCCAACACGGTGGCGGTTAGGGCTGCTGTCGACTTGAAGCGCGAGCGGTCTGGAGATGCAAGTTGGCGGTTAAGGGGCTTGCCAGCCTGGCCATTCGTCAAGCGCTCGAAAAGTACGGGCGTGCCCCACTCGGTATTATTCCGCGCCAAGCCACGAATCGCGATGCGGCCTTCGGCCACGGCAGCATCCATAGAGTCGCCTCTTGCAATCCGCCGGTAGAATGTACGGCTAAGGGTAAGGGCGGCTGCGTCGGAAATAGGGAATTGCATAGCAAGGATTGCTGAAATGCCGGCGTCTGCCAATGCGGTGGCAACACCCGCGTAGGGCGCCCTCGCCCCTACCTGGCCCGTCTTGCAGGCGTTCAAGAAGACGAGGCGAAGAGACCTACGATCGCGCAAGTGATCTGCCAATTCCACGCCACTCACCCAGATACGCTGACCGTCCTTATTGAGAAAAGCCAAGTTCCCTTCCTCGGTCTCCGTGAAGAAACTGCCATGCCCCATAAAATGGAGAGCCCAGTACTCCTGAGCCAAGAGTTCTTCGCGAAGGGCATCTAGCGTGCACTCCGGTAGAACCTTTATTCGGACGTCGCCAGGCAGGCTCCAGGCTCGCACAATCTCGAGCAGTTCTCGTTCGAGATCGATTCCGGACCCAGTGAGCGACTCACCCGCGAGAATTAAGATTGAAAGAGGAGCCACACCCAGTGGGCGGTCCTCCGGCAATCCGAGAGACAGGTGCCGAACGATAGATATTTCTCGGCTGAGAGCCAAAAAGTGTCCGTCGGCCGCAAGGTACTCCCAGGGAATGGCATGGAGGCGGGCAAGTCCCGCGTTATTGAGACCAACCTCGATCCGTAGTCGCAGCCCTCTACTGTTCACAGCCGCCCGGCCAAGGCTTTGCTGATAGCGGTCGCGAACTGTCTCCGGAAAGAGGGCACGAAACAGCCTGGCACCAATATCCGCTAGGGAGGGCTCTGTGACTTCCGGTGGAGTAAGATCCCGACCTTGGCGGGAGGCTTCCGCTGATCGGGTGAACCCAGTGGCAAGCCCCACGATCTCTGCGTCGCTCAAATGGAGCAAGAGCGGCTCCGGATCGGACGATCCTGCCGGGGAGCGGGCGACCCGCACAGTGGGAGCGCCAGCATCCGTTCCCAACTGGATCACGAAATCCTCGTAGTCCATAGCCTCGTATACGAAGTGACGGTCCTTCCCTTATCTGAGAGGGTCAGACAACTCTAGCAAGGAGGACGCGCGTGCGTCCATTGAGCCCTGGGATGGTCAGGGTCATCCTCCAGAGCACGAGGGCGGGGGCCGGCAGGACTCCTGATTCGGCGCAGAGTCTCTGGGCGTTGCGGCAGGGCTGGCGACTCTGCAACGAAGCTACAGACGTCGCGGCAATGCAGGTAGACATGCGGCATGTCTACAGACCGCGCGGTGAAGCTATCGACGTTGCGGCATAGCCCAGGCGGCTTCCCAGTTCCATGGCGTGATTTCCGACGACTCTTCGGCCTCGCCCTACAACCGCGACAACATCGTCTGGATCACATCGTAGCTGCGCAGCTCGCGTTGCAGGAAGGCGCGGCGGACTTGCTTGCAGACGTCTTCGATCTGCCTCAGCACGGCGGGAGACGGCGGGTGGTTGGCGGCTTGCGGCAGGTTCTCTCTCGCGGTGCGAATAAGGAAGGCGAGGGTCTCGTGCGCGACGGCGAAACCGGAGGGGCCTCCGCAGTCAAGGCAGAGCATGGTCTCCCCCGAGCGCGGTAGCATCGCTCCTTCCGGCGAGAAGGGCCGGCCGCAGTTGGGGCAGACGTGGGGCGGCGGGAAGACTCCCGCGATGCGCAGTGCCCAGGTCTCGAAGTAACGGGTGGCGAGGTCCCGGTCCACCCCCTCGGCCAGGGCTAGGAGCGTCGAGTCGAGGAGGCGGTAGAGATGATCCGACGACTCCCCCTCCTGCGCCAGCTCCAGGAGATGGTCGGCGAGGTAGCTGCCGAGGAGGAGGCCTTCGAGGTCCGCTTGCAGGAGGTGGGCGGTCGAGACCAGCTCCACCGTGGAGATGCGGACGAGATCGCGCCCCTCGCGCTCGTACCACGTCACCTGCACCTTGGCCAGCGGCTGGAGCTGGCCGCCGAAGCGGCTGTGCTTCACCCGCGCGCCCTTGGCGACGCCGCTCTTCTTGCCGAACTCGCGAGTGAGGAAGGTGACGATCCGGTCGCGGTCGTGCAAATCCCGGACGTCGAGGATCAACGCCTCCGTGGTCTGCAAGCCCATCTCTGCCATCCTAGCACTGCGCTATGCTCCCGCTCGTGGCCGTCGCCGATACCAAGACTCTCCAGGTTCCACCCACCGCCGACGACGATCCCAACCGGGATCTCGGCTTCGGTGCCGTCGTCGCCCACGACAGCCGCAAGCGCCTGCTCAACCGGGACGGCAGCTTCAACGTCGTGCGCGAGGGCCTGAGCTTCCTGCAGTCGCTCAGCCCCTACCAGTTCCTGCTGACCACCTCGTGGCCTCGCTTCCTCGGGCTGATCGTCGCCTTCTACCTGGTGACCAACTCCGTCTTCGCGGCGGCCTACACCGCCGCCGGACCGGGGCAGATCGCGGGAGCCGTCGCAACGGGCCTCATCCCGAGGCTGCTGGAGATGTTCTTCTTCAGCGTCCAGACGTTCGCCACCATCGGCTATGGCGGCTTGCATCCGGTCGGTCTCGCGGCCAACGTGCTGGTCACTCTGGAGTCTCTCGTGGGATTGCTGGGGTTCGCGCTCGCCACCGGCATCCTCTTCTCGCGCTTCTCGCAGCCGACGGCGAAGATCCTGTTCAGCCGCAACGCCATCATCGCGCCCTATCGCGACATCACGGCGTTCGAGTTCCGCATCGCCAACGCCCACAACAACGAGCTGATTCAGGTGGAAGCGAGGGTGCTGGTCAGCCGGGTCAAGAAGGACGGCAGCGGCAACCGGGAGTTCCTGAATCTAAAGCTGGAGCGGGAGAAGGTCGTCTTCTTCCCGCTCACCTGGACGGTCGTCCATCCCATCGACAAGGACAGCCCGCTCTGGGGCCAGAGCCAGAAAGACCTGGCCGCCTCGGAATCCGAGTTCCTCGTCCTGCTCACCGCGATCGACGACACTTTCTTCCAGACGGTCCACGCCCGCTCGTCCTACAAGGCGGACGAGGTCGTCTGCGGCGCACGCTTCGCCAGCGTCTTCAATCCGCCGACTCCCGGCGGCGTCCTCTCGGTCGACATCGGCCGGCTGGACGAGATCGAGGAGGAGAAGACAGGGGCGGGGGCGTAGCCTCCCCCACCCAAGACCCTCATCACCCCGGCCCTCTTCTCCCATCGCCCTCCCCCCGACCGGGAGAAGAGGGAGAACAGCAAAGAGCAAGCCGCCTTTTTGGCGCTCCCCTCTCTCCCGGTCGGGGGGAGGGCGATGGGAGAGAGGGGTTGGGGGAGTGAGGGGTCTTTGGGCGGGGGAACCTCTGAGACACGTTAAGTTAGCGCCTAGGCCCTACCTCTGTACAGCACGGTCTGCAACCAGGACATCAGATCCCGGTCCACGTCCTCCTGGCACTCGTCGAGATCATGCCCGCAGCCGGGATAGAGGCGCATTTCCTTGGGCTGCCTCGCACGGTCATAGATTTCCCGAGAACAAGAGTCCGGCAGGACATCGTCGTCCGTGCCGTGGAGCAGCAGCAGGGGACGGGGGCTGAGGTAGGGGACGGCTCCCGTGCCGTGGGTCTGGCTGCTGAGAGCCGCCACGGCCACCACTTCCTGCGTCTCGACGCCGGCGGATATCGCCATGGCCCCGCCGAAGGAGTGGCCGACGAGGGCGACCTGGGGACGCCCCAGGGACTCCAGATAGACGACGCCCGTGAGGATGTCCAGAGCGCAACCCTCAAGATCCTCGGGATCGCGATAATCGAGGCGCAAGGAGGCGATGCGGTCGCTGGCGAGCCTGCCGGCCAGCCGCGAAAACATCGCTCCGGCCGGCCCGTCCAGCCCGGCGCTCGCGCCGCCAAGCCAGACTACGGCGGAGCGTCCTTCCAGCGCTTCATGAAAACGGCCGTCGAAGCTGCCACCATCGGTGTGGAACCGAAGACTGGCAACGCCCTGCACGACCGGCCCTTGATCGACAGCTTGCAATTCCTGGCTCAGAGTCTGGCTCATAACGGTGACCTCGCTAGTTAGACCTCGGTGCAGCTTCAATAGTTCACCCGCACAGAAGTCTAGAGGCACGACTCGTGCCAGCTCCGTCCAGATGAATTTATTCGAGGTTTAGATCCACATCCCTATCCAAACTGGCCAAAACGGCCTTGTCCTCACGCCAACCCGGCTCTAAACGCACATTGAGATCCAGATAGACGCGGCGTCCTAAAAATTCTTCGATATCGTGGCGGGCGGCGGTGCCGATCGCCTTGATCATCTGCCCCTGGCGACCGACGACGATCTTCTTCTGCCCCGGACGGTCGACGAGGATCGAAGCGTAGATGAGGATCAGGTCCCTCTCCGCCTCTTCCTCCCAGCGCTCGACGACCACGGCGGTCGAGAAGGGCAGCTCCTCCGTCGTCAGCTCCAGCACCTTCTCGCGGATGCGCTCGGCCACCAGGAAGCGCTCTGGATGGATGGTCAGCAGCTCCGGATCGAACATCGGCTCGCCTTCCGGTAGCAGGTTCCAGAGCATGTCGATCAGACGGTCGCAGTTATCCCCCTGGCCGGCGCTGATGGGCACGATCTCCTGGAACAGGCCGGTCGCGCCGTAGCGCTGCATCACCGGCAGCAGCTCGGGCTTCTTCACCCGGTCCACCTTGTTGAGCAGGAGCACGCGGGGCTTCTCGGTCTTGCCCGCCAGGTCCATCATGTAGGCGTCGCCGGAGCCGTACTTCTGGGTGACATCCACCAGCATGCAGACGACGTCGGCGTCGGTCATAGCATCGAGGGCGTAGCGCACCATCTGCCGGTTGAGACGGTGGAGAGGCTTGTGGATGCCCGGCGTGTCGTAGAACACCATCTGGCCGCGGTCGTTGGACAAGATCCCGACGATGCGGTGGCGGGTGGTCTGCGGCTTGTCGGACACGATGGCCACTTTCTCCCCGAGCAGACGGTTCATCAAAGTCGACTTGCCGGCGTTCGGCCGGCCGACGAGCGCGACGGTTCCGGATTTCGGCATCAGGCCTCGGCCTCCTTGCTGTCCTCGGTGCGCCCGAGCGGATCGGGCCGCTCGACACGCACGGTCTGAATGCGGCGGTCGTCCACCGCCTCGACCGTGAAGCGCAGGCCGTGAGTCTCTACTTGCTCGCCTACCTGGGGTACGTAGCCGAGCTCGCTGAAGATCAGTCCTGCGACGGTTTCATATTCGGGATCTTCTATTTCCACGTTGAAAAGCTCGTCCAGCAGCTCGATGTGAGCGCGGCCATCCAGCCGGAAGGAGCCGTCGCCCAGCGGCTCCAGCTCCGCCGCCAAAGCCTCGTGCTCATCCATGATCTCGCCCACGATCTCCTCCAGCAGATCCTCCACCGTCACCAGGCCGGCTGTGCCACCGTACTCGTCGACGACGATGGCCACCTGCTGAAAGCGGGCCTGGAGCTCCCGCAGCAGCTCGCTCAGCGCCTTGGTTTCGGGGATGAAGAGGGGGGGCTTGAGCAGCTCGCGCAGGTTCAGCGGCTCGGCCGACTGCACGGCACGCAGCACGTCGCGGATATGCAGGATGCCGACGATGTGGTCGATCGAATCCTCGAAGACGGGGATCCGCGAGTGGCCGGACTCGATGAAGCGGTCGGCCAGCAGTTCCAGGGACGCGTCGAGGGGCGCGCAGACCATGTCGATGCGGGGCGTCATGACGCTCCTCGCCTGGGTGTCGCCGAGGCCGACGATGTTATAGAGCCACTCCCCCTCTTCGGGCTCGAGGATACCCTCGCGGGTGCCGACATCGATGAAGGCCTCGATCTCTTCGTCCGAGGCCTCGGAGTCCGCGCCGTCCTCGTGCTCCTGGCGCTCGAAGACGCCCGGAGGGAGCAGCGGGGCGAAGAGGGCGATCAGCGGCGAGAGGAGCCACAGCGTCGCCCGGTAGCCGTAGGTCAGCGTGCGCAGGGCGCGCTCCGGGTCCTTCCCCACCAGCATGCGGTTGAGGATCTCGGCGAGAGCCACCAGCGCCACCACGTAGCCCAGCGCCCAGAGCCCGGGCCAGGTCCGGTCCCAGCCGATGAGGAGCGCCGACAGGTCGACGTAGAGGACGATGGGCGTGGCGCGCGAGAACAACGACAGCAGGTAGCGGAAGATGCCGAAGCGCACCGGCGCTTCGTACAGCTTGCGCAGCGAGCCGCCGGCCTCCTCGGACCAGTGGCGCAA
Source organism: Thermoanaerobaculia bacterium (assembly GCA_035996875.1). GTDB lineage: Bacteria > Acidobacteriota > Thermoanaerobaculia > Multivoradales > UBA5704 > DATARR01. Next base: position 24,906 of record DASYJD010000033.1, read on the forward strand.
CCGGATGGGACCGCTGCGCTCCAGGAGCGCGGAGAGCGTGGCGGCGGCCACCGCCAGAAACGTCAGCAGCGCCAGGCCCCACAGCAGAACGCTCTGCGGCACGCCGTGACTCGCGTCAGTCATCGTCAGCCGCCCTCCTCGGGATCAGGCCGCAGCCAGGTGCGGCGCAGCTTGCGCTCGACGCGGTCCATCTCGCCATCGTCGGTCTCGTGGTCGTAGCCCAGGCAGTGGAGGACGCCGTGGAGCAGCAGCGTCCGGAGCTCGAGCTCGACGGTCTCGACACCGTGATAGGCCGTGGCGGCCTGGCGGCGCGCGGTGGGGACGGAGATGAGGATGTCCCCCAGGTGACCGTCGGCGCCGGTACCATCGTCCTCACCGGGAAAGGAGAGGACGTCGGTGGTCTTGTCCTGGTTGCGGAAGCTCAGGTTCACCCGGCGCATCTCGCGGTCGCTGCAGAATCGCACGCCCAGGCTCTCCCGCTGCGGAGCCACGGCCGCCAGGAGGCGGGCCAGCCAGGGACGCAGCCGCAGGGCGCGGACCTCCGGGTAGCGATTGGGGTTTTGCAGGACGATATCGACCAAATGGCTCAATTCTCTGATCGTCAGGAGGCCTGCCGGATGGCCTTCTTCTCACGCTTCGGCACGGCATTGAAGTCGAAGCCCGGATAGTCGATCCGCTGGTGGAAGATGTTGGCGAGCACCCGGTGAAAGGCCTCCGCGACCAAGCGGAGGTCGGAGAGGGTGAGGTCGGTCTCGTCGAGCTGGCCATCCTGGAGGACGTCGTCGGTGATGGTGCGGATGAGCCCGCGGATCTTCGCCGTCGTCGGCTCGGAGAGCGTGCGGCTCGCGGCCTCGATGGCATCGGCGAGCATCAGCACGCCCATCACCTTGTTCTGCGGCCGGGGCCCGGGGTAGCGGTACTTCTCCTCGGTGAGGTCGGTCGCGTCCAGGTCCTTCTGCTCCAACGCCCGGGTGTAGAAGAACTTCATCAGCCGCGTGCCGTGGTGCTGGCGAATGGCGTCGCGCAGCACCCGCGGCAGAGCGTGCTCGCGGGCCAGCTCGACGCCTTCCTTGACGTGGTTGATGAGGATCAGCGCGCTCATCGACGGCAGCAGCTTGTCGTGCCGGTTGTGACCCGGACGCTGGTTCTCCACGAAGTAGTCGGGGCGCAGCACCTTGCCGACGTCGTGATAGAGGCCCGAGGTGTAGGCCAGCACCGGGTCGGCGCCGATCATCTCGCACCCCTCCTTGGCCAGGTTGGCCACCATCAGCGAGTGCTGGAAGGTGCCGGGGGCCTCGAAGGCCAGCCGGCGCAGCAGCGGCAGGTTGGCGTTGGAAAGCTCCAGCAGCTTGATGTCGGTGGTGATGCCGAGCAGCCACTCCAGGATGGGCAGGGCGAAGCTGGTGGCCGCCGTCACCAGCAGGCCGCCGGCCAGGGCGCAGGTGAGATCGAAGCCGATCTGCGCCAGGCTCCGCTCCACCGGCTCCACGGCCGCGAACACGAGGACCATGGCGGCGTTGATCGCTCCCACCACCATGCCGACGCGGGCGGTCACCAGCCGGTGGCGGAACTGGAAACGGTCGACGGCGAGGATGGCGCCGAGCGAGCCGGCGACGCTATAGAGCACCAGCCAAAGGCCGTCGCCGTCGACCGCCAGCCGCGAGGCGAGGACGGAGAACAGCACCGAGAGCACCAGCGCCGCGTAGCGGCCGAGCAGCAGGGTGGCGACGAGGGCCATTGTGGCGAACGGAATGGCGTAGCCGTAGCTGCGGGCCGAGCTCAGGGTCGCGCTCTCGAAGGCCGCGGACAGGGCATTGGCCACCACGTAGGTGATCTTCGCACCCAGCAGCGAGAGCAGGAGGAGCAGCAGGCTCTCGCTGAACAGCCGCCCCCGGCTGTGGTCCGCCACCCGCTCGCCGCGCTCGGCGAGCCAGACGACCAGCGCCGCGAGGCCCAGCAGCACGAACGTCGCGAGGATCGGCGGCACCCGCTTGGGAAGCAGCCGGTCGCCGCGCATCTCGGCGATGACGTGCGCGTCGTTGGAGCGGATGATGTCCCCTTTGCGGACGATCATCTGGCCCTTGCGGATCTGATTGAGCACCTCGCTGACGGCGGCGGCGGCCCCTTCCTGCCGCGCCAGCGTCTCGCTGCGGTTGGGCTGGAGATTGGGGGGAAGGTTCGCCACCAGGAAGTCCACCAGCAGCCGGCGCTCCTCGCTCTTGAAGCCGTTCCAGCCCCGCACCTCGGACTCGAAAAGGTCCCGCGCCTCCCCGGGATAGCCGAGAATGTCGAAGAAGTCGAGCTTGACGCTCTCGGTACCGGTCTCCAGGTTGCGCACGGTGATGCCGCGCATGCGGTTCTCGAGGAGCTGGTCCTTGTTGGCCACCACACCCTTGCGCAGGGTGTGATTGAGGATGCCGTGGACGCGTTCCTCGAGATCGGCCGAAAAACCGCGGGCCGCAAGCAGCGCGGCCTGCTCCGGGGTGACCTTGACGTCGTCCGGTGCCGGCGGGCTGGCGGTCAGCTCGCGCACCGCCTCCTCCCGCAGGGTTGCCTCCTTGCCATGCCCCTCGGCCAGCAACCGCCGGCCGTTGGCGAAGAACCGCCCCACGGCCGCGTCGCGCTCGACGCGAATCCTGGGGTCGAGATCGTAGACGCGGAGCACCGCCTCCCGCAGGTCCCGCTGCCTGGCGCGGGTGGCGTCGTCGTCCTTGACGAAGAACGAGCGCGTGGCCACGTAATCGCGGTCGGCCACGGCTCCGGCCTTGGCGTGGTTGGGGAACAGGAAGACCGACGGTGTCAGCGTCCAGGTGGCGAGCAGCAAGAAAAGCCCCAGCCACAGCCAGGGCCTCTCCATCGCCGTCTCCCACCCGTCGCGCAGCCCCAGCCGCCGTCGCAGCAGCAAGGCACGGGTGGCGGGCCGGATGTCGATGACGCCGGTGGGAAATTCCTTTTCGCGGTTATCGCGGTCGCGCGCCATGATTGTCAGGGCCTCCTGTCCGAGGCCGCCAGGGTGAGGCCGGAGGGCCGGTCCTCGGGGCTCATGAAGGCTGGTAGCCCCCTCCAGAGCCCTGGCGCGCCGCGCGCGCCTCGACCTCGCGTTCGCTCTTCTTCAGCTCGAACGACTCGTAGGCGGTGACGATCTTTTGCACCAGGGCGTGGCGCACGACGTCCCGCTGGTCGAAGTAGAAGAACTTGATCCCCTCGACGCCGGAGAGCACCTCCTGCGCCTCCTTGAGGCCCGACGTGCGTCCATGCGGCAGGTCCACCTGGGTGACGTCGCCGTTGATCACCGCCTTGGAGTTGAAGCCGATGCGGGTGAGGAACATCTTCATCTGCTCGGTGGTGGTGTTCTGCGCCTCGTCGAGGATGATGAAGCTGTCGTTGAGCGTGCGGCCGCGCATGAAGGCGATGGGCGCGATCTCGATGATCCCCCGCTCCAGCATCCGCCCCACCTTCTCGTAGCCGATGATGTCGTGCAGCGCGTCGTGCAGAGGGCGAAGATAGGGGTTCACCTTCTCCACCAGGTCGCCCGGGAGGAAGCCGAGCTTCTCCCCCGCTTCCACCGCCGGCCGCGCCAGGATGATGCGCCGCACCCGCTTCTCCAGCAGGGCGGCGGCGGCCATCGCCACGGCCAGGTAGGTCTTGCCGGTGCCCGCCGGGCCGATCGAGATGACGATGTCGTGGTCGATCATCGACTGGATGTAGAGCTGCTGCTTGAAGCTGCGCGGCGCCACCAGCCGGCGCACGGACGCGAGCATGCCTTCGGGGAAGAAGAACTCCACGAGCGACGACTCCGGCGCCTCGGAGATGACGCGGATGGCCGTCTGCACGTCCCCGGGGCGGAAGCGATAGCCCTTCTCGGTGACGGCGCCCAGCTCGGCGAGCAGGTGCCGCACCCGCTCCACCGGCTCCGGATCGCCATGGATGTGGAGCTCGTTGCCGCGCGCCGTGATGTCGACGCCGAAGGTGCGCTCGATACGCCGGAGGTTCTCGTCCTGGGTGCCGAAGAGAGTGTCGAGGCCCTCCTCGGCGAGAGTGACTTGAGTCATGAGTCTGTGAGTCTCGTAGGAGCCATCGGTAAATCAGGACGGCGGCCATCGTGGCCGCCGCCCTGGAAGGAGGAGTGTATCAGAGGCGGGTGCGGTCCCCTCCCAAGACACCTCATCACCCCGGCCCTCTTCTCCCATCGCCCTCCCCCCAACCGGGCATAGGCGCTAACTTAACGTGGTCTTTGAGGTTCCCCCGCCCAAGACCCTCACCCCTGCCCCTCTCCCGACCACCCCATCCGCCGCCCCGGGAGAGGGGTACCCCTGGGGCTTCCCCGCCTTGCTCCCTCTTCTCCCGGTGAAGGGGGGTTGGGCGGGGTCGGGAGAAGAGGGCCGGGGTGATGAGGGTCTTGGGTGGGGGAACGCTGAAGCAAAGTTAGCGCCTATGGGAGTGAGGGGTCCGCCGCGTCGCGGATTCGGCAAGGCTCCGGCAATCTCTTGTCTACCGCCAGCCTTCTTTTCGCACTACTCTTACAGGCTGAAATTCCTCCGGAGGGTCGTACCACCGAATGGAAGCTACCGGTCCGCTCCCGGCGCCGGAACCCGGCGCTTTGCCTGGCGATCTCGCTGCCGCCCTGGCCCCGCTCGTCGAGCGCGTCCGCGCCCTGCTGCCTCGTTCGCAGGCAAGCGGCGGCAGGACTTTGTTGGCGGTCTTCGACTCCGGCCCCGGGCAGCTCGGCTCGCCCCGGGTGGGCCAGGTGGCCAGCTGGATCGCCCTGGCGCGCCGGGCCCGGGCGGCCGGGCTCCGCTTCCGCTGGGGAATCCTGCAGGAGCCCGGAGAGACGCCGGCCAGCGGCACGACGGCCGAGGATCTCCGCCGCCTGTTGGGCTCGCGCACCGCGCATGAAGCCGGCGGCGAGCAGCTCGCGGCCTGGCGCGAAAGACTGAAAGCGGATTCTGAAGTGGCGGAGGCCTGGCTGGTCGGCCCACCCCGCCTGGGCGCCTCCCCGCCCCTGCCGGGCGCCTCCCGCCTCCAGATCTGGGACGACCTCACCCCGGGCGTGCGGCGGATCGGCGTCACCCTCTACTCCGGCTCCGAGATCACGGCCCGCGACTTCCTCGACCTGCCGGACGAGACCGATTGCGCCAACCTGTTGCGCCTCGCTTCCCCGCCCGAGCTGACGGCGAGCTCCACCGGCGAAATGGAAATCGTTGAGCGGCCCTTCAATCCCCTGGAGAGCGGCGAACGACGGCTCCGTAGAGCGGTCGGCCACGATCCTGGCTCTTGGGAGCATCTCGCCCAGGTTCCTCGTGAGCCGGTCCGGAAAGGCTGGCGGTTCTTCCATCGATTCACCGCCCGCTCGGCCCTGGCGGCGCGGTTCTCGCGAGCGGTCAGCCGCCACCACGCGGCTTACCTCCGCCGGCTGAAGGAGATGTTCGAGAGCGGGGATTTCGAGGCCGCGCTTCACTACGCCATACCGCTGGCGGTGCCCGCCGCCGTCGGCCCGATCCGGCTCCCCCTGCGCCCGCTGGCGCCGCGCTCGGAGCTGCGCATCCGCCCGGAGGTCTCGCAGCCGTGGTTTTCCTCCGGTATCTCCCCTGAGGTCTACGGCGAGCTGCGCCGGCTCTACCGCGAAGCCTTCCAGCGCCTGGAAGCCCAGGAGCGGATCGAAGAGGCCGCCTATCTGCTCGCCGAGGTTCTCCACTCTCACGAGGAGGCGGTGGGTTTCCTGGAGAGGCATGGCCGCTTCCTCCTCGCCGCCGAGATGGCCGAGGCCCGGCACCTCCCGCCGGGGCTGGTAGTACGGCAGTGGCTGCTGGCGGGGAACCGGGAGCGCGCCCTGCGCATCGCCCGCCGCTCGGGCGACTTCGCCGACGCCGTCACCCGCCTGGAACGCAGCCGCCAGCCCGAGCACGCCCACGAGCTGCGCCGGCTGTGGGCCCAGGGGCTCGCCGGAACGGGAGACTACGCCGCCGCCGTCGACGCCCTCTGGCCCTTGGAGAGCGATCGTCACCGAGCTCTCTCGTGGATGGACCGCGCCATCGAGCAGGGGGGAGTCCCCGCCGGCCGCATGCTGGCCCGCAAAGCGGCCCTGGAGCTGGAGCCCTTCGAGAAAGTTCGCGATTCGTCCCTGGCGCTGCTCGAAAGCTGGCGCGCGGAGGGCGCGGCGGCCCGCCTGGCCTTCGCCGACACCCTGCGCCGTGGGCCTCGTACGCCGGCGACTCAAGCATTGGCGCGGGTCGCCGTGCGGGCCCTCGCCCGCGACTCCGGCCGGCTGGGCGCCCGCCTGAAGCCGGCGGCGCTGCGCCAGCTCGTGACCTTCGCGGGCGATGCCGCTCTCAAGACGGACGCTCCGGCCCTCCCGCTGCCACCGCGGGAGCCGTGGAGCTCCAACACGACCGTCTGGCGAGTGGTCATCTCCGGCCGCGACGGCGGCACCCGTCCCGCCCACGACGCCGCCTTCCTGCCCAACGGGCTCACCGCCGTGGCCCTGGGCGAAGCCGGCGTGCGCCTGATGTCCCGCGACGGGCGGGCGGTGGCCGAGCTCGATCCACCGGCCCATCGCCTCGTGGTTTCCGACCACGGCGACCGGGCCCTGGCCCTGGCCAAACGCGGCGAGGTCTGGCGCGTGAACCGCATCGATTTCGTCAGCCGAACGGCCGAGGACTGGTGCGACGCCCGCCTCGAAACCTTCGCCTCAGGATTCGATGGCAGCCTCTGGTGCGTGACCGATTCCCACGGCCTGAGGGCGGTCGAGACTACCGCCGGCGGCTTCGACGGCGCCTGGGCCACGCCCTTGCCGGGTCCGGTGATGACGATCGCCCGCTCCGCGACGCACTGCTCGCTGCTGGTGGCCTCCCGCGAGCCGGAGATCTGGACCTACGAGCTGCCGAGCCTTACCCTGCGGGGTCGTGAGCCCGTGCCGGCCCGGGAGCCTCTCGCTTCCCGCTGCCTGGGGATCTCGCCGAAGGGCCAGCTCCTCGAGCCGCCCGCCGCCTTCCTGCCCGCGGGGTCGAAGCCAAGCCCGCCGAGCGCGGCCGGAGACTGGATCGCCTATCCGGTCCACACCAAGACCGGCATCGTGATCCACCTCCTCCACCGTCCGAGCGGCGGCGTAAGGGCGGAAGTCGTCCTCGAGCGCTCGACCCGCGTCACCCTCCACCTCACCCCGCAGACCCTAACCCTGGCGGACGACCGCGGGCGGGTGCTGGTGCTCGATCTGGAGTACGGGCAGGTGAGGCGGGACTTGCGGTTGTAGGGACGGGAGGACAACGCGAAACCTCAGGAAGCATTTCGGCTTCGGCGGCCCTGGCCGGTGGCTGCCTTGGCCTAGGCGTTGTGGCCTATGGCCTTTCCACCAAGTGGCCCTGCAGAGGCGGTAGGTCATTCTGAATGACCTCCCAGATGATCTCAAGGTCCAGACCGAAGTAGTCATGCACGATGCGGTTGCGCAGGCCGGCGATCTGCTGCCAAGGTAGTGAAGCGCGCGATCTTGCGAATCGCCCCGAGCATGTCTTCCACCAGCAGGTCGGGATCGCGCTTAGGCATCGATCAGCTCCGGCTCGATCCGCTTCCAGAGCGAAGCCTTGATGGCGCGCCGGGAGACCAGGTCCACGCGTCGTCCCAGTGCCTTTTCGAGCTCGTCCCCGAGCGCCACGAATCGCAGTCCAATGGAGGGATCGACCTCCACCAGCACGTCCACATCGCTGTCTTCCCGGGCATCGCCGCGTGCCCAGGATCCGAACAAGGCCAAGCGCCGAATTGGATAACGCAGACTCAGGACAGGACGCTGCTCGCGCAGTGTTGCCAGAATTTCTTCAAGCGTTGGCATAAGAGAGCCTCTGTAGCCAGACATCCGAGATCATCGTAGCGTATCGCTCGCGACCCGTCTGGAGCCAAAGCCGCTACTGTCCAATGCCGCCGCCAGCTCCTCCGCCGTCTTCACCCTGAGATCGGCGACCACGCCGTCCAGCTTTTCCGGACGGGGAAAGCCCCACTCGACGAGAGCGAAGGCGCAGCCGGCGTTGTGGGCGGTCTCGGCGTCGACCCAGGTGTCGCCCACCAGGAGGAGATGCTCGACGGCGACTCCGAGACGGCTGCCCAGGATGTGCAGGCCGGCGGGGTCCGGCTTGCGCGTGGGAAGGCTGTCGCCTCCCAGGACCTCGCGGAAGAAGCCGGTGAGTTTCAATCCGTCCAGGATCTTGCGTGAGAAGGCCTCGCCTTTGTTGCTCAGCAGGGCCAGGAGATACCGGGGACACAGCTCGGCCAGCAGGGCCTCGATGCCGGGATAGGCCCTCGTGGCGTCCAGGCAGACCTCGTCGTAGTAGCCGAGGTATTTCTTCAGGTTCTGATCGATCTGATCCTGGGAAAACCCGGGACCGAGCGCCCTTTCCACCAGCAGGCGGGCGCCCTCCCCCACCATCGTCACCACGGTCTCCAGGGTGAGCGGCGGCAGGCTCAGCTCGCCGCGCATCCGGTTGATGGCGGTCGTGATGTCGCGCCGGGAGTCGATCAGCGTCCCGTCGAGGTCGAAGACGATCGCGCCGGGGCGGATCACTCGCCGTCAGCCCTCGACGAACTCGGCCACGACGCGCTCCTTCAGCACTCCCGCCTCGAAGCCGCGGTCGAGCAGGAGCTGCACGGCCCGGCGGCCCGCCTCGCCGTAGTCCCGCGTCCAGTCGTTGACGTACATGCCCACGAAGCGGTCCGAACGCTCGGGATCGTCCTCCAAACCGCGGGCGTAGCGCGTGGCATAGCCCAGCGCCTCCTGGCGATGATCGAGGCCGTAGTTGATGCTCTCCGTCAGCAGCCGGCACAGGCGGCTCTTCAACTCGGGATCGAGATCACGCTTGATGCCGTTGCCCCCCAGCGGCAAGGGCAGGCCGGTCTCCCCCTTCCACCACTCTCCGAGGTCCACGACCTTGCGCAGGCCGAGGTCGCCGTAGGTGAGCTGTCCTTCGTGGATGACGACACCGGCATCCATCTCGCCGGACTGCACGACGTCGAGGATCTTGTCGAAAGGCACGATCTCGGTGGTAACGTCGGGCTGCCAGAGACGCAAAGCGAGATGAGCCGTGGTGAGCTCGCCGGGGATGGCGATCTTGAGCCCCGGCAGGTCCGAGCGGCCGAGCGGCCGGCGCGACACGACGATGGGGCCGTAGCCATCGCCGAAGCTCGCACCCGAGGGCATGAGCTGGTAGCGGTCGGCGAGATGGGCGTAGCCATGGAAGGAAAGGGCGGTGATCTCGTACGTCCCCTGAAAGGCGGCCTGGTTCAGGCTCTCGATATCCTGGAGGACGTGGCGGATCTCCAAGCCCTCAATGTCCAGCACACCCTGCGTCAGGGCATAGAACATGAAGGCGTCGTCCGAATCCGGGCTATGGGCGATGCGGATGGTGGTCAGTGTCCGGGTGTCCGTCATGGCCCGGGAGGGTATCAGAATCCGGGACGCCCGCGCCCCGGACGGAACGGGACCGCCATCATGGCACGCCCCTTGAATGGAGTACTGGCAGGTTATCCCGGGGGACAAGCCCCCGTCGTTTCATATTCAGCCAGGAGGCTTGAGACCATGAAGACCAGAAATCACCGCCATTTCGCCAAGATCTCCGGAGCGGTACTGCTCCTCACCGCCGCGCTGGCCCTGCCGGCTCTCGCCCAACGCCACCGTTGGGACGGCTGGGAGCGTGGACGCGGCAACGGCGCCTTCGAGCTCGACGGCACGTTCATCGGCATGGAGCAGGGCTGCGCGCTCATCCGTGAGCACAATGGGCACGTCATTCCCCTGCTGGGCAACCCCGGCGATCTGCAGAAGGGCGACCATCTCCTCTTCAGCGGCCAGCTTCAAAACCGTAGCGCCTGCGGTCCGGCCTTCCGGGTCGGCGAAGTGAAGAGACTGTGGGCTGACGGCAGCCACAAGTACGTCATCTACGACCGCGCCCGCGACGGCGAGTACGTGGCACGCAACGGCTGGTGGGACCGCTACAACCGCGACCACCACGGTCGCCGCCACTAAAAAAAGCCTCCTCTTCCTGTTGCAAGATCAAGGGCGCCCCACAGGGCGCCCTTTTTGCGATCCGCTACGGATACAATTGATCGTGAGGTTAGGCCACACACACGGAGAGAACCATGGGAGCAGTCCATGCAACCAAGGGGACGGCCGGCAAAGGCGGGCGATCCATTGCAACCAAGAGCAAGGGTCCCTTGGGGGCCACGAAGCCGGCCCTCCTCGAAGGTGGCAACCCACAGATTGCGAAGGCCGACGGCGACTCCCCCGTGCAGGCCTACATCGCGGCCATGCCGGGCTGGAAAAGCGACGTGGGGCGCCGCCTCGACGCGCTCATCGTGCGCACGGTCCCCGGCGTGCGCAAGGCGGTCAAATGGAACTCGCCCTTCTATGGCATCGAGGGCCAAGGCTGGTTCCTCAGCTTCCATACCTTCACGAACTACGTCAAGATAACCTTCTTCCGAGGCACGTCGCTGCAACCCGTTCCACCCGGAGGCAAGGCCAAGGATGCTCGCTGGATCGACATCCACGAAGACGATCTCGACGAGGCGCAGATGGCGGCGTGGATCCGGCAGGCGGCCGCCCTGCCCGGCTGGGGTAAGTCGTAGGCGGCGCGTCGAATAAAAAAACAGCCGAATGAGGTGCAAATATGAATAAGAGCACAACGACCGAGGGCGGATCCCCTTCTCAGTTGATCGATGCGAGGATCAAAGAACTGGACGACTGGAGGGGCAAGACGCTCTCCCATGTCCGCACTCTCATCAAACAGGCTGACCCTGAGGTGGTCGAGGAGTGGAAGTGGAGAGTTCCGGTTTGGTCTCACGATGGAATCATCTGCACCGGCGAGACGTACAAGAGCGCCGTGAAGCTGACTTTCGCCAAGGGCGCTTCGCTCAAGGACTCTTCAGGACTCTTCAACTCCAGCCTTGAAGGCAACACCCGGCGCGCTATCGATATCCATGAGGGCGATAAAATCGATGAGGATGCCTTCAAGACGCTCATCCGCGCCGCTGCAGCCCTGAACAGGCCATCGGCCTGATATATAGTTCGAAGGAGATGGCGGATGCGTCAGTGACGGAATTTCGAGGTGTCGCATGGTCCGCGACAGCGTGTCGTCTCGGCTCCTGTTCGGTGCCGTGCTCGTGACGGCTGCATCGTGTCTCGCCTCCCCCTTGGGGGCAGAGGTCGCACACCTGAAGTCCATCCGCGACTCGATGCTTTACGGAAGACTCGGCCGGTAGCAGGTAGCAGCTTCAACGGCTCGGGCGTACCCTGACAACTTCTATCCCGCCCCTTCAGGGCGGATGGGGTTGACTCCTCCCGGGTCCCAGCCCGGTGGGCTGGGCTGAGGGATCTCGCACCTTTGGCGCGGAAGACGGCCAGGGGGAAAGTACAAACCGCTTGTCGGGGAGCCCGACGCTCCGTCGGATCGAGCCAGCGCTCCGCTGGATGCTTCCTTCGGCTCATCGGGGAGTCCGGCGCTCCGTTGGAAGAATCCAACGGCCCGTTGGAAAGTTCCAACGCTCCGACCAACGCTCGCAGCAGTAAAGGGATGAGAACCGTTTCAAGCGCGTCTTCGCCATAACGGAGGGGGGCTCCCTTGGGAGCCCCCCTGAGTCGTCAGAAGCACCGGCCCGTACAAAAACTGCACGTTTTTCCGTTCGGGCAGCCCTCTGACACGCAGATCGGATCTGTGGTGCAAGCGTAAGCCGGCTTACTTATCATGGCTCCATAGGCGAGCAGGGCGGCCACGGCGCACAGCACAAGTCTCTTCATCGTCATCTCCTTGTGTCTAGACTTGGTCGCCAAAATGGCGAGCCATTCTTTGATATCACAGACACAGAAATCTCGCAAGGATAAGAATTTGGCAGCAACCTAACGCCCTCGGCTCTGCCGGGGATGCTTACTTTTGGCTGGAGGCATCACTCCGGCGGTCGCGTCTCCACTCCAGGACCAAGAAGACAAGGTCCGAACCGAAGATGCCGGCGAAGATGTTGCAACTCAAGAGGTCGAAGAGATAGATCCACCCCGGTCGCACCTCGGCGCTCGAGAACCACGGGAACCACAGGAGCCCTCCGACCAGCCCACTCGCGATTCCAATCATCACCGAGCGCACTGCCGTCGGATGCCCCCCGTTCCGGGCGACAAGCCAGCCGACCATCCCACCCGTCAAGACCCAGATCACGAAGCTCGATACGAAGCTCATGGCCTTTCTCCTTCCGCGCTTGAACGCACCCACACAAAAGTGCCGCAAAAGCGCCAGGCTCTTTTTTACGGCTCTTTGTGGCGGCGGTTTCAGCGGATGGGACGGGGGTTGGGTGGGAGAGGAGGCAGGAAGTGAGGGCCCGCCCTGAAAGGGGCGGGCTCTTCCTCTTTCCTACTCGTACTGAATGAACCCCGGCGCCATGATTCCGTCGGGGTCGAACTTCTTCTTGGCTTCGAGGATCTGCGGCCAACGGTCGCCGAAGTGAGCGGCCCACTTCTCCACCGTATCGAAGGTGATGAAGCCGGAGAGGTAGCGCTTGCCACCGTAGTGGATGGAGAGCTCGCTCGCCATGTCCAGTTGGGCCAGGGCGCGGTCCAGGAAGCGCGCCGGCACGCCGGGGAGAATGCCCCAACCCATGACGAAGTCGCCTTCGGGATGCATGAAGAGGGGCACCTCGGAGGTGCGGGTGTAGGCCGGCCAGAGGAGGATGTGGCCGCCCGGTCCCAGCGCCTGGGGCGGCGTCTGGAAGAGCACCGACTCGATGAACTCCCGCGAGGTGTCCCACGGCAGGGTCGTCTCCATCCACGGATGGGCCATGTCCCAATAGCCGCTGCGGCGCCAGAGCTCGAAGACCGGGTCCATGCGATTGCAGAACTCGTGCTGGCTGAAATCCTCCGTGTGGACGTGGCGGTAGGGCGAAAGGCCCTTCAGCACCGCGGAATCGTCCGGCTCTTCCGCAGCGTCGCCGCCTTCGAACTCGACGGTCAGGTGAAGGGGATAGAACCAGGCGGCGAAGGTCTGCATCCCCTCGCCCAACTCCATGCCCTCGCCGATCTTCTTGATGCCCTGAAGGCAGGGCGTGCACCACGACTCCAGGGAGGAGAACGTGGGATTGTCCGGGTCCATCACCCGCTTCACGTCCTCCATCAGCGTGCCGAGATCGTCATAGAGCAGGAAGTACTTGCGCACCACGCTCTTCGCCCGGCGCAGACGGACTGTGGCCCGGGTGATGACCCCGAATTGCCCGAGGCCGCAGCGCACGACGTCGAACAGGTCGCGGTTGCGCTCGCGCGAGCAGGTGACGATCTCGCCGGTGCCGGTGACCACCTCCAGCTCATCGACGTTGTCCGCCTGCGTGCCGTAGCGGAAGCTGGCGACGCCGAGGCCCGCCATCGACAGGGTGCCGGAGATCTGCACGCCGAGGTTGTTGGTGAGGACGCGGGGGACCAACCCCTTCTCCAAGGTCGCGGCCACGAGGTCGCGCCAGACGACGCCGCAGTCGACCGTCGCGGTCTCACTCTCTTCGTCGATCTCATGGATGACGCACAGTGAGGAGGTGTCCAGCAATACCCCGCCCTCGCTGGTGGCCTGACCGCTCTGGGTGTGGGCCTGGCCGCGGGGGACGACGGGAATCCCGCGCTCGCGGCAGAAGCGGACGACCTCGGCGATCTCGGCCGTCGAGGTGCAGCGGGCCACGGCGCCCGGCAGACGGTCCACCTTGCGCCCGAAGTCGGAGCGGTAGCGGGAACGGCTCTCCTCGTCCAGCAGAATGCGGTCACCCAGGCTGGCCTGGAGCTCGGCGAGGGCTTCGGCGGTGGATAGGGGCAACGGCGAATGAACGGTCATATCGAATCTCCCTGCAGGATCTTGAAAGGGTCTCGTCCGGCGTAACGGCCGCCGTGATCACCGGGGCGGCGGCGGCGGGAGAGGAACCTCCGGAGTCTCGATCTCAGGGACCGGCCGCGGTTTCTCTCCAGGTTTCAAGGGCATCAGCGGGCCCTGGGTGACGCGGCCGGCGACTCCCGCCGGTAGCACGGTCCTGAAGCCGGCGCGAATCCAAGCCTCAATGCCGCCATCCATCAGGATGACGTTCTCGAAGCCGCTGGACCGCAGATCGGCGACTCCCTCGGCGCCGCAGGGGTCGGCACGGCAGTAGACGAGGAAGGTCTCGGCGCGGTAAGCGCTGAGCTCCAGCAGCCGGTAGGGCAGCCGGTCCACGGGGATGTTCCGCGCCCTGCGGATGTGGCCGGTCTCGCCGTTGTACTCCTCCGGCTTGCGCAGATCGATCACCAGCATCTCGGGGTTGTCCCGGATCAGCTCGTAGGCCACCGGCGGGCTCAGCTTGCGATAGGGGTCAGCCTTGCCCCCCTGCCCGCGGTGAAAGTAGGAGCAGCCGCCCAGCAGCAGGATCATCGCGGCCATCAGAGCCAGCAGGACGGGTACGGCCCAGCGCGAAACGAAACGGACTCTCATTCCGTAGTCAACGCTCCGCGGAGATGGCCGATTCCACCGATTCGTAGGTGGGGAACAGTGTGTCCAGCCGGGCGACGTGCAGGAGCTTGCGGATGCGGTCGGAAGGCTTGACCAGGATCAGCTCCCGCTTCGAGTTGCGGAAGCGCCCGAGGTAGCCCACGAGCTCACCGATGCCCGTCGAATCGATGAAGTTGATCTTGGAGAAGTCGATGATGACGTGGCCGCGGTCGTCGGAGAGGGTGCGCTCCAGCGTCTGGGCGAAGAACTGCGCGCTCTCTCCGAGCTTGATGACACCTTCCACGTTGAGAAGGGTGAATCCATCCAGATGGCGTTTTTCGACGATCATCGTCAGGTTTCAGGCCGTAAGCGAGTTTCAAGTCTAGCACGGCCGGGCGCTATTGCCGCCCCGGGAACCCGACCATCTCGCTGCGCTCGGGGTCCCAGAGCTTGAGGCGGAAGCTGGTCACGACGTCGCGCCAGCCCAGGGTGGTGCGCGGAGGGTCGCGCAGCTCCGGAATCTCCTGCATCGCCTCGGGCAGGCGGTAGAAAGGAATTCGCGGGTTCAGGTGGTGCACGTGGTGGAAACCGATGTTGCCGAGGAACCAGCGCGCCACCGGCCCCATCTCGATGTAGGCCGACGAGTGCAAGGCGGACGCCGCATAGGTCCATTCGTGACGGCCCCGGATCTCGACCTCGGGAAAGTTGTGCTGCACGTAGAAGATGTAGGACCCCACCGCGGAGGCGATGACCAGAGGCAGGACGAGGACGAAAACCATCACCTCGATACCACCCAGGCGCCAGGCGGCTGCCAGCAGCAGCAGATGGAGGATCAGAGCGACGCCCGAATCGAAGTTCTGCCTAGGGTGGCGTAGGAAGGGGCGCAGGCACATGCCGGAGAGAAAAACGGTTCCATAGCCCGCCGCGATGGTGAGCGGATGGCGCGTCAGACGGTAGTAGAGACGCTGACGGCCGGACATGCGCCGCCACTGCCCCGTGGTCACCACCGGGTAGGAGCCGATGTGCGAGCCCGCGATGCGGGCGGTATGGAGATGGTGATAGTTGTGCGTCTCCCGCCAGATGCGGGGCGGATTGAGGGACAGGATGCCGAATAGCCGGTAAAGGGCCGAGGCGAAGCGCGAGCCGCGCAGCAGCGAGCCGTGCATGTAGTCGTGAAAGAGCACGAAGCAACGGACGATCAGCAACCCCGCGAAGACCGACAGGAGCGCCCGGGCCCAGGTCAGGTGGACCAGCACGACCGCGGCGAGCGTCGCGGCGAGCAGCGAGAAGGCCACCAGCGTATGGCGCCAGCTCGCCGCCCGGTCCTCACCGATGAACGGCCGGGTCGCCAGGATCAGGGCGCGCTCGGTACGCTGCACCGGCGGCGGTGACGGCACCATGGTCGTCTCGGGAAGGCTCATGCCCTCAGTCTGTCACCTTGTCGTCCCCAGGGGAATCCTGCCCGTCGGGAAGATAGCGCGCGGGCAACAGGGCGGCGATGCGGGACATGATGGTGCGCGTGGTCTCGTCCAGCGTGGAAACGTCGAGGGCCTGGGAAGCCGGCGTGATGGGAGGCCCCAGGCTGAGATGGACCTCCGCGCGCCGGAACCGGCGCCACGCGGGCCAGATCTGCTCGGTCCCCCACACCGCCGCGGGGATCAGCGGCGCCCCACTCTTGGCCGCGAGATACGCGACGCCGTTCTTGCCCTCCCGCAGCTTGCCGTCCGGGCTGCGGGTGCCCTCGATCGCGACCGCCACACAGCCGCCCTCTTCGAGCACCTCGAGGAGGGCGCGCATGGCCGCCCGGTCCATCTGCCCGCGGCGGATGAAGATCGCCCCGGTGGCAATCATCACCGGTCCAAAGAAAAAATGGCGCCGGAGACGGTCCGCGGCCATCGGGCGCACCCGGCGGCGGAACATGGCGAGCACCATCGGCCCGTCGAAGTAGCTCAGATGATTGACGGCGAGGATCGCCGGCCCCTGCGGCGGGCAGAGCTCCAGGCCGGTCACTTTGGGGTGGCTCAACGTCAGGAAAAGGAAGCGGATCACTCCCCGCACCAGGTCGTAGAGCAGGGGATGGAGTCTCGGAGAGTGCCGCTGAGGGTTGCCTGCCGAAGGCTCAGTCGCCGTCACGCCACCTGATCCTGGATCGCGGCCACCAAGTCCCGGGCGCTCGTCATCTCCATGAGAAAGTCGTCGGAGAAGGCGACGCCGAGACGCTTTTCCAGGCGGTCCACCAATTCGAGCGTGGTGATGGAGTCGAGCCCCAGGGAGTCCAGATCCTCCGGGCTCTTCACCTTGCGGAACTCCGCGGCGCGGGCCGGAGCGACCGCCTCCAGCCCCTTCCGGATCTGATCGAGGATCTCTTCCGTCGTCACCGCGCCTCCTTCACCGGGCGATTGACCGGTCGAAGCCGGCTGCGAAAGCGTGTCCATAACGAGCGGGCCATCTGCCGGGCCAGATCGATGAAGCGGCCGCGCGAGGCCGTCATCCGCGAGCCCGCCGCCCCGAGCTCGCCGTTCAGGTACATCTCCCGCGTCTTCCGCCGCTGCACCTTGCCCGACGACGTCTTGGGCAGGCAGTTCTTGCCGAGCAGGACGATGTCGTCGAGCGCCAGCCCCGTCTCCGCCTGCACCACCCGCTTGATCTCCTTGATCAGGCTCTCCGCGTCGTCCGTCGTCGTTTCAAGAACGATCACCACGCGCTCGGAGTCCTCTCCGGGAACCGAGAAGGCCACCACGTTCCCCTGCCGCACCCCCGGCAGCTTGCCGGCCGGCCATTCGAGGGACTGGGGATGATAGTTGCGGCCGTGGTAGATGATGAGGTCCTTGATGCGCCCGGTGACGTAGACGTGCCCGTCCAGCACGTAGCCGAGGTCGCCCGTGTAGAGCCAGCCGTCGCGGAACGTCGCCCGGGTGGCCGGCTCATTGCGGAAGTAGCCGGAGGAGACCGACGGGCCGCCGAAAAGGATCTCCCCCTCGACGCCGGCCGGAAGAAAGAGGCCCTCCCTGCCGGCGATGACGACTTGGTGGCCGGGGATCGGCACGCCGCAGGCCACGTGCGTCAAAACCGGCTGGCCCTCCCGCGGCGGAGCGGCGACGCCTTCGCCGCGGAAGGTGGCGGCGTCGACGGCATTGACGCGCAGGCCCTCGCTCATGGGAGTGAGCGATGCGGCCAGCGTTCCCTCCGCGCAGCCGTAGCCCGGGCGAACCAGATCCGGCTGCAGGCCGGTGGCCGGCGAGAACCGCTGCGAGAAGGTGCGGATGGTTTCCGCGTGCACCGGCTCGCCGCCGCAGCCGAGGACCTTCAGGCAGGAAAGGTCCCAGCGGGCGAGGTGCTCGGGGGTCGTGCGCCGGGCCACCAGGCCGAAGGCGAAGTTGGGCCCGAAGGAGATCGTGGCGCGGTGGCGATGGATGGTCTCCATCCAGACCGTGGGATCGCGCAGGAAACGCAGGGTCGGAATGAAGACGACCGAGACTCCGAAGCACAGCGGAGCGACGACGAAGCCGATCAGGCCCATGTCGTGGTAGAGCGGCAGCCAGGTGACGCCCAGGTCGGTCCGCGGATCGGCCTGGAGGCCGCCGGGGCCGAGAATTCCCTCGCTGTTGGCGATGAGGCAGCGATGGCTGATCATCACCCCTTTCGAATCCGCCGTGGAGCCGGAGGTGTACTGCAGAAAGGCGATGTCGTCGGGACTGAGATCGGGAAAGTCCGGGGCCGGGTGATCCCGTTCCAGATGCTTGTCGGTGATCAGCGTTTCGAGACAGGGGACCTCGCCCACGAGAGCCCAGAGAACGCTCTCCAGCCGGCGCGAGGCGAAGAGCACCCGCGCCCCGCAGGACTCCAGCAACTGGCCGATCCGCGTGCTGTAGGAGGCGAAGTTGCCGAGGCCCAGAGGGGGATAGAACGGCACCGGGACGACCCCTACCCGCAGACTGGCGAGGAAGGTGAGCACGAAATCCCTGGGTTCGATGACCACCATGCCGAGGCGGTCGCCCTTGCGCAGCCCGAGAGCTTGCAGGGCGCCGGCCCGCCGGGCGGTCTCCTCGGCGATCTGGGCGAAAGAGTAGAACGTCTCCTCGCCCTTCAGGTCCTGGAAGGTGCAGCCGTGGGTGGGCCAAAGCGCCGCCGCCCGCACGATCGCCTCGGCCATCGTGCGGATCCCCAGCGGGCGAATCGCCGCCTTCTGGGAGAGGCTCTGCACCTCTGCTTCTGCAGTCGATAGACTCATACCAAGGTCTCTTGACCCTGGAGAGTACACCGGACCGCCGGAAGGGGCAAACGGGCGGCGCTTATTTTATTCCGCGCTGCACACGCCAAATCCGTCGAGCCGCTGGCGGACCAGGTCTTGAATCTGCAGCGCGCAATCGAGGAACCCATCGAGAGTCTTGCCATGAGGATCGCCGACGTCCTCATCAGGATGCAGACGGTAGGATTTCGGTTGCGCCGCTGGAAACAGCGCTGTGAGCTCTCTGCGTTGCTCCTCGGTCATACAGAAGATGGCCTCGGCTCTCTGAGCCAGGCGATGGGTCAGGTTGCGAGACCGATGCTCGGGGACCGGCATGCCGATCCGTCCCAAGGCTTGCTCGACCTCCGCGGCGATGGGCTCCCCCGGCCGAGCGGACAAACCGGCGCTCACCGCTTTGATGCCAAGCCGGTCCAGTGATTCCAGCGGCACGCCGAACCGGCCGGCGATCTCTGCGTTGCAGATCGCCTGAGCCATGGGAGACCGGACCGTGTTTCCGTGACAGACAAAAACAAACAGCCGCCGCAATGAATCGAGAAGGACCGGCCGGACCAGGTGGCACGCGTGCGTGCCGATCATCATCCATACTTCCGAGGCGACGCCCAGGCCGCGAGACTGGGCGGAACGCGCGTCCATACGAACGCGAAACTCGGCACCACAGCCGACGCGAGCTTCCACCACCGAGCCCAGGCGATCGAGCTGCCTTATCCTTCCGGGTATCACATTACAATCGCTGACGATCGCCGGCGGCGAAGCCGAGACGAGGATCTCTCCAGCGCGAGCTCCCAGGCACACTTCCGAGCCGATGGAAACCTGCGCCAACGGCGCTTTGAGAAAGACGGAAGTCCCTGTGATCTGGCAGACCATGGTGTCTTCCTGCTCCCGAAGCTCGATCACGGTCGCATCGAAAAAATTCTCGAAGTCTCCCGGCTGCGCCGGCGCTGCCCGGGAAGAAGCCGGCACCACGTCCAGCGGCAGCCCTTCCGCGACGATCCTTCCTTGCTCCAGGGCAACCACGCGGTCCCCCATCGCAAACACTTCACCGTGGTCATGAGTGACATAGAGGATTGGAATGCCGCGCGTGCGGTTCCACTTCTGCAGGTCTTCCACGATGCGGACCTTCGTACGCGGATCCAGTGAGGACAAGGGTTCGTCCAGGAGCAGGACCGAGGGTTCGGTGACCAGTGAACGCGCCAGGGCGACCCGTTGCTGCTCCCCCCCGGAAATCTCCCGGGGTGACCGGCCGCAGAGGTGCGAAATCTGAAAGGACTCCAGGATCTCGTGCATCCGCCGCTCTCTCTCGGATCTCTCCAAGCGGCGGAGCCCGTACATGACATTGTCCTGGACAGACAGGTGGGGAAAGAGCGCCAGGTCCTGAAACACGAAGGCGACTCTGCGCCGCGCCGGCTCGAGCTTGATTCTCTGCCTGGAATCGAAAAGCACTCGATCGCCGACCGCAATGCGGCCCTCCTCCGGATCGCAAAGGCCCGCAATGCAGCGCAGAATTGTTGTTTTGCCGGCGCCGGAATGACCGACGATCATCGTCACGCCGGGGGCGGCCGTGAACGTGGTTTCGAGCTCGAACCGGGAAAACCGGCCGGAGGAGTGGCGCTTGCGTAATTGGACGTGCAGCGTGGAGCTCATGCCAGTTTCCCCCCCGGGGCTCCGGGTACAGTCACGGTGCTCCGATCCGTGGTGAGACGACCGAGCAGCATGGAGAGCGCCACGGCCACCGCGGCCAGAAGCACGAGCAGGAAGGCCACGGGCAGGGCTCCGATCAGGCCGTTCGACTCGAACTTCACCCACATATAGACCGGCAGGGTGTGGGGGTTGTAGGCGACGATCATGGTGGCGCCGAACTCGCCGAGTGCGCGAATCCACGCCAGTGTAATGCCCGCTGCGATGCCGGGCCAGGCGAGAGGCAGCGAGATTCGCCGAAAGATTTGCCACTGGGAATCGCCCAGTGTCGCCGCGGCCATCTCCAGCTTGGAATCGACGTTGTTGAAGGCCACCAACGCCGAGATGATGACGAAGGGAGAGGCCACATAGAGTTGTGCCAGAACGATTCCTGCCGGATTGCTCGTGAGGGCGATATTCCAGGCCGACAGTGGGCCCCCGACCGTTCCGTAAGGCCCGAAGGTCAGCAACAACAGGATGCCCCCCGCGAGACCCGGAACGACCATCGGCAGAAAGACGAGACTGATCAAGACCTGCTTGAAGGGGAGGCGGCCGCGCGCGAGCACATATCCGAGCGGAACGCCGAACAGGGTCATGATCACAACCGATATCGCGGACGTCAGGGTGGAGATGCGCAGTGCGTCGCCGGCCCTGGGGTCGCGCAAGGCAGCGATCCAGCGAGGCAGATCGATGTGAATCAACAGATTGGCGATCGGCAGCACGAGGTTGAGCAGCAGCAGCCCGCCAATCGCGCCAAAAACAAAAAGTGCCGGCCGAGGCCGTTGCATCATGGCTTGTAGGTTCCGGAGCACAGACTACGGAGATCTGCCGGAATCTGCTTACCATCCCCACCCACCCGGTGCTCTACGATTCCGAATCCAAACTTCTCCAGCAGGGCTGGCGAGGTGAGGAGGAATCGTACAAAGGCCTCGGCACCGGCCTGGTTGTGCGCTGCCTTTGGAATCGTCAGGGTGAAAAGGATGGGGGCGCCGCTGACGTGCTCACCCGTAGGGGTTGTATAGGTGGCTTGTGCGTAGAGAGCGGAGAACCGGGAATCGCCCAGATTGATTTCAGGTGGAAAGCTGACGAAGGGCAGTTTATGGGCGACGATCTCATGCTTATAGAAAATTCCGGCATCAAACTGCCCGGATTCGATGCGGGCCAACAGCGCGACCTCCGGCAGCACCTGGGCGGGGTTCAGGGTATCCCCTAATAGACCAGGTATTTCCGGGCGCTGGTAATGCTTCCCAGCCAGGGTGAAGAGAAAAAGTGTTCGGTACCCTTTAGGATCAATGGTAGGGTCGCCTCTCCCAAAACGCACGCCGGGCGTCTCGAGGACCTCATACCACGGAGTCTTGCCGACCGCTGCCGCTTCGAAGTTGGCCGCGAAACGGCTCTTCGGGTTGTAGGCAAGCACGAGCTGCGAGGAAGCGAGAGTCACGAACCACGTCACCAGGTCGCCATTCTTGCTACCCATCAATACATTTTCATTGACGGAGGGATCGGCGCTGATGAAGACGTCCGGGCTCCTGAGATGATCGTGGATGAGGCGCGCGGCACCGAGCGACCCATGCGCTTCGCCCTTGTATTCGTAGCCGGTCGCTGCCGAAAATGCGGGACCCACGCCGTTTTCCATGACCGTAGCGAGAGATCCCGCATACAGGATCGAAACCGAGCGCTTCTGAGGCGTGTCGGCGCATGCGAAAAGAAGCGTCGAGGTGGCGAGAAGGGCAAGCAGAGGCACGCCTAGACGTATTGACAGAAGAATCCGCTTCATCGGACCACCCTCTCTTCGTCATCCACGAGTTGGCCCCTGGTATCACAGCCTTTGGGGATCACGGCGGAAGAGTACCACAGGCCCTCTGCCATTGAATGGCAAGACGAGCCCGTGGCTTGTAAAGCCGCCTTAGAAGATATCGGCCAGCCGTTGGCCGCCACCTCCGGCTCGGTTGAAGACCCAGGGCTCGAAGCCGCTCGCCGGGTCGAAGCCCAGGGTCACCACGCGGTTGCCGAGGATCGCCAGCGAAGGGGCCGGCAGCGCGCCGGCGTCGCCGGTACCGAAGAGATCGGCGAGGGTGAAGTCGCTGAGGCGGCGCGTGCCTCCGGGGGTACCGTCGCTGGCCCACAGCTCGACGCCGTGCTCGGGGTCGCGGCCATAGAAGTAAACCTCTCCGCCGGCGGGAAGCAACCCGGCCGAGGAGCCGCAGGCGCCGGGGCAGAGGTCGAGCACGAGCCGGGTTCCGGCCGCCGTGCCGTTGGAAACGAACAGCTCCCGGCCCGCGGTCGGATCCTCGGCCTGGAAGAAGACCCGGCCTCCCGCCGTGACGAGGAAAATCGCGTTGGGTTGGGGGAAGGCCGAACAGGAGCCGGGGCAGAGGTCCGCCACCATCATGGTCGTACGGGCCGTGCCGCGGCTGCTCCACAGCTCGCTGCCGTGGACACCGTCGGAGGCGACGAAGAAGATCCTGTCGCCGACCGTTGCCGCCGCCGGAGAATCCAATGAGAGCGCGGGGGAGACGATCCCCGTCCCTCGCCGGGTACCGTCGAAAACCCAGAGCGACTCGCTTTGACTGCCGGTGTGAGCCAGCATGTAGAGCTTGTCCCCCGCCGTGCCCAGGAAGACGTGGACCTCCAGGGGAGGATTGGCAGGCGGGCCGAAAAAGGGCGCCGTCCCGGCCACGCTGCCGTCGCTCGCCCAGAGCTGACCGCCGCTCAGGAAGAGGAGCCGGCGCGTCGACGGGTGGGCCGAGAAGACGTAATCCGGAAGCGAAGCGAGGCGCCGGGTCGAGGCGGCCGTGCCGCCGGTGCGCCACACGGCCCAGTGGTCGTAGGTCGTAATGCCGAACTGAGGATGCGGGGTGGCGGTGAAAAAGAAGAGCCAGCCCTGAGAGCTGGCGGCCACCAGGGGCACATCCTTGATCTTCGGCAGCGAAACGGAGCGGTGGGTTCCGGCCGTCGTGCCGTTGCTCGTCCACAGCTCCAGGACGTTGGCGGCCGAGTAACGGAAAAACTGAAGCTTGCCGCCGACAATCGCCCAGGGGAAGGGAAAATCGTCGGGGTTGGGAGCGAAGATGCCGTCCGCCACCAGCGGAAACGTCGTCGCCGGGGTGCCCGCCGTGCGCCAGAGCGAGTACCCGGATTGTGCCTGCACGAACCAGAGATAGGAGGAGCCCACGACACCTACCCGCGCAGCCGGATCCGCCTCATCGGTCAGCCGGAGCGTGCCGGCCGGCGTCCCGTCGGTCGACCATAGCGCGCCGAAGGAAGTCAGGTCGTGGGCGAAAAACACCACCCGGTTGCCGACCTTGGTGAAGCCGAAAGGGTTCGAGCTGGAGCTCGAGAGGGTCTCACCGGAGACCGGCAGCACAGTGGCTGCGAAGAGGGTCAGGACGAGTTGAACAACGATCCGAGGGCGCTCCATGATGGACTCCTTTCCTGCAGAGCTTCTCTCCCCCGCCCCAATCCTTTGAATTCTACAGCTTCTTTGCATAGGGAGCCTGACCGACCTTGGGGCCGCCCCAGTCAGCCAGGTGAGGAATTTGATCGGCTTCAGCGACTGGGACTGTTTTGTGACTCAGACCGAGGCATCCCGGAAGGCCCGGAGAATCATGTTGATGCGGGTCTGATAGCCGGGACCCTGCGCCCTGAACCAATCGAGCACGTCCTGGTCAATGCGCAACGAGACCGAACCTTTGGGAGGAACTGGCTTCATACCACGTCGCTTGATCACCCTCACGACGTGCTGCAAGTCCAGCTCAGGATGCTCCTCCGTGAGGACGATGTCTTCCTCTTTCATCGACCGGACTCGTGCCCAATCAGTCTTAGAGGTTTTCGAGGAGGAAGCCTGCTTCTCGCTTTGTGGCGTTGCGGAACGAGATGATTCGGATTTCATCTTCAGTCTCCGTGTGAACGATGGAAACAGCCAGGCCGCGAAGAAGACCAAAGCTGAGGAGGCGCTGCTCCCCATACGCCAAGCGGCTGTCTTCAACGGTACAGGTAGGGCCAGCGAAAACTTCTGGGGCATCGGCAAAGTCAAGACCGTGCTTCCTGAGATTGGCGGCCCTTTTCGCCTCATCCCAGGTAAAGCGCATCTACAGAGTGTACATGCAGAGCCCCTCTCCAGTCTACTTCCTCTTCACCGCCGCCTGCTGGCCGACGCCGGGCACAGTGAGGAATTTGATCGGCTTCAGTGGCTCCAGGCCCGCTTCGCGCTGCCAGCCGGCCATCTCTTCGAAGGACCAGGTGCCGGAGCGGCTGGTGACGGCGAAGTAGAGGTCGAGGAGGGCGCCGATCTGGCCGGTTTCGTTCGGAGAGGCGGGGCGGTAGAGCTCCTGGATGACGAAGATGCCGCCGGGCCGCAGGGCCCTCGCGATCCGCTTCGCCAGGGCACGATTGGTAGCGTCGTCGAAGTGGTGGACGAGGCTGGAGACGAAGACCACGTCCCAGACTTCGGCGCCCAAATCGTCCGTGAGGGCATTGCCGGCGCGGTGGATCACGCGGTCCCCCATTCCCTCCCGCGCCAGCAGGGGTGCCGCGTGCTCGACGGCCTCGGCCAGCTCCAGGACGACCGCCCGCAACCCCGGGTGCCGGCGACACAGGGCCACCGAGAGAAAGCCGTGCGCGCCGCCGACGTCCAGCAGGTCCCTGGCACCTTTCGGCACCGGAGTCCGGCGCCCCACCTCCGGGGCCCAAGCGGAAGCGACCGAGCGCATTCCCCGCTGGTAGAGACCCCACTGCTCAGGATTGAGCACGCCGTGGAAGTCCAGCGGCTGACCAGTGCGCACGAACTCGCCGACGTGCTCGACGTGGTCCCACTCCAAAAATTGGAAGAGCATCTTGTCGCGCAGGGGCTGGGGCGCGTCCGCCAGCAGCCACTTGCGTGCCATGGCCGACAGGGCGTAGCGGCCGGACTCGAAGCGCAGATACTCGCAGCCGGCCAGGGCGTCCAGCAGCTTCCGGGTGGCCCGCGGCTCGCCCCCACAGCGGGCGGCGAGCTCCTCCGCGGTGAGCGGCCCGGCCGCCAGCGCATCGAAGACGCCCAGCCGCGTCCCCTCCATCACCGCCCGCGCCAGCAGCATGGCGACATGCGTGTCCAGCAGCGGCTGCGGCAGCAGGCCCAGCTTCGCCGCGATCCATTCGAGGGGGTTTTGGGGAATTCCTCCCAGCTTCATGACGCCAGACTAACGCCGGCCTTCCATGAACCGCCGTAGGGTGCGGTTGATCAGCACGGGATCGCCGGCGGCTTCGGGGGCGAAGGCGATTCCCACGGTGTCCCCCTCCCGCCAGGAGACGCTGCCGTTGACGCCAAGGATGGTCAGCTCGCCGGGCCGGCCGAGGCGGAAGCTGAGGGGCAATCCCGTCTGCCAGGTCGCCGGCACGCCGGAGAGGCCGACGCCGCCCAGGGAGAGGTTCTCCAGCATCACCGACAGCCGCGTGCCGTCCTCCAGCTCGAGCACCGCGGGCACTCCCAGCCGGATGCGCACGTCCCGCTGGCCGGCGAGCCCCAGCAGGGCGGAGACGTTCATGCCATGACGGCGGATCACCTCGGCCCGCAGCTTGAGCTCCAGGGCAGGGTTGTCGCGCAGCAGCCCGATGAGGTCGGGTTTATCCACCCGCAGCAGCACGGCGGGCGCTGCGGTGCGGGCGGAGGCATAGCGCCGGGCCTTGTCGTTGAGCAGGCCCATTTCGCCGAAGAAGCCACCCGTTTCCAGCCGGGCCAATACCTGCTGGGGCTTCCCCTGCTCGTCGCGGAAGACGGTCACCAAACCCTCTTGGACGACATAGAAGGCGTCGACCGGGTCGCCCTCGCGAAAAACCAGGTCGTAGGCCGGATGACGCTCGACGATCACGACGGCCGCCAGACGCGCGGTCTGCTCGTCGTCGAGATCCTTGAAGAGGGTGACCGTCCGTAGGAAATCCTTCAAGGCAACCCCCTCCGAGCTCGCCTCATCCTCCCAGCTCCTTGACCAGGCTTTCCAGCCGGCCGCGCTCGCCCGGGTCCGACTCCAGGTTGAGGGCGCGGCGGAAACAGCGCAGGGCGGCCTCCTTGTCGTCCAGCTCATAGAGATAGATGGCGCCCGTGGTCTTCCACAGGTCGGTCCGGTTGGCGGCGATGCGCAGGAGCTGCTCGTAGAGCTGAGCGGACTCTTTGAAACGTTTGAGGTCGTAGGCGGTGCGGGCGGCGTTTTCGATGGGCACCGGATTGGCCGGCGCGCGCCGCGCGGCTTCGTGGAAATCGATGAGCGCCGTCTCGAGGCTGCCGCCCTCGGCGCGGCCGATGCCGCGCTCCAGGTAGATCTCGGGCTCGTGGGCGCCGGCCCGCAGGGCAGTGTCGAGCACCGCCAGCGCCTCTTTGCGGTCGCCGCGCTGGCGCAGCATGCGCGACAGGTTGGTCGCCGCCACCGCCTGCGCCGGATCGAGGGTCAAGGCACGGCGGTACTCCCGCTCCGCCTCCTGTTTCTTGCCGAGGTCGAACAGGCAGCCGGCGGCGTCGGTGATCGGCACGGCGTTGAGGTCGTTCTCCTTCTGCGCGCGCTGGAAGAGAGCGAGGGCGGATTCCGTGCGGCCGGTCTGGCGCAGGCAGAAGCCGGCGAGGCTCAGGGCCGGGAAGTTGTGGGGATCTTTCTTGACGATCGCCTGCAGCTCCGGCAGGGCTGTGGCGCACTTGCCCTCCTGCACGCTCTGGGTGACGCGGTGGAGATCCCGGGCCAGGCCGGCCATCGCCCGCGGATCGGGCAGCCCGACCGTCACCGGGCCTTCGGCGACGCCGCCGAGGTAGCCAAGGCTGGCGAGTTGGCGGCGCTGCTCGTCGTTGAGCACGTTCTCGGGGCGAACGGGAGTGTCGAGCTTCTCACCCTGCGCCTTCAGGAACGCCACCATCTTTCCTTCCCAGGTGCGCGCCGCCTGCGCCTGCGTGGGTGCCAGGTCGCGGCTTTCGCCAGGGTCCGCCGTCAAATCGAAGAGGCTGCTCTTCGGCGCCTTGAGGTAAAGGAAGCGGTCGTTGGCGAGCGAGCGCAGCGGGTACCACTTGTAGGCGAAGAAGGGAAGGAAGCTCTCGGTGTAGCTCTGGCGGGAGCAGTCCTGACCCGCCGGCACCGGCAGAAGACTGCGGCCGTCGAGGCCGGAGGCCGGGGCGCCGCCGGCCAGGCCCAGGAAAGTGGGGGTCACGTCGACGGTGCGCACCAGGCAATCGCTCACCCGGCCCGAGGGCACGTCCGGCCCGGCGAGGATCAGCGGCACCCGCCGGGCGGCACGGTTGAGCAGCAGGCCGTGAGTATCCTCACCGTGTTCGCCGAGCATCTCGCCGTGATCTCCCACCGCCAGCACGTCGGTCGCCGCGGGCAGTTTTTTCAACAATTCGCCGATCTGCTCGTCCATGAAGGCGATCTCGCCGTCGTAGAGGCGGTGAGGGCCACGGGCGGCATCGGCGAAACGGCTGGGCGGCCGGTACTCCTCATGGGGATCGTAGTAGTGAACCCAGAGGAAGAACGGCGGTTTCAGGCCGGCCATTGCTTTCAGGGCAGCGCTTGTGGTAGCTTCCGCCGTCCTTTCCGAAACCAAGGTCCCCTGGGTGTAGCCGCTTCCCAGGTCGTCGTCGTAGATCCGGAACCCGTGGTCCAGGCCCTGGCGCCGAGCCAGCACTACGGCCGAAATCACGGCCGCCGTGTCGTAGCCGCGGGCCGCCAGCCGCTTGGCGAGCGTTTCAACCTTGGGCGACAACACGAAAGTACCGTTGTCGCGCACACCGTGATGGGGCGGAAAGAGGCCGGTGAGGATCGTCGCATGGCTGGGCAGGGTGATGGGGGCGGCGGTGTCGCAACGGACGAAGCGGGTGCCGCGGGCCGCCAGGGCGTCGAGGTTGGGAGTATGGGCGTCCTTGTAGCCCCAGGCTCCCAGATGGTCGGCCCGGGTGGTGTCCATGGTGATGAGGACGAGGTTCGGAGGCGTGCGCTTCGCAGGCTCCGGGGCGGCCGGGCGAGTGGCCGCCAGAACGGCGGAGAGAGTTACTCCAGCAATTCCAACAAAGGCAAATGACGCCAGTTGAAAAAAAGTGGATCGCTTTTGCCGGGGGCGAGCACTGTGACTGTTGGTGGTCATCAACAACATGTCCTGCTGCTTTAGAGACATCTTGACTCCCAGGTCTTTGGATCGGGGGGCGAGTATAGCAGCCGCAGAAGAACTGGCCTGGTGATTGTCGGGTGGGGAGGAGGTCCTTCCCACCCTTGTGGTAACTGGAGGTTTGTACCTCCCCTTTCGCCGTTCCCCTAGGAGGGGGGACCATTTCATGAAGGCAAAATCTTGTCTCTCGCCCAAGGTAGGTCTCACGCTGTTGATGTTGTTGAGCCTCATCGCCGCGATCCCGGCCACGGCCCAGGTCGCCAAACAGGGCAATGACGTCCTGTCCTCCATGTCATTCGTTCATGACAAACTGCTGCCGTCGCAGCCCTTCGAGTCCCTGGACAACGTCCAGAGCCTCGTCACTCCGAACCTGCAGAACGGTTGGGCGGCCTTCGTCATCGGCGCCAACTCTTCCTGGAAGGCCACGGTGGACCATCGGTCCGGCCTGCTCGCCTTCGCCGAGGGCGGCAACATCGCCTGGGTGCCCGGACGCGGCAACTCCCTCACCAATGCCAACATCTCCTCCGTCCTGGCCGGCCGTGCCAAGCCGGACATGGCGGTGCTCGACGCCATCGCACGCGACTACCTGAAGGGTGTGGCGCCGCTCATGGGTGTCGACCCGACCACCCTGGTCCTCAACTCGGGCCGCTCGGGTCAGCCGGCCGGCCACGTCTGGTTCGTGGACTATGACGTCGTCCGCGAAGGTATGCCCGTCGAGGGCGCGCGCGTCGTCTTCCGCGTCAACAACGGCAACCTGATCCAGTTCGGCACCGAGAACATCCCGGCCGCCGGCGCGGTTCCGGCCGCCCGTCTCACCCAGGCTCAGGCCCTGGCCATCGCCTCGAAGTTCCTCGGCGGCTTCTCCGTGGCCGACACCTTCCGGGACAACGGCAGCCTTCACCTGCTGCCGGCTAATATCGCGAACAACGGCTATGCCGAAGGCTTCAAGTTCGGCCAGGGCCGTGGCCTCGCCAAGGTCTGGCAGTTCGTCTTCCATCGCGACGGCGTGATGGGCA
Organism: Thermoanaerobaculia bacterium; assembly: GCA_035996875.1. GTDB lineage: Bacteria > Acidobacteriota > Thermoanaerobaculia > Multivoradales > UBA5704 > DATARR01. Next base: position 54,413 of record DASYJD010000033.1, read on the forward strand.
CCTGGCGGGTTCGTGTCGACGCGGCCACGGGCGAGATGCTCGAGCTCAGCGACATCAACGACTACGTCCAGGCGCAGGTCAGCGGCGGCACCTACCTGAACTCGCCGACCACCGGCGCCGAGGTAGTACGTCCCGCGCCCTTCGCCAACGTGTCGTCGGGCGGCTTCACCAACTCGGGCGGCGTCTACAACTTCACCAGCGGCACGGTCACCTCCACCCTCTCCGGCCAGTTCGTGAAGATCACCGACACCTGCGGCACCATTTCGCAGGCCTCGGACGCCTCCGGCAACATCGCTTTCGGCACCTCCACGGGCACCGATTGCACGACGCCGGGTCACGGTGGCAACGGCAACACCCACTCCTCCCGCGAGCAGTTCTACCAGGTCAACCGCATCAAGGAAGTGGTCAAGGGCTGGCTGCCCGCCAACACCTGGCTCAACCAGGTGCTGACGGTCAACGTCAACCTGAACCAGACCTGCAACGCCTACTGGAACGGCTCGACCCTGAACTTCTTCAAGTCGGGCGGCGGCTGCAACAACACCGGCACGATCGCCGGCGTCTCGCTCCATGAGTTCGGCCATGGCATCGACCAGAACGACGGCACCGGCACCGCGCCCGACGGCGCCACCGGCGAGTCCTACGGCGATACCACGGCGATCATCGCCCTCCACGCCTCCTGCCTCGGCGCCGGCTTCCTGAGCAGCAACTGCGCCGGTTACGGCGACGCCTGCACCTCCTGCACGGGCGTGCGCGACGCGGACTTCGCCAAGCACTCTTCCGGCACCGCGGCGACCGCCCTCAACTTCATCAAGGTCCACTGCCCCGCCGGCTCCGGCGGCACCGGCCCGTGCGGCAAGGAAGTTCACTGCGAGTCGTACGTGCCCACCGAGACGATCTGGGACTTCGCCAACCGCGACCTGCCCGGCGCCGGCACCGGCCCGGCCTGGACGACCCTCGACCGCCTGTGGTACCTCTCTCGCAACACGGCCACCAGCGCCTTCACCTGCAACCACACCACCTTCGCTTCCGACGGCTGCGGCACGGGCTCGCTGTGGAAGACCATGCGCGCCGTGGACGACGATGACGGCAACCTGACCAACGGCACGCCGCACGGCGGCGCTCTCTTCGCCGCCTTCAACCGTCACGCCATCGCCTGCCCCGGCGACGCCGGCGCCTCAACGACGCACTCCGGCTGCACCCCGCCGGCCACGCCGACGCTCACCGTCACCGCCGGCAGCAACTCGGCGGCGCTCTCCTGGACGTCGTCCGGTGCGGTGTATGACGTGTTCCGCAACGAGCAGGGCTGCAACGCCGGCTTCACCAAGATCTCCAGCGGCAGCAGCGCCACCACTCTCGCCGACAACGTGCTGTCCAACGGTCTCACCTACTTCTACCAGGTGACCGCCTTCCCGAGCGGCAACGAGGCCTGCGCCTCGGCGCCCTCGACCTGCATCTCGGTCACGCCGAGCCCCATGACCACCCCTGACTTCACGATCGTAGCGGCCCCGAGCTCGGTCGCAGTCGTGCAGGGTTCGACCGCCACCGCCACGGTCACGACCGCGGTCTCCGGTGGCTTCAGCTCCGCCATCGCGCTCTCCGCCTCCGGCCTGCCGGCTGGCGTGACGGCCACCTTCAGCCCGTCCTCGATCGCCGCGCCCGGTTCCGGTACCTCGACGGTGACCTTCACCGCGTCCTCGACCGCGACGCTGGGCACTTCGACCGTCACCATCACGGGTGTCGGCGGCAGCATCACCCACACCACCACGGTCACCCTGACCGTCACCAGCGTCCCGACCCCCAACTTCACGATCTCGGCCTCGCCGAGCTCGGTTTCGATCGCGAAGGGCGCAGCGGGCAGCTCGACGATCACCACCGCGGTCTCCGGCGGCTTCAACTCCGCCATCGCACTCTCGGCCTCCGGTCAGCCGACCGGTGTGACCGTCTCCTTCAGCCCGTCCTCGATCGCCGCGCCCGGCTCGGGCAGCTCGACGATGAACATCACCGTCGCCTCGACTGCAACCGCGGGCACCTCGACGATCACGGTCACCGGCACCGGCGGCAGCATCACCCACACCACCACGGTCACCCTGACGGTCACCGGCGGCACGCTCCAGCTCATCGGCAACCCGGGCTTCGAGAACGGCTCGGCCAGCCCGGCGCCCTGGACGGCCACCGCGGGCGTCATCGACAGCTCCACCGGTGAGCCGGCCCACTCCGGTTCGTGGAAGGCGTGGCTCGACGGCTACGGCACGACCCACACCGACAGCATCCTCCAGACGGTGAGCATCCCGTCGACCGCGGTCTCCGCGACTCTCGCCTTCTGGCTCCACATCGACACGGCCGAGACGACCACCGTCACCGCGTTCGACACCCTGAAGGTGCAGATCCGCAACACCTCGGGCACGGTGCTCTCGACGCTCCAAACCTTCTCCAACCTGAACAAGAACACCGGCTTCCTGCAGCGGAGCTTCGACGTGACCTCGTTCAAGGGCCAGACGGTTCAGATCTTCCTCGTCGGCGTGGAGGACAGCTCGCTGCAGACCTCCTTCGTCGTTGACGACTTCACCCTGAACGTCAACTAACCCCAAGCGACTTAAGTCGCGCAACACACCGGCGCCCCTCTCCTTCGGGAGAGGGGCGTTTTCTTTTGGCGACGGCGTGCAGAGAATTCAGAGGCGCTCGGCCAGCAGCTCGAGGGTGCGGGCGAGGTCGGGCTGGACCGACAGGACCGGCAGGAGCGGGTCTTTCCTGCGCCGGCGCAGGCGCTGCGGCACGGTCTTCAGGTTGAAGTCGCGCAAATCCAACCGTGAATCCACCTCGCTCCAGTCGAGGGGAGTCGAAACCGTGGCCCCGGGCCGCGGGCGCACTGCGTAGGGTGCGGCCAGCAACTTGCCGCGGCCGTTCTGCAGAGCGTCGACGTAGACCCGGCCACGTCGCGCCGGGATGGCGCGGGCCGTCGTGGCCAGGGCCGGCAGGCGCGCGACGATCACCCGTGCCAGCAGCTCGGCGAGTTGGCGCGTCTGCTCGTGCGGGAACAGACCGCCCATGGGCAGCAGCACGTGCAGGCCGCTGCCGCCGCTGGTCTTGACGAAGGAATCGATGGCGATCTCGCCGCACAGCTCGTGGATGGCGCGGGCGATCTCGACGACGTGGAGGAACGGCGCGGTCTTGGGATCGAGATCCAGGATGCACCAGTCGGGCCGGTCGAGCGACTCCACCCGGCTCGCCCAGACGTGGAAGGGAATGGCGCCCAGGTTCACCAGGTAGAGCAGAGAGTCCACGTCGTCGCAGAGGAAGTAATCGATGTCGCGCTCCGAGCCTCCGGCATGAATCGTCACCGTCCGTACCCGGCCGGCGGCGGCGACCGGGGCATTCTTCTGGTAGAACGACTTGCCGGCGATGCCGTCGGGATAACGGTCGAGCACCAGCGGGCGATCGCGGAGGAAGGGGAGCATGGCGGGCGCCGCGGCCCGGTAGTACTCCACGAGATCCCCCTTGGTGTACCCCTCCGCCGGCCAGAAGACCTTGCCGAGATTGGTGAAGGCGACGGGACGAGACGACTCGGATACCGGCGATATCGGAGGTTCCGGAGATACCTTCGAAACGTCCTCTTCCGCCTCCCCGCCCCCCTCCTCTCCGGGTCGCACACACTCCTCCACCGTCTTGTCGTCGCGCACGCGCAGGAAGACGGGATGACGCAGGTGGCCGCCCCGCGTCCATTCCTTGTAGCGGACCTCGACCACGACCTCCGGTTCCACCCAGGCCGTGCCGCGGCCGGCGGCGACCGCCAGCGGCGGCGAGGCGCGGCGCGTCGGTTCCAGGCGAGGACGAAGCTCCGCGAAGTCCTCGCGGGAGAAGCCGGATCCCACGGTACCGGCGTAGGCGAGCCCTCCCGCCGCGTCGCGCACGGCGAGGTGCAGGTTGCGGAAGCCGGAGCGTGAGCCGGGGACGGGATCGAAGCCCACCACCGCGAAGTCCGAGGTGCGGTCGACGCGCACCTTGAGCCAGTCCGCCGAATAGCCCGAGCGGTAGGGGGAGTCGGCGCGCTTGCCGACGACCCCCTCGAGGCCCATGGCGGCCACGGCGGCGTAGAGGTCCTCCCCGCGGTCAGGGATCTCGTCGGACAGGCGGAGGGTCCCCGGCTCCTGCCCCGCAAGCACCCGGCGCAACAGCGCCCGCCGCGCCGTGAACGGCAGCGGCCGCAGGTCGAAGCCCTCGCAGGCCAACAGGTCGAAGACGAAGAACGTGGCCGGCGTGGCCGCGGCCGCGTGCTCGGCGTCAATCGCTCGCGTGCGCAGGCCGCGGCGCTGGAGGCGCTGGAAGTCCGGCTTTCCCGCCTCGTCGAGCACCACGGCCTCGCCGTCGAGGATCAGTCCGGCGAGCGGCAGAGCGGCCACGGCGCGCGCGATCTCGGGCAGCATGCGGGTGGCGTCGTGGCCGCTCTTGTAGAAGAGCCGCGCCTCCCCACCGCCTCCCGCGGCGAGCACGCGGAAGCCGTCGTACTTGAGCTCGAAGACCCAGCCCGCCCTACTGAACGGGCGCTCCCGCGTCTCCGGCTTCATCACCTTCAACGTCGACGGGTCGACGGTCGCCGCGGGCGCGCCGAGACGCTCGATCTCGGCGCGCAGCTCGCGGCCGAGCCCGGAAGCGCCGGTTTTTTTCTTGGCGTTCGATCTCAAGCAGAGAAAACTCTCGCTAAAGGTGAAATGAGTGGCTGGCGGCGAGGGTTGAGAAAAAGTCGTTCTCTACTTGTAAAACAATTCGCCGGCGGCTCCGATTGAATGGTATATTACGCTCCATGAGCGCCCGACCCTTTGCCTCCGGAATGATTTCCTTTGGCCTCGTGTCCATCCCTGTGAAGCTTTATTCTACGGGTGAAAGCGCGGCCGGCATTCAACTCAACATGTTGCACAAGAAGTGCGGTTCCCGAGTCAAGCAACAATATTACTGTCCTGTCGATAACGAGGTCGTGGGACGCGAGGACATTGTTAAGGGTTATGAGTACTCGAAGAACCAATATGTCCTCTTTACGGAAGAAGAGCTCAAGGCGCTGATTCCGGAACCGACCAACGCGGTCGAGATCACCGAGTTCGTGCCGCTCGAGCGGGTGGACCCGGTGTACTACGAGAAGTCCTACTACCTGGGACCCGACAAGGGGGGCGACCGGCCCTACCGTCTGCTCGCCGAGGCGATGAAGCGGACGGGCCGCGCGGCCCTCGCGCGCTACTCGGCCCGCGGCAAGGACCAGTTCGTGCTGCTGCGGCCCTTCGAGACGGGTCTCGTCATGCAGCAGCTCCGCTACTCCGACGAGCTGCGCTCCTTCGACGAGGTGCCGGTGGGGCCGGCCGAGGTGAAGGAGCCGGAGATCAAGCTCGCCATCCAGCTCATCGAGCAGATCGCCACCGACGCCTTCAAGCCCGAGGAGTACGAGGACAAGCAGCGCCAGCAGGTGCGCTCGCTGATCGAGCGCAAGGTGCAGGGCGAGGAGATCACCGCCGCGCCCGCCGAGGCACCCAAGGCGCAGGTCATCGACCTGATGGCGGCGCTCAAGGCGAGCCTCGCCGCCGCGGGCAAGGCGCCGGCCGCGGCACCCCCGGTTTCGCTCGCCGACCGCAAGCCGGCCCGGCGGTCTCCGCGCACCGAGTCCGAGCCCGCTGCCGCCGCGGAAGCAGGCAAGAGAAAAAGCTCAAAGGGGTAAGGCGTCCGCGGTACACTGAGGGCGATGAACCGGTCCTCCGCCCTCAGTCCGCCGGGCGCAGTGGAGCGCCCGGGTCCTCCCAGCGGCTACTCGACCAAGGACGTCGCGGCACTGCTCGGCCTCTCGGCCGCCCAGGTCCGCTCCTACGTCCGCGCCGGGTTCCTGGCGCCGCGGCAGGGCCCGCGGGGTGAGTATTACTTCTCCTTCCAGGATCTCGTCCTGCTGCGCACGGCCAAGGGCCTCCTCGCCGCCCGCGTGCCGCAGCGGCGCATCCACCTCGCTCTCCAGAACCTGCGCGAGCAGCTCCCGGAAGGCCGGTCGATCACCGGCGTCCGCATCTCCGCCGAGGGGCACCACGTGGTGGTGCGGGACGGCCGGGACGTATGGAACCCCGAGTCGGGGCAGTCGCTGTTCGACTTCGAGCTCGCCGAGCTGGCGCGCGAGGCCTCGACCCTGCCGCTGCGCACGCCGGCCCGGCCGATGACAGCGGGGTTGGCAGCGACACCGGAGACTGCCGAGACCTGGTTCGAGCGCGGCAGCGAGCTCGAATATGACGACGCTCCCGAAGAGGCCATGGCCGCCTACCGCCGCGCGCTGGAGCTCGACGCGAGCCTGCCCGACGCCCATCTCAACCTCGGCCGGTTGCTGCACGAGCGGGGAGAGACAGCCGAAGCCGAGAGCCATTACCGCCAAGCTCTCGCCGTCCGCCCCGGCGACGCCACCGCCGCCTTCAACCTCGGCGTGGCCCTCCAGGATCTCGGCCGTCTGCGCGACGCCGCCAAGGCCTACGAAACCGCGCTCGGCAGCGAGCCCGGCTACGCCGACGCCCACTACAACCTGGCGGGGATCTACGAAAAGCTGGGAGAGAAGGAAGCGGCCTTCCGGCATCTCAGCGCCTACCGCAGGCTGATCCAGGGCTGACCTGACGGTAGGGCCCTTTCCCCGTAGGCCAGAACGAAATCGCCGGTGATACGACCCGCCGGCGCGATATATTGCCGCGCCATGAACAACCATAGTCATCTCCGCATCCTCGCTTTCGCCTTCGGTCTGCTGGCAATCTCCGGAGTGGCCCTCGCCGTCGAAGGGAAGTGGACTCCCGGACAGATCCTCGAGCTCGACCCTGCATGGCTGCGCGAGCAGGGGCTTCAGATCGCGCCGGAAACTCTGTGGAGCCGCGACGGCGGCGGGCTGCTGGAGGCCGCCGTGCGGATCAGCGGCTGCTCGGCAGGCTTCATCTCCGAGCGCGGACTGATGATCACCAACCACCACTGCGCTTTCAGCATCCTGCAGCAGCACTCGACGCCTCAGAGGGACCTCATCACCCACGGTTTCCTCGCCCACAAGCCCGCGGAAGAGCTACCCGGCTCCGGCATCCGGGCCACCATCCCCCACCGCGTCACCGACGTCACGGCCGAGGTGGAAGCCGCGGTGCCGGCCGGGGCGGACGATCTCAAGCGGTTCCGCGCCATCGAGCTCAAGAAGAAGGAGCTGGTGGCGGCTTGCGAGCGCGAGGCGAACCGTCGCTGCGAGGTCGCGACCTTCGACGGCGGCATGCGCTATCTGCTCAACGAAAGTCTCGAGTATCCGGACGTGCGGCTGGTCTACGCACCGCCGCGCGCCGTGGGCGAGTACGGCGGCGAGGTGGACAACTGGAGCTGGCCTCGCCATACCGGCGATTTCGCCCTGCTTCGCGTCTACTCCGGGCCCGACGGCCAGCCGGCTGCCCGGGCAGACGCCAACGTCCCCTATCACCCGAAGCACTCCTTCCCCGTCGCGGCGGAAGGCATCGAGTCGAACGGTTTCGTCATGCTGGTGGGGTATCCCGGCCGGACGTTCCGTTCCTACACGGCGGCCGAGATGGCCGAGCGGGCGGAGCTCTTCTACCCCAGGATGAGCGCGCTCTATCGCGCCTGGCTCGACGTCATGGAGGCGGCTTCAGCCCAGGACGAGACGGCGCGCATCGCCCTCGCCGACCGCATCAAAGGGCTCGAAAACAACGAGAAGAACGCTCGCGGACAGGTGGCCGGCATCCGCCGCGGCCACATCCTGGAGAAGAAGGCCGAGAGCGAGAAGGCGATCGTCGCCTGGGTGTCGCAGCACCCCACGCAGCAGGACGCCGTGACGGCGCGCGACGAGCTCGGCAAACTGGTGGCCGAGCGGCGCCGCACCTGGGACCGCGATTTCCTCTTCGAACAGTTGCGCCGGGGCCCCAAGCCTCTCGACCTCGCCCTCTCGCTGGCGCGTTGGGCCGGCGAAAAATCGAAGCCCGACATCGAACGCGAGCCGGACTATCAGGAGCGCAACCGCGACATCCTCCGTGAAAGGCTGGAGCGGGACCAGAAGCGCATGCATCTCCCCACCGAGGCCGCCCTGCTGACGGACGTCCTGACCCGGCTCGCCAATCTGCCGGCGACCCCGGCAGGCAATCGGGTGCCGGCCGTGGAAGCGTTCGCCGGTGGAGCGCAGGACCGCGCGGCCTTGCGCCCCAAAGTGGACGATCTGCTCGCTCACAGCAAGGTCACCGACCTCGCGGAGCGCAAGAAGATGTTCGACGAAAGCGCGGAGCAGCTCCGGGCGCGGCACGATCCGCTCCTCGACCTCGCCTTCAGTCTCGACGCCGAGTTGCGAGCCCTCAAGGAGCGCAACGACCGCTTCGACGGCGCGGTCTCGCGGCTGCGCCCGCGCTGGCAGCGCGCGGTGATAGCTCAAGCGGGCAAACCTGTCGCCCCGGACGCCAACGGCACCTTGCGCGTGACGCTCGGCCACGTGCAGGGCTACGTGCCGCGGGACGGCATGTGGATGCGCCCGCAGACCACCCTCGCCGGAGTGGTCGAGAAGAACACCGGCGAGGAGCCCTTCGCCGCGCCGCCGGAGCTGCTGGCCGCCGCTCCCCAAGCCCCGAAGAGCCGCTGGGCCGCCACCAAGCTGAAGGACGTGCCGGTCGACTTCCTTGCCGACGCCGACACCACGGGAGGCAACTCGGGCAGCCCCGTTCTCAACCGCAAGGGTGAGCTGGTCGGGGTCAACTTCGACCGCGTCTGGGAGAACGTCGCCAACGACTTCGGCTACGACCCCGACGTCGCCCGCAACGTCAGCGTCGACATCCGGTATCTACTGTGGATGCTGGAGGCCCTGGACGGCGAGGCGGCCCGGCCGCTATTGGAGGAGATGGGGGTGGCTGGGAAGAAGCCTTAGTTTAGGGCGCCTCTCAGCCCAGCGGCCGGGAAGCTTGCGGGGCGGCGAGCGCGGCCAATCGCCGGAAGCCGCGGGTCTCCGCATCGCGGCGCACCGCCGCGAGAAGGATCTCGCCGGCCGGGTCCTTCATTTCGCGCTGAATCTGCGCCAGGGCCAGCCGCGCTTCCAGTCCGGAGGCGACGAGCCCGGTCCGCTCGGCGTCCGCGATCGCCTGCCGCAGATCGCGCAGCGCCTCGGCGGTGTGGCCGCTGACGGCGGCGATGCGGGCCAAGGGAGCGGCCATTTCGAGGCGGAGCGTCACGTCCCCGCTGGTGCCCAGTCGCGACCGCGCCTCCACCGCCGCCTGCGCAGCCTCTACCCTGGCGCCCTGGGCGAGGAGGGCTTCGCTCAGCACGGCCAGCGCCAGCGCCTCCCTACCGTCTATCTTGCGTTCCCGATACCAGGACGCCACCTCGCGGGCCAACTTCGACGCCTCGGCGGGGCGGCCCGCCGCCAATGCCAGACGGGCCAGGTCGAGGTGGATCTCTGTCGCCTGCAGGCTTCCGCCCAGCGAGGAGGCGATGTCGAAAGCTTCCTGGAGAGATTTCCGGGCGCCGTCCAGGTCGCCCGCGGCCAGATCCGTCCGGCCCCGGTTCTGCAGGGCGCCGGCGGCGAGCACCCGTGCGCCGGTCTCCCGCGCGAGGCGGAGCTGATCCGCGCCGAGCTCCCGCGCCTTGGCAAGGTCGCCCTGGCTGTACGCCAACCGTGCCCGGAACCCAAGGATGACGGCGGTACCCAGCCGGTCGCCGGCTTGGCGTCTGGCCAGCAGAGCCTGGTTCGAATGCTGCGAGGCCGTGTGAAGCTCGCCGAGCCGTGCCTCGACGTCCGCCAGCGCGACGAGAGCCGAGGCCGCGAGGTCCGAATCTCCAACCCGGTGGAAGATGACGAAGGCCTGCTCGTGCCGGCTCCGCGCCCCGGCGAGATCGCCCTGCAGCGCCAGGATGCTGCCCAAGCCGTCGAGGGACTCGGCCTCCACCGCCGCGTTGGCCATGGCCTGGCCGATCCGCAGCGCCTCTTCCAGCCGCTCCCGGGCTCCCGCCAGGTCGCCCTGGGCGCACAGAATCTCCCCCAGACGGTCGAGGATCTTCGTCTGCCCCACGCGGTCGCCGATCTCCACCGTCCAGTGCTGGGACTCCTCGAAGAGCCGCCGGGCCTTGGCGAGCTCGCCCCGCTCCCGGTGCAGCTCGGCGAGGGCATAGAGCTCGTAGGCGATGCCGACGCCGCTACCGGTCCGCTGGGCAATGGCCAGGGCCTCCTGGTCGGCCTTCTCCGCGCCGTCGAGATCGCCCAGGCTCTTACTGGCGAAAGCGAGGTTGGCCAGGGCCATTCCCACCTGCCACTGATGGCCGGCCTTCTGAGCGAGATCCCGGGATTCGCGGAACAGGCCCAGAGCCTCCTGAGTACGGCCCATCTTCTCCAGCGCAAAACCTTGGTAGACCAGAGCCCGGGAAACAACCAGGGTTTGACCGGACTTGCGGCCCTTGGCCACCGCGTTCGCGGCGGCACGAAGCTCGGTGGCGAAGTCCGACAGGCGCCCGGCGTTGCGCGATTCCGCGATGTCGATCCGCGGATCATGGCCCGCCGGTGGCGGCAGACGGCGCAGGACCGCGAGGGTGGCCGCCGCCTCCGTGCCGTGCCCGCCCGCCGTCTGGCTGTCGGCGAGCTGCAGGCCATACTCGATCTCGTCCGGGAAGAAGGTCCAGAGAGAGCCATAGGTCTCGGCGGCCCGGTCCCACTTCTTGCTCACCTGATGAAGCCGCGCCTCAATGGCCAGCCTCTCCTCGCGCGACAGCGAGGCGGCCAGCTCCGAGGCCTTGCGGGCCTCGGCCTCCGCCTGGGCGTCGTAGCCCAGGCCACTCCACGACTGGGACAGCGCCGAGTGGATCACCGCCGAGCCGGCATCGGCTTCCGCGGCCTTTTGCAGCAACGCCAGGGCTCCCGGCGGATCGAAGGCCCGCAGCCGCAGCAGCCCTTCGTTGTACAGCCGTGTCGTCTCCCCGTTCTTCGGCTGAAGGGCCCGCGCCTGCCGCGCCTGCTCGGGCGACAGCGCCGCCAAACCCAGCGACTCGCGCAGATGCCTACCAGACCGCGACACCAGGTCGAACAGCCCCGACTCGGTTCCCTCCTCGGCCACGGAGATCAGGGTGTCGGCTTCTGGGATCCGGACCACGTGGAGGTCGAGACGGATCTTGTCCCCTATGGGGAGATAGGTGCCCAGGACGACTCGATTGGCTCCCAGCACGGCATGAAGGCGCTCGAGGTCGCCCCGGCGCAGGCTGCCGTCCTCCTGAAAGGAGAGAGACCGCTGGACCTGCGTCACGGTCTCTCCCCGGAGGATCCGCAGCTTCCCTCCCGCCGCCAGCTCGGTGGCGAGCATGGTGGGCAGAGCCGACTGGAGCCAGGCGGACTCGGCTTTCGGCGACAGACTGCGGAAATCCAGCACCACGATCGAGGGACGGGCCTTCGCCATCGCCAGCGAGGCCGCCGCCGGACCGCGGCGAAAGTGGATCTGAAGGAATCCAAGGAGGCCCGCGCCCAGAAGGCCCAAAGCGAGCAACGCTCCCCACGGCCCGAGGTGCCACCGGCGTCGTGCGATGGTCTCCGGCGGCGGATTGGGCGAGGCTGCGGCCGGCACCGTGGGCGCCTGCGTGACGGTGGGCGGCGCCTCCATCGCCAGTGCCACCGCCGACGCCGGAGCCGGCGGCGGCGAGGCGGGCGGGATGGAGACGAGGGGAAACACGCCGGTGGCGGCGCGCTCGATTCGGCGGACCTCGCCCGCGAAGGAGTATCCCCGGCCCGGCACGGTCACCACGTAGCGGGACTCGTTGGCCTTCTCGCCGAGGATTTTGCGCAGGGCAAAAACGTTCTGTGTCAGGTTGGCTTCGCTGACCTGAGTGGCGCCCCAGACCTTCTCGATCAGGTCCGCCTTGTCCACCGTCTCGCCCGGCTGCGCGAGCAGGGCGACGAGGATCGACAGCGCTTTCGGCGAGACCTGCACGGGCACGTCGCCACGCAGCAGGACACGGCGGATGGGGTCGACGAAGAAATCGTCGAACTCGTAGCAGACCCTGTCCTCGGAGCGAAAAGCCATCCGGTTTACGTCAGCTCAATCCAATCCTGGTCTGGTGAAGCGGAAATGCGAGGCGGCGGTGTTGACCCGAGTTTACAGCAGACGGACGCCCGGCGCCTTAGTTCCCGCGCTTATTTCCGGCCAGCGCATCGAGCAGGCCGCCTTCGAGGTCGGGAAACTTCCGCCGGTAGTCCTCCCGGCTGCGTTCGATGACCTCGCAGGCCTCGGCTCGGCCGTAGACGTCGGCGATCTCGACGGCTCCGTGCTCAGCCTCGGGCGGCCGCTTGTAGGTGAGGAAGTAGTGCTTGAGACGGTTGATCAGGGCTTCCGGGATGTCCCCGATCTCCTGCGCTTGTCCGTAGGCCGCATCGCCCTTGAGCACGGCGATGATCTTGTCGTCCGCCTGTCCGTGGTCGATCAGGCGCAACCCGCCCAGGGGAATCGCCTGCAGCAGAAAGTCGCCGTGCGAGAACGCCTTCTCGGAGAGGACGCAGATGTCCATGGGATCGCCGTCGCCTTCGAGCGTCGGCAGGTCGGTATGGGCTTGAGAGAAGGCCGCCACCCGCTCGCCGCAGAAAGTGCGGGGAATGAACCCATAGAGAGCGGGGCAGACGTTCGAGAACTGCTGCGGCCGGTCCACCTTGAGAATGCCAGTCGCCTTGTCGATCTCGTACTTGACCGTGTCGGAGGGAACGAGCTCGATGTAGGCCGTCACCACCTTGGGAGCGTCGGGTCCGGCGGCCACGCCGTGCCAGGGATGGGCTTTGAAAAGGAGCCCGAGCAGCTCCCAGGTACGCTCCCGATTCGTCTCGTCCACAAGTCCCTCCCATCCTCATCGAGGCCGTTGCCGGGGCGCGGTCGCCGCGCCCGAAGGAATCCTATTATGATCCCTCTACCATGCGGTGGCTGGCGGTCTGGCTTCTCCTGACCGGCGTGTACTTCGCCGGACAGCTCGTGACACCGCTGCTGACCGGCGGCGGCTGGAGCTACAACCGCGAGAGCCTCGCCCACCTCGCCACCGTTCCCCTCATCCAATTGGTGTCGCTGCGTGTTGTCGCCATGGTCAGGCGCGACCGCCGGCGGCGACGTGCGCGGCCGCCTCTGCCGCCGGCTGCTGAAAAATCCGCCAGTCGTCCAGACGCAGGGCGGTGAGCTCCCGTCCCCAAGCGCAGCCGGTGTCGAGGGCCGCGACGCCGTCGCCGATTTTCAGGCCCAGGGCAGCCCAGTGGCCGAAGATCACGGTGAGCCCGGCGCTGCGCCGGCCGCGCACGGCGAACCAGGGGCGGCACCCCCGGGGCGCCTCTTCGGGCGGTCCGCTGTAGCTGGCGCACATGCGGCCCGTGGCGTCCAGAGTGCGGAGCCTCGCGAAGCCCGCGAGAGCCGCCCGTGCCCGCTCGGGGCCGGCGAGCCCTTCTTTCCAGCGTTCGGCCGAACGCTCCTCAATGGATGCGAGAAGCTTCGCGGCCCCGTCACCGCGCAGGCGCTCCTCCACATCGCGCGCCAGGCGCTCCGCCTGCCGCGGGCTCCAGGCGGGGAAGAGCCCGGCGTGGACCATGAGCGTTTCACCCTCGCGGTGAATCAACGGCCGGGTCCGCAGCCAGGCGAGGAGGTCATCGCGGTCGGGCGCCGCGAGAACCGCTTCCAGAGAGTCGCGCTTCTTCGGTTCGCCCACGCCCGCGGACCGAGCCAGGAGATGAAGGTCGTGATTGCCCAGCACGGCGACGACCCGGTCGCCCTGCTCCACGGCCCAGCGCAGCACCTCCAGCGACTCCGGCCCGCGGTTGACCAGGTCGCCCACCAGCCAGAGTCGGTCCACGCGGGGATCGAACGCGATGCGGCGCAGGAGACACTGAAGAGTCTCGAAGCAGCCGTGGACGTCGCCGATCGCATAGGTTGCCATGGGCCGTAAGATCTCGCGGCAGATCATAGGATGCAACCCGCCCGCCAAGGCCCACCACCCCGTCCAGCAACAAGTAGCACCTTCCTGGGGGCGTGCCGAAAGCACACCCACGCAACCCGCCGATGCGAGCCCACATCGTCACGATGGACACGTCCATTGCGCCGATGGACGTGGCATTTCAGCCGATGGACGCACACATCGTGGCGATGGACATGGCACTTTAGCCGTTGGACCTACACATCGCGCCATGGACATGGCACTTTAGCCGATGGACGCACACATCGAGCCGATGGACGTGGCACTTTAGCCGTTGGACCTATAAATCGGGCCGATGGACATGTCCATCGCGCCGATGTGTGTGTCCATCGGGCCGATGTGAGCGTCCATCGTGGAAAAATGTGTGTCCATTGAGCCGATGGACGCGTCCATTCCGCGGATGGACCTGTCCATCGTCGTGACCGGCGAGCTCGGGGTTGATCTCCTCCGAGGCGACCTTCGAAGCGCGGGGTCAAGGAGAGCAATGGCCAAGCTGGTTTGCCAGAGCCTGATCGAGGGCCTCGTTCAGGACCGGAACCCAGACAGCATAGCCACGATTGTTTGGATGGAAACGGTCGGCGCTGAAGAGCGTGCGGTCGCGCGCGAAAATTGGCCCTGTCCTCTCCGAGATTGGCGCGAACGTTAGCTCATGCCGTTTCACGACCTTCTCCGCGATCCGGTTCACAGCGCGAGAGCGCACGCCTGCCAGGCCCCGGAGCAGGCGAGGGATTCGGGGAGGCGTGCTCATATTGGGCGAACCGGTGACGACGATCTTCATATTGCAGTTCGCCTGCAGGAGCGTCTCCACGATCCGCTCGAGGTCCCGAGCGACCGCGCCGGAGGAGGTGAGCTTGATGACATCGTTAGCTCCGGCATCCACGAGCACGAGATCGGCATGAGCGAGATCGGCACGGAGAAGCTGCTCGGTCAGGACGTCATGGACTCTGGCGCCGGAAACCGCCACGTTCGTCAGCTCGACCCCACGGCCGCCCCGCGCGAGATGCCGGGCGGTCTCTACGGCGATCCCCTGTTCATAGTCGCCCCCCTCGGCGACGGCCGTGCTGTCGCCCAGGACCAGGTAATGCAGCGTCTCCCCTCCGACGCCGAACATTCGCGACGCCGAAGGAGCTCGCAAAGGGAGGCGAGCTTCCCGCGGCCCGGTGCTGCAACCCATCGATACCAACAGGAGAGCCACGAAAAATCCTCGCATCATGTTCATGGTATCTCTACGGCATGGCACCCTGCGGTGGATGTGTAGGCGTTCTCAGCATCCACGCCTCTGTGGCAGGCAAGCCCCTGCTCGAGCACTGGGTCGCCGCTTTGAGGCGGAAGCGGTCATCCTGATGGCGAACGCACGGCTGATCTACCGAGGCGTCACGCGTAGGCAACCCAGCCCCGGAACGTGAACCCCACATAGAAGAGGTGAACCTCGCCAAATCCTGCCTCGCGAAGGATAGCCTCGTCCTGCGCTGGTGTCAGGATCGGCAACTCTCTCTCGACCTTGTCCCGTGCAGCCTCCGCCTGGCGCGGCTCGACACCCGAGGCGGTGAGGAAAGCGGCATACCGCGACATCCAAACGTCGCGCTCACCTTCGCCGTCCTCCACACTGAGATGCGCGGCGACAAAGGGCGCACCAGGCTTCAGGCGACGATGGATTTCGGCGGCCATGGGCAGACGCTGGTCGTGCGGCACGAAGTGGAACGTCAGCAGGCACGTGGCCGCGTCGAAAGGCCCGAGCGGCGCATCCTGAACGTATCCCTCGTGCAGTAACACCCGCGACGAGAGAGTACCCAAGCGGCGCGCCGCGAGGTCCAGCATCGGCGTGCTCGGATCGACTCCGTCGAAGCGCCAATCAGGGTGGGCCTGCGCAAAGTCCTCCAACTCCAGACCTCCACCGGCACCGACGACCAGCACCCGGCCGTCCTGAGGCATGCGCTCAGCCAGCAAGATACGCGTCATCGACACGAGGCTACCGTAGCCAGGAACATTGCGTCGCGGGCCCTCGGCGTACTTGGCAACCGCTTCAGCATCTTGAAATGCGGAATTTGGTTGCTCCACTTAGTCCCTGCCTCGTCATCAAGCTTCTTCAGGAAGGCTAGCTTCTCT
Organism: Thermoanaerobaculia bacterium; assembly: GCA_035996875.1. Classification (GTDB taxonomy): domain Bacteria; phylum Acidobacteriota; class Thermoanaerobaculia; order Multivoradales; family UBA5704; genus DATARR01. The sequence continues at coordinate 70,457 of DASYJD010000033.1, forward strand.
GAAATCTGGCTTCAAGTTGTCTGCCCGGGAGAGCAACCTCCTCACCGGCTGGAAAGATCCCGTCTTCGAGCGACGCTACGAGATGACGGTGGTGACCGAAGAAGACCGGGCGCAGATCGAGCGGCTGGCGTACGTGCTCAGCCAATCCGTCAAGGAGGGCCTTGTCGAGCGGGTCCGCCAGTGGCCCGGAGTGCAGTCGGCTGCCGCGCTGATCGACGGCACGCCCCTCATGGGCCATTGGATCGACCGTACCCAAGAATTCGCTGCCCGCAACCAGCGGAAGGAGACTACGCCGCTGCAATTTGCGACGGAAGAGCTCGTGGTTCTTTCGCCGATTCCCTGCTGGGCGCACCTTGAGCCCGAGGTCTATCGGGCACGCGTCGCGGCCATGGTCGAGACCCTTGAGACCGAGGCCGCTCTCGCCAGGAGCCTCAAAGGCTTGCCTGTGCTTGGCGTGTAGGCGATCCTCGCGAAAGATCCCCTCCATCGGCCGGCATCGCTCGCCGGCGCCGCTCGTTCATGCTGCGACCAAGGCTGTCCGCAAGGCGTTCTACGACGCCTATGTCTGGTTCGTCGCCGCCTTCCGAGAGGCTGCCGAAAGACTTCGCCTGGGCGACCGTAATGCTCCATTCCCCAGCGGCAGCTTCCCGCCCGCTTTGCCGTTCGTGGCAGGATAGGTTCTTCTTCTCTGCTCTTTGACAGCCGCACCGCCCGCCGGAGGGCCAACAAGTGAGCTTGTCATCTCACATGGGGGGAAGGTATACGCAGTCAGGCAGGAGAGTACTCCTGAAACGGCTCGCGGGGCCCCCAGCGTGGCCGAAAGGCAGCCTCGCCAACTGCCCCCGCCTGTTGGTTCCCAAAATGACCCAGGCATCTTTTCGGCGGCTCCTTATCAAGCCAGCCTTCGTCGTGACCGTGTCTGTTGACGCCTGGGGGCGGTGTACGTATAGTCCACCTCTATAAGCGTAGACAATACTATGGAATTCAAGATTAATATAGGGTATACCACAGAGGACGAAGTGCAACGTGCTGTAGAGCACGCCTTCTCGCCAGACTTCGTATTTCGGGCGCCTCGAAGAGAGGACGGCAAAGAGGTTACAGATGTCCTGGTACCATGGGACGACACCGCCTTGGTGATCCAGGCAAAGTCGCAGGCCATCCCTGGTGATGGCAGCCTCGCGGGAGACCCGCTGAAATGGGCTAGAAAGAACCTGCTTAAAGCAGGTCGCCAAGTTGCCGGAGCAGTTCGCGCGATTCAATCTGGTCGCATGAGTCACATAGAGAATCCACGGCAAGGTCGAGTGCCCTTCTCGACCTCGAGGGTCAAATGGCTATATGGCTTGATTGTATTACATCACGTCTGTGAACCTTACAATCCATTTGAGTTAGTTCCTGAACTATGCCAAATCAAATCGCCAATGCATATTATCTCATTTAGCGACTTTCTAAGCCTGACAAGGCTCCTAGACACTCCGGCTGACCTTATCGGTTATCTAGAATCTCGAAGCGACGTGCTTTTACCGACGCTGACACCTAAGATCCACGAAGAGAGTACTGCCTTTTCATATTACTTAAACAATCTCGAACGCATAATGGCACTTCGCGCTTGCAAGCGAGAAATGTACTTCACGGAGGAGGATGCTCGGCCCTATGCAGAGCAGATGCGTCGGCTTTTCTCAGGCGATATGCCTGGGCCTGCCCTGGGTTACATCATCGATGAAATAATCGAGAAGTGCCACGAACGGGATCCAAGCCTTGCGCCTATCCGCCGGGGTGCACAGTTAATAGCGGCTGCGCCAGATTCATATGTGAAGATCGCAACAGAGCTCGGCAAGATTCCGAGGATCAGGCGAATCGCTCTCGGCAAGCGTTACATACGCACCATTCGGCTCGCTGAGGAGCAGCAAGCAGATAGCTGGAAAGCCACATACAGTCGAAAAAGGAGCGACTGCATGCTTTTCCTGGCAAGCCCACTACCAGCTAGCGAGAGAAGCGTGCGGGGGGAGCGGTTAATCATAATGACCGAGGCGTATAAGCACTATCGCCAAGTTCGGCGAGCTATTGGAATCGCAACGGAGGCAGGCCATGATTCGGGTCGCTCGTACGACTTTGTTTACGCTGATTACGAGCCTATGGAGAATGACGAAGCCTTTCAGGCTGCCAAAGAGCTGTTCGGGGAGGATGGAGGCCTTCTAACCGAGGACCCTCAGTAGCGCCGTCGGATTGCAGAGAATTGCATGAAAAAGACCTGGTACAATCACGTCAGCGATACTATCTTCTGGGTGGTAGCACCCAGATCTCAGACGCTTACATAGACCGCCGTCAGGCGGTTGTCGTGGCCCACAACGACAAAGGAATAGAGAGCTGAAATGGTCAGCTGAGTAATAACTGGGCCGGTTTTTCGAGTGGGCGACGCATTTCCGGCTGCGGACGGACCTCAGGCGGCCATCGCCGCTCTGCTCGTAGCTACGCAACCACTAGTTGTGGTAGCGCGTCTCCAACTTCTCATCGACCAGGTGGAACCTGATGAACGGAGTGCGGTGCGTGAGGAGTCCAGCTTGTTTCTCCTCGTGCAGTCCATTGGAATCGCTCATGAAGCGCTGGGTGCGTTTCGCAGGGCCGATGAGCGCGGAAGCTTTACCGAAGGTCCTGGCAAGAGGTGACCCCGAGACCAATGCTCGATACCAGCGCCTGAAAGCTAACGCCGACCCTGCCGGTTGGCTGTGTAGCGCCATAGAGGATGGGAGGAACAACATCTCGTATCACGTCGATCTAAGCGAAGTTAGGGCTGCGTTGAAGAAGCTGAAAAACGCGGAGCTACCCAGCATGATTGGCAGCGAGAATAGGGCGACAGCGACGACCGCGATCCCACTGGCCACGAACATCGCTACCGCAGTCATGAAACGCCGTATGCGGGATTGGCGCAAACTCGTGGAGGAGCACTTGCCGGCGCTCCAGTCCGACCTGTGCACCTTGCTCAGGCGGCCTACGCTGTAGCGTTGTCCCAAACGCGCTCACCGAATCCCTAAACGGAGGCAGCTTCCGAATCGACGGCGTTTGGTCACGTGAGCAGGGGCAGTATCTGCCTAGGCCAGGATGGTCTGCGGGTGCATGCGGCGTCACTGGCTACTTCGACCAGACGATCGCTCCGGTCGCGGCGTAGGCGGCCAGAGGCCGTCCTTGGTGGTAAGGAAGAGGAGATCCTTGACGCCGCCCGGCGTCGAAACCGCGACGAGGAAGGCCGGCGCTCCATCGACCGCCGAGCGCCACGCAGTAGACCAAAGGTCTCGCGGCCTTACAGGCCGCACTGCGTTGTCATCTCTCCACCCAGGGTGTCGGCCTTGGGCTCCGTTCTCCCGGCCCGTTGGGCCGGACGGGCCGAGAATGACCCAGGCACTCTTGGTGCGACCTACTACCTTAGCTCATCAACGAGAGAGATATGTAGCAACCCCTTGACGGCCGCGACTATCGTATTGTACGCTATGATAAAGGAGGAGTTAGACATGAAAAGAGTATTAGTCTTCTCTGCATCTATGGCCCTTATCTTTTTTGCACTCGCGAGCAACGGAAACGCTGAAGTTGTGCGGGTGAGTTCGCCTATCCCGCACTGCCCGGACATCGCTGGATGCGTCACCGTCGGTTGGGATCTGGGATCTAAGCAGTGCCTATATAACTGCGGATAAAAAAGGACAGAGGGCCGGCAGCAAGCCGCCCCCTATTGGTGCAAGTGGGGCTCCTGCCGCGTCTTTGCCGCTTTGCACGTCCTCCGAGGCCGACGCCTGGGAAAAAGGGCAGGGCCGCGAGAACTTGCACGGCCCAACGCGGAAATCAAACCCCGCCCAGCCAGGGGTAGCCCTGATCCTCCCAATAGCCGCCGGGACGCTCGGCGGTGAAGGTGATCTTCGTCAGGTACTTGGTGAGCTTGTAGCCGAGCTTGACGGGCGAGTAGAGGCGTAGCGGCGCGCCGTGCGCGGGCCCCAGCGGATGGTCGTTGAAGGCGTAGGCCAGGATGGTCTGCGGGTGCATGGCGCTCTCCAGATCCCAGCCGTTGGAGTAGCCCTTGTCGAAGGAGTCGAAGCGGAGATATTTGGCTGCCGCCGTGGGCTGCGCCAGCCTCACCACACTCGCGAGCGAGGCGCCCGTCCATGTGGCAATGGCGGACCAGCCCTCCACGCAGTGGTGCTTGACGGTGTAGCGGACGCGCGGCATCGCCTGGATCATCTCCAGCGTCAGACGGGTGGGCTGCCGCACGAGGCCGCCCACCTCCAGCGCCCAGCCGGCCGGGTCGGTGAGCTGCGGCAGCGGGTGGGTGATCGAGTAGGCGGGAAACGCCCCCTCCGGAGTGCGGGCCGAGTGCGGATACTGGGGCGCCAGATGGCGGCTGGAGAGGAAGATCTTCTCCCCCACCCAGTCGTTGAGGCGCGAGGCGCCTTGAATGGCAGGCATCAGGGGGCCGCCCTGCCAGCCGCAGGCGGTGGCGAGCGACGCAGCGCCCGCCGTCAGGCCCAGGCGAATCATGTCGCGGCGGCTCAGGGCACCGAGGTTCTTCGGGAAGCGATCGTCAGTCATGGCTCGGAAACCTCCCGCGGTACCAGCCGGTGATCATGGCCCGCAGCGACGCAGGGTCCACGAGGAGGACCAGCGCCACGTGGACGAGGGTGAAGGCGACGAAGATCCATACCGCCCAGAAGTGCCAGTAGCGAGCCGGCTGATAGCCGCCGAAAAGCGCCGTGAGCCATGCGAGCTCGGTGGGCTTGTAGATGGCGAAGCCGGTGAGCACCGAGAGGATCCCCAGCAGCAGGATCGACGTGTAGGCCAGCTTCTGCAACGCGTTGTGCTTGCCTTGCGGCGGGTGCTCCTTGCGCAGGCGCAGGTAGTAGAGCTGCATCTGCCAGGCTCGCGGCACGTCCCGGGGACGGAACAACAGCGACCGCCACTCGCCGGTGAACACCAGGTAGCCCAGGTAGAGCAGGCCACTGAGGACGAACGGCCACGCCAGGGCGAAGTGCCAGTTGAGCCCGCCTGCGAGCCAGCCGCCCAGCCGCACCGAAAGCGGAAAAGGCTTGCCGTCCCAGGGGTTCGGATAGTAGGGACCGCCGCGCGGGCCGAAGTGCGTGAAGGCCATGTAGATCTGCAACCCGCTGCCGATCATGCCCACCAGCAGGACGGCGTTGGCCCAGTGCGTCAGCCGTACGAGGCCGTGATGGCGTTTGACCAAGGGGCGGCGGGCCGGCTCGGTGGGCGGCGGCGCAGGGATTGGGGCAGGCTCGGGCTCGGCCACAGCGGCCGGAACGGCTTCGACAACCGGAGGCGCTGCCGGAGCCGCCGGCTCCGCGATTATTTCTTGGGGCGCCTCGGCGGCGGCTTGCGTCTCTTCGGATGGCTCGGTCATGAATGATCTGTCCTCCACTCGCTTACAGTACGGCCAAGGCAACCTGACTGGACTCTTCGATGCCGGCCTCGGCCGCCAGGTTTCAGCGCGCGGGGAAACCCGGCGGCTCCGATTACGTAAAGACTCCCGAACCCCTTTCAAGGAGCCATCATGAACCGCGTTCCTTCCGTTTTTCTACTCTGCGGCGCGCTGCTCGCTCCCGCTCTCGCCGGTGCCCAGGGCTCTACCGAAGCGAAGAAGCCTGCACGCACGGTTTTCCAGCGCCTCCAGCCCTGCAAAGTCGCGGGAGTCGAAAAAGAGGTTCTCTGCGGCGCCCTGCCGGTCTGGGAGAACCGAGGGGCCCGGAGCGGCCGCAAGATCGGCCTCAACATCGTCGTTGTGCCGGCGCAGAGCGACTCTCCGGCTCCCGATCCCGTCGTCTACATCAATGGCGGTCCGGGCTACGGCTCGACGGGCGCGGCCGGCGGCTTCGTGCAGCTCCTCGCCGGCATCAACAAGGACCGCGACCTGGTCTTCGTGGATCAGCGGGGAACGGGCAAATCCAACCCTCTGCACTGCGATCTCCCCGGCGGCGAGAACGATCTCCAAGGTCTGGTCCGCGGCCTTTTCCCCATGGACGTCCTGCGCGCCTGCGAGCCGAAGCTGGAGGCAAAGGCGGACCTCACCCAGTACACGACGTCCATCGCCATGGACGACCTCGACGAGGTACGTGCCTGGCTGGGCTCCACGCCCGCAAGGCCCAGGAGTCGATCGACAAGCTATTCGACGATTGTGCCGCCGATGCCACCTGCCGCGCCGCCTTCCCCGACCTGCGCGCCGATCTCGCGTCGGCGGTCGGGCGGTTTGACAAGGGACCGGTCCAGCAGGAGGTCAAGGACCCGAAGTCCGGCAAACCGGTGAAGGTCTCGATCGCCAAAGGCGCTTTCACCACCACCCTGCGCTCCATGCAATACAGCCCGTTCCTCTCGGTCCGCATCCCGCTCTACGTTCACCTTGCCGCCCAGGGGGACTTCGCACCCATGATCCAGATGACGATCGCGGACCGCAGCGATCCGGGTTGGGACGTCGGCCTCTACCTCTCCATCACCTGTGCCGAGGACGTGGGCCGGATCGATCCCAAGGAGATCCCCGCGCTGGTGGCAAACACCTACCAGGGTGACGACCGCATCCGCGATCAGCGCGAGGCCTGCACCTTCTGGCCCAAGGCTCAGGTGCCGGAGACGTTCTTCCAGCCGATCGACTCCGCCATTCCGACGCTCCTCCTCACCGGCTGGCTCGATCCGGCGACGCCGCCGGAGTGGGCGGCCGAAGTGACTCGGCACCTGCCGAATAGCCTGAACGTCGTGATCCGCGACGGCGCCCATAGTCCCGGCGGTCTGGCCCACCTCGACTGCTACAGCAAGCTGATCACCGACTTCGTGATCAACGGCACGCCCTTCGGCCTCGACACCACCTGCGTGAAGGAGATGAAACGGTCGGCCTTCCTCACCAAGGACGAGCCACTGCCGGCGGGGGGTGATTAGGCGAGACCGGGAGTGGGTACGATCTTTTCCAGCTCGCTCTCGAGCGCAGGTAGGTCCCTAGTGACGATCTGCCAAAGAATGTCGAAGTCCACTTGATCGTAACCGTGAATCAATCGGTTGCGGAGACTGATGAGCTGGGACCAGGGAATCTGCGAATATTTGCTTCGCTCCTCGGGGGATATGCGATTCGCAGCTTCCCCGAGAATCTCCAGCAGCCGGACCAGCGCCAGATTCAGTTTTCGGTCGGTATCGAGATCTGACCGCACCTGACTGCGTACCATCTCCAACGCTTCCCGAGCATAGTCCAGCATCTGCCGCAGACTGACCGAGGTATCACGCCGCGGCATACTGCTCCTCAGCCTCAGAAAGAACCTGTTCTCGGAAGTAAGGGCTGAGGAATCCCGAGGTATTCAAATCCACCTTGCGGCCCAAAATCTTCGAGAGCTCTTCCTCCATGGAAAGAAAGGCCAGCCCGGGGACATGGCCGGGCTCGAACTCGACAAGAACATCCACGTCGCTGTCCGGCCCAAAATCGTCCCGCAGGACCGAACCGAACAATGCCAGCCTACGGACGTGGTGCCGGCGGCAGAACTCCGCGATCTTCGTCCTGTCGAGCTGAATCTTGGCGGCCATGGCAGGAAGATCGTAGCACCACGCCCCCTTCTACTCCGACCGCAACGACTCCAGCGGGTCCACGCCCAGGGCCCGCCGGGCCGGGAGGTAGCTGGCGAAGGCGGCGATGGCGGCGAGGAGGGCGGAGATCGCGGAGAAGCTGACGAGATCGGTGGGGCTGGTGTCGAAGAGGATGCTCGCCAGTACCCGGGTGGCGCCGAAGGAGAGTAACAGGCCGGCGCCGATGCCCACCAAGGCGAGGACCATTCCCTGGCGGATCACCAGGCGCAGCACGTCTCCTCCCTGCGCTCCGAGCGCCACCCGCACGCCGATCTCCCGCACCCGCTGGCTCACCGAGTAGGTCAACACGCCATAGAGACCGATGGCGGCCAGGAACAACGCGATGGCGCCGAACACCGTGAACATCCCGCCGAAGAGACGGAACTCCCAGTAGCCCGACTGCCGAATCTGTTCCAGGGTATAGACATCGAAAACTGGTAGCGAGGGATCTGCGGCGCGGATCTCCTTCCTGGCCGGTGCCACCACCTGCGGGGGGTCGAAGCGAGTGCGGATCGTCAGTCCGGTGTTGTGGGCCGCTCCATAGGCGTAGGGCAGGAAGGCGGCGGGAATCGTCTTGTTGTTCACGCTTCCATTCTTGAAGTCCGGCGCGACGCCGATCACCCGAATCCAGTCCGAATTCTTGTCGTCCTTCAACCGAAAGCGGTGGCCTACAGCCTCCTGCCCCGGCCAGAACTTCTGTGCGAACAGCTTGTTGACCACGGCCACCCCGGAGAGCCGGTAACCCTCCGCTTCAGTGAAGGTTCGTCCGCTCGTCAGCTTCAAATCGAGCGCCTGGAAAAGATGCGGAGTCGTCGCCGAGTAGAAGATGTCGGGCTCCTCGCCCTTTGGAAAATCCTGGCCTTCCACCAGAATCCTTCCTTCGTCGCCGCCAAACCCAAGAGGAATGTTGTTCGATGCCGAAACGGCCTCTACACCGGGAATCGTCTCGAGGCGGCGGACCACGTCCTGAACCTTGAGAGTCATGTCCTCGTCTTTCTCAAATCGGCCGGCGGGCATATAGAAACGCATCGTCATCACGTGATCGGTGCGCAGGCCGCCCTTCTCCTCTTGCAGCTTGAGGAAGCTGCGTACGAAGAGCGAGGCGCCGATCAGCAGCAGCAGGGAGAAGGCCACCTGGATCACCACCAGGATGCTGCGCAGACGGTTGCGCCGCACGCTGCCGCCGACGCCACGCCCGCCTTCTTTCAGGGTCTCGTGAAGGTCGGTTTTCATCGCCTGGAGGGCTGGGGCGAGGCCGAAGAAAAGGCCGGTGACGACGGCAATGCCCAAGGTGAACAGGAGCACCGGTCCGTCGATCTTGAACTGAATCCAGAAGGGTGGCTGTTTGTCCGTAGGGATGGACAGCTCCATCCAGCGCAGGCCCCAGATCGCGAAGAACACTCCCAAGCCGCCGCCCAACAGGCCGATCACCACGCTCTCGGTGAGGAGCTGGCGCAGCAGCCGGACCCTCCCGGCTCCGAAAGCGGCGCGCACGGCGATTTCCCGCTGCCGCACGGTGGCCCGCGCCAGCAGCAGGTTGGCGACGTTCGAGCAGGCGATGAGCAGAACGCAGATCACCGCCCCCATCATGGTAAGGACGATCAGCCGCATGTTCCGGCCGGAGAACTCCTCGCGCAGAGGTACGATCCTGCCGCTCCATCCCTTATGGCTGTCCGGATTCTGGGCCGCCAGGCGCTCGACGAATCCCTTCACCTCCGCCTGCCCCTGCTCGAAGCCCGACTCCCGCTTCAGGCGGGCCAGCACGGCAAGGCTGCGAAGAGCGCGCACCTCGTCGTGGACGATCGGCGTCAGCGGAATCCAGGCAAGCTCGCTCTCGGGAAACTGGAAGCGCGGCGGCATGACGCCCACCACCGTGTGGGCGGCGGCGTTGATCAAAAGAGTCTTGCCGACGATGGCAGGGTCGCCGTTGAACCGCCGCTTCCAGATCTCGTCGCTCAGCAGCACGACCCGCGGCGCGCCGGGCTGGTCCTCGTCCTCACGGAAATGCCGTCCGAGGGCCGGCTTGACGCCGAGCAGCGGAAAGAGACTGGCGGAGATCGCGCCCCCTACGACCCTCTCCGGTTCGTCGGAATCCGAGAAAGTGATGCTGCGACCTGTGTAGGCGGCCGTCTGGGCGAAGGATGTGGACTGCTCCCGCAGATCCCGGTAGTCGAGGTACGACAGACCCGCGCGGTCGACGTCGTTCTTCGGCTGGGTCTCATGAATGGCCACGATCCGATCCGGATCGGCGAAAGGGAACGGCCGCAGCAGCACGGCGTTGACGACGCTGAAGATGGTGGTGTTGGCACCAATGCCGATCGCCAGGCACAGCACGGCGACCACGGCGAAACCCGGGCTCTTGAGCAACACCCGGACGGCAAAGCGAAGATCGCTGATCAAAGCATTCATCGAGATCCCTCCAAGCCGGCACGAAGGCGCGCCGGCTCCCGGGGACTCTACGCCGGCATCCCGGATGATGTTTCAGCTTGACCCTGCCGCGTCTTGACCCCGCGGGATACGGCCTCTATTGTGTCTTCAATGCTTTCGTCAGAATGCCGGCGGCCGTCATGAACGGCCCCGCGATTCCCCTGGGTCCCTTCCTTCTCGACCACTGCATCGGCCGGGGCGGGATGGCGGAGGTGTGGAGCGGCGTCCACGCCGCCCAGGGCGTGCCGGTGGCGGTGAAGGTGATGACGGCCGAGCGGGCTCGCGAGTCGTCGTTCCGCGACGCCTTCCGCAACGAGGTGCAGGCGGTGGCCAGCCTGGACCACCCCGGGATCGTGCGCGTCTTTGAGCACGGCGAGATGGGCGCCGACGCCGAGGAGGCCTCCCGCGGCCTGCTCCTCAAGGGCAGCCCGACCCTTGCCATGGAGCTGGCCGGCGGCACTCTGCCGTCACTGATCGCCGAAGGCCTCGAATGGCCCAGGCTGCGGCAGATCCTCCTCGCCCTGCTCGACGCCCTGGCCCACGCTCACGCCCGCGGCGTGGTGCACCGCGATCTCAAGCCCAACAACATCCTCGTCTTCCACGACGGCGACGGGCCGCCGGCTCTCAAGCTCGCCGACTTCGGCCTTGCCCAGGCCTTCGAGTTGCAGAGCCGCGAGGACTCGACGGAGGTGATCTGCGGCACGCCGAGCTATATGGCCCCCGAGCAGCTTCTGGGGCATTGGCGCGACTACGGCCCGTGGACCGACCTCTATGCGCTGGGCTGCCTCGCCTGGACTCTGGCGACCGGCAAGCCACCCTTCGGCGGTGTGACCCTGCTCGAAACCTACCGCCGGCAGATGGAGGAAGACCCGCCCGCCTTCCAGCCCGAGTTTCCGGTGCCCTGGGGATTCGAAGGCTGGCTGCGGCGGCTGTTGCAAAAGGACGGCGGCCACCGCTTCGTGCGGGCGGCGGACGCGGTGTGGACGCTGGGCGAGCTCGGCAACGCGGAGGACGGCCTCCCCGGGCCCCCGGTCTCGGTCAGCTCGGCGGAGCCCACGACCGTGACGATCGGCTTCCCCGGCCTGTGGACGTCGGCGCCGGAGCCCGGGGGTCATGACCCGCAGTCGGCACGCCTCTTCCGCTACGCCGCTCCCCTCCTCTGCCCGTCAATTGGGAGAACCCGGCCGTGCGTCCGGTCTCGATCCGGCTGATCGGCGCCGGTCTCGGCCTCTATGGCCTGCGCTCGATTCCGCTGCTGGGCCGCCGCGCCCAGCGGCACGCCCTGTGGCAGGCCCTGGCCACGGTGCACGCCGAGAAGCGGGCGCGCCTCGTCCTGCTTCGCGGCCCGGCGGGCAACGGCAAGACTCATCTCGCCGAATGGCTCGCCGAACGGGCTCACGAAGTGGGCGGTGCCGTCGTGCTGCGCGCCTCCCACGGCCCCAACCCCGGCGCCGAGGACGGCCTGCCCCGCATGATGGTCCGCCATCTGCGCTGTGGCGGCCTTTCCCCGCAGGACATCCGCCAACGGACCGAGGAGCTGCTGCGCGCCCGCAAGGAGACGGACCCCGGGGAATGGAACGGCCTCGCCGAGCTCATGACTCCGGGCGGCGGCACACTGCAGACGGCGCCGGAGCGCTTCGGCTTCCTGGAGCGCTATTTCCAGCGCCTTGCCCGGCAGCGGCCGGTGATCGCCCTCCTCGACGACGTGCAGTGGGGCGCCGAGTCCCTCGCCTTCGCCCGTCATCTCCTGGAGAGGCGGGAGGAGAGCCCTCTTCCCGTCCTCCTGGTGCTGACCGCGCGCGACGAGGCGCTCGCCGAGCGGCCGGCCGAGGGGGAGGCGCTCGCCGCGCTGCTCGCCCTTCCCGGCGCGAAGGTCATCGCCGTGCCCCCGCTGCCGCGGGAGGATGGGACGACCCTCATCCAGGAGATCCTGGGGCTGGACGGGGACCTCGCAGCCCAGGTGGAGGCCCGCACGGGCGGCAATCCCCTGTTCGCTGTGCAACTCGTGGGCGACTGGGTGCAGCGTGGCGTCATCCAGGTGGGAGAAACCGGCTTCGTCCTGCGTCCCGGCTCCCGGGCTCCGATCCCCGACGACCTGCACCAGGTCTGGGTTGGCCGCGTCGCCCGTCTGCTGGCGGGTCAGCCGCCGGAAGCGCAGGAGGCGCTGGAGATCGCCGCCACCTTGAGCCCCTTCGTGGACCGCGAGGAATGGGAGGGGGCCTGCCGGGCCGCGGGGATCGCGTGCCCCTCCCGATTGCAGGAGGAGCTCGTGACGGGCCGGCTCGCCCTGCGCACCGAAGAGGGTTGGGCCTTCGTCCACGCCATGCTGCGCGAGAGCGTCGAGCAGCAGGCCCACGAAGCGGGCCGGCTCGCCGGTCATCACCGCGCCTGCGCCGCCATGCTCCAGGAGCGGCGGGCGGGCGGCGGGCGCGGCGTGGCCGAGCGCCTCGGCCGCCACCTGCTGCTGGCCGGCGATTGGGAAGCCGCCGTGGCGCCGCTCCTCGCCGGAGCCCGCGAACGGCGGGAGACGAGCGACTACCCGGCGGCCCTCTCTCTCCTCGCGGAGCGCGAGACGGCGCTCCACCAGTTGGGCGCTCCCGCCGCCGACGCGCGCTGGGGCAAGGGCTGGGTGCTGCGAGCTCGCATTCATCTGCACCTCGGCGAGCTCGCGGAGGTCTTCCGCTGGTCCGAGCGCGCCGGAGCCGAAAGCGGCCCGGACTGGGGCGGCACCCTCTCCGAAGCGCTCCGCCTCCAGGGCGATGCCGCCCGCCGCCGCGGCGATCTCGACCGGGCAGCCGGCCTCTACGAACGCTGCATCGCTCTGCCCGACAACCCGCACGGCGCCGCCGCCAGCCTGTGGGGACTGGCGGACGTGGCCCGGCAGCAGGGCCGGACGGCGCAGGCGCGGATGCTGCTCGACCGCTCGCTCCTCCTGTACCTCGCCATCGGCGACGAGCACGGAATCGCCGATCACTCTCTCGGCCACGCCGACCTGGCCCGCCAGCGGCGGGACCTCTCCATGGCCGCGGACCTCTATGCCCAAGCCCGCGACCGCTTCATGGCGTTGGGTAACCGCTACGGAGTGTCCCGCGGCACGAACGGTCTGGGGGACGTGGCCCGCATGCGCGGAGATCTTCAGGCCGCCCGCCAGGGCTACGCCCGCTCGCTGGCGTTGCTCGAGGAGCTGCGCTCGGCGGACGCCGTCTTTCCCCGCCTGAACCTGGCGCTGATTCACCTCGCCGAGGCGCATTTCCGGGACGCGCGAGAGATCTTCGAAGACAGCCGGCAGATCCTCGAGCGGCAGGGCTGGGGCGGCCTCCTCGCCGCCGTTCACCTGGGCTCCCTGGCCTGCACCGCCCACGCCCGCGACTGGAGCGCCTGGGACGATCACCTGGAACAAGGCCGCGCCGCCCTCAGCACCAGCGCCGCCTTCGACCCCGATCTCGCCGGCTGCGCCGAGCTGGCCGCCCGCCTCCTGGCGCGAGCCGGCCAGGATGCGCGAGCCGCCGAGGCCTATGCGATCGCGTCAGCGCAGTGGAAAGGCCTGGGAGATACGGAGGGCGGGCGGCGGATGGCGCGGGTACTGGACGGCGGGTGAATTCGCCGCGTACGACGGAAGACCATAAGGGGGCGACAGTTCATCGGCTTCGCGACTTTCACCTTCGTGAGTCAGATCAGCCTTTGGCCTCCGGGAAGGGCGAACGCCTATTCTCGGTCGTCTCGACCCGCCTCGGCTCCAAGGTTACGACTCGCCGTCGGTCTTGCCCCTCATGGGCCTTCGCGTCACGATACAGGGCGTGTACGTCGAAGGCAAAGCGCTCCGCATAGGCTTCCCGTATGGCTCGAACTTCCTTGATGATCTCGTCTTGTGGCACGTCTTACTCCTTCTCCAGTAATTCCTCTGGAGTACAAATTATACACGGCTCGAAACCCCTCAGCCGGCAGACCTGGTCGATCTTGCGGCGGATGACTGCGTTTGCCAGATGCTTGAAGTTCCATGTCAGCAGGTACTCCATACCGCCAATCACGGAGGCCGCGATATGCAGGGCATCGACCGCCGCCTTCTCAGGCAGAGGAACTTTCTTCATCAGCTCTTCTGAGAAGAGGTCAACCTCTTCTGTCAAGGCAATCTCTGGTAGGTCTCTCAGAGCTTCTATTCTAAGCGCCGCCGCTTCACGATTCCCCGAGGAGGCTTCGCGAATCACGAATGCCGAGATATACAGGTCAAAATCCCCGCGTGTGGTCTGCCACCAGTCTCGCGTCAACTGCTGGCGGGCCGCAGTAATGATGTCCCGACTTGGCTGAGCCGTCAGATAACTCACAATCGAGGTTTCGACGTAGAGTTTGGGTTTCGCCATGCCTATCACCCGCCCTTCACCAGCCCGGTGAGCTCGGGACTCCCCGGGAAACGGTTCATCGCGTAGCGCAGCAGGTTCGAGGCGGTCCGCGGATCGTTCAGGATGCGCAGGGTTTTCACCGCTTCGGCGTAGGCCACGGGAGTGGCGTTGACCTCGGTCATCTTTTGCAGCAGAGGGGCCACTTCGGGGCCGCGGCCCACCAGGGCGTAGAGGATCGCCAGGCTGGAGTAGCCGCGGACGTTGTCGGGGAAGAGGTCGATCTCCTTCTTGAACGAGGCCTCGGCGCCCACGGCGTCTCCCTGGTCCGCCAGGATCTTGCCGTGAATGAGGTAGAGGCCGCGGATGAGGTCCGGGTCCTTCGCCTCGCGCTGGTCGTAAGCCTGCTGGGCCTGCCGCACCATGTCCAGGGCGCCCGCGTCGTCGTGCTTGGCGTGCAGCACCTCGGCCAGGGTGATCATCGGGCCCACCCGCAGGCTCTGGTCCGTCATCGCCTCCCGGGCCTCGCGCTCGGCCACGTCGAGCTGCTTGCGCTGAACCGCGATGTTTGCCAGCAGGCCATGCGCGAACGAGGGATGGGCCGCCATCGCCAGCTTGGCGTGCTCCTCCGCTTCGTCCAGCCGGCCGAGATCGAAGAAGGTGGAGGCTGCGGCCACCGCGATCTCCGGCGAGCCGTGGGAGATCTTCAGGCCGCTCTGGAAGGCCTTCAACGCCTCCTCCGTCTTTCCCATGTGCTGCAAGGACCGGCCCAGGAACTCCCAGGCGTCGACCATCTTTGGATTGCCGGCGAGCGCCCGCTCGAAGGCGGCCGTCGCGGCCGGGTAGTTCTTCTGCGACGAAAGCTGGAACCCCTCCCGCAGGTCCTTGAGGGTACCGATCTTGGTGCGCGGCGACGGGAGAGGCCCCTCGGTCGGGGCACCGCCCGAGATGTAGCCCAGGGCCGCCAGGGACTTGCGGGTCGCCTCGTCCACCGCCGAAGGCGGCGCGAGGTTGCGGTCGAACCCCGCCAGCTCCGTCTTCATGGCATTGTAGACGCGCCGCTCGTCGCGCAGCACGTTGATCGTTTCTTTCGGGTCTTTCGTCCGGTCGTAGAGCTCGGGGTCGGGGCTCTCGATGAAGTGATTCTTTTCGTCGATCAGTGAGAACAGCTCGCTCCAGCCGAAGTGCAGACGGGAGTAGAAAGTCTCTGAATAGATCCGCCGCGGCGGCACGTTGGCGGCCAGCAGCGAGACGCCGGGCATCGGCTTCGGCACCGGAAAGCCCAGCAGGCCGAGCACGGTCGGCGCAATGTCCAGGAGCTGCACCGGCCGGCCTGTGGTCCCCCCGCCCTGCTGGCCCTGAGGCAGCTTCACCATCAAGGGAACGTGGATTGCCTCGTTGTAGAGCAGCACGCCGTGCTCGTCCTCGCCGTGATCGCCCAATCCCTCGCCGTGGTCGGAGAACAGGACGACGAGGGCGCGGTCGTAGACGCCGAGCCGCTTGAGGTCGCCGATCAGCTCGCCCACGATGTGATCGGCCGTAGCGATCTCGCCGTCGTATTTCGACGGATAGCGCGAGGCGTAGGGCTCGGGCGGCGCGTACGGCGTGTGGGGCTCGTAAATGTGGAAGAAGAAGAAGAACGGCTTGTCCTTCACCGATTCCAGCCACGGTTGAGACAGCTTGAGCGTTTCGCTCCCCGGCCGTTGCAGGCCGCCCAGGCCCGTGCCGGAGCGGAACTCGATGCCGTCCTCGTAGAAGTCGAAGCCGGTCGAGATCCCCGATTTGCCTTGAAGGACGAAAGCCGAGACGGCGCCGCCCGTGGCATAGCCCGCCTTCTTGAGGATCTCCGGCAGGAACGGCAGGACGCCGCTCTTGATCTTCGCCGCGTCGAGCTTGTAGCCCACGTTGTCGCGCACGCCATGGACGGCCGGGAGGACCCCCGTCAGCAGCGTCGAGTGGGAGGGAAACGTCAGCGGCGTCGTCGAGTAGGCGCGCTCGAAAAGGACGCCCTCCTTCCGGAACGCGTCGAGCGCCGGGGTCTCCACTCCCTTGTAGCCGTAGGCCGGCACGTGGTCCGCCCGCAGCGTGTCGATCGAGATGAAGATGACGGGCGTGCCCTTGGGGATGTCGACGGGGCCGCCGGTGGTGTTGTGGCGGCAGGCCGCGAGGAAAAGGGCGCAAAGGACGGCGAGGACATTACGAAACCGGCTCATCATGGTCATTCATTTCACCTGTCGCAGAAAGGCCTTGGCCTTTTCGATATCCGGACCGTAGCGCGCCGGCGGCGCGCCGGCGGCGAACTGGGCGAGGGCCTTGCGGGCCTGATCGATCTTTCCCTGCTCGGCGGCCTTGGTCCCCAGGTTCCAGAGGGCATCCCAAAGATCGGGTTTGAAGTCCACCGCCTTCTGCCACGCGTCCAGGGCCTCGCCCTTCTGGCCAAGCTGGTACTGGGCCACGCCGAGATTGTTCCACGCTAGGGGGAGCTTGGAGTTGAGCTCTAGGGCGTGGCGTGAATGGTCCCGAGCGAGCGGCCAGTGGCCGAGCCGAAGCTCCACCAGCCCGAGCTGCTCCCAGGCCTTGGGATCGTCCGGCTGCTCTTTCAGTAGGCGCTGCAAGGTGTCGAAGGCCTCCTTCTGGCGGCCGGCCTCCGAGAGCGCGAGAGCGTAGGCGTTGAGCGACTGGGGATCGCCGTGCGAGATCAGGGGGCGCAGCACCTCGATCGCCTCTTTCGACCTTCCCACCTCGGAGAGGGTCAACCCGAGCTGGCACAGCAACGTGTCGGAGATGGCCCCCAGCTTGCGGGCGTTGAGCATGACGTCCAGCGCTTCCTGGGTCTTCCCCGCCTGGAGGAGCGACTGGGCGAGCAGCGACTGCCCCAGGGCCATCGAAGGCCGCGCCGCCACCAGCTCTCGCGCCAGGCGGACCGACTCGTCCAGGCGGCCGCGCATGTAGAGGTCGATCACCTCGTGCACCTTGGCATCGATCCCGATCAGCCGCTTGGGATCGTCCTCAGGACCGTAGCTCTCTTTGGAGGCCGCCGCGCCCACGATGTAGCCAAGGCTGAGCAGGCGGGCATCGTCCTCCGGCCGGGTGGCGTCCCGCCGCGGCGGCCAGGCGGATTCCTTCGGCAGCGCGGCGAAGACGCCCCGCGCCGCCGGGCGCTCCTGATCGATCAGATTGGTGCGCTCCCCGGGATCTTTGGGCAGCGCGTAGACCTCGGGCAGCGGCAGAGAGATGAATTTCGTGCCGTTGCGCAACAACCCTCGCAGCGGCGCCCAGCCGCGGTTGAGGGTGGCGGAGAGGGACTCAAAGTAGGAGTCCGAGCTCTCGGAAGCCGCGGCCGGCGGCGCCAGAAGCGACCGGCCGGGGCGGCGCAGCCCCCGGGGAGCCGGCGAATCGATGCCCGCGGCTTGCAGCACGGTGGGAAAGATGTCCACATGGCGCGCCGGCCGGGCGTCCTTGCCGGGCGCGATCCCCGGTCCCCAGACGACGAGCGGCACCTTGAGCGTGGCCTCATAGGCGAAGAGGCCGTGCGACTGCTCGCCGTGCTCGCCCAAGGACTCGCCGTGATCGGCGGTGACCACCACCAACGCAGGCACCGGCGCGGGCTTGGCCTTGCCGTCTATGAACGGACCGAGGAGCGGCGCCAGGAAGGAATCGGCGGCGGCCACCTCGCCCAGGTAGGGATTGTCCTTGAAGCGCGAGGCGAAGGGCTCGGGCGGCGCGTAGGGAGCGTGCGGATCATAGAGATGGACCCACAGGAAGCGGGGCTTCCCCTTCTGCCGCTGCCACCATGCGAGGGCCAGGCGCACGACCTCGTCGCCCCGCCGCTCGGCCATCAGGAACTCGTCCTCGTGGCTCCCCTTTGGATAGTGATCGTCATAGACGTCGAAGCCGCGGTTGAGGCCGAACTGCGAGTCGAGCGGGAAAGCGCCCACGAAGGCACCCGTGGCATAGCCGGCGCCATGGAGCACGGTGGCCAGAGTGGGAACGGCAGCCGGCAGCCGGAAGCCGCTGTTGTCGCGCACGCCGTGCTGGAACGGATAGAGGCCGGTGAGGATGTTGGTGTGCGAGGGCAGGGTCACTACGTTGTGGGCGTGAGTGTTGGTGAACACCCGTCCCTGCCCCGCCAGACGGTCGAGCACCGGCGTCTGCGACCGGCGGTTACCGGCGAACCCCGGAGCGTCCGCCCGCAGGGTATCGATGGTGATGAGGACGATGTCGCCCCGGGTGGCCGGTCGCGCCGGAGCCTTGGGAGCGGGCGTCACCGCGACGGCCAGACCGAAGACCGCCAGCAGGGCGAGGGATGCCAGAAGCCACTTCACCATGGCCGGGGATTGTAGCAGCGGCCTCGAGGGCCTACTCCCGCAACCGGTTCACCACCGGCTGGAGCTGCTCCACCAGCGCCGGCAGGTCGAACAGCTCCAAGCCCATGCCGGACAGCAGGTTGAGCCCACCGGGCTCGCCGGAATGAGGTTCGAAGCGGTGGACGACGCGGGCTCGCAGAGTGACCGGCTCGGCACCGGGGAGGGGCGGGTAGAGCTCCACCATCACCGACTCCTGGATCCGCGCCGGATGGAGCGTCGAGACGAACAGGCCGCCCTGGAGAATGTCGCGCCGGTAGACCTCCAGGAACTCCTCCGCCGAAATGAAGTGGACGCTGAAGGCACCCTCCCCCACCGGGCGCGGCACCGGCCGGGGCACGAACGGCGTCGGGTTTGGCACGGGCGGCGGCGCGGGCCAGGGCTCCGAGACCGGCTCGAAGGCTGGAGGCGGCGGCAAGGGCGACGGGGAAGCACTCGGAGGCTCCGGCAGCTCCAGCTCGGTCACCGTCTCCGCGGTGTCGGGCGGGGACGGCGCCTGCGGGATCTCCTCCGTGGACCCGACGGCCGAGGGGATCAGCTCCCGCACCAGCTCCTCCACCGTCAGGAAGCGCACGCCCATGCCGGACAGGCTGACTCGCGTCATATCGCCGCGGAGCTTGCGGGCGTGGGCCACCACCCCCTCCACCATGAAGCCGCGATCACGGTCCACCACCTCGACGCGGATGCGCGAACCCCCGGGCACGGGACTGTTGGTGGCGATGAACATCCCCGTGATCGAGATGTTGGTCGTGTAGCCGATGTAGGAGATGGGGTCTCCCCGCCTCCAAAAGCTCACCTGCACACGGCGAGGGCGGCGGACGGCTCGGCGTCTGGACATCAGGGCTGATTGTATCGTGCCGTCGCGAAAATTCCTTGCGGGGCATCTCCCTTGCCCATACGATGTCCAACGATGGAGACGATCGCGACAACCGCCATGACCGTGGCCGCCTGCACCGGGAACGGCGCCGTGCGGATCGAGACCCGGCTCCGCCCGACGCCCGGGCCGGGCGAGATGTTGCTGCGTCTGCGCGCCGCCGGTCTCTGCGGCACGGACCTTTTCAAGCTGCGCCATGCGTCGGTCCCCGCCGGTACCGTGTTGGGCCATGAGGTGGTGGGCTCGGTCGCAGCCCTCGGCGAGGGGGTGGCGGGCTTCGCCCTGGGAGATCGGGTGGTGGTGCCTCACCACGTGGCCTGCGGCGAGTGCGACTTTTGCCGGCGAGGGAGCGAGCCTTCCTGCCCGGCGTTCCGCGAGAACCTGCTGGCTCCCGGCGGCTTCAGCGATTGGGTGCTGGTGAGGGAGCGCGCCGTACGCCTGGCCGCCTTCGGCCTGCCGCCGTCTCTCAAGGACGAGGCCGCCGTCTTCCTGGAGCCCGCCGCCTGCGTGCTGCGCGGCATCCGCCACGCCCGGCTGCCCGAGACCGCCCTGACCGGCCCCTCGCCGGGCACCGTCGCGATTCTCGGCGGCGGCAGTATGGGGCTTCTCCACCTGCTCGTCCTCAAGGCGGCCCATCCCGACCTGAGGGTACTGGTCTCCGATCCGCTGGAGGAACGGCGGGAGCTCGCCCGAAGCTTGAGAGCGGATGCCGCGGTGGCTCCCAGCGCGGCTCAGAAGGGGATCACGGCCCTCTCTGGCGGGCGTGGCGCCGATGCCGTATTCGACACGGTGGGCGGGGCCGGTCCTCTGGAAGCCGCCTTGGACCTCAGCCGCCCGGGCGGCGCGGTGGTTCTCTTCGCCCACGCGGACGGCGGAGGTGATCGCGCCGGCTTCGATCTCAACGCCTTTTTCAAGAGCGAGCGCCGGCTGATCGCTACGTATTCGAGCGCTCTCTCCGAGCAGCGGGAGGTCTACCGCCTGCTGGCGAGAGGCCGGCTGGACCCGTCGCCGCTCGTCACCCACCGCCTTCCCCTCTCCCGTTTCGCGGCAGCGCTCGAGCTGGCCCGGGAGCGGCGGGCGGTGAAAGTTCTGCTGGTACCGGACGAGGAGCTGCCCTGAGCCTCCCCACGCTTCCCGGCCGCCAGACCACGGCGTTCCTGCTGGGCCCTGAGCGGCTGGAACTGCGGGACGTGCCCGTACCCGCTCCCGGCCCGGGCGAGATCCTACTGCGCGTCGGCGCCGCCACCACCTGCGGCACCGATCTCAAGGTCTTCCAGCGCGGCGGCCATCCCCGCATGCTCAAGGCCCCCACGCCCTTCGGCCACGAGATGGCCGGCACCGTGGCCGCCGTGGGCGAGGGAGTCGCCGGGCGCTGGCAGCCGGGCGACCGCGTGGTGGTGGCCAACTCCGCGCCGTGCGGCGTCTGCGAGTGGTGCTCCCGGGGCCGGGAGAACCTCTGCTCGGACCTCCACTATCTCAATGGCGCCTTTTCCGAGTACCTCCTCGTCCCCCGGCGCTTCGTAGAGCGGGGCACCTACTTGTTGCCGGCGGACATTCCTTTCGAGATCGCAGCCCTCGCCGAGCCGCTCGCCTGCGTGCTCCATGGCCTGGAGATCTCGTCGCTGGAGCGGGCGTCGAGCGTCGTCGTCTACGGCGGCGGCCCCATCGGCCTGCTGTTCGTGGACGTCCTGGCCAACTCTCCCGCCGACTTCCCCGCCGGAGGAGAGCATCACATCGTCCTCGCGGACCCCAACCCCGCGCGCCTGGAGGCGGGCACGGCCCTGGGAGCGGACGTGGTCGTCCAGGTCGACCGCGACGGCGGCGAGGCCTCGCGACTCTGCAAGACCTCGCGCACCGGCGACGGCTTCGACGTCGCCATCGAGGCCACCGGCTCCCCCGCCGCCTGGCAGGACGCCCTGGCCTCCGTGCGTCCCGGCGGCTTGGTGCAGCTCTTCGGCGGCTGCCCTCCGGGCACCAACGTGCCGCTGGACACCCACCGCCTCCACTACTCGGAGATCACGGTGAAGAGCGCCTACCACCACCGCCCGGCGACGTTCGAGCGGGCGCTGGCCCTGTTGGCGGGCGGCACGCTGCACCCCAAGGTCCTCCTCTCCGCCGAGCGTCCTCTGGCGGAGCTCGAAGCCGCACTGCGGAGCATGCGCCGCCGGGAGGCGCTCAAGGTGGTGATCAGGCCGTGATTAAGGATCACCCAAGCCTTCAGGCTCGATCCCCAGCCCGTCCGCCAGCCGGTTGTAGTAGGCGAAGAGGCCCGTGATCTGGACGATGTCGTGGATGCCGGTGTCGTTGAAGCCGGCGGCGCGGAGGATCTCGACATCCTCGCGTGTCATCGAGCGGGGCGCGCGGGTGAGCTTGACGGCGAAATCGAGCATCGCCCGGTCCGCCGCAGAAAGCTCCGCGGCGGGCGGGGCGTCCTCATAGCCCTCGCGCAGGGCGGCGACCAGCGCCTTCCCCCGTTCTCCCTGATCTGCGACCTCGACACGGAGGTCGTCGGCATGAGCGGCAACTCAGTATTGACAGTCGTTGGCCCGTGAGACGGCGACGGCGATCATCTCCCGCTGGGCACGCGAGAGCGGGCTGCGATCGGAGAGCATCAGCGCCTTGTAGATGTCGAGCCCGCCTTTCAGCACGTCCGGCCGTAGGCTCTGAATGCTCACCACGTTGAACACCTTGCCGGCGCGTTCGATGGATTCGTCGTAGATCTCTTTCAGAAGGCCTTCAGCCTCGCTCGGGGGGATGGTGCGTATCCAGGGCATAATGGGGGATCATACTTGCCCGGCACGCCTCTCGCACGTCTCCTCACCCGTGACCGATCTCCGCGTCAAGATTCTGTCCTACAACGTCGGTGGGCACGGCGCCCGGTGGAGCCGCAGCTACCTCGACAGGATCGCCCGCACGATCGCCGAGGCCGGAGCGGACGTGGTGGGCTTGCAGGAGGTCCACCGCGGCACGAAGCAGTCGCGGCTGGAAGATCAGGCCGAGACTCTGGGGCGGCTCACCGGCCTTTCGGTTCGGTTCGGCAAGAGCTTCTCCCTGGGGGAGGGCGAGTTCGGCAATGCCGTGCTCGCTCGCGGCGAGCTGCTTTCCTCCGAGGTCCATCCCCTGCCCGGGCCGGGCGAGCCCCGAACGCTTCTGCAATCCCGTATCGCCCTCGCCACGGGGGAGATCGACTTCTTCGTCACCCACCTTGCCGCCTGGAGCCGCTGGGGGCGCGCGGCACGGAGTGTGCAAATCCAGGGGCTAGTCGAGCGGCTCCGGCAGCAGACCCGCCCTTTCGTCCTGGTCGGGGATCTGAATGCTCCTCCAGACGCTCCTGAGATCGGCACCTTGATGGCCGCCGAGCTGTTCCGGATGTGCGGCGATGACATCGCCATCACCCACCGGTACATGCGGCAACGCATCGATTACGTCTTTGCAGACCCGGACTGGACCACCGATACCTACCGGGTGATCCGGACCGGGCCGTCCGACCACTGGCCCGTACTCGTCGAGCTGCACCGCGAAGCACAGGATTGACGCCGGCTTGGATAGCCGGCCGGGAGATGAGGCGCCATGCACCTTCCCATCTGGGTCTTCGTGACCATGATCCTCGCCATCGCCCTGCTGGCGACGATGCTGTGGACCAACCTGCGGGAGCGTACCTTTCGTGTCACCGTGCCGGACATCGACGTTCTCGAAGAGGCGCTGCCTTCGATTGCCGGCATGACCAAGGCGATGATCGTGCCGGACAACAAGGTCGAAGTGCTGCAGAACGGCGACGGGCTCTACCCCGCGCTTCTGGCGTCGATCGCCGGGGCGAAGGAGACGATCCACTTCGAGACCTACGTCTGGTGGACAGGTGACATCTGCGGCGAGTTTGCCGAGGCTTTCTCGAAACGGGCGCGGGAGGGGCTCGAGGTGCGGGTGATGATCGACGCCCTGGGCTCCCTGAAGATGGACAAGAGTCTGCGCAAGCGGATGGAGGATGCCGGAGTCAAAGTCGCCTCCTACCACCCCCTCCGGTTCGTGGACATCGGCCAGCTCAACAAGCGGACGCACCGCAAGCTCGCCATTTTCGACGGCAAGGCCGCCTACGTCTTCGGCCACGGCATCTCGAAGATGTGGACCGGCAACGGCCAGGACAAGGAGCACTGGCGCGACACCGGCGTGCGTCTCGAAGGGCCGGTGGTCAACGGCGTGCAGGCAGTCTTCGCCCAGCATTGGGTGGAGGAAACGCAGGAGGTGCTGATCGGCGAGCAATATTTCCCGCACCAGAAGCCGGCCGGCAAGAGCCGGGTGCATGTCCTGGCCGGGGCGCCGCTCGGCGGTGTGTCAGACCTGGAGCTGATGTTCAAGATGGGGATCGCTTCGGCTCAGAAGGAGCTGCTGATCCAGAATCCCTACTTCATCCCCGACGAGCAGACGGTGAAGCTGCTGAGGCGCGCCGTGAAGCGCGGAGTGGAGGTGAAGCTGATGATCCCCGGCTCGGTGAGCGACAGCGCCATCGTGCGTCACGCCGGCCACCGTCACTTCGAGGAGATGCTGCGTGACGGCGTCAAGATCTTCGAGTTCCAGCGGACATTGATCCATCAGAAAATCATGGTCATCGACGGCGTTTGGGCGCATGTCGGCTCGACCAACTTCGACTCGCGCTCCTTCGACATCAACGAGGAGGCGGGGGTGGGGATCATCGACGAGTCGGTGGCGGCCCAGCTCAAGGAGGCTTTTGAGGAGGACATGAAGGCCTGCGTCGAGCTGAACCCAGTGAACTGGAAGAAGCGCTGCCCTCCCTGGCACCGCGGCGTCGACCGGCTGTGCTACATGCTGAGCTGGCAGTTGTGAGGTGGTCCGATCATACCCTTCAGGCGTTCGCCTGGAGCTGCTCCAACGCCTGCCGCACCCGGTCGAGGCGGTCGCCGCGGCTGCTGTCGCGCATGAAGGAAACATAGTCCCGGGCGGTGCGCAGGGTGGCCAGGCGCTGGCGGAAGACCTCCAAGCGCCGGTTGGCCTCCGACAGCCTCTCCTGGAGCTCCGGCTGGTCCAGCCGCGCCACGATCTCCGGCAACGCCTCCAGGGTGTGACAGACGAGCAGCACGTCGCAGCCGGCGGCGAAGGCGATCTCGCAACGCTCGGCAAGGTCGCCCCATTCGTCCAGCGCCTTCATCTCCATGTCATCGCTGATGGCGAGGCCGTCGAAGCCCAGCCGGCCACGCAGCAGGCCGCCGATGATTTCTGGCGAGAGGGTCGCCGGGCGGTGGGCGTCCCACGCCGGATAGACGGCGTGGCTCACCATGATCGCCCCGGCCAGCCGGCCCAGGGTCTCGAAGGGCTCGAGGTCGGTTTCCATCTGCTCGACGGGAAGGTAGACCACGGAGGTCTTGAAATGAGTGTCCTCGCCGGCCCCGCCCAAGCCCGGGAAGTGCTTGAGGCAGCCCGCCGCGCCGCCGCCGTGCAGACCGCGCAGGAAGGCCTGGGCGCGGGGCACGACGTCGCTCACCGTGGCGCCGAGGTAGCGGCCGTCGAGGGCGTTGTCGGTGGCGCCGCGATCGAGGTCCACCACCGGGGCGAAGTCCACGTCGATATCGAACAACCGCAGGGCCTGGGCGATCCAGTATCCGGCCTGGTGGGAGTAGCTGGTGGCGTGCCGGGCGAGAAGCGACGCCGGCGGCGCGGGCCCCACCACGTCCTTCAGCCGGTCCACCCGGCCGCCCTCGGCATCGATCGACAGCACGCCTTCCGGCAGCAGGCGCCGCAACCGGGTCACCAGCTCGTTCAACTGCTCCTCGTCCTTGATGTTGCGCTTGAACAGCACCACCCCCCCGGGCTGGAAGCGGGCCAGCATCGCGGCGGAGGCGGAGTCCAGCTCGGGACCGGGTATCCCCACGAAGACCTGCTCGGCGGAGCGCATACAGAGGATCTTACCGCGAGCGCGCTGATAAGATCCGCCGCCATGACTCGCCGCGCCCTTCTCTCCGCCGCCGCCCTCATCGCCCTGGCGGTTCTGGCCTTGCTGACGCTCGCCTCGTCCTCGAATTCCGCTTCTCCGGCGGCTCCGGCGATTCCCCTCGATCCCGCGGTGCCCACGCCGCCCAGAATCCACCCTCTGCCCTCGCTTCGCGACCAGGCCAAGGAGCAGCAGGTGTGGCTCGAGAAGCGCCTCTCGGTCGTCCTGCCGAAGGCGATGCGCGAGCACGGAGTCGAGATGTGGATCCTCTCCATGCGCGAGTATGCCGAGGATCCGGTGTTCTTCTCGCTGGTCTCCCCGACCACCTTCGCGGCCCGCCGGCGGTCGATCTACGTCTTCCACGATCTGGGACCGGAGAAGGGAGTCGAGCGCCTGGCTCTCGGCGGCGGCGATCAGGGCGGGCTCTACTCGATCTACCGCGATCCGAAGCCGCGGGTGGCCGGGGCCGAGCTGGTCGGCGACGACCAGTGGCGGCTCCTGCGCCAGCTCGTCGAGAAGGCCAACCCGAAGACCATCGCCTTGAACATCGACCCCGTGAACGCCTTCGCCGACGGCCTCCATGCCGGGGAGCGCGAGGCCCTGGAGGCGGCGCTGGGGCCGGAGCTCGTCAAGCGGGTGGTGCGGGAGCCGCTCCTCGCCATCGAATACGTCGGCACCCGGCCGCCCGAGATGCTCCCCCGCTACCGGGAGGTCCAGGAGACGGTCCACGCCCTCATCGCCACCGCCTTTTCAAACGCGGTGATCCATCCGGGAAATACCTCGACAGAGGATGTCGAGTGGTGGCTGCGGCAGCGGGTGCAGGAGCTGGGAATGAAAGTCTGGTTTCATCCCGACGTCGAGCGCGCCGCCTCCGGCGTCACCTGGGGCAAGGGAGCGATCCAGCGCGGCGACGCCCTGTGGGTGGACTTCGGGGTCATCGCCATGAACCTCCACACTGACACCCAGCATCTCGGCTACGTCCTGCGTCCCGGCGAGACCGGACCTCCTGCCGGCCTTCTCGCCTGCCTCGCCACCACCAACCGCCTGCAGGACCTCGTCCTCGCCGAGATGAAGCCTGGCCGCACCGGCAACGAGACCCTGAAGTCGGCGCGCGCCGCGATGTCCGGTCAGGGGATCGACGGCACGATCTACTCCCACCCGATCGGCGACCACGGCCACGGTGCCGGCCCTCTCATCGGCCTCTGGGACCGGCAGGAGGGCGTGCCCGGCCGCGGCGACCTCGCCATCCGCCCCAGCACCTGGTTCTCCATCGAGCTCCAGGCCACCTCGCCCATTGCGGAATGGAAAGGCCAGCGCCTCGCCTGCCGGCAGGAGGAGGACGCGTACCTGGACGAAAAGGGAGAGAGGCGCTGGGTGTACCGCCGCCAGGAACGGTTCCACCTGGTGCGGTGAAACCCTCTAGCCGACTTCGCCGAGCCGGCGCACGGAAGCGATGC
Source organism: Thermoanaerobaculia bacterium (assembly GCA_035996875.1). Lineage (GTDB taxonomy): Bacteria > Acidobacteriota > Thermoanaerobaculia > Multivoradales > UBA5704 > DATARR01. The sequence continues at coordinate 97,441 of DASYJD010000033.1, forward strand.
GATCGCGGGGGATCATCAGGTGGTCGTACTTCTTGAAGACGCCGAAGCGGGAGGCCCGCTTCACGTAGTCGTCCTTGGAGCGGCCGCCGTCGCCCTCGCGGTGGAGATCGACGTCGTGGAGGAAAATGCCGCGGTCGTCCATGTCGTCGCACCGGCCGACGAAGATCTCGGGGCCGGTGGTGTCGACGATCACGGTGATGCCGTGCAGCTCACCCTTGTTCTGGTGGAACGTTCCCATCGAGACGATTCCCAATCAGGTAGTCGCGGGCACCGCGCAGAACTCGGAGAAGACCTGGGTCAGGTCGGACGCCACCTGGCGGGCGTCGCGCCCTTCGATGCGATGGCGGGGCATGAAGTAGACCAGCTCGCCATCCTTGAAGAAGGCGATGGACGGGCTGCTGGGCGGGATGTCCGAGATGAAGGCGCGAGCGCGGGCGGTCGCCTCCAGATCCTGCCCCGCGAACACGGAGGCGACGCGGTCGGGCCGGCGCTCGCCTTCGAGGGCTAGACGCACGCCGGGACGCGCCATGCCGGCGGCGCAGCCGCAGACGGAGTTGACCACCAGCATCGCCGTGCCGGTCTTTTCGTTCAGGAAAGAGTCCACGTCGCCAGGCGTCCGCAGCTCGCGCACGCCGATCGTCGAAAGCTCTTCACGCATGGGCCGGACCAGAAGCTCACTGTAGGGCACTTTCGCACCTCCTTGCTTTTCAATCTAGATCACCATTCTACCCTTTTGCAGAAACCGCCGGAGGGGCGGGAGGAATTCCCCCCACCCCTCTTCAGACGGCTCTACCGGAACCGCAGGGTGGCCCCGACGCGGACCACGCGGGGGCTCAGCCGCTCCTCGACCTGGTTGGCGAGGTCGCCGTCGAGGACGTTGCGGTCGCGCTGGAGGACGTAGGACTTGTTGAGGAGGTTGAAGCCGTCGACGCCGAGCAGGAGCTCGGCGTCGCCGACGTGGAACGACTTCTCGATGCGCGCGTCGAGCGTGACGATGTTGTCGTTCCGGAAGTCCTCAATGTCCGCGAGCTGCACCCGCCGGCTGCCCGCGCCGCCCGAGCTTCTGAGGTAGGGCGGCGAAATGTAGCCCTGCCTGCCGTTGAGACTGCCCGCGATGTTGAAGCCCCAGGGGTGCTCCGGCGCGATCTGATACAGGCTGTAGAGGCCGAAGGACCACTTGCTGCCGAGCAGGATGTCGCCCTTGTTGCCGCTGCCGCCCGACTGCTCGAAGTAGAGGTCGTTGCCGTCGGGGAAGCCGAGGCCGTCGGAGACCACGTTGGTGGGGTCGTGGAACTGTTTGTACTGTTTGCCGATGTTCCAGGTCCAGTCGTTGTAGTTGAAGTGGCCCTGAGCGCTCCAGTGGTTGACCAGCCGGCGCGTGAAGCTCAGGTTGACGCCCTTGTAGTCCTGGGTACGGTCGCCGTTGATGTACAGGGTGCCGCCGGTGAAATCGAGCCCGTCGCGTAGCGAGTACACGGGGACGGTCGAAGTCCTGCCGTTGGGCAGCGTGCCGGTGACGGTGCCGTCGGGAACATAGTCGTCGCGGGTCGCCACGCGGACCTGGCCGGTGGCTTCGTCGTTCACCAACGTCCGCAGCTCGGGCACGTCCTTGATGTGGCGGTAGATGAAGTTGATGCCGAAAGCGAAATTGGGGCCAATGCCCTGGTCGATTCCGAAAGTCACCTCATCGGTCAGAGTCGGTCCGAGGTTGCGGGAGTTGATGCTGGGCGGCAGCCCTGCCGGGTTGTTGGGATCGATGTTGTAGGTGTAGGCGAACTCGAGGGAGCCGAGCTCGCTGGGATCGAGGATGTGGTTGTGGTTGGCGTCCGCGAAGTAGAAGTAGGCATAGCCGTAGCCGATGGGGTTGACGCGGGTCGACAGCGGGAGCTGGCCGAGTTGCTCGGCGTAGCGGGAGTAGGTGCCGCGCAACAGTGTGGTGCGGTCCTTCCCCAGGGCGTATGTCACGCCGACGCGGGGCTCGAAGGTATTCCAGGAGAAGCCTCCGGCGTCGTTGCCCTTGAAGGTGAGCGGCGGCAGCAGGGGCTGCGACGTCGGGTCGTCCGGAAAGGCGGGCGGCACCAGCGGGTTGCCCGGGTCGCTGGCCGCCAGGTTCTTCAAGTACTGCCGGTCGTAGCGCACGCCGGCGTTGATCGTCCAGCGGTCATGGGTCAGTGTGTCCTGCAGCCAAGCCGCGCCATAGTCGCCTTCGATACCGACCGTGCGGTTGCGGAAGAAGATGACCTGGTCGATACCCGGGTCGAAGCCGAGCGTTTCGCCGGCGATGACCTCTTTGCCGTGCGGCCAGATGGTGCCCGAACGGTTCTCCTGCTGGCGGAAGCTGCCGCCGAACTTCAGCTCGTTGCTGGCCGAGCCGAAGTTGAAGAAGTAGCTGCCGTCGGCCTTGTACTGATCGATGGTGGCGGTCTGCTTGAAGTCGGCGTTGGAGCCGCGAAGCACGCCGTTTTCATCCCGGAAGATGTCGGCGTCCAGCCCGCCCTTGGGGGCGAGTGTGAACTTGCCGTTGTCGCGCGACCACAGGGCGTTGAAGACCAGGTTCGCGTTGGGGATGAACGTGTCCTCGACCTTGTAGATGTCCGAGGGCGTCGTCTGGTCGGTGGTGCTCTCGGGCGCGTGATCGGGACCCGCGCCGCGGCCGGACTTGAGCTTGTCGTTGGTCCAGTAATGGAGGACGCCCGAGTCCTGCGTCCCGAGCTGGAAGTTCATCTTGACGTTGGTGTCCTCCAGCTTGGTCGCGTCGAGCTGGGAGCCGCCGTCGCCGCTCGGCACTAGGTTGCCGATCTTGCTTCTGCCGTACGAGCCCCAGATCCACAGGTGGTCCTTCACCACGGGGCCCCCGACTTCGGCGCCGTACTCGTCCACCTTGTCGATGCGGTTGCCGTTGGGATCCTTGGGCTCGGCCTGCCAGGCGCCGTCAGTGCGCAGGAAGCGGCCCGAGCCCCGCCACTCGTTGGTGCCGCGCTTGGTCACCTGGTTGACGGTGACGCCGGAGGTCTGCACCGTCACGTCGGCGCTCGACACCGTGAACTGCACTTCCTCGAAGGCGCCGAAGTCGAAGTAAGTGGCCGATCCGCCCACCGCGTTCATATCGGTGAGGATGACGCCGTCGACCGAGAAGGTGTTGTCGCGGGTGCCGGAGCCGACGCCGAGGAAGTTCGACTGCTGGCCGCTCTCGTTGCCGCCCACGTTCACCCTGTCCACAACCACGCCGGGAGCCTGGCTCAGGAGCGACCAGGGGTCGCGGGCCGTCGGCACACGGGCCAGATCGGCGGCCCCGACGTTGGCGCCGAGGTTCGTCTTGCGCTCGTCGAGCAGCGGGCTCTCGCCGGTGACGGTGATCACGTCCTTGATGGCGCCGCTCAGGGTAATCTGGACCTCCGTGTTGGCGCCGACCCGCACGTCGATGTCCTGGACCTCGACGGGGGAGAAGCCTTGCAGATCGGCCTTCAACGAGTACTTGCCGGGATAGAGCCTGACGAACCGGAAACGACCGTCACTACCGCTCTGCTGGACCTGAGGCGCGCTGACCGAGCTGGTGAGCGTGACCGTAACCCCTGGGAGCGGTTGCTTCTGCTCATCTGCCGTGGTGCCGTAGATGTCGCCGGTCTGGAGCTGCGCGGCGGCCGGGACGGCCAGCGCCAGCAGCAGGACGGCGGTCACGAGTACGAGGTGCGCGTGCCTACCTCTGCCCATCTTGTTTCCCCCTTTCAAGGTCGAGCTCAAGGGTTCCCTCAGGGCTGACCGTTTCCCCGGTGGAGCCCAGCCGTGAAATTTCTTGACAGGATTATGCTACGACTTCATCGCCCGGTGCCAGCACTCCCCGGCCCGGGGTTCACCCGGACCGAGCCAGAAAGACAAAGACCCGGCCAGACAAGCCGGCCGGGTCAAGACTCCAGGAGAAATGAAAGAGACCTTACGGCGTGACGATCATCAACCCCTTGGCATCCGTCTTGAGCTCCACGATCCGGGAGATCAGGTCGTCCCGCTTCGGACGGCTGTCCTCGTTCCGCGCGGCGATCTCCAGCAGATAGGCCTGCTTCAGCTTGGCGAGGGCGTCGAAATGCAACCCCCGCGCTTCCAGAACGCGGACGGCGTCGCGGGTGTCGAAGGAGGCCAGCTCGAGCAACATCCTCGACTTGGTCTTGTTCTTCAGGTTGACGGCGGCCTGATCGAGCTCCGTCGACGACCGGATGTTCTCCAGGGCGTTGAGCACACGCAGCATCGCGGCCACCGCCTCGACCTGGGTGGACTCGAGCTGGATGCCGATGCCCCCCGTGTCCGCGGCCTGGAACTGGAGGCCGACCTCGGAGTTGTTGAAGGCGTTGCTGTTGTAGAACGCGACCGCCTCTTCGATGGTGGCGGCCGAGTTGTTGTGGAAGAACGGGCCGGTATCCGCCGACTCGATCACCACCGGGGTGTTGAAGCGGCCGTTGCCGAAGCCGCCCTTCGGATTGGGACCCTTGCCGAAGGCACCGTCACGGGGCCGGGCGCCCGGCATGATCAGGTCGGCCGGGTGGTCGGGGAGATCCTCGGTACCGATGTTGAAGTTGCGGTTGTCGGCGCTCTGCCCGAGGGCGCCGCCGTTGCCGTGGCAGGCGTTGCATTTGCCGGCCGCCACGGTACCGCCCTGCGAGTCGAGGGCCAGGAAGATGGCCTGGCCGCGGCTGACGACAGGTGACTTGAACTGCATCGCCGGAAGGTTCGGGTCCTCCTGGCGGCCCAGCGCGAGTTGGAACGCGGCGAGGGCGTCCATCTCTTCGTTGGTCGGCATCCGGAAGTCCGTGCCCGCGACGCGGTTCATGCTCTTGGTCATGTGCTGGCTGATGGCGCCCACCGCGAAGTCGCGGATGGTGCCGGCGCCGGGCGCGCCGTCACCAGCCCAGCCGAGACGCTCGGCGGGCGGGTTGGGGGAGCCGGCCTGAATCGGCAGACGGGAGTTGCGCAGCCCCAAGAGGTGCGGCACGCTGCGCAGCACGAACTTGTTCGGAAGGTCGTCGAACCCGTCCGGGTTCTCGACGACCAGACCGAGGGCGCGCATCAGGGTCGGGTTCTCGAAGTTATGGGCCAAGGCCGGATTGACCTCCGCTACGAACAGCGGATCGTCCGGCGCCTGGGTGGCGATGTAGTTGGGATCGATGGTGAAGTTGTTGTCCGAGGGATGGCAGGTGCCGCAGGTGCGGCCGTTGCCGCCGAACTTCTCGTTGAAGAAAAGATCGAAGCCCTTGGCGACCAGCGCATCCGTCGAATCGAACGGCGTCGCGGTGGCGACCCGGGGTCCGAAGAGCGAGGCCAGCATCGGCGTATGGCTCGGCTCGAGGGAGGGCTTCGCCTGCGCCTTGGTGTACATCCGCTGGAAGAGGTCGGGCGAGCCGTAGAGCACGCCGCCCTTCTCCGGCCGCACGCCGGCGCGCGTCACCACCATCACGTCGGCATGGAAGCTCTTGAAGAAGCCGGGCTCCAGCCGGGCGTTGAGCCGGGCGGTCTCGCCTTCCATCGTCAGGCTGCCCAGCCGGTGCATGCGGTCGCCGGCCTCGGGCAGGATGCTGCCGCCGGGCTGGTTCTGCACCATCCAGACATCCCATTTGCCGGCCGGCAAGCCCTTGAGCTCGACCTGCGCGGCGCCCGCCACCAAGTCGACCCGAGCGAGCCCCTCGGCATCCGTGATCTCGGTCGACATGCCCTTGGCCCAGCCGAGAGCAAAGAGGACGTTGTGGTCGCCGCCATTGGCGGCGTGCCGGGCGGACCATTCCTGAAAATCAGCCCGCAGGCCGGCGGGGTTCACCTTGGCAGCGATGACCGACTGCCCGGCCGTCCCCGGCCCCGGCTGGTAAAGCAGAGCCGACAACAGCCCCAGTGCCGACAGTGCTCCCAGCAATCCAATCCAAACCTTGGTCTTCCTTCCCATGAACTCCTTCTCCTTCGCGCGCGCCGCGCGTGTGCCAGTTGTGCCCGTCAGGGCCGAAACACGAACCGATCTCGGGAAAGACAGCCCTCCCAGACCCGAGCCTCCCGTGACTCCGCCAATTAGATGGATGGCATACTACTCCATAGTGTGGAGGCTGGCGAAAAAGCGGACACCCGGATGAAGCCGCGATCATAACTCCGGCCATGCAGCGTTTTCTCACACTCTGGCTCACCCTTGTCGGCGCCGGCTGGCTGACCCGCGCGGCGGTGTCCGCGATGCTCTTCGAGCGCGCCGGCGGTGGCCCCGCCGTGCTCCTCCAGGTCTTCGCCGTGCCCCTGATTCAGGCGGCCCTCCTGACGTGGGCGACTCGGCCCGGGGCTCCGCGTCGCGTCCGTCCCGAGGCCGGCAGGGACTAGCCGGCGGCTGTGCTAGGCTTTTCGAAGCTGTTTGTTCCCCTCAGCCGGAGCCCGCCATGCGCGAATCGAAGATCGCTCTTCCCCTTCTGGGTATCCTCGCGTTCGTCGCCGTCGGCTTCCTGCTGCAGACCCTGAAGCCGATCCTGCTGCCGCTGGTGGTGGCGATCTTCCTCGCCCAGCTCTTCTCGCCGCTGACCAAGGCCCTCAGGCAGCGGCATGTGCCGGCCGCGATCTCGGTGCTGCTGGTGCTCGCCCTGGTCTCGGGCGTCCTGGTGCTGCTGTCGATGGTGATCTACTCCAGCGCCGACGCCTTCACCGCCGCTCTCCCCAGCTACCAGACAAAGCTCAAGGAGATGCTCAAGGGGATCTCCGACTGGGTAGGCGGCTACTCCCCGGTCCTCAAGGCGCAGATCCAGCACTGGAAGTGGGACGAGGCCGTGAAGGTCTCCTCGCTGCCCGGCTTCCTGGCAACCACGGTGGGCTCGTTCCTGCTCTTCTTCAACGACGCCTTCCTGATCATCCTCTTCCTGGTTTTCCTGCTGGCGGGCCGCGACGGCTTCCCCAAGAAGCTGGAGCGGGCCATGCCCCAACAGGCTGAGCGCGTCGGCGAGGTGATGAACAACGTCGAGTCGCAGGTACGGAAATACCTACTGACCAAGACCTTGCTCAACCTGAGCAACGCCACCATCGTAGGTTGCCTGCTGTGGGCCTTCGGAGTCGACTTTCCCCTGCTCTGGGCGCTCCTCACCTTCCTCGCGCACTACATCCCCAACTTCGGGGCCGTCATCTCCGTGGGCATCCCGACGATCTTCATGTTCCTCCAGTTCTCGCCGGGCAAGGCTCTGCTGGTGGCGCTGCTCAACCTGGCGGTGCAGTTCACCATCGGCAACGCCCTGGAGCCCCGGGTGATGGGAACGAGCCTCAACCTCAGCCCTCTGCTGGTGCTCATCTCCCTGATCTTCTGGGGCTGGTTGTGGGGTCCCTGGGGAATGGTGCTCTCCGTGCCCATCACCTCGACGATCAAGATCGTCTGCGAGAACGTCGCCGCCCTCCAACCCCTCGCCGTGCTGATGAGCGGCGACGAGGGCGGGTGAGACCTGTAATTTCACCCCCAGTCAAAAATACAGGCGAGCGTTTTCGACTTCGGGTGAAAATACCGGAGAGCGAGTCGGCTCCCCTGGTTCGCCGCTTGCACGCAGCGCCTGCACGCGAGATAGTGCGCGACTTGAACGAGGTGACGCCAATGACGCCAATGACCCGCTGGAGCTGCTTCTTCGTCCTTTCACTGGTCCTCTCGGGGCTGCCGGCGACTGCCGCAGAGGCACCCGGCTCGATTCAGTTTGGACGTTTTGGCACGATTCCCGTCGTGCATCCCCAGGGCGAGCCCACCCAGGTGGTCCTTCTCCTCTCCGGGGATAAAGGGCTGGGAGAGCTGGAAGGCAAAATGGCCGCGGTGCTCGCCGGCCAAGGGGCCCTGGTCTTCGAGGTCGACAGCGCCCACTATCTTCAGGCCCTCGGCCAGATTCACTGCATCTTCCCCGGCGCGGACTTCGAGGGCCTGAGCCAATTTGGCCAGCAGAAGCTGGGGCTGCCCACCTACAGGACGCCGATCCTGGTGGGCACGGGCACCGGGGCACAGCTCGCCTACTCCGCCCTGTCCCAGGTGCCCCCCGGCACTTTCGCCGGAGCGGTGAGCGCCGGCTTCTGCGAGGTGCTGAACAGCCAGCGTCCGCTGTGTCAGGGCAATGGCATGATGCGCGACCACACCTGGAAGCAGGCGGGCCAGCATCTGCTCCCCAACCGCGACATCGAAGAGCCTTGGATCATCCTGCGTTCACCCTCGGACGCACAGTGCGTTGCCGGTCCCTTCGGCAACTTCAACAAGAACATCCCGCAATCCAAGGTGATCCCCATGCCGGCGAAGGAGCCGGCGGCGGAAGCCTGGAAGAGCCAGCTCGTGGCGGCCATGGCGGCCTTCGCCGAGCGCAGCCGGCAGACGGCGGCGAGCTCGCCCAACCGCAACAACGAGCTTCAGGACCTGCCGCTCATCGAAGTCCCCGCCGACGATCCGGAAACCAACGCCCTCGCCGTCGTCCTCTCCGGCTCCGGCGGCTGGACGAGCCTCGACCGCCGGGTGGGCAACCAGCTCGCGGCGCGCGGGGTGCCGGCGATCGGCATCTCCGCCTCGGAGTACTTCTGGAAAGGTCGCACTCCCGACGGCACGGGCGAGGATCTGACCCGCATCCTCAAGCATTACCTGACGGCTTGGCACAAGGAGAAGGTCGTCATGGTCGGCTACTCCCAGGGGGCGGACATCGTTCCCTTCATGGTCAACCGGCTGCCGCCCGACCTGCGCGCGCGAGTGGTGCTGGTGGGCCTCATCGGTCCAGACCCCAACGCCCAGTTCCGCCTGCACCCCGACGCCTGGATGAGCGGCCGGGACGCCGAGCCCGAGCAGCCCGTGGAGCCCGAGATCTCCCGCCTCAAAGGCCTGAAGGTCCTTTGCATCCTCGCCGAGAAGGAGCTCGACAGCCTCTGCCCGAAGCTCGACCCCAAGGTGATCGTCCAGTTCAAGGTGCCGGGCGGGCACGATTTCAGCGGCCAAGCGCCGACCCTGGCGGAGCACTTCGTGGTCGAGGCAGGCCTGCGCAGCGCGCCGAAAAAGCGCCCCGCTGCGAAAAAGCCGCGAGGGTAATCCCGGGCGGGCTCCAGCGTTAGGAGAGCATGAACGTGACCGTGGGGTTGCGGGATCTGGTTTGAGGAGAGGCTGAGCTCCAACCAACCGCCCGGCCTCCTGCCGCCGGGCGGATTCCTTTTCCTACACGGCCGGCTTAGTGGTGCCGGTCGAACTCCACGCCCTTCTCGACCTGACCAATGGCGTCGTTGGTAAATTTAAGGGCCTTGACGCGATGGCCACCCTTGTCCTCGTCCGCCTTCTCGAGCTCGCCCTTGGCGAGCCGCAGGTGTTCGAGGGCAGCCTGCATGTGCGGCTGATCGGCACTGAGACGGCCGGCGATGCAACCGGTGAGGAAAATAAGAGCGAGAACGCAAGCGACGAAGATGCGGTTACGGCGAGTGTGCGTGCTCATGGCTTTTTCTTCCCTTTGGAGGAGTCACGACGGTAGAGCCCGTCAGGATGACCTGTCTATAAGGAGCGACTTCCTCGAACAGAATGAAAGCTTAGCACCATCCGTCGTGCAAGAGGACCCGGCCGGCCACGCGGGCCAGCCGTGTGCGAGGCGCGCGACCCGCACCCGAAGGGCAGGGGCTCTTGTCCCAGGGCAGAACATGGGGCACGAGTTTTTCGGCATAGACAAATATCCTTGACGCAGCTAACAGAGAAATGCTATTACTGCCGCAAATCCATAATGGAGGTAATATGCGCTACCTTAAAAGCCGTTGGACCCTGCTCCTGTTCCTCGGTCTCGTTACTCTTGGTCTTTGGGTTCGGCCTGCGCCTGCGTCAGTAACGACTACTTGTTACGGGGACACGCTCTATTACGACTTCTACGACGATAGTACGGGCGGCTATCGAGGATACATTCGGATTAACCACTCGCCTCAATGTGTGTAGATAGAGAGGAAACTCGATGCCCAGGATTTTGATCCTCGCACTCTTCACCAGCCTTGTTCTGAGCGGAGGGCGAAGCGCTTCAAGTCAGCCGGCGAAGCAGCACGCCACTCCGTCTCGGCTGGCTACCGTGACTTTGGAGCGAGCACCCGGTGAGCTTGGCAAGACTGAGAGCACAGGGTCTCTCTTCATTGTCACGGCCGCTAAGGGGAAGGAAGTGCTGCTCTTCGATAGCGGTACTGGTGAGTTGAAGCCATTCCTGGAAACGGGTGACTCCTGGGCCAAGCCGATCACTCTCCGAGGACCCGGCGGGGAGAAGTTCTCGCCCGCCGCCTTCCGAATGGCCGTCAACGGTGGCCTGATTGCTTGCGCCAATCCCTCCGGAGTCAAACTCTTCAACCTGGAGACAGGGGAACTTGCGGCGGACGCTCCCTACCTCAACCATGCTGCCGCTGTTGCCGCGATGCCGGACGGCTCCTGGGCCGTCAGCCTCACGCGGCTTCCATTTCCCGAGATCGAGCGTGCCGACGAGGAAAAGTTCGGCGGTCCTGCTCCAAGGTTTGTAGTCGTCAACGACAAGCTCGACATCAGGAGACAGGGGCTTCCCGCCGAGAAGGGCCGCACACCGAATCAGGCTGCCGCCCGTGCGCTACGGCTCGCTGCAAGCCCGGATCGGTTCTTCGCTGCGGAAATTGGCAACTATAGGCTGTATGAATTCGATCACCGGCTTAAGCTACGCGACACTTTCGCTGATCCGCATCTGAAACTCGAAGAAGGGCTGGGGCTGCCCGCCGACAAACAGACACAGGAGAAATTCCTGGCCGAAGCCCGGCAAACTGGCGCTCGCAAAGGCACCGACGCGACCAAGGGAGCGGCCCGACCGACCGAGCCTACGAAAGGGCAAAGCTCGTTTTTCAGCTACCAGATGGTCATAGGGGATATGGCGTGGGATCCCTACTCGCACCAGCTCATCTTGCTACTCGCAGACGGGATCGTCGCTGACCATGAAGCCCTGGACCTCCTTGACCTTTCCACCGGGAACGTGCGGCGCCTTCTCCTGCGCTTACCGGAAGGAACAGTCCGTAAACAGTTGTCCCAGTTGGCGGTGGGGCATCGCTACTTGTGGTTTAGGAGTCATTCCGGCGTTGGGCCGACCTTTAGGCTCGACCGCTCCGCTTTGGAGCAGGCACATAGCGTCAAGGGAGTCCAGCGCTCAGCTATATCCGGCGAGTAGAGCTAGCTGTCGGAGCCGCGGGCTGCCTCCAGCGGCAAGGGGGCTGGTATAAACTCTCCGCCCATGGACGGCGAACAACCTGAGGTGGCGCGAATCCTGAGGCTTCTCGAGGCCCTTCTGGTGCTCCGGAAGATCCGGCTCGTCGCCCTGGAGCGCCATCTCGGCCTCTCGGCGGGAACCATTCGCCGGATCTTCAACGGTGCCATCGAGCTGAAGTACCGGCAGGTGATCGAGATCCTGGAGTTCCTGGAGATTCCGCCTCTGGCGTTTTTTCAAATCGCCTACGAGCCTCAGAACGCGTCGGTCGACCTGCTGGCAGCCCGGCTCGACAAGATTCGCCCCGCCGAAGAACAGAAGGTCGAGCCCCTTTCGCGAGCGGATCTGCTAGAGCTCGTCAAGGAGACGCTCGAGCAACTCGGCTACTCCCCTCCCAAGAAGGGCGCCAAGAAGTCCCCGGACCGCCGTCAGCCTCCCGAGAAGAAAGATAACGGCGAGGAGTAGCGGCACGTTCAGGCGGCTTTGCCGCCCTCTCGGCCCACCAACTCGGTCAGGGTCGCAGCGATCGTCTCGATCTGGACGCAGAGCGTCTCGCGCGAGAATCGCTTCTCGCACGATTTGCGCAACAGAATCAGGCTGGCAATGAGCTCCCGGGCGATCTTCAGGGCTCGGAACGTTCTCACCATGTCGTCGACGAGCCAGATGAGCTCATTATGCCGCTCCTGCCGCGCGTACACCAGGCCGAGGTCGAGCGACACGAGCGCCGCATCAAAATGCTTGCCGACTCGCGCGAAGGCCAGCCGAGCCGTATTGAATTTGGCCTCGGCCGCTCCGCTCTTCCCCACGCCTTCTTCGATCTTTCCTTCCAGCCAGCAGAGACGGTACTGGTTGAGCTTTCCGGACCGCCGATAGAGTCGCCGGCTTCTGGCCAGAACCGCCCTCGCAGCCTCGAACTCTCCAGCGCCCGCCAGATTCACGGCCAAGGCGTTGATACCCGAAAGCAGGAGCAGGCGCGGACTCTCAGGATCAGGAACGATCAATCTCAAGGCCTGAAGGATGACCATCACAGCCTTCTCGGGCTCGTTGCCTTGCTCGTAGACCCGACCCAGGCCGATCAGCGCGCTTCGGAGCGTCTCGTGATCGCCCATCCGTTGAAAGTAGGGAATTATCAGCTCGAGAATTTCCGCAGAATCTGGCAAAGCCCGCTGGTCTCGCAGCACCGCTGTCCAGCGGTAAAGAATGTGCACCACCAGCTTTTGGTTGCCCGTTCCCTGCCTTGCGCAAGCCGCCGCCCGACGCAATGCTGTTTCCGCAGCGCCAAGCTTATCTGCCACCCTATAGGCGTTACCCAACTCGGTCCACGCTCGTGCCTGCAAATCGGCCACGACCTTCCTGCCATATCGCCTGACGCTCAGGTTATCGGCGAGGACTCGCGCGGTTTCCGCCAGCATAATCATCCTCTGCGGGTCGCCATACCTGGAAGCCCAACTCCTTTCCATGACCAATTCCACCAAGGGAGCCCCTTCGAAGGCCGTCCGCTCCTCTTCGGTCAGCGACTCCAAGGCTCGCTCCCCTGATTGAAGCTGCCGAGAAAGGGAAGACGCCTTGGCTCGGTCGCGCTCCAGGATCAGCAGCCCGCGAAGGACCGACCTGTCGTGTGCAATGGGCTCCCCCATCTGGCGTCTCCCCTGTAGTTTTTCCGTTTACTCCCTCATTATCGCACATTCCAGTTACGGGCGAATACTGCCGCGCGGCTCGGCCGCCCGCTCTTGCTCACGGTTGGCAGCGAGGGTTCCCTTGAGGATCGATCGAGCAGCCTGCTTTGGGTGTGATCGACGGGCAGTGGGGGTTCCCTAGCGGATCAACCGAGCAGCCCGACTTAGTGGCAACCGGCGCGCAGTGCGTGTTTCCGTCGGGGTCAATTGAGCAGCCCTGCTTGGTCATGATCGGTGCGCAGTTCATGTTTCCAGCTGGGTCGATCGAGCAGCCCGCCTTGGCGATAACGGCTCCGTGTCCCCAAGCCGAACCGTCCAGCCAGGCCCAAGCCGCTCGGCCGAACTCGCCGGCGAGTTGCCGCCAGTCCGCCGCCCAGGAGGAAGAGGCCGTACAAACCAGGGAAACGACGAAGACGAGGGCAAAACGGCGAAGCGTCGTGTAGGACATGACTCTCTCCTTGCACCGCGAGTCCCAGCTCCCTCCGGAATGGAGGGGGCCGCCCGCGGATGAGACGGTGTCGTCAGCCCTTAGTGTCCGGCATCTCGTTCCCAAAACACATGCCAAATTTGCGCGCCGCGCAAGTTCCTGTTTCTCCAAAGCCCGAGAGCTCGGCGACACAGCCGTCATCCCATTGGAGAGGCTTATCTGGATTGGCAGCAAATTACGCACGAAACTTGACGTGGCCGCCGATCTTCGGAATACTTCGCAGCCATATGGCAACTCTCCACACCCTCCGCCCACCCCGTCGCGGGTTCGCCGTCCTCGTCGGCTCCCGCATCAAGGAGCTCCGCGGCCTTCGCGGATTCCAGCAACGCGAGATGGCCTCACGCGCCAATCTCGCGCAGGACGCGCTCTCAAAGTACGAGAGCGGCACCCACACCCCCAGCCTCAAGAGGGCCTACGCCATCGCACGGGGGCTTGCCCTCCCCGTCGACCTGCTGCTCCCTGCCCTCGATTTTCAAGAGCCCGATGACCGCGAGCTCTACGGCTTGTTCCGCAGGATCTGGCTGCAGCCCCTTCCCGTCCGCGCGATGGCGGCAAGGACCTTGAAGCTCTCTCTCGAGCTGCTCGGCAGCCCGGCTGACCTCCCCGCTGGAGAGCGCCATGCATCTCGACGTTGAGGCCTCGCTCTCCCTCCTCGCGGTACGCGAGCCCCTCGTCCACCTTCTCGACTGCCCCTACTGCCGCAGTCGCCTCCGGTCTCTCCTGATGGAGGATTTGCCGGATCCGAAGCTCGCCGCCCTGGCCAAGACGATCCTCTCGCGTGCCGCCTCGCACGTGGCGCAGCGCGAGGTCCAGCTCGCCGCTGAAACCACCCGCGCGGCCGCCCTCTTCGACAATCTGCTCCTCTTGCCCTTCGAGCACCAGGCCGATGCCATCGACCAATCCGAATTCAGCTCTCCCGGCTTGGCCCAGCATCTAATCCTCAAAGCCGAAGACGAGATCGAAGACCCGGGGCGTGCCTTCCATTTCGCAAATCTTTCTCTCTCGCTACTCGAACGCATGCCGCCCGGACCCGACGTCCTGCGGCTGCGCACCCGGGCGCTGTGCCTGATCGCCACCGCGCAAAGGCGCAGGGGCCAAGCCGACGTCGCCGCGGACACCCTCCACCACACCGCCGAGCTGCTCGACGTCGAGCCCCTCACCGCCCAGACCCGGGGCCTTTTCTGCGCCACCTTCGCCGGGATTCGCGCCGACCAGCATCGCGTCGACGAAGCGCTCGCGCTGCTCGAACGAGCCTGCTCCATCGCCGAGTCCAACGGCGAATGGCTGGAGCTGGCCAAGGCGAGGCTCGCCCAGGGTTGGCTGCTTCTGGACGAGCTCGATCACGACGAGGCCCTCCTCGCGTTGCGCGAATGCGAGGCCCTCCTCGATACCGCAGCTCAACCGGAACTCGCGTTTTCAGCCTTTCACGCCCTGGCTTTGACCCACGCCGCCCTGGGCCTCCTGGACGACCTCGAGAAGGATCTGACTTCGCTGCGCAACCTTCGCAAGCTCCTCCCCGGCCGTATCCATGCCCTGCGCCACCGCTGGATCCACGCCCAGGCCGTTTGGCAGCTCGGCCATGCCAAGACCGCCATGACACGCCTGCGCCGCGTCTTCGACGGCTTGATCGAGGAGGGCCGGCCGCTCGAGGCCGCGATGGCCGCCCTGGAGCTCAGCACCTGGGCTCTGGAGAGCCCTCCCCGGAAAACCCGGATGCTTGCCGAGCTTCTCGACGCCCTCGCCCCCGCGGCTGCCGACGAGCGGCTTCCGCCCTGGATCTGGAGCGTCGTCTCCTTCACTCTGACGTTTGCTCAATCCCTGCGCGGCGCCTTCCTCACCCTGATCCACTCGGCTCTGCGCTACATCCAGCACGCCCAGTTCAATCCCTACCTTGTTTTTTACCCCTTGCCCGATCCCGAATCGATGGTCGACTGGTCCGACATTCCTGCCGCCGCTCGCCAGGAAACCGCAGCCACCGCCGGCCTCGTCCTCGGCGAACACATGCCCGAGAGCCCCGAGGAGCAGCAACTTTTCGCCTGGGCCCATGAGACCCTCACCGGCGCCCGCGTCCGCTTCTTCGAGCCCGAGCCCGAGGAGCTACTGCTCGTTCATTGATGGGGATGCCGATTACGGCAAACGCAGGACGAGGATCGTCTGATCGTCCTCGCGGGGAGCGCCGGCGGTGAATTTGGCCACGTCGCCGAGGACTCCGTCGCGCGTCGCTTCGGGGCCGCGGCCGACGTGGCGGGCCAGGCTCGCCTCCAGGCGGTCGAAGCCGAACATCTCGTCGCTGCCTTCCGGCCGGGCTTCGACGATGCCGTCGCTGAAGAGAAACAGCGTGTCGCCGGGCGCGAGCTTCGCGGTCCGCACCTCGACCGGCAACGCCCCTCGCACGCCGAGCGGATAGGCGATCGACTCCAGCGGCTCGACCTGTCCTGTGGCGCTGATACGGTAGGGGTGCAGATGGCCGGCGCTGGCGTAGAACATCTCCAGCCGCCGCGGGTCGACCACGGCGTAGCACAGCGTCGTCAGCAGCCGCTTGCGGGCGGTCTGGTAGACGGTGCGGTTCATGGTGTTGAAGACGGCGGCGACCTCGGGGTCGAAGGTCACCTGCACGGCGAGCGCCGACTTCGCCATCGACATGATGAGCCCGGAGGAGACGCCGTGGCCGGCGACGTCCCCCACCGCCACGGCAAGGCGGCCGTCCTCCAGCGCCAGCACGTCGTAGAAGTCGCCCCCCACCTCCGAGGCCGGCAGGTAGGCGTGGGCGATGTCCACCCCCGCGAGGCGAGGCGGCAGGTCGGGGAGGATCGAGCTCTGAATGCCCCGCGCCGTTTCGAGCTCCACCCGCTGGCGCTCGCGCTCCGCGATGCGGCGTACGTGCGGCGGAATGTCCTCATAGCGGTACTCATACTCCCGGCCGCTGGCGAGATAGCGCACGCTCGCGATAAGCGGCACGGCCAGCAGGCCCAGAGCGAGCCACCCTTGAAACTGCACGCTCGCGTTCGCGGCGGTCAACATCGGGAAGGCCAGCAACAGGGCATGCGACACGAAAGCCGCGAGCAGCGTCGTCAAAAGATCGGTGGCCAGGAACAACAGAACCAGGACGGCGCCGAGCACGATGGCGAGGAAGTAACTCCAGCCCAGCGGAGCGATCAAGGCGGCCGGAGAGATGACCACTGCCATCACCAGCACCGTCAGGCCTGAGCCCGCCCAGACGCCGAAGCGGCGGGCCAGGCTGGGCAGAAGCCAGAGGAGGATCGCGAGATAGAACGGCAGCAGCGACATCACCGATCCTGCGACCTGCTCCAAGCCCGGCCACAGGCTACCGGCGTTCAGCTCCATGGAGGAGAACGGCCAGCCTCCCAGGGCCCGGATGGCGACCAGCAGACCCGCCGCGCCGCCTGCCGCCGCCAAGCCCGCCACCCAGCCCCGGAACGCGGAGGTGGCGACGGTACGGTTCGCAAGGCGGCCTTGGAACAGCGCATCGAAGGCCGCCAGCTTCTGCCCCCACCGCTCGCGGCAGACGGACTCGCCCACGGACCAGGCGAAGAAGCCGAGCACCGCGACCGGCAGCACAAAGAAGACCGATCCGAACAAGAAAAAGAGCCAGGTGTTCTGCTCGCGGGTGGAAAAGCCGAAGTTGTTGTCCTGGGAGTCCGCCCGGCCGGACAGCAGAATCGACAAGAGTCCCAGGCCGATCACCAGGAAGAAGATCTGGACGCCGCGGCGTACCCCGATCTCCCCCTCGTGATAGCGCTTGAGGAAGGGAAAGGCGAGCAGGCCGAAGAAGACGAAGACCCAGAGGATGCGGGCTAACTGCACGAAGTTGAAGCCCTGGAGCGAGTGCGCCAGCTCCTTCTCCTTCGGGTCGTCCAGCCAGGGGCCGAAACCAGAGAGGCGGTCGCCAGCGAAGCGCACGTGAATGCCGTGGGAGCTTCCCGCCGGCAACGGATTGCGGCGGTCGGAATAGCGGACGGTGAGCTCGGTATGGCCGGCGAGCTGCTCGCTACGGATCTCCGGCTCGCCGTAGCGGGAGCGGTCGATTCCCTGGCGGGTCAGGAAGGCGTCCGCTTGTGCCTGTGCCTCCTGGGCCGAGATCGAGGGCGCCTTGACCGCGGGATCATAGTGCCGGCGCAGCCCGAAGACCTCGCCCGAGAAAGAGACGTAGGCGAGGTAGGTCCAGTCATAGACCTGCGCTCCCGGAGCGAAGACGAAGACCTCCCAATAGAGCACCCGGCGGGGCAGGTCCGAGGCCTTCACGGTCTCCCCCTGCCCGCGGTCGCGGGCGAGTTGGAGGCGACGCTCCATCACATAATCTCGCTGCAGACGGGCCACGACGTAGCCGTTCTTCACCGGCTCGCCCAGATCGCGGAAGCGCTCCAGGGCGATATGGGTCGCCTCTTCCCGCGAGACCGACCAAGGCTGGGGAAGGAAAGGGAAGGCCCGCGGGTAGGCCCACACCAGCAGGACCAGCCCGGCGGCACCGGCAAGCAACCAGAGCAAGAGGGAGCGGGTGTTCTTCATGATTCAGGTACGGCAACAGCCTATCGCAGGTTGCTACGCGGTGGAGCACTGCCAAGATCAGGCAAAGCCCCCCGCCCAGGCCCCTCATCACCCCGGCCCTCTTCTCCCATCGCCCTCCCCCCAACCTCCACCCCATAGGCGCTAACTTTGCTTCAGCGTTCCCCCACCCAAGACCCCTCACTCCCCTAACCCCTCTCCTCCCATCGCCCTCCCCCCGACCGGGAGAGAGGGGAGCGCCAAAAAAGGCGGCCTTGCTTGCTCTTGGCTGTTCTCCCTCTTCTCCCGGCTGGGGGGAGGGCGATGGGAGAAGAGGGCCGGGGTGATGAGGGGATTGGGAGGGGGAACTTGCAGCAAAGTTAGCGCCTTATGCCCCTCCACCCCCTCCCCGGGAGAAGAGGGAGCAAGGCAAGAACGTCCCAGAGGTACCCCTCTCCCGGGGTGAAGGATGGAGTGGTCGGGAGAGGGGCAGGGGTGAGGGTCTTGGGCGGCGGAGGCGCGGCCGGCGGCGAAACCTACTTCGGCAGCGCCTCCACCAGCGACTGCACCGCCGCCGCCGACTTGTCGAGCTGCGCCTGCTCTTCGGCGGACAGCTCCAGTTGGATGACGCCCTCCATGCCGCCGCGGCCGAGCGTGCAGGGCACGCCGATGAAGAGGTTGTGGTGGCCGTACTCGCCCTGAAGGTAAACGGCGCAGGGGAGGATCTTCTTCTTGTCGTGGAGAATGGCCGCCACCATCTCGTAGGAGGAGGCGCCCGGCGCGTAGTAGGCGGAGCCCGTCTTGTAGTAGTTGACGATCTCGGCGCCACCGTTTTTGGTGCGGTCGTTGATCTTGTCGATCGTCTCCGCGTCCAGGAGCTGCGGCAGGGGGATACCGTTGACCGTGGCATAGCGGGGCAGCGGCACCATGGTGTCGCCGTGGCCGCCGAGCACGAAGGCGTCGACGTCCTCCACCGAGACGTTGAGCTTCTCGGCGATGAACCAGCGCATGCGGGCCGCGTCGAGCACGCCCGCCA
Source organism: Thermoanaerobaculia bacterium (assembly GCA_035996875.1). Classification (GTDB taxonomy): domain Bacteria; phylum Acidobacteriota; class Thermoanaerobaculia; order Multivoradales; family UBA5704; genus DATARR01. Next base: position 116,323 of record DASYJD010000033.1, read on the forward strand.
TGCCGATCACCCGCTCGCGGGGGAAGCCGGAGACGCGGCGGGCCACCTCGCACATGGCGTCGAGCGGGTTGGTGACGATGATGAGGATGGTCTCCGGCGAGCGCGACACGAGCTGCCGCACCACTTCGGAGACGATCTCGGTGTTCTTCGCCAGCAGATCGTCGCGGCTCATGCCAGGCTTGCGGGCGAGGCCGGCGGTGACGACGCAGACCTGCGAGCCGGTGGTGGCGTCGTAGTCGCCGCCTCCCGAGATGCGGGCGTTGAAGCCCAGCACGGGAGCCGACTCCATCATGTCCAGAGCCTTGCCGGTGGCGAGCTCGGCGGCGACGTCGACCATGACCACGTCGGCCACGTCCGCTTGGGCGATCAATTGAGCACAGGTGGCGCCGACGTTGCCGGCGCCGACCACGGTGACTTTGTAGCGCATCGAAGGATTCTCCTAAAGGTTCTCGAGGATCGCGCCCGCGAACGCCGAGGTGCCGAGGAGGGTCGCCCCCGCCATCTGACGCTCGAGATCGTAGGTGACCCGCTTCTGCTCGATGGTTTTGGCGAGCGCCCGCTCGATCGAGTCGCCCGCTTCGCCCCAGCCCAGCCAGCGCAGCATCATGACGCCGGAGAGAATCAGCGAGCCGGGGTTGATCTTGTCCTGGTCGGCGTACTTGGGTGCCGTGCCGTGAGTGGCTTCGAAGACGGCGAAACCGTCTCCCTCGTTGCTGCCGGGAGCGATGCCGAGGCCGCCCACCTGGGCCGCCAGGGCGTCGGAAAGGTAGTCGCCGTTGAGGTTGGTGGTGGCGAGGATGTCGTACTCCTCGGGGCGCAGCAGCACCTGCTGGAAGGTGGAGTCCGCGATGCGGTCCTTGATCACGATCTTGCCTTCCGGCGCCTTGCCGCCGTGCGTGCTCCAGACCTCGTCCTCGGTGACGGTGTGGTCGCCGAACTCCTCGCGCGCCACCTCGTATCCCCAGTCCTTGAAGGCCCCCTCGGTGAACTTCATGATGTTGCCCTTGTGCACCAGGGTGATGCTCTTGCGGCCGTTGGCGATGGCGTACTGAAGGGCCTTGCGGACCAGCCGCTTGCTGCCGGTCTCGGAGATGGGCTTGATGCCGAGGCCGCTGTCCGGCCGCACCGTCTTGCCGAGACCGGCGAGGAACTCAATGAGCTTCTTCGCCTCCTCCGACCCCGCCCGCCACTCGATGCCGGCGTAGACGTCCTCCGTGTTCTCGCGGAAGACGATCATGTCCACCTTTTCCGGCTGCTTGACCGGCGACGGCACGCCCGCGTAATAGCGCACGGGGCGCACGCAGGTGTAGAGGTCGAGCACCTGGCGCAGCGTGACGTTCAGGCTGCGGATGCCGCCGCCGACCGGCGTGGTGAGGGGGCCTTTGATGGCGATGCGGTAATGCTGGATGGCGTCGAGGGTGTCCTGAGGGAGCCACTCCCCCTTCTGGTTGTAGGCCTTCTCGCCAGCCAGCACCTCGAACCAGGCGATGGAACGCCCGCCTTTGTATGTCTTCTCCACCGCGCCGTCGAGCACCCGGCGTGTGGCCTTCCAAATATCCGGCCCGGTGCCATCCCCTTCGATATAAGGAATGACCGGGTGATCCGGCACCTGCAGACGGCGGTCCGCGGCGTTCCAGGTAATTTCCTGGCCGTCCGCGGGCGGAGTCAAGTCATTGAATGTCCTGGCCACGGCCGGGCTCCTCCTGAGGATGTGAGAGCTGCGAAGGCGCCGCTGAGTGGGGCGCGAATGGCGAGAACGCTATCACAGGCGTAGTGGCTTCTATGAGTCCAGAAGACGCTGAACAGAGGACGTAGAGACGATCCCAGCCCGTCCACGATATCGACCGCAGGCCCTGGCGGGCGGGACGTCTCGGAGGCGGCGACGGCCTCCCGAACGACGATGACCCGATGACGGGGCGATAATCGCCTCTCGATCCGCCGCGAGCCCGCCTCGTGACGCCAGCCTACCCGGGTGGACGGAGACTCTGTCCGCCGCCGACCGGGGACATCGGGCGGAGGCGAAGGCCGATCAGTGTCCTGAGCCTCTCGGCCGTTTTCCGTAGCGCGATATCTCGTCGTGGGACACAACGTTGACGAAGAGGATAGTTCCCTCTTCAAGGCGAAAGACGATCCTGTCTCCGCTGTTGATCCGCGCTTCCAAGTAATACTTGTCGGGATTGATCGGCTTGACTCTCAGGCCTGGGGACAAAATTTGCTTGATGAGCGCTATAGCGGCTTCATCGCAGGCGGCCCGACGCTCGGCACTGAGCTTTGCGTAGTTCTCCTTCCACGGGTCCGACCATTGAGCGGACAGGAAGGTCTGTTTGCGAGCCATCCGGAGCTCAGCGCCGCGTCTTCAAGCTATCGAGAAATGCCTGAGCCTGTTCCGGAGTCTCGGTGCGTGTGGCTCGGCCCGAGGCGAAGTCCTCTTCAGCTCTAGCGATCTGCGCTTGCATCTCCGGATGATGGAACCAGAGCTGATCGTTCGGCACGAGAGTAGCCGGAACGAGCTCGAAAGTTCCTCTATCGGTGCGCTCCAAGAGGATAAAGTCGCCGGCCGCCACGCCAAGCGCTTGGCGGACTTCCTCCGGAAAGGTGGTTCGCCCCTTCTTGTCGAGGGTCAGGAAAGTCGTTGTGGTCGCCACAGAGGGATAGTACCACTTTCCCTCAGCTATCGGAAAGACGCGGACTCGCGTTGCTGAAAAGGGCTCGTAAACGTTGGATCCGACGTCGAGACCCCGGAGGCAAGTTCATATAACGGCGCCGCGCGGCGGCCCGAGCGGACGCGGGCCGCTCCGGGCGTTACGGCTATTCCGCCGGCCGGGTCCCGGTGATTCCGCCGACACGGAGTTCCCAGGCCGCTCCGACCGCCGGATAGAGCGCGAGCCGGTAAGCGAGCACCACGGTGTCGGACGTGTGGTCGGCGGCCTTGTGCGCCTTGCTCTCGCAGACATGCCCGGCGTAGGGCGTCGTGTAGGGGCGCGCGCTGAAGACCTTGTAGGGCTCGTAGTGCCGGCAGACGGCCTCGTAGCCGTCGGCGACGAACTCGAGATCGACCGCGTAAAGGTAGCGCCGGAAGACCTCGGTGGACGAGCCGGCGTCGAGCGAGACCGAGCTCTGCACCGCCTTGGCGACCCGCACGACCTTCGCCGCCGCGTACTGCGCGTCGAGGACGGCGCGGAGCTCCGCCTCGGTGGGCGCGGGCGGCGCCGAGACGGTATGCGGAGTGAAGCGGAGCGTGCCCGGGATCGCATCGAACGCGACCTTGTCCTTGTAGTGGTAGAAGTAGTCGAAGACGGAGCGCACGCAGCCGACGAGCCCGTCGCCGAGCGAGCCCTTCTTGTTGAGCGTCACGAGGAAGCGCCCCTCGCCGGCGGGAGGTTTGACGACGAAGTCGATCGAGCCCTCCTGCCCCGGCGTTGCGGCCAGCGCCGCGACGTAGCAGTTGTTGGCGCCGCTCCGCAGGCCGAGGGTGAAAGCGCCGCCCATTTTCTCTTCGATCTGCGGCGTGTCGATGTTGAGCGAGACGTCGCCGACCGGCACGAGGGACTGGGGCGCGACGGCGGCACGCGGAGCGGAGGCAGCTTCGCCGGCCGGCAGGGCGTACGCCATGGAGAACCAGCCCCCGAAGACGAGGCTCAGGGCGAGAGCGACGGAAGAACGCATCCGCCGAATCTAGTCGCTTCGCCATCACCGCGCAAGCGCAGCGAGGAAAACGAGAGCAGCGAGCTTCTCTCCCGAGAGTAGTGCGCTACCCTGAGGAGCCATGCGCGACCTCTCCGTCCTCTTCCTTCTCTTCCTCATGGCCTTCTTCCCCGCCGCGGCCCGGGGCGACATCCGCCAGGAGCTGTTGCAGCTCGTCAACCGCGAGCGGCAGGCCGTGGGGGCTCCACCGCTGCGCTCCTCCCCCGCCCTTGCGCAGGTGGCTCAATGGCATGCCGGGGAGGTCGCTCGCCGCGGCAAGTCTCCGAACCTCTCCGCCGGCAGCACCGAGGCGTTGCGCGAGCGCATGGCGCAGGCGGGCTACAGCGCCCACGAGTGGACCGAGAGCCTCCAGGCCACCACGGGCGACTCCGATAGGATTCTGCAAAACTTGCGGCAGGGCGACGCGGCGATCTGGCGCAAGCTCCTCGATCCGCAGGTGCTGGACCTGGGAATGGGCCTCGACCAGTTGGACGGCGTTCCCCTCTACGTCTTCCTCTATGCCGTGCCCGAAGCCGAGCACTTCAGCCGCGAAACCCAGGGGCTCGGCGACCTCGGCCAGGTGCGCTCCGCCATGCTGGCCGCCGTCAACGCCGAGCGCAAGCGGGCCGGCTCGCCGCCTCTCGCCGCCAACGCCAAGCTCGACCAGGCCGCCCAGCGCCACGCGGCGGACATGCTGGCCCGCCACTACTTCGCCCACGAGAGCCCCGAGGGGCACTCCGTCCGCGAGCGCTCGAAAGACGCCGGCTACGACTGGCGTGCCATCGGCGAGAACATCGCCGAGGGGCAGACGTCGGTCGCCGAGGTGATGACCACCTGGATGCACAGCCCCGGGCACCGCCGCAACATCCTCGACCGCAACTTCAAGGAGTTCGGCGTCGGCCTCGCCCTCGGCAAGAGCGGCGGCGGATACAAGGTAGAGTGGGTGCAGACTTTCGGCGCGCGACACTAGCCAACCCCGACGAATGAAAGACAACGATCCCAAATTGCGCCTCGCCGTGGTGGGCTGCGGCGCCGTCGCCGCCATCCACCACCTGCCGGCGCTCTCCCTCTGCCGGAGCGCCGAGGCCGTGGTGCTGGTGGACGCCGATCCCGGCCGGGCGCGCGATCTCGCGGCCCGCTTCGGGGTTCCCGAGACGGCCACCGACATCCGGTCGCTCCCGGGCCGGGTGGACGCCGCCATCGTGGCCCTGCCCAACAGCCTCCACGCTCCGGTCTCGATCGACCTGCTGCGCCAGGGCGTCCACGTCCTGGTGGAAAAGCCCATGGCCCTCAACGTCCTGGAGTGCGACGCGATGATCGCCGCCGCCGAGGCCGGCCGGGCCGTGCTCGCCGTGGGGCTGGAGTTCCGCTTCTTCGACTCCTCCCTCTTCGTCCGCAACCTCCTCCGCGACGGCCTGCTGGGGAAGATCCACCGTTTCGAGATGCACCAGGGTGTGATTCCCCGCTGGCCCTTCGCCACCGACTTCCTTCTGAAGAAGGAGACGGCGGGGGGTGGCGTGCTCGCCGACTTCGGCGTCCACGTCCTCGACCTCCTCCTCTGGTGGCTGGGCGACTGGACGGACCTCGAGTACCGCGACGACGCCCAGGGCGGCATCGAGTCCGACTGCGAGCTTCTCCTCGCCCTGCGCTCCGGCGCCACCGGGACGGTGACCGGAACCGTCGAGATCAGCCGCACCCGCAACCTCGCCAACACCTGCCTTTTCGAGGGCGAACGGGCCAGCCTGGAAGTGGGGATCTGGGACCCTGACCCGTCGATCCGCCTCCTGCTTGCGGACCGCGAGGTCGCCCTCGACGGCCGGGCCCGGCGGACGGAGGGCTCCGGCGTCGACTTCCTGGAAGCCTTCGTTCGCCAGATCGACGACTTCGCCGCCGCCGTGCGCGAGGGCCGCGAGTCTCACGTCCCCGGCCGCGAGGGTCGCCGCTCCCAGGCGCTGATCGAAGAGTGCTACGCCCGCCGCCAGCTGCTGGAGTTGCCGTGGTCGGTCGTCCCCGTGGTGGCAGGGGGGCGGGAGTCGTGAGCCTCGGCGAGATTCACGGAGATCTCACCGGCCGCACCGTGCTGATCACCGGGGCCACCGGCTTCATCGGCGGCCGGCTCGCCGAGCGCCTCGTGCTGGAGCACGGAGCGCACGTTCGCGCCCTGGTACGCAACGTCGCCGCCGCCTCCCGCCTCGTGCGCTTTCCGGTGACGGTGATCCGCGGCGACGTCACCAATCCTTCGGACCTCGCGACCGGCGCGCAGGGATGCGATCTCGTTTTCCACTGCGCCTACGGCACCTCCGGCAGCCAGAAGCATCGTGCCTGGATCAACACCGAAGGCACTCGGCGGCTTCTGGAAGCGGCCCGGAACGCGAAGGCCAGGCGGGCGATCTGCTTGAGCACCCTCATGGTCTACGGCCAGACGGCGGACGGCGACCTCGACGAGACCGCTCCCCGCCGCCGCTTTGGAAACCATTATTCGGACAGCAAGCTGGAAGCCGAACGCCTGGCCCTGGATTTCTCCCGTTCCGGAGCCCTCCCCGTCGCCGTGATCCAACCGACCGCGGTCTACGGTCCCTGGGGAGGCGTGTGGACGGAAGCCGTACTGCGCAGCCTGAAAGCCGGCCGTCAGATCCTGATCAATGGCGGCGACGGCATGGCGAACCCCGTCTACGTGGACGACCTGGTGAGCGCCATGCTCCTCGCCGCGGTCCAGGACGAAGCGGTGGGAGAGGCGTTCCTCATTTGTGGCGAAGAAGCGGGCGAAGAAGCGATCACTTGGCGCGAGATGTTCGGCCGTTTCGAAAAGATGTTGGGAAACGAGCGGCGGACGGTGGACATGACGCCGGCCGAGGCCCTCGACCACTGGCGGGCATGGAAAAGGAAGCAGCCGCGCCTGATCGGCGAGGGCCTGCGCATCCTCAAAGGCGAACGGGAGATCCGTGAGCGGGTCCAGAGCACGCGCGAGGGAATTTGGCTGCGGGAGATGGCCAGCACCGTGCTTCCCGAAAGCTGGCAGCAGAAGATCAAGGCGCGGATGGCGGGCGGCGGCCGTCCCCCGGCGCCCCGGTCCCGCGAGCTTCCCATCCATCCGCTCCCGCCGAAAATGATCGGTTTTTTCCAGGCCAAAACCCGCGTGCGCATCGAAAAGGCGAAGCGCCTTCTGGGCTATCAGCCGACGTTCGACTTCGCGACGGGAATGGACCTCACCGAGCGGTGGGCGCGATGGGCGAATCTCCTCTAGAGCCTGTCTCGCCCTTTCCCGGTGTGGGGGGTGGGAGGGGGCGGGAGAGGGGGCCGGGGGGCATAGGCGCTAACTTAACGTGTCTGAGAGTATCCCCCACCCGAAGACCCTCACCCCTGCCCCTCTCCCGCCCCCGCCCAACCCCCCTCACCGGGAGAGGGGTACCCCTGGGGCGTTTTTGCCTTGCTCCCTCTTCTCCCGGTGAGGGGGGTGCGGAGGGGGCGGGAGAAGAGGGCCGGGGTGA
>DASYJD010000034.1:0-82879 GCA_035996875.1 Thermoanaerobaculia bacterium
AGCTCCAGCCGAGGCCGCCACAATCCCAGGGCCATCAAGCGAAAGGTCAGCAAGTTTCCCACCCGTAGTCGAGCCAAAAGAACCCGGCCACGCTGGACTCAGATTCGGGCGGCCATCGTTATGTGAACAGCATTGGCCTTAGCCCGCGTTACGAAGCCCTCAGAAGCTCACGCGCACGCCCAGCCGCAACGATCGCGGCGGCGTTCGTAAGACCGGTTTCAGATAGTCCGGATTGACCGGCGTGGGGGAGGCGTTGTCCGCCTCCTGGAAACCCCATCGTTCGTCCAGCAGAATGGGCCGCTGGGCGTTCAGCACGTTGAAGACGTCGAAGAGGAAGTTCACCGTCGCTGGCCCCAGGATCACCGGGTAGCCGAGGTGGAGGTCCGCGTCGTAGACGTCCGGCGTCCGCCCCTCGGCGCCGCGCTCGGTGAGGAAGAACTCGTAACGGCCATAGATGTCCGAGTAGCCGTAGCGGGTCAGCGGCGTTCCCGACCTGTAATACGAGGAGAGGCCGATCGAAAGCCTCCAGGGAGTTTGATAGATCCCCGAAAGCTTGAACTGGTGACGGTGATCGTTCGAAAGCGGCCCCTTGTTGGTGATCTTCGTAAGGTCGCTGCCGTTGGTGAAGAAGTCGTAGTAGTCGTACGCCGCCGAGATATTGGGGTCGGCGCCGACATTGGTGAACGGCGCATAGAGGCCGTCGAAGTTGCCGTCCAGCTTGGAGTAGAAGTAGGACGCGAGGGCCTGCCAGTTGTTCGAGAAGCGCTTGGTGGCGTCGATCTGAATACCTTTGTAGATGCGTTTGGGTGTCGGCGCCGGCAGAAGTTGGCTGTAGTCAAGCGTGTAGATATTCCGCATGATCCCGCGGCCCGGATTGCCGATGCAGTAGGTGCCGTCGGTCATGCAGAGGAAGTCCTCGATCACCTCGCCATAGTTGCGGTAGATCCCCTTGACGCCCACCGCCAGGTCGGGAAGGATCTCCCGCTCGTAGCCCAGCAGGTACTCGTTGAGATATTGGTTGCGCAGGTTGGGATCGGCCGGCTCGGTGAAGCCGCCGAGGATGGCGGAGGTGGTGCCGATATCACTCTCGGCTCCAGCATCCGGCGCCGTGCTGGTGGGGCTGTAGTTGAAGATGCGCGCCTGCCGCTCGAAGGAGAAGGAGCGGATCACGAGGTCCATGGGAATCTCTTCGTAGTACCGCCCGTAGGAGCCGTAGAGCTTGGAGTGGCCGTTGCTTTCCGGATCCCAGACGAAGCCGAAGCGCGGCGCGAAATCCTTCTTGAGATCGATCTGCTGCGTGCCTTCGGCGTCGATGATCTGCTGGCGGTCCCAGCGAATGCCCACGTTGAGCGTCAGGTTCGACAGTACGTTCCAGCGGTCCTGAAGATAGACCGCCGAGTTCTTATGTGACGGCGAGGCCGTGAGCTGCGAAACCGGGGCGCTGGTGACCGACGCGTCGGGCGTCGTCCAGTAGAAATGACTGTAGACCGGGCGGCCCGGATTGACGGCGTTCGAGAAGACGTCGATCTGCTGGCCGCCGCTGAAGCGGCGCACGACGTCCGCCGACTCCTTCTCGTATTCGAGCCCCAGCTTGATCTCGTGCTTCGGGAGGTAGTGGGTCAGCGAGCCGCCCGCCGAGTCCCGTTTGAAGGTCTTGGTCTGCAGCAGGGCGAAGCCGCCGGTCTGGAAGAAGTTGTCGTCGACCGAGCGGAACTGGATCACGTCGCCGGCCGCGCTGGCCGGCCCCACCGAGTTCTCCTCCCGGTGCTGGGCCACCTGGCCCGAGAGCAGCCAAGCGGCGGAGAGGACACCCTGGTAGCGAAGGGCGTAGTCCTTGCCGCCGAAGCTGCGCAGGCCGTCGTAGGTGAGCGGATCGCCGTTGAGCGTGTGCTGGGCGTCGTTGATGGCCCCGGTGTCGTCCCGCGGGTCCTGGAAGAAGGTGCCGATGAGCGACTGATTGCCGGAAAGGTTCCAAGTCAGCTTGCCGGACCCCAGCTTATGGTCGCTGTTCGACGTCACCACATCGCCGACGAGGGGGCCGGCGGGCAGGGTGCTGTCGAGATTGTCGGAGACCTTGTCATAGGCGGCGAAGAACCACAGCTTGTCCTTGACGATGCGGCCGCCGACGTCGATCCCGTAGTCGTCCTGGCGGAAGCCGGCGGTGGTGCCGCCGGTCGACACCACGGCGTCGGCGCTTCTGCAGCGAGTCGTTGTCGAAGTAGCCGAAGACGTCGCCGTGGAAATCGTTGCCGCCCGACTTGGTGATGACGCTGATGATGCCGCCGGTCGAGCGGCCGAACTCGGCCTCGTAGCCGCCGGTCTTGACGTCCACCGCCTGAATGAACTCGAAGTTCAGCTCCTTGCCCTGGAAGCCGTACTCGGCGCCGGTGGTGTTGACGCCGTCGATGTAGAAGACGTTCTCGGCGCCGGTCGAGCCGTAGACGGCGATCGACGACTGTCCGGCGTTGTCGGTGTTGGCGTCCGAGGAGACGCCGGGCGTGATCTGGACCACCGCGGAGTAGTTGCGGCCGGTGGGGAGAGTCTGAATGGTGCTGGCGTTGAGGTTGGTCCCCACGGAGGCGGACGTGGTGTCCACCACCGGCACGGCGCTGGTGACGGTGATCGACTCGGTCAGCGCGGCCCGCAGGTTGATGTTGAGCGTGGCGTCCTTGTCCAGACCCACGGTCACCCCCTGCTTGGCCTCGGTGGCGAATCCCTGGCCGGTGAAGGTGACGGTGTAGTCGCCGGGCGGCAGCAGGTTGAGGCGGTAGGCGCCGGTGCCGTCGGTGACCGCGGCGCGCGATCCCTGGAGGGCCGGGCTCCGGGCCTCGACGGCCACGCCGGGCAGCACACCGCCGGCCTCGTCGGTGACCCGTCCGACGATATCGCCGGTGGTCTGCGCGGCGAGAGTTGCTGCGGATACGACCAGCCAAAGGAACGGGAGCAGCCAACGACGCAACGGGCTCATCGCGACCTCCTTCAAGGGTGACAGAACTGTTGCGAAAGAATGTACCACACGCGCCACACCCGCCGGAGTCGCCCGGGGACCTGCTATCCTCCAACGATGAATCCTCTACCGCTTGAAGTCTGGGACCAGGGTCTGCTCTACGAGAACTACCGTCGCACTGTCCGCCGCAACGGCAAGGTGCTCGACGAGATCTTCCGCACTCCGATCCACACGGAGGAGGACGTGGAGGTGCTGCGGCCGCTGCCCCCCCTGAAGCTCGTCGCCATCGGCGAGGACTGGTGCCCCGACGTCTACCACACGCTTCCCACCTGGGCGCGGATCGTCAAGGAGCTGCCCGGCTGGGAGCTGCGCATCTTCCCGCGGGATGCCCACAAGGAGCTGATGCGTCACTTCCTCTGGCGCAAGGACAACCTGCGCATCCCCGTCTATGCCTTCTATGACGAAGCCCTGCGCCTTCAGACTTGGTGGTCCGGGCGTAGCGCGCCGGCCGAAAAGGCGCTCCAGGAGCTCAACGGCGGCCGCCCCTTCGGCGAGCTCTCGCCGCAGGAGCGCACGACCGTCGGCGAGGCCTTCGAAGAGGGCTACCGGAACGAGTTCCGCCGCGCCAACCTCGACGAGATGCTGGCGCAGTTGCGGGCGTTCTTTCATTTGGGGTGAGGGGGAGCCGGCTGTGATCACCCGGGAGTGAAATTCCGGGCGTCCATCCTTCCGGAATTCCCTCCCGCCTTCCAAGGTTCCTCGCTATGAGTCCAGAAAAGGGTGGCTAGGCGTTTTTGCCGGCTGTTCCGTATACTAAGTGGCGAGAGATCGCTGACCCTGGGTGGAGAGACTGTCCCTGATGCATAGATCCTGGTCCTGCTCGCTGTCGTTGTGCCTCGCACTGGGAGCCTTTCTGTCCATTGGCCTCGCCCCGGCCCGCGCCGAGCTGGTGATCCTGGTGGACGGCAACGTCATGAAGGCCTCGGACTTCGAGGCTGTGGGCGAGCAGGCTCGGGTGACGCTGGCGTCCGGCGGCAGCATCACCATGCCCATCGACCGGATCGACCGCGTGCTCGACGACGAGTACACGCCGCCACCCCCGCCGCCGCCCCCATCCGCCGTGGCCGCGGTCGAGGCCGCCAAGCCGGTCGTGCCGCTCAAGTTCGAGGAGTCCCAGAAGGTTCCCGAGGGTCCCTATGGATCCATGATCTACGAGGCCGCCCGCCGGCACTCGTTCAATCCCCAGGTGGTGGCGGCCCTCATCGGCGCCGAGTCCGCCGGCAACCCCCGGGCCTACTCCCGGAAGGGTGCCCGGGGCCTGATGCAGCTCATGCCGTCTACGGCCCAGCGCTTCGGGGCCCGGCTGGAGAAGATCTACGAGCCCAAGGAGAACCTGGAGGCCGGCATCAGCTACCTGAGCTGGCTGGCCGAGCAGTTCCCCAACGATCTTTCCAAGGTTCTCGCCGCCTACAACGCGGGCGAGAACGCCGTGGTGCGGTACGGTGGCATCCCCCCCTATCGCGAGACGCGCGACTACGTGAAGCGCATCTACACGACGCTGGGCCTCACGATCGGCAAGATGTAGCGCGAGAATCCTGACGGCATGGGCGAGACGGACATCCGCGCAGAGGTCTTCCAGCGCGTGCGCAAGGTCGTTGCCGAGGTGCTGAAGATCCAAGAGGATGGCATCACCCTGGAGAGCCGCTACACCGAGGATCTCCATCTCGACTCCTTCGACAACCTGTCGCTGCTGATGGCTCTGGAAGACGAATTCGATCGCTCGATCGAGGAGGAAGGCGCCCTTCAGCTCACCACGGTGGGGGAGACGGTGGACTTCATCCTCCGCCTGGCTGACCGCGCAGTCAACACCGGCGCCGCTCCCTCGGCGGTCGGATGAGGCGGAGGGTCGCCGTCACCGGCCTCGGGGCCGTCAGCTCGCTCGGCTGCGGCGTCGAGGCGCTCTGGCGCGCCTGCCTGGGGGGCGAGACCCGGGTCGAAACGATCCCTGCGAGCTGGCTCACCTACGCCGACTTTACCTCCCGGCTGTGGGCCCCACTGCCCGAGCCGGATTGGGACTCCTGGGGGATCGGTCGCCTCGAGCGGCTGCAGAATGACCACACGGCGCTGCTGGCGATGGTGGCGGCGTTCCAGGCACTGATGGCGGCCGGCATCTCCCGTGAGCCGCGGAACGAGAAGCGCAACACCTTCGCGCTATGTGATGTCGATCCGGAGCGGACCGGAATCTCACTGGGCACCGGTATCGGCGGCCTCAGCTCGGCGCTGCGCAAGAACCTGCATCAGGCCCTCACTCGGCCGAAAGAATCGTTGGGCGAGTTGTACGGCCGCCTCGACGGCGCGGAGCCTGGCGCGCTCGAGTTGCTGGAGGCGACCGATCGCCGCCTGCTGGCTCCGGCGCGCGCCAATCCTTTCACCGTGGCCATGACCATGCCGAACTCGGCGACGAGCGCGCTCAGCATCAAGCTCTCCGTGCTCGGGCCCCAGCGCACTCATTGCGCGGCCTGCGCCTCGGGCACGGTGGCCATCGGCCACGGCTACCGCTCGATCGCCTCCGGCGAGACGGACTTGGTGCTCGCCGGCGGCGTGGAGTATCTCGACGATCTGCACGGTGGCATCTTCCACAGCTTCGACGCTGCGCATACGCTGGTTCGCGATGCCGGTGACGGTGATCCGGAACGGGCGAACCGCCCCTTCGACCGTGCTCGTTCCGGCTTCCTCTTCAGCCAGGGCGGCGGCGCGATGCTGGTGCTGGAGGAGATGGACCGCGCCCGGCGGCGCGGCGCACCCATTCTGGCGGAAGTGGCCGGCTTCGCCGAGACCTCGGACGCCTACAACATCATGGTGATGGAGCCTGAGGGCCGGCAGATCGCCCGCGCCATCGAGACGGCGCTGGCGGACGCGGCCTTGAGACCGGACGAGATCGACTACGTCAACGCCCATGGCACGGGCACGATCGCCAACGACGAGACCGAAGTCGCTGTCCTGTCGCGGATCTTCGGCTCCCGACCGCTCGTCAATTCCACCAAGTCGCTGCTCGGGCACACGCTGGGAGCGAGCGGCGCCCTCGAAGCCGTGGTGACGGTGCTCAGCCTCCAGCACCAGACGACGCACGCCTGCCGTAATCTCGAAGATCCCATTGCCGATCTCAACTTCGTGCGCCGGGTTGATTCCTACCCGATCCGCGCCGCCCTCTCGCAGTCGTTCGCGTTTGGGGGGCACAATGCGGCGCTGGTGTTTCGCGAGCCCTAACCCGCCCCCCCATACCGCAGCACCATGAGCGTGCGGTCGTCCCCCGCCGGATGGCCGGCGGTGTGCAACTCGACGGCGGCGAGGAGGCGGTTGCGGATGCTCACGGCGCTGTCTCCAGGGGCTCCCGCGAGAATCTGGACGACGCTGTCGTAGCCGAAGGGCTCGTCGGCGGCGTTGGTGGCTTCGATGAGGCCGTCGGAGAGCCAGATGGCGGATTCGTTCGGCGCCAGGGTCGTCGTGGCGCTGGCGTAGGAGTGGCCGAGCCCGCCCAGGGGCGAGCTGGGGAGGAGGATTTCCTCCACCTGGGCGCCGCGCACGATGTAGGTGGGGGGATGGCCGGCGTTGGTGAGGCGCAACACGCCGGTCTTCAGATTGAAGAGGCCGAGGGTGGCGGTGACGAAGAAGCGGCTTTCGCCGTTCGTGCGCACCACGCCGTCCAGCCGGCGGAGGATCTCCGCGGGCTCCCGCGTCTCCTCGACCAGGATGAGCAGCGCCGACTTGAGCATCGCCATGCGCAGCCCGCTCGACAGCCCGTGACCGGAGACGTCGGCGATGATCACCGCCAGCTCGTCGTCGGCGATCCGCAGGACGTCGAAGTAATCGCCGCCGATCGCCGCGCTGGGCTCGAAGAGGGTGGCGAACTCGATGCCGCCGCCCGCCGGCAGGTCGCTCGGCAGCAGGCTCTTCTGGAGATTACGGGCGAGCTCCAGCTCCTTCTCCAGCAACTCCTTCTGCGCCGAGGTGGCGACCAGGGACTCCAGATTGCCCGCCATCTCGTTGAACGAACGCTGGAGATCGCCCACCTGGTCGCGCCGCCGCACGGGGATGCGCACCGCGAAATCGCCCCCGCGCACGGCCTGAGTGGCCCGGCTCAGCCGGTTCACCGCCCGCGACAGACCGACGATCATGAACACCGCCATCAGCGCGGCGGCGGCGTAGACGTCGAAAAGCAGGAAGGCCACCACGACCAGCATCACCCAGGCGAAGGCGTCGATTTCGGGAGCGCTGGCGAACAGATAGCGGACGACGGTGTGGGGCGTGCCGTTGAGGTTGGCCGCCAGGTAGTCGGAGGCCACCTTGCCGCTGTCCGCATCGAAGAGCGGGCCGGTGATCTCGCCCCACCAGAGGAGGGGATCGTCCCAGAAACGTTCGCCTTGGGAGAGGCTGCGGAAGAACTTCGCCGCTTCCACCTCCTGTTGATCCTTGTGTAGGTGCTGGAGGGGGAGCCGGCGGTCTTTCAGCTGAAGGCTGATGACCTTGAGGTCGGGATCGTCCGAGCGGTAGGTCTCCACCCAGACGCCGGCTCGCCGGCTGAGTTCCAGGTCGAGATCGCCGGCATAGAGGGCGACGACGCCCGCGCCCTCTCGCGAGGTCACGGCCATCAGAGATGGCGGTGTGCCCGCGGTGGTCACGAAATGAGGAACGACCTCCCAGCGCGGACCGCGGGCGAGGGGAGCGGAGCTTTCCGTCCACGACGGCCAGAGGGCGGGCGTCCGCCGGTCGCCGGCCACCCGCCGGCCGTTCCGGTAATAGCCGAAGACCACCGCGGAGTCCCCGGCCGCAGGGGGAGTGCGAGCCGTGGTGAAGGCGTCCAGACGGGAGCGCGCGCGGGCGTCCAGCTCCATCTGGACGGACTGCACGGCGTCGCGGTAGAGATGCCCGAGGAAGAAGCCGGAGAGCAGATAGCCCAAGACGCCCAGCAGCAAGCACAGCAGGGGGATCGGCAGCACGCCGAGCAGCAGGTAGGAGAAGGCCAGCCGCCGCCCTACCTTGTAGAGGAAGGCCTGGTAGAGCCGCCAGCCGAGCCAGAGGAGGAAAAGAACGGCGACCGCCGCCAGAAAGCAGCGGGAGAGGATGCTCAGGAAAGGCACATGCAGCAACGCCAGGACGGCCAGCAAGGCGAGCGGCGTCGCGGCGAAGATCAGGAGTCTGCGAGTGCGCGGTTTCACGGAGAGTGGATGGAAGCCGGCAGATGGCCTCCCCTCTGGGCACTACGGCCCGGGCGGAGCAAAGTTTTTTCGTCTCCCGGGAAGACCGGCCGCCGAGGTGGCCGCGGGGCCGGGTTGGACAACCACTCCGGCTTCCGTCATAGAATCGCGGAGGTCCTCCCTGGTGGCAGGCGTCCCACGAGGCGTCAGGGGATCTTAGCGCGAACTGGAGAGAGAAGGAGATAACGTGTCGAGGATTCCTCGTTTCCTGGAGCACCTGAAGACCGGCTTCACCGCCGAGGCGGTGAGTGCCGCCCGCTACCGCGCCTACGCCATCAAGGCCGAGCAGGACCGTCAGCCCAACCTCGCCCGACGCTGGCGCAGCTTGGCCGAGGCCAAGGACGCGTTGGCCATCGAGATGCTCCAAGCCGCCGAGCAGGTGCGCGGCCTCCACGCCGACCTCGGCAGCGCCCTCTCGGAGGAGCGCTACGAGAACGACATCCTCTATCCCAAGATGATCCGCGACGTCAGCGGCGTCGACGAGCCCACCGCCAACGTCTTCCTGCGCGTGGTCACCGCCCAGAAAGAGCATCTCCGCCTGCTCGAAGCCTTGCGAGAGGCAACCAACGCCGCCGAAGGCGATGTCGCCATGCCCGCCGGGGTGGACCGCGGAAGCGCGGCCTCGGCGCCGGAGTCGTAGGGAGCGAAAAGCACCCCTTCGGGGCGGCCCTCACCCCTACAGCCATCGGCGCCCCCCAATGTAGAGCCCCCCGGGGAAACCGCGGGGCGTCTCAGAGGCGGCGACAACCCACCAACATCTTCAACGCTCCCCGTGCGCCACATCGTTACGTCCCATTAGGCCTGAAGGGCCGAGATTCTTTAGCCTGGGGCATCGCCCCATGAACATAGGCGCCCCCAAAACCCAGCCCTGTAGGGGCGAGATCCGGCCTTTATCTCGCCCCTAGGGCCGCGCCCCAGGCTAAAGAATCTCGACCCTTCAGGCCTGAAGACCCTGTTGCCCTGGAAGGCAGCCCTCGGCCGGCAACGCTTTCAGATATCCTTGCATCTCCCGCGAGAAGCAAAGGATATGGCTGAACCCGCAGACTCCGACGAGGTCGCCCAACTCAAGGCGAGGATCGCGGCCCTGGAAGCCCAGGTCCAGGGCTCGGGCGCCTTGACTCAGGGCAATGGGAAGGTCGTCGCTCGCGAGAAAGCCGACCGCTCGGAGCGATGTCGACTTCCTGGTTGAGTTGGAGCGGGGACGGAGCCTTCTAGATCACGCGACATTGATGATCGACCTGGAGGGCCTTCTGGGACGGCGAGTGGACATCGCCACCGAGCGCGGCCTCAAGTCTAGGTTTCGCGAGGACATCCTGCGGGAAGCTATGCGGCTGTGAGGGACGACATTTCGAAGCGATCTCCAAGATCGCAGAGTTGGTGAGGATCGGAAATGGCGCGCGGCTGGGAAAGCAAGTCCGTCGAATCTCAGCAGGACGCCCAATCGCCCTCTGAGCAGGGCGACGGGATGACGCCGGAGCAGCGCCGGCGGAAGCTCAAGCGCGAAAGCGTCGAGATGTCCCGCCGGCGGGTGCTTCAGGAGATTGAAACGACCCGATCCGAGGTCCGTCGCGCGTCTCTCGAACAGGCGCTGGCCTTCCTGGACCAGCAGCTCGCAGAGCTTTCAGACAGCAAGGCTTCCTGAGAAGCGGAATACTAGCATTTCGCCCATTGGGACGGGACTAGGACAGGCGCTGGACAGACACCTCCGGTAGAGTTCGAGCATATAGGGCAGCTATTGCAAGTGTCCGATGCCGGACAGTTCTCGGACAGCGCCACTCCTCCTCTCGCCACCCTCTGAAGGGTCTCTCGGTTCAGAGTCAGCTTCTTCTGGGGCTTTTTCTTCATGAAGTCTCCTTTCCTCGCAGAAGGTCCCTCAGCTTTCGATTCCGAGATTTCATTTTACTATGAAGTCTCTAAAAGCGGAGTGAGTAGGCCGGCGAGACGCCAGCGCTCCCGGGGGGCCCGGTTGGTGCCGCGTCCTGCTGTTCTCCCTCTTCTCCCGGCCGGCGGGGGAGGCTGGGAGAAGAGGGCCGGGGCGATGAGGGCCAACGGTGCGGCCGGGCAGGGATCTGACATGCCTCGGAGCGGTCCCGTAACCCACGGCAACCACAACACTTCACCGAGCTTGTGACACTCAGTCACAAGTGGTGGTAGACTCAAGGTCGGCGGGACTGGCGGGAGAGGACTTACCTATGGATAAGATGACCGGAGAAAGCTGGGTCACCACCACGTTCGAGACGCTGGAGGACTGGGCGGCGAGCAACTCGTTCTGGCCGTTCCCGTTTGGGACGGCGTGCTGCGCGATCGAGTTCATGTCCACCGTGTCGAGCCACTACGACCTGTCGCGGTTCGGCTCCGAGGTGGTGCGCTTCTCGCCCAGGCAGAGCGACGTGCTGCTGGTGGCGGGCACCATCAACGACAAGATGGGCCCGGTGCTCAAGAAGATCTACGACCAGATGGCCGAGCCGAAGTGGGTGATCTCGATGGGCGCCTGCGCCTGCTCGGGCGGTTTCTACCGCTCCTATCACGTGATGCAGGGCATCGACGAGATCATCCCGGTGGACGTCTACGTCCCGGGCTGCCCGCCGACTCCCGAGGGGCTGATCTACGGGCTTCTCCAGCTCAAGGAGAAGGTGACCCGCGACCGCAAACGGTTCCGCGAGCAGGACCGCCATCAGGGGAACAACGAGGAGAAGAACGACAGTGTCAACGCTGGCGCCACGGCCTGAGACGTCTGAGACCTCGACCGTTCAGGAGCTCGAGTCGGTCCGGGCCAAGTTCCCGGCCGGCAGCATCCTTCCCCAGGACGGGCTCGATCAGCCGACCTGGATCGTGAGTCGCGACGTGCTGGCCTCGGTCGCCCGCGAGCTCAAGGACAACCCCCAGACCCAGTTCGACCTCATGCTCGACCTCTGCGGCGTGGACTTCCCTGACCGCGAGGAGCGCTTCGAGGCGGTCTATCACCTCTACTCGCTCCACCGCGGCTCTCGCCTGCGGCTCAAGGTGCCGTTGCGCGAGGACGACGCCGTGATTCCCTCCCTCATCCCGGTGTGGAAGGCGGCGAACTGGTTCGAGCGCGAGATCTACGACATGTTCGGCGTGCGGGTCGAGGGCCATCCGAACCTGAGCCGCATCCTGACTCACGAGGCCTTCCAGGGCCACGCGCTGCGCAAGGACTACGACCCGGCGCGGCGCTGGATCCTCACCGAGGACAAGATCTACAAGCCGCACTTCGACCTTCCCCCCGGAGAGGGGGAGGACGACATGTTCGAGCGGATGACGGTCAACATCGGACCGACGCACCCGGCCATGCACGGCACCTTCCGGTTGATGGCGGTGCTGGATGGCGAGACGATCGTTGCCTCCGACATCGAGATCGGCTACCTCCACCGCTGCTTCGAGAAGATGTCCGAGACCCACAACTGGCAGCAGATCATTCCCTACACCGACCGGCTCAACTACTGCTCCTCCTTCATCAACAACGTCGCCTACTGCAAGACGGTGGAGAAGCTGCTGGGCATCGAGGTGCCGCCCAAGGCGGTGTGGGCGCGGACGATCCTCTCCGAGTTCTCCCGCATCATGGACCACTGCGTTTGCAACGGCACGACGCTGGTCGACGCGGGCGGCCTCACCAACTTCTGGTACCTCTTCCAGCCCCGCGAGGAGATCTACGGCCTGCTCGAATCCGTGTGCGGTGCCCGCCTGACGGTGTCGGCCTGCCGTATCGGCGGCCTGATCCAGGATCTGCCGCCGGACTTCGAGGCCCGCTGCAGGAAGTTGTTGGAGATCATCCCGCCGTTCGTGAAGGACTCGGAGGCGCTGGTCAACAAGAACCGCATCTGGATCGACCGCTCGGTGGGCATCGCCGCCATTTCCGGCGAGGACGCGGTGAACTGGGGTTGGACGGGCCCGTGCCTGCGGGCCAGCGGCGTCGGCTACGACGTTCGCCGGGCGCATCCCTACGATCTCTATGACACGCTGGACTGGGAAGTGCCGGTGCTTTACGGCGGCGACGTCTACGACCGCTGGCGCATCCGCATGCTGGAGATCTGGCAGTCGCTCTCGATCATCCGCCAGCTCCTCGACCGCGGCATGCCGGCCGGCCCCCACATCGTCGACGACCCGCACGTGGCGCTGCCGTCCAAAGAGGCCTGCTACAACGAGATGGAGGCCATGATCTACCACTTCAAGCTGATCATGGACGGCATCCGGGTGCCGGAGGGCGAGATCTACTCGATGGTCGAGGGCGCCAACGGCGAGCTCGGCTTCTACACGATCAGCGACGGTACGGGGAAGCCCTACCGCAACCACTGCCGGCCGCCGTGCTTCCCGATTTTTTCCACCTTCACCAGCCTCATCCAGGGCGGCTCGCTCTCCGACGCGATCATCTCGCTGGGCGGCCTCAACATCGTCGCAGGAGAGCTCGAGCGATGACGCAGCCGATGACCGGGACCTCTTCGACCTCGCCCAGCCGTCCTATGCTGCGGGCCGACGCGCCCTACCCGAATACTGTGACGCCCTACAAGCCGGGGCTTGCGGAGCGCCTCTATCTGCCCCTGCTGACCGGCATGATGGTGACGGCGAAGCACTTCCTGCGGAACCTGTTCGGCAAGAAGATGTACACCATCGAGTATCCCGAGCAGCGGCGCGACTACAGCCACCGCTTCCGCGGCCACCACATTCTCACCTCGCGGCCGGACGGCTCGGTGCGCTGCGTGGCCTGCTTCCTCTGCGCCCAGAACTGCCCGGCCGAGTGCATCCACATCGAGGCCGCCGAGCATCCGGACGTCAACATCGAGAAGTACCCGTCGGTCTACGAGATAGACATGCTGCGCTGCGTCTTCTGCGGCTACTGTGTGGACGCCTGCCCGGAGGAGGCCATCATCATGTCGAACAACTACGACATGGCCTACTTCACCCGCGAGCAGTCGATCGTCGGCAAGAACGATCTGATGAAGCCCTACACCTTTGACGAGAACCGCCTCGGCTACCGGGGGCGCTTTCCGGAGGAGGACGTGCAGCGGGCCAAGATGCGCCGCGACGCCTTCAACCTCGTCGAAGTCGCCCGCCAGGCCCAGGACCGCGAGGCCCGGGCGGCGGGGCGCTGAGGCGCGAGCCCGGATTGTGACGCCGGCTGACCTCTTGGCCGCGGACACTGGTCCGCCGCTTCGAGGCCCCTCACTCCCTCAACCCCCTCTCTCCCGGCCGCCGGGAGAGAGGGGGCTTTAAGAGAGATGCTCTTCCGCTTCTTCTTCAGACTAACCTCTCCCTCTTCTCCCGGTTGGGGGAGAGTGCGATGGGAGAAGAGGGCCGGGGTGATGAGGGGACCCCATGGAACGAAGCATCGTGGCGCGACCTCTGGTAAGATTTGCCGCAATGCATCTTCGGTGTTCCCCGTACGAAGCGAGAGACCTGGCATGAACGCCCGGCCTTTTCTGTTCTCATTCTTAGAAGAGAGAGGATCATGAGTACCACGGTCGCAGAAAAAGAGAGACGAGAGATCTCCCCCGAGAAGCTCGACGAGGTCGTCATCCGCTTCGCCGGCGACTCGGGTGACGGCATGCAGCTCACGGGCAGCCAGTTCACCAACACCTCGGCGATGTTCGGCAACGACCTGTCCACCCTGCCGGACTTTCCCGCCGAGATCCGCGCCCCCGCCGGAACCCTGCCCGGCGTCTCGGCCTTCCAGGTGCGGATCGCCGATTTCGACATCCACACCCCGGGAGACGCTCCGGATGTGCTGGTGGCCATGAATCCCGCGGCCCTGAAGAAGGAGCTCAAGGACCTCAAGACCAATGGCATCGTCATCGTCAACACCGACGAGTTCAACGACCGCAACCTCGCCAAGGCCGGCTACGCCCGCAATCCGCTGGACGATCACAGCCTCGACAAGTACCGGGTGTTTCAGGTGGCGATCACCACCATGACTCGCCGCGCCCTCGATGGCAGCGGCCTGGAGTCTAAATCGGTCGAGCGGTGCAAGAATATGTTCGCCCTGGGCATGTGCTACTGGCTGTTCTCGCGGCCGATGGAGAACACCATCACCTTCCTCCAGCGGCAGTTCGCCAAGAAGCCGCTCCTGGCCGAGGCCAACATCAAGGTCCTCAAGGCGGGCTGGAACTTCTGCGATATCACCGAGCTGTTCCACGACCGCTACGAGATTCCGGCCGCCACCCTGGAGCCGGGCCTCTACCGCAACATCACGGGCAACACCGCCCTGTCCTTGGGGCTGATCGCGGCGAGCCGAAGGAGCGGCCTGCCGCTGTTCCTCGGCGCCTACCCGATCACGCCGGCCTCGGACGTGCTGCACGAGCTGTCGCACTTCAAGAACTTCGGCGTCACCACCTTCCAGGCGGAGGACGAAATCGCCGCCGTCTGCTCGGCCATCGGCGCCTCCTTCGGCGGCGCGCTCGGCATCACCGCCTCCTCCGGGCCGGGCATCGCCCTCAAGACCGAGGCCATGAACTTGGCGGTGATGACGGAGCTGCCCCTGATCGTCTGCAACATTCAGCGTGGCGGCCCGTCGACCGGCCTGCCCACCAAGACGGAGCAGTCCGACCTGCTGCAGGTGATGTTCGGGCGCAACGGCGATTCGCCGCTCCCCGTCCTGGCGGCCTCCTCGCCCAAGGACTGCTTCGACATGGCGCTCGAGGCGGTGCGGATCGCCACCAAGTACATGACGCCGGTGGTCCTGCTCTCCGATGGCTACATCGCCAACGGCTCCGAGCCCTGGAAGCTCCCCGAAGTCGAGAACCTGCCGGACCTGCGCTTCGAGTTCCGCACCAATCCGGAAGGCTTCCAGGCCTACGAACGCAACCCTGAGACACTGGCGCGGCCATGGGCCATCCCGGGCACTCCGGGGCTGGAGCACCGCATCGGCGGACTGGAGAAGGAGGACGTGACGGGCAACGTCTCCTACGACCCGGTCAACCACGAGAGGATGGTCCTTCTGCGGGCCGAAAAAGTGGCGCGCATCGCCAACGACATCCCGGACCTGGAGGTCCACGGCGACCAGGAAGGCGAGCTTCTGGTGCTGGGTTGGGGCTCCACCTCGGGCGCCATCCACGGCGCGGTCAACGAGGCCCGCAAGCTGGGCCTGTCGGTCTCCCGCGCCCACCTGCGGCACCTCAACCCGTTCCCGAGGAACCTTGGGGACGTGCTTGCCCGCTTCCGCCAGGTGCTGCTCCCCGAGATGAATATGGGCCAACTCGCGCTGCTGGTGCGGGCCCGCTTCCTCAAGGACATCATCTCCCTCAACAAGATTCAGGGCCAGCCGTTCGCGCGGCACGAGATCCTCAACAAGATTCAAGAGATTCTGGAGTCGAACGCCCATGCCAACTGAGACGATCACGCCGACCCTGACCAAAAAGGATTTCCAAACCGACCAGGAAGTGCGCTGGTGCCCCGGCTGCGGGGACTACGCCATCCTCTCGGCCGTGCAACAGGTGTTCCCCGAGCTGGGCATTCCCCGCGAGAAGTTCGTGGTGGTCTCCGGCATCGGCTGCTCCAGCCGCTTCCCGTACTACATGAACACCTTTGGCTTCCACTCCATCCACGGGCGTGCGCCAGCGGTAGCCACCGGATTGAAGCTGTCGCGGCCCGAGCTGGAGGTGTGGATCGCCACCGGCGACGGCGACGCCATGTCGATCGGCGGCAACCACCTGATCCACACCCTGCGGCGCAACGTCGGGGTGAAGATCCTGATGTTCAACAACCGTATCTACGGCCTCACCAAGGGGCAGTACTCGCCGACCTCGGAGCTTGGCAAGAAGACCAAGTCGACGCCCGCGGGCTCGGTGGATTATCCGTTCAATCCGCTGTCGCTGGCCCTAGGCGCTGGCGCCACTTTCGTGGCCCGCAGCGTCGACATCTTCCAGTCCCATCTGCGCGATACGCTGCGGCGTGCGGCGGCGCACAAGGGAACGGCTTTCGTCGAGATCTATCAGAACTGCAACATTTTCAACGACAAGGCCTTCAGCTACATGACGGACAAGGAGGCCAAGGACGACAACGTCCTCTACCTGGAGCACGGCAAGCCGCTCGTCTACGGCAAGGCCAAAGACAAGGGAATCCGGATGCGGGGAACCCAGATGGAGGCCGTCCAGCTCGGCGACGGCATCACCCCCGAAGACTGCGTCGTGTGGGACGAGAGCCTGGACAATCCCGCCACGGCCTTCCTCGCCGCGCAGCTTCTGCCGCCGCACTTCCCGACAGCCCTGGGAGTCTTCCGCAGCGTCACCCAGCCAGCCTACGAAGAGCTGGTGGTGGACCAGATGCAACACGAAACCGACCGCCTCGGCCTCGGCAAGCTGGACGCGTTGCTGAAGGCAGGGGATACGTGGACGGTGGGTGGGGCGGCGAGCTGAGCTCACAACCTGGGCGAACATTCGAGGGGCGCTCCCGTAGGAGCGCCCCTCGTCTTTTATGCAGTCGATAGGGCCACCGGCGTTGCCGGGTCGGCGGCGATCCGGAGCGGCTCGGCGACCTCCGCTGTGCCGTAACTCTCCGTAACCACCAACGGGCACCGCCGGCAGGCCGCATCTCCCTCCTGCAGCCACCAGCGGCAGGCGGGCCGGATGGCGCATTCGGGCAGGAGGTCTACCGCCTCGGGAAGGCGTTCGACGATGCGGGTCGCGAGCTGGCAATTCGTGCCGTCGAAATGCTGGCATCCCTTGCCGGCGCACGGCGCCGCGAAGCGGAAGACCTCAGTGGGGGAGACCGGCCCTGAAAGGGCCAGTACCTCCGGTGTGGCCGGGACGGCTTGGTCGAGAAACGCCACGCTCGGCCGCTCTACCGTGCCCTTGACGACGCCGAAGACCGAGCTGCCGGGCATGTCCGGCCGGGCGCTGGGGCACTGGATCCGGCTCGCGGCGCCAGACAGCTCGGAGGGTTGTAGAACCTTCAGGCCGTTCATCTCGGCAGCTCCTGAGAAACCCGTGCTGGACCGCCCGGGCTAGCCGCCACCCGCGATAGGACCGCCGCCCCCCGGACCCAACGGCCCTCTGGGCCCGAACCGATCGAGATCGAACCAGATACCGCACCAGATCCGGGGATTGAAGACGAAGCCTGATTGCGGGTTCTCATGCTCCTTGATGATGCGGAGCACCGCGGATGATGTGGAGGAGACGAGTTGCTCGAGTGAGATCTGCTCGGCACCGCGAGGGGCGGCGCTGACTTCGGGACGATTGTCCTGTGCCATGGTACTTCTCCTTCAAACCGGCCTTCCGGCAACATGCCGGGAGGTCCTCGGACCCACCCTTCGTTGGGCGAGGCCAGGGTCTCCTGCGTTACAGGAAGCCCCTGAATCCAGACTGCATTCCGGTCCAAGGGCCGAAGCCGGTTTCCGAAGAGGTCAACAAAACTGGTGCCGCAAGGGTCTTCCCTCTCAGGGACTAAGATGGTGGCCCGACGCATCCAACGACTCATCGCCGCCAGAAAGCGGAAACCGCGCTTCAGACAGCCTGGGACAGGTCTTACGCTGGTTTTCGCCATCCTGATCTTGGTGGCGTTATTCAGCCATCGAGTCGTACGCGTCCCGGCCGGAGCGGCTCCTCCTCAAGAAGCCCCGGCTCGTCCTGTCACGCCACGACTCCAGAGGACACCTTCGCCCGAGCCGCCACCTCTCATGATGGAGGCCGTCACGGGTTGCCCCTCCGGTTGTGATCAGCCGAGGACGGGCTGCGAGATCAAAGGCAATATTTCCTTCAGGACCGGCGAGAGGATCTATCACCTTCCTGGACAGCAATACTATGACAGGACCCTCATCGAACCAGCGCAAGGAGAGCGGTGGTTTTGCACCGAAGCCGAGGCTCGAACGAATGGCTGGCGCAAATCCAAACGCTGACCCGCGATCCACTCCTTACTCTTCCTGTTGTGCCGTCGCTTGAAGCACCTCGACCGGGCAGGTCATCTTCAGCTCACGAACGGCCGACCGGTAGTCTTTATGTTTATGGCGGGTTGTCCTCATGGATTGGCGGGTGAGGTCCGAGCGGTTCCACAAATATGTGGTGACCTGGAAGCGCTTGGGCCAGCACATGAAGCACTGATTTCCCGTAACGGATTCGAGAAGGTCTACCGAAGGGCGCGAATCAGAAGTCGTCCCCAGGCATAGCGCGTCCGCGAAGTCCAGATGACGCCTGGGGAGTACCTCTTTCAACTGCCCAAGCGACGACAGCGTGAGGAGCACCGCGTCTATCGTAATTCCATCGGCTCGCGGCCAGGAGGAGGCGATCGCGAGGACAGGCGAGGGCCAACCCGGGACGTCATACTTGCGGGCTTTGATGTCGCCGGGCATCCCCTGAGGGATCGTCACCTTGCGGAGTAGACGGCCTTGACTGTCGCAGAGGACAGCAATTCCGCGAGGGTACCCCGTGGGCACAACGTAGGTCCAGAGCTTCAGCTCCCCCAATGAGGGAAGCTGAAACACGAGATCGGCCTTCGATTTCCTGGGGCAGGCCGGTTTCGAATTCTCGGCAAAGGTTGCCTGGGCGCTGACCGCCAGCCCGGCGAAAAGGGTCGCCACCAAAGCGCGCCTCGAAATTCGTCGCACAGAGGTCAGTGTACACGTCTCCGCCAACCTGACATCGAGGAATGGCCGGCCTCGTCTATCTTCAACGAACCGATCTATAACAACGACAACCGAAAATGCGCGGCGGAGCGCCTCTAAAGCAGGGCCGCTCCGTCGCTGTTTGGCTACTGCCGGTTGGCGCGCCTGTCTTCCAGGCTGGCCTCGCCGGGTATCAGCCCACGAGCCTAAAGAAGACGACGACCCGCTGCTTACACACGCTACGCAGCAACTTGATCCGTCCTCCGACACTCCAGGCATCCCTCTCGAAGAATCGAAAGCACGGGTCCTGAGGATCATCCGGCCCAGCGGAACGCCGTTCGGCAACTTTGTTGTATACTCAACCCTTCTCAAAGAGAGAAGGTGCCACCATGCTCCGGACGCCGGCAGCCTGTCTGTCCCTTTTGCTGGGCTTTGCCGTTCTGTGTCCGGGGAGAGCCGCGACGCCGGGCCCTCAGCGTGCTGCCGCGGAGGTGGCTCTGTCCGGAGGGCTTCTCGCCTTTCAGGCGGGCGACGATGAGGCGGCCATCGAGCTTTTGGGCAAGGCCGCGGAGCTCAATCCGGCTGAGGGAACCCCGCGGTACTGGCGGGGGCTGGCCTTGCTGCGGCTGGGCCGGGCAGGGGAGGCCGCCACGGAGATCGAGGCGAGCCTTGCAGCCCGTCAGCGGCCGGAGGTGGACCGCGAGCGGGTCGTCGCGGATCTCGCGGCCGCCCGGAAAGCGGCGGAGGGGGTGCCCCGCGCCGTAGAGCCGCCGGAGTGGCGGCCGAACGCGGGGGCGATTGACGACCGCGGTCTCTGGGAGGGGGCCGTGGGACTGTCGGCCGGGGCGGACTCCAATCCCAATCTTCTCGCGAGGGACTTGAGCCTGACTGCGCCGGATACGGGCGACCTCATCCGCGGCGAGGCGGGCGATGGCGCGGGCCTCGCCGGCCTGCGGCTCGGTATCTATCCCTTCCATGGCCGTGAAGGGCCGGTTCTCGGGTTGGCCCTCGACGCCGGGCGGTCGTTCCATCGCGACTTCGGATTTCTCGACCTCAGCCAAGTGCGCGGCACCGTTCAGGCCGCGTTCGGCAGCGATCCCCGGGGAGCTCTCGAAGGTCTGCTCGGCCCGGCCCGGGTGCCGCTTGGCGACGGCCGATTCTCGGCCCTCGTCCAGGCCGGCGGCACCTCCTGGCAGATCGACGGCGCCTCCTACCTGAAGACCCTGGACGTCGCCGGCAGCCTCACTCTCGGCGAGGCGCGCGCCACCGCCACTCGTTTCGACCTCGGCTACAGCGACCGTACCTTTTCCGCGAGCGGACTGGGCGACCCTCGGCGTAGCGGCGACGACGTCACGCTTCAGGTGAGCCAGCTCTTCTACTGGGGCCGCCCGGGCCGCTCGCTGCGTCTGGGGGCTCTCTATGTCGACCGCCAGGCAGGGGCGCCCTTTGCGGAGACGGCCCGGGAGGGGAACGCCGCCCTGGTGTGGCCGCTCGCTCTCCGCTGGACCGTACTTCTGGAGGCCAATGTGCGCAAGGACGAGTACGACCATCCGGAATCCAACCTTTTCCAACTCAATGGACGCCCGCGGAGCGACACCACGACACGGACTGCGGTGACGGTCGTCTGGTCGATTACGGACCGGCTCCGCTGGGTCTTGTCCGGCGCCTATACCCGGCGGACTTCCAACGTCGATCTGGGGGCCGATTTGCCCGGCCTCGGCTACCGGCGGACGGTCGCTTCCACCGGCTTGAGCTGGGTGTTCTGATGCGCGCGCCCTTCGACAGATCCGTTCTGGCGCTGCTCTCGACCGTACTTTTGACGGTTGCTTTCTCTGCGCCTGCCGCGGCAGAGGAGATCGGCGTGGCGGTGAAGGTCAGGCCCCAGGTGCGCGCCTTTCCGCCCGCGGGAAAGCCCGACTTCGACCTCTTGGAGGGCGGTGCCGTCGAACGCGGGGAGACGGTGAAACTGACGGGGAAGTCCTCGTATCTTCGGGTCGCTCTCAAGCTCAACGGACAGAAAGTCGAGCGCGGCCTGCGGGGAGACCAGAAATTCGCTTTCACCGCTACGGCTCTGCTGGCGGGCCAGAGTGAGATCCAGTTTGGCGACTCGGCTTCGACGGTCTCTTCGACGATCCAGCTCCTCTTCGGCAAGCTCCGGCTCGCCCTCCTTCCCGGTGAGCCCCACGTCGACGTGGAGACTCCCGAGGCCGTGGCCGGAGTCAAGGGAACCTATCTCCGTATCCTGGCCGATCCCGTCATCGGCACTTTCATCGCGGTGGACGAAGGAGTGGTCACCGTGCAGGCCAAGGCGGGCGGCGCTCCGGTGGAGGTGACGGCGGGCCACGGAGTGCTGGTGCCGCCGGGAGGGCTGCCGCAGAGGCCAGGCCCCCTGGGGCCCGGAGGCGCGTGGAAAGGTTTTTCCGTAGAGCCGTTCATGGACCCGCCCCTCCTTGATGGTCTCGACCCCTCGACCGAGCCTCCAAAGGGCTGAGGAGATCTACCGAATGAGATTCCGCGGTCTGCTCTTCCTGGTCCTGAGCTTCGCGCTCTCCGCCTCCGCGTCCGCGCAGCAGGCCTGCCCGGACCGTCCCGCGCCGGTTCCCGGCGAGCAACTCGGTTGCAGCGTCGCCGCCAGCGGCGACGTCATTGCCTACGGGGCCAATCTTGGCAACCGGGTTCTCGTGAGCCAGGGGAAAGGGTTTCAATCGCTCACGGCGAGCGACGGCGCGCCGGGGGACCAGTTCGGTTTTTCCATCGCGATCGACGGCGACACCATGGCGGTGGGAGCGCCCACGGCGGATGGCCCCGGCGGACCGGACTCCGGCGCGGCCTACGTCTTTCGCAAGCAGGAGGGCAAGTGGGTGCAGGAGGCGAAGCTTACCGCCGGCGACGGAGCGCCGGGGGCGCAGCTCGGCTTTTCGGCGGCGCTCCGCAACGGCACGCTGGCTGTGGGGGCCGCGAAGGACGGCGCCCGGGGCAGCCTCTCCGGCGCGGTCTACGTCTTCGAGCGAACGGGTACGACTTGGACGCAGCGGGCGAAGCTCACCGGGGCTCGTACGAGGGCGTTCGACGAGCTGGGCGCCGCCGTGGCGCTCGACGGCGGTGTGCTGGTCGCCGGTGCGCCTTTCGAAGACGGCCGGGTGGGAGGCAACCAGGGGGGAGTCCACCTTTTCGAGCAGCGGGGAGGCGCGTGGACCGAGACGGGCACCTTGACGCCTTCGGGCGCGGCGCCTGGCGATGAGCTCGGGTTCGCGGTGTCGATCCAAGGCGATACCGTGGCTGCCGGGGCGCGCCGGGCCGACGTGGACGGGCGGGTCGACGCCGGCTGGGTGGAGGTGTTCAAGCGCGACGGGGGAGGATGGCGTGAGAGCGCACGGCTCACGGCCGGGGCCTCGGCCCAGGCCGGGGAGCTTTTCGGCGGCGCGGTGGCGCTGAGTGGCGACCGGCTCCTCGTGGGGGCTTCGCAGGCGGACGGCAGCCACGGGGCGACCTACCTTTTTGAGGAGACGGCGCCCGGAGCCTGGACCCTGCTCGGGAGGATGAAGCCTCCCGACGACCAGGGGCCGGGCCGCTTTGGCTTCGCCGTGGCGATGAGCGGCGCGACGGTCGTAGCCGGGGGCTTCATGGCCAACGGCGGCGCGGGCTTCGTGACGTGCGGGACCGTTCCGATTCAACCGCAGGAGGCGGCGCCCAGACTGAGGATCAGCGACGTTTCTTTGGCTGAAGGAAACAGCGCCACCAAGCCCTTTGCCTTCACCGTCAGCCTTTCCTCTCCGGCCGGGACCGGCGGAGTGACCTTCGACATCGCCACGTCTCCGGGCACGGCGAGGGCGGGCACCGACTACGTCACGCGGCGATTGACCCGGCAGACGATCCCCGCGGGAAGCTCGACCTATACCTTCAACGTCCTGGTCAAAGGCGATATCTTGACCAAACCGAACAAGACTTTCTTCGTCGACGTCACGAACGTCATAGGCGCTGACATCGCCGATGGCCGAGGCCTGGGTACGATCCTGAACGACGATGCACCCAGCCAGCCCAGCCTAGCGATCGGCGACGTCTCTCTGAACGAGGGGAACGGCGGCACGACGGCCTTCCCCTTCACGGTTCAGCTTTCGGCCGCGGCCCCCGTAGGCGGGGTGAAGTTCGACATCGCCACGTCTCCGGGTACGGCCACGGCCAGCACCGACTACGTCCCGAAATCGTTGACCCGGCAGACGATCCCCGCCGGAAGATCCAGCTACACCTTCCAAGTGCTGGTTAAAGGCGACACCTCCCCCGAAGCGAACGAAACCTTTTTCGTCAAGGTCTCTCATGTCACCGGCGCCATCGTGACCGGCAGCG
This sequence comes from Thermoanaerobaculia bacterium, assembly GCA_035996875.1. Taxonomy (GTDB): domain Bacteria; phylum Acidobacteriota; class Thermoanaerobaculia; order Multivoradales; family UBA5704; genus DATARR01. Next base: position 23,093 of record DASYJD010000034.1, read on the forward strand.
GCCAAGGGCAGGGCACGATCCGGAACGACGATCAGGTGGCGGACTCGGCGGACTTGTCGGTGACCAAGGTGGATACACCGGACCCGGTGCCGGCGGGCGATGACCTTACCTATACGATTACGGTGACCAACGCCGGTCCCAACTCGGCGGCGAGCGTCAGCCTCATCGACACGCTGCCCGCAGGGACGACTTTCGTCTCGCTGTCCTCCCCGGTCGGCTGGTCATGTACGAGTCCGTCCGTGGGCTCGGGCGGCACGGTCTCCTGCTCGAGTCCAAGCCTGGCGGTGGGCAGCGCGGTCTTCACGCTCGCCGTGGCAGTCGCTCAGTCAATTCCGGCTGGGACGGTTTTCTCCAACACCGCGACGGCCTCCACGGTGACTCCAGACTCCAACCCGGGCAACGAGAGTGGAACGGCCATGACGACCGTGGTGGACGCAGCGGATCTGTCGGTGGCCAAGGTCGACACCCCGGACCCGGTGACGGCAGGCAATAACCTGACCTATACGATTACGGTGACCAACGTCGGTCCGAGCTCGGCGGCGAGCGTCAGCCTCGGCGATACCCTGCCGGCGGGGACGACGTTCGTCTCGCTGTCTTCTCCCAGCGGCTGGACTTGCACGAAGCCGCCGGTGGGCTCAGGCGGCACGGTCTCCTGCTCGAACCCGAGCTTGGCGGTGGCCAGCGCGGTCTTCACTTTGACCGTGATGGTCGATCCATTGACGCCGAGCGGGACGATCCTCACCAACACGGCGACGGCCTCGTCGACGACCGCCGATCCCAACCCGGGCAACGAGAGCGGCACGGCCACGACCACAGTGGCGACCCTGGCGGCCTCGGCGGACCTGTCGGTGACCAAAGTGGATACGCCAGACCCGGTGACGGCGGGCGCCAACCTCACCTATACGATCACGGTGACCAATGCCGGTCCCAACTGGGCGGCCAGCGTCAGCCTCAGCGACACTCTACCGGTGGGGACGACGTTCGTCTCGCTATCCTCGCCGGCCGGCTGGTCGTGTACAACTCCGTCCGTGGGCTCGGGCGGTACGGTCTCTTGCTCGAACGCGAGCTTGGCTTTGGGCGTCGCGATTTTCACTCTGACTGTGGCAGTCGATCCATTGACGCCGAACGGGACGGTCCTCACCAACACGGCAGCGGCCTCCTCGTCGACCACCGATCCCAACCCGGGCAATGAGAGTGATAGCACGACGACGACCGTGATTGCCATAACTGCCTCGGCGGATCTATCAGTCACCAAGGTGGATACTCCGGACCCGGTACCGGCGGGCGGCAACCTCACCTATACGATGACGGTAACCAACGCCGGCCCCAACCCGGCCGTGAGCGTCAGCCTCAGCGACACGTTGCCGGCGGGGACGACGTTCGTCTCGCTCTCTTCGCCGGGAAGTTGGTCGTGCATCACCCCGGCGGTGGGCTTGGGCGGCTCAGTCTCTTGTACGAATGCAAGCTTGGCGATGGGTAGCGCGGTCTTTACTCTGGCCGTCGCGGTCACTCCATCGACGCCGCCCGGGACAATCCTCACCAACACCGTAACGATCGCCTCAGCCACCGCCGACCCGAATTCCGGCGACAATACGGCGACGACGAGCACCACCGTGACGACGCTGATTCTGATCTGCGGCACCAAGTCGGTCTCTGGCATCTTCATCTCAGGCACTGCGGTGGGCTACACCGTGGTGCTGACCAACAACGGTCCCAGTACGCAGGCTGACGATCCGGCCAGCGACGAATTCACCGACGTGCTGCCCTCGGGTCTGGTTCTGTTCACCGCCACGGCGACTTCCGGCACGGCGACGGCCAACACAGGCACCAACACCGTCCACTGGAACGGCTCGCTCCCCGCGGGCGGCTCGGTGACGATTACCATTGGCGCCACGATCAGCGGCGCCGTTGGCTCGACGATCACCAATCAGGGGATGATCAACTACGACACCAACGGCGATGGCGTCAACGACGCCTCGACCCTCACCAATCCAGCGTCGTTTCAAGTGCATTCAGCGGTCCAGGAAGATTCAATCGCTTCCATCCCGACTCTCAGTTCGGTGGGGCTCTCCTTGCTGATTCTGCTATTGGCTTTCGGCGGTATGGCAATGCTGCGCCGCCGGCGGGACTAGGAGACGATACGGCTCTGGTACCCTGAGGCCCATGGCCGACCTTCTCATCCTTGCCCACGGCGGCTCGTGGGACATGCGATTCCAGATTACGTCGCTCGCGGCGAGCGTCGCGGCGGTGGGGGAGCGGGTGGACGTGGCGCTGTTCTTCGGGGCTCTCGACGCTTGGGCGCGGGGACGGTGGGACGATCTCGATCCGCAGCCTCCCGTGTCCGTCGAGCGGCTGGAATCGCTCGCCATGCCGCCTCTCTCCGAGATGCTGGCTCCGGGCCGTGAGGAGGGGCTTATCCGCCTCTATGCGTGCAGCGCCTCGGTCCGCCTGTTGGGGCTCGATACCGCCGCCGTCCAGGCCGCGGTGGACGCGCTGTTGGGCTGGCAGAGCTTCGCGCGGATGATTCGGGATTCCGGTCAGGTGGTGACGCTTTAGCTTTTGCTCTACAATCCACCCTCTTTTGCCGAGGGGCGAGAGGAAGGAGCGAAGATGGACAAGCCGCGAATCGCATTCATTGGCTCGGGAGTCATGGCCGAGGTCATGATCAACGGGCTTCTGACCCGGGAGATGACGTCGCCGGAGAGGATCTGGGCAGCCGGGCCGCGCCGGGAGCGTGCGGACCAGCTCTTCGCCACCTACGGCGTGCACGGCACGACGGACAACCTGGTCGCGGTAGAGAACGCCGACCTCGTCTGCCTTTCCGTGAAGCCCCAGACGCTCGCCAAGGTGCTGAAGCAGATCCGTCCGAAGATCCGCCAGGAACACCTCGTGATGTCGATTATCGCCGGTGCCCGCTCCGCCACGATCGGCAGGGCCCTCGGTCACCCCGCGATCGTCCGCTGCATGCCCAATCTCCCGTGCCAGATTCACCGGGGCATGACCATCTGGACGGCCACGCCCGAGGTCTCCGAGCCGGTGCGCGGCACGGTGCGGAGCATTCTCCAGACGATGGGCAAGGAGATCTACGTTCCCGACGAGGCGGACGTGGACCGGGCCACGGCGGTCAACGGCACGGGGCCGGCCCTCATCGCGCTGTTCGCCAAGTCGATCGAGGACGGCGCCAACTTCATCGGCGAATCGCGCAGCCTCGCCCGGCGGTCGGTGCTGGAGACGATCCTCGGCACGGCGGAGATGATCCTCGCCTCGGACCGCCACGTCTCCGAGCTGATCGACGGCGTCACCTCGCCCGGCGGCACGACCTCCCGCGCCCTCCACGTGCTCCAGAACGGCCGCTTCTCGGCGGTGCTGACGGATGCCATCGATGCCGCCTACCGGAGGACGATCGAGATGGGAGCCAAGCTGGACGACCAGGTGGAGGCCGAGAAGGAGAAGGGGTGATCTCTTTACCCCGACCGCCGCAACGACAGCTCGAAGGCCGCGCCGCCTCGCGGACCGGGCTCGGCGAGGCGCAGGTCGCCTCCCATGCTGCGGGCGAGGCGGCGGCTCAACGGCAGGCCAAGGCCGACCCCGGGAACTCCGCCCGCAGCCCGGGCCGCAGATTTGTGGAAGGGCCTGAAGAGCCGGCGGCGCTCGGTTTGGGTAATGCCCGGGCCGTGGTCCTGGAAGCGCAGCACCAAGTGCCGCCCCCGGCGTAGCGCCCGTACCTCCAGGCTGGCGTCGGTGCCTCCCGCCGCATACTTGCAGGCGTTGTCCATCAGGTTGAGGAGGATGCGCTCGACGGCGTTGCGATCCACCAAAACGCGCTCGTCCGCGAGCTCGGGGAAGGGGAGGTCGACCGCCAGCCCCAAGCCGGCCCGCAGGGCGTGGCCACCCAGCCGGTCTCGCAACTCGTCCAGCAGATCGCCTAAGGGCACGGGCTCCAGGTTCGGCTCGGGGCGCCGCTCCAGGCGCGAGTAGGCGAGCACGTTCTCCACCAGATGCCCGAGGCGATTGGCCTCGGACCGCAAGGTTCCCAGGTAGTCGTGCTGCTCGGCGGGCGCCACCATGCCCTCGGCCAGCATGTCGGTGTACAGGCGAAAGGTCGTCAACGGCGTCCGCAATTCGTGAGTGACGGCGGAGACGAAATCGGCCCGCCGCCGGCTCTGCCGCAAGCTCCCGATCAACAGCGCCGCCACCGCGGCCAATACCAGGGCGATGGCACCCGAGCTGACGGCAAGGGTGAGCCGCGCCGGCGTCCAGGCCGGGCTCACGAGCGTCGGGAGGCCACCCGGGTCGAGGCGCACGGGCAACAAAGCGATGCGGCGGCCCGGGTCGGTCGCGGGATCGTCGCCGGGCAGGAGATCGGCTTCGGGGAGAAGGTCGCGCACCTGGCCGAGGAGCCAGCCGCGGAGCGCCGGCCAGTCGAGCCAGATCCCCTGAAGCCTCTCGGCACCGCCGCGACGAATTCGGCGCACCAAATAGAGCTCGCCCCGCACCCAGACCGGCTGCAACGTGGTTTCCACTCGGGTCACCGGAGCTCTCGGGGCTATTCGTGCCTGGACCCTGCGCGGAGTCGCGGTTTCCGAGACGACGCGAGGGGCCGGCGTCGCCACAAGGACCGGCTGCGGTGCCGGAGCTTCGGGAGGGCGGGGTACAGTCTCCTCTTTGGCGGCCGGCAGAAAGGCATTTTGCTGATTCGCCAGGTTCTGGCTTCTTTGGAAATACTCAGCCCTGTTGAGCACCGTTTGGGTGTCGTCCGGTTTGGTGGCAGGAATCGGCGGGGGAGACGGCGTGGCCTGGGCCTCGAGAGCTGGGGAAGAAGTCATAGGATTTGCGGGGCTGGGTGGGGGCGCCTGGGGCCTCGCCTGAGCGATCACTTCTCGATTTTGCGGGCTTTCCTGCGGGATTGTCTGGAAAATAAGGCCGGCGCCGCCCAGCGCCGCCGCCAACTCTGCAACCGGCAGTCCGCTCTTCGTTGCTGTGGAGACCTCTGGCGACATCTCGAAGCGGCGGCGAGCGAGCGGGCCGTAGGCGATCGCGGCCGCGGAGCCCGGCTCCTCGCGGTCGAAGTCCTCGGCCGTCCGGGCATTCTCGCGGCCGACGAACGCAGTGAGCCCTGAGTCCATGCGCCAGAGGGCGAGGCGGACCTTTTCCTCCAGGGCGGCGCGGCGCTGGGCCTCCACGCTCGCGTTTTCCAGGCGCAGCGTCGTGCGGCCGATCCAGACCAAGGCCCCGGCGAGCACGGCGGCGCTCGCGGCGAGAGCCAGGACCAGGGCGAGGGCTCCCCGCGTCATGACGCCAGCTTGTAGCCCTTGCCACGCACGGTCAACAGAACGCGCGGCGATTCTTCGTCGTCCCGCAGCTTGCGGCGCAGGCGGGCCACCGCCATGTCCACCGATCGCGTCTGGACGTGGCGGGGATTGACCTTCCAGATCCACTGCAGCAGCTCCTCGCGGGAGGTGGCGCGATCGGCGTTGCCGGCGAGATACCGCAGAAGGTCGGCTTCGAGAGGGGAGAGCGGGGTTGCCGTGCCGTCTGCGAACCGCACCTCCAGGCCCTGGAGATCGATCTCGCCCTCGGGCAGAGGAAGAGAAGAGGCTCCATCCGTCCGCTCCGGCGAGCGCCGCAGCACGGAATCGACGCGGGCCAGCAGCTCGCGGACGCTGAAGGGCTTGACGACGTAGTCGTCGGCGCCCAGGCGCAGGCCGCGCACCCGGTCGTCCTCGCCGCCGCGGGCGGTGAGCACGATGACCGGCAGGCTGGGCCGGGCTTCGCGGATGCGCTCCAACACGGCGAGGCCGTTGCCCCCCGGCAGCACGAGGTCGAGGAGCACGAGGGCGGCCTCCGCCGTGAGCGCCAGCCGCTGCCCCTCGACGGCGTCGCCGGCCTCCAGCACGCCATAACCCTCGTGACGCAAGGCGTCGCGCAATCCGCGGCGGATTGCCAGGTCGTCTTCGATCACCAGCACCGTGGTCACGGGCTTGAGTCTACCGCAGGGCCGCTGAGGAGCCGGTGAGAGTTACACAGGCGTTACAGAGAGCGAGGGCCCGGCTGGCTAGAGTACGGATAGAAACATTTTCCCAAGCCCAAGGGAAAGGAGATCGTTATGAAAGCCGCACGAAAGATCCTTCTAGGCTGTCCAATCATCCTCTCCATACTGCCGGCCCCGGCTCCGAGCACTGCCGGCCTTGCCGTGACCGCACGGCAGGCGCTGGAGGGCGATGCCAGGGCGGTGAAGACGCTGCGGGCCGCGGGTCCGGCAGGAATGGAAACGTTGCTGAAGCTCGCGGACTCCGAGCCGGCCCTGGTGTCTTCCCCGGCCTTCAACGCCGCGCTCGATGCGGTTTGCGCTCAGAAAGACTGCGCCGCTTCGCATCTCTACTGGTACACCGATCTGGAGGCGGCCCGCGCGGCGGCGAAGCTCAGCGGCCGGCCCATCCTCTCCCTGCGCCTGCTGGGCCGTCTGGACGAGGAGCTGAGCTGCGCCAACAGCCGTTTTTTCCGTACCGTGCTCTACGCCAATGTGAGCGTTTCCCAAGCGCTACGCGAGCGGTTCGTGCTCCACTGGCAGTCCGAGCGGCCGGTGCCCAAGGTGACGATCGACTTTGGCGATGGCCGCCGCATGGTGGGGACGGTCACCGGCAACAGCATCCATTACATTCTCGACTCGAACGGCCGGCTGGTGGACGCCCTGCCCGGCCTTTACGGGCCGGCCGCGTTCCTGCGGCATCTGAACGACGCAGGAGACGAGGCGAGAGCGTTGACCTCGGTCTCCGGCGAGGTCTTCACCCAGGGTCTGAAGGCGTATCACGTGGAGCGCCTCGGTATCCAGGCCCGGGAGTTGGCGGCGGATCTCCGGCAGCCGGGCCTGGAAGCGCCCATGGCCGAGGGAGACTGGAAAGTCTTCGTTCCCCCGGTGCTGGCGGCCTCGGAGCTCACCGCCAGCAAGAGCTCGGTGGAAGTTCCTCTGCTCAAAGCCCTGCTGCCGGCCCCGGTCGAGGTCAGCGGCGAGAGGCTCGCGGCTCTCGCCGGGCTGCACATGGCGGACGCCCGCCTCGACGCGGCGAGCCGGCTCCTCCTGCTGGCCAAGGGAGGCGCCTGGGTGAAGGGCGACCTCGGCGCCATCGATCGTTTCGAGGAGCTGATCGCCGCGGACACGGTGAGGAACGAATATCTCTTCCACAACCAGATCCACACCTGGCTGGCCCGAACCGCCGAAGCTCCGGATCTGAAAAAGTTCGACGAGAGAGTCTACTCGCAGCTCTTCCTGACGCCGGCCTCGGATCCCTGGCTGGGTCTCGGGCCGACCGAGCTGTTCTCGGTGCTCACTCCGGTGGGCTGAGCGTTTCAAGACGGATCAGGAAAGTCTCCTCGCCCACCACCTGCGGGTCGAGAGAGAACTCGTAAAGCTCCAAGCCGCCGAACAGGGCCTTCACCTTCGGCCAGCCGGCGGCCTGCATGTGGCGGGCACCGTCCAGCGCGACGGTGCCGTCGTCGTCGAACAGCACCACGTCGCGGTCCGCGGGCGGCGACCACTCCGGGCCGGGGTAGGGGATGGCGCCCGCCATCGTTAGACCTCCCGGTCCCGGCCGTACATCCACCAGCAACGGCCCCTGCCCCTCCTTCATCCGCCGGAACAGCACGAAGGGAGACACTTCGAGCTGGGGATCGAATTGGACGACGGGGGTCGAGTCCTCCAGGAAGCGCGTGGGCACGGGGGGAGATGGTAGCAGGATGAGGCGGCTATCCGATCCGTTCTGTTTTGGAACATACTTGTAGAAAGAATAGCGTGAGGGAGGACGCCATGAAGGACGTCGAGCTCTCGCTCCGGCTTTTCGTCGGGGAGAGCGGGGTCCGGCAGGTTCAGTTCGCGGCGGCCGGGCGGGAGGCCCAGGTCTCGCTCGACCTGGACGTTGCCGACAGCCACCTGACGGACGCTCTGAATGACATCGAGTGCGACACCTGCTCGAAGGAGACGCTTCGCGAGGTGGGATCGCTGCTATGGAGCGCCGTGATGACGGGCGCGGTGGCGGAGCTGTTCGAGGCCGTCCGGAAAGAGAGTGGAGACGCCGCCCACTATCTCCTTTGCCTGCGCATCGAGGATTCTGCGCTCGACCTGCTGCCGTGGGAGGCTCTCTATGAGGACGGCGGACCTCATGGGGGCGTCCGGTTTCTGGCCACCGACCCGGCCTATGCCATCGTCCGCACTCCCTTTGGAAGGACCACGGCTCCTGGGGAGCCGCTCGCTATCGATGGGCCGTTGCGCGTCCTGGCGGTGGTTCCGTCGGGCTCCGGGCTGGACGTCGCGCGGGAGATGAAGAACCTCGAGGATTGCGTGGGCCGTCTTCAGGACCGTGTCGTGCTGGATCGGCTGGCGGGACAGGTGACCCCAAGCCGGCTGCGCGAGAAGCTGCGGGCCAGGCGCTGGGACGTCTTCCATTTCATTGGCCATGGCCACCAGTCCAGGGTGACCGGCCGCACCGAGGTACGCCTCAACAGCGAGGAGTCGCTGGACGATGACTTCTGGCTGGACGGTGAATCGCTGGCCGGCCTGTTCAAAGGCAGCGGTCTGCGGCTCGCCGTGCTCAACTGCTGCATGGCCGGCACGAGCGTGGAGGGCCGCCGCCTCTCCGGCTTGGCGCCTTCCTTTCTCAGCGCGGGCGTGCCGGCGGTCGTCGCCATGCGCTACGAGATCGGGGACCGGGAGGCCAATGCCTTCGCCCGCGAGCTGTACCAGGAGCTCCTCGCCGGCCAGGAGCCGGGCCGGGCGGATCTGGCCGTGGAGAGCGCCCGAGTGGCGCTCGAGCTCAGCCAGCCGGAGGATATGGGCCGGCCCTTCATCACGCCCTCGTTGTTTCTCTCCGGCTCCTCGCGCGTTTTCGCCCTTCCATCCCCAGCCCAAGCCGTCGCCGGGACGCGTGGGATTTCCGCGAGCCCGGTTGCCTCCACGCCAGAGGCGGCTCCGGCGAGATTGGCCGTCTCCACGGCGGGCCTGCCGGCGGAGCTGTTGCGTGTTCTTGCCGCCGGGCAGTGCGTGCCGGTGATCGGTCCGCGGATCCTCGCCGCCAGTGCCGTCCGGTCCGATCCGCCGCCGAGCGACCTCGGCCAGCTCGCCCGCATCCTGGCGAAGCGTTTCGCTTATCCACGACCCGGCGATCTTGATCTCTGCGAGGCCGCTGGCGATTGGATGGACTCCTTCCTGCTGCAGTGGGTCTGCCAGGTGGCCCAGGCGAGCCATCGGCCCCGGGATCTGGTGGAGGCCATCGAGGAGATCTACCGCGGGATCCGTCCTCCAAGCCTCCTGTCACGGGTGGCGGAGTGGAACGTCCCGGGCCTCTTCTACCTCCACTTCGACGGACTGCTGGCGGAGGCCTTCGCGGAGCGCAGCCGCCGGGTGCGCGTGGTTCAGGGTGTGGATGCGGCGGTGCCGCTGGGGGATCTGCCGCTGCTGGTCCACGTCCGCGGCAGCTACAGCGATCCGGCCTCTCTCGTCCTCACCGAGGACGATCACAACAACCTATGGGACCGGGTGGGGCGCATGAGCCAGGAGATCGTCAACCTGGTGCGGGGCTATGCCGGTCGCAGCCTCTTCTTCCTCGGCGTGAGCCCTCGGGATCCCCTGGTCAAGCGGCTGTTCAGCAAGCTGATCGAAGACTGGTCCGAGCGTGCCCGGGGACCTCTCTTCTTCCTCTGCTCCAGCGGGGAGACAGGAGATCCATTCTGGGAGCAGGCCCAGGTGGAGTGGATCGATGCGGACCTCGGGGCGACGGTGGAGGCCTTGACGGCCGCGACCCGGGACGGAGGACGAGGATGATCGCCGAGATGCAGACCTCGGAGCCCCGGGTCGAGGCGGCTGCCGCGCCGGAGAGCCCCTACAAGTTCCTCGACTATTTCACCGAGTCGCCGAAGGACCGTCGCCGTTTCGGCGGGCGGGACCGTGAGATCCACGACCTCGTCACCCGCATTACCAACCGGCGAACCCTGGTCGTCTACGGGCCGTCCGGCATTGGCAAAACCTCGCTGCTTCTGGCCGGTGTGTTTCCGGCTCTGCGCGAACGGGGATACCGGCCCGTCTACATTCGCCTCCTGACCTCGCCGGTGACCGACCTTCTCCGGGAAGTTGCCGAGGCCTGCGGCCTGGGCGCCGCCGTTCCCTGCGCGCGGGAAACCCTGGTGCGCGCGACGCAGGCGGGCCCTGTGGCCCTGGTGTTCGATCAATTCGAGGAGTTTTTCGTCCGCTTCCGCGACCAGCCGAAGGAGCGGGCGGCCTTCATCTCGGCCCTGTCCGCGGTGGTCAACGATCGGTCACTCGATTTTGCGGTCGTGTTCAGCCTGCGGGAGGACTACCTGGCGAGCCTCGACGAGCTCGCCTCCCGGCTCCCCGATCTGCTGGTCGACCGTTACCGCGTGCCTCCCCTGACCGCCTTTGGTGTGCGCCAGGCCGTGTCACGCCCCCTGGCGGATGCCGGAGTCGGCTTCGAGCCCGCGGTGGTGTCCCGGCTCATCGGTCAGCTCGGAGAGGTGGACTACGAGCCGGCTCTGTTGCAGATCCTCTGCTCGGAGCTGTACAAGGCGGCCGTGCACCGGGCCGGTGGCGGCGTGCCGCGCGTCACCGTGGCCGATCTGGAGAGCCTCGGCGGGCGAGACGGGGTGTTCCGCCGTTACCTTCAGGGAGTGGCCGACGAGCTGCCGCCGGAGCGCCACCTGTTGGCCCGCATGGTCCTCGACTCGTTGATTACGGCCGAGGGCACCAAGCGGGCCGCCCGGCTCTGCGACATCTTGAGCTCCGGTTTCTCGGCGGAGGAGAGCGAGGTGCAGGAGATCCTCGATTGGCTCGGCTCACGCCGCCTGCTGCGCCGCGAGGAACGGAGTGGCGAGTCGTGGTACGAGCTGGTGCACGAGCGCCTCGTGCCGCTGCTGCGCGAGTGGCTCGACCTCGACCGGCAATTCTTCGAGTTCCGGCAGGCCCGGGCCTACGTGCGCACTACCAGTGCCGGCGAGCTTTGGCGGGAGAGTCCGGACACTCTGCTGAGCGCCGAAACGCTGACCAACGTTCTTCGCCCCTACCGGGAGCGCTTCCGCTTCTCCAGCCGTGAGCGCGAGCTGGTGGTGCGCAGCGCGCTCTACCGGGGGAGCGAGGAGCTTCCCTTCTGGGCGGGACGCCAGGGTCTGGACCTCGCCCGCGGGCTGCTCCTTGGCCTCCTCAGCTCGGGCCGCGACACGGAGCGGCTGGCCGCCGCGGTTTCGGCCCGCCGGCTCACCGATCCCACCGGCGAGTTGGCCCGCGCCTGCCTGAACTCGGCGCTCGCGGAGGCCAGCCCGCAGGTGCGCTGGGAGGCCGGGCTCTCGCTGGCCCGGCTGGCGCGGCCGGAGGACGTGCAGGCCCTTCTGGCGGCGCGGCGAGATCCCGATCACGGCAAACAGGTGAGCACCGCCCTCGAGGCCTTGGCCGCCGGCGGACACGACCTCGCCGGAGTGCCCTGGTACAGGCGGTGGTGGGCCCGGCACAGAAACCGGCAGAAGGCCCTGAGCGAGCAGAGCCTGACCATTCGCCACCGTATCGGATGTGGAATGTGGAGCGGCGTTGGTGCAGGCCTCCTGTGGACCGTGGCGAGGCTGGCGGCGTTCGTGAGCTTCAAAGGGTCGACGACTGGCTTTAACTGGTCCCTGATTGGTGGGGAATTCGTGGGGATCGGTGCGCTCGTCGGTGCTCTCACGGCTTGGGCGGCCGCCCGGCGGGCCGTGATCCTGAAGGAGGAGGGGCGATGGGTGAAGGCTCTGTGCCGCAACCCTGTGTCTCTGGTCCTCTGGCTTGGCTTGGCCGCATTCTGCGGCCTTGTTGTCGCGGGCAAGGATGCAGACGGGGCGACCGTTGCGTGGGTCCTGGTCCTCTGGCCAGCTTTCTCGGTGCTTCCGGTGGCCGTGGCCCAGTTCAGCCGTCCGTTCGTAGGTTTCGGGAATTCTCCGGCTGGAACCTGGCTGGGGAGTCTCCTCATCAGTCTCGGATTGCCCGCATTGACAGCTCTATGGATTGTGGAGGGCATCCGGAGTATTCAGCTCCACCCTAATCATGATCATGTCTCCACTTTCCTCAAGGGTCGGTTTGGAGAGGCGGTGGCATCTATAGCCTTCTTCTCGTTCGTCATCTCGGTGGCATTGGTACGGTCCGCGGCCCGATATCCCGTGACAGGCGCTCTGGTGACGTCTGCGAAGAGGCAGTTTCCCACCGTTGTAGCACTGATAGCGCTTCTCGCCGTCATGGTCTCGATCTCCCACGAGTACCCGGGTAACGACTTCTATGAAGGGGTTCAGCGCCTCGCCCAGAATCCGCCCGTAGCTGTCGCGGACCTGAAAACCCTCGCCAATTACCTTCGGGGAAAGGCCCCGAGCAGCCGCACGGCGGGATCTCCCAGCAAGGAATAGCTGCGGGCGTCCTGCGCCGCCGTCCAGAGGCGGGCGAGCAGCTTGTCGTTGGCGGCTCCGGTGCCGAAACGCTCGGAGAGGAAGCCGGAGGCGAGGCTGTCGGCGCGCTCGGCGAAGGGCTCCAGGGCCCAGCCCACCGGCTGACCGTCCAGAAGGCGGAGGAGAGAGTCTTCGAAAGCGTCCGGCTGACCGCCCACACCTTGCCAGATGAACGAGAAACCCCACGAGCGGTCGACATGGCCGATCACGGCGAGGGCGCCCGCCGCGAGCAGCCGCTGGGGGAGCCGCGCGGTGAAAGGCCACGGAGCGAGAGGCCGCGGGCTGCCGTCTGCGGCGCGCTCGAAAGAGTCGAGCTGCGGCGTGCCCGCGCCGTGGCAGGCGTAAAGAAAAGCGATCAATCCCTCCGGGCACGCTGCCGCCGGTAGATCACCCGCGGCGAAGTAGTGGGCCGGCGGAATCGGGCCTTTCCAGGCTGCGGGACCGGGCCAGTCGCTGCATAGGAGGGCGCCCTGATCGTCCCGCTGGCGCTCGTGGCCGGTGGTGAAGCCCATGCCATGACTGGCGGTGAGCAGGAGCGCGGGCGTCTCGGCGCCTCCTGCGAGGAGCCGGCCCAGGCGCTCCTTGGTCGCCTCCGGACCGGCGAGGACGGAGACCGACCAGTCCGGCCGGTCCGCCGTGACCGTGGCCGCCGTCGCCCGCACAAGGTTCTGGGCCATCAGCTCCGTGGCGCGATCGCCCGGATTTTCCACGCCGAAGAAAACGGCGCGGCGGGCGGTCTCCGCCGGAGGAGCCGTCTCGGCCTTCACCACGGCGCGGGCATAGCGTTCGTACTCCTCCGGCGTGTCGAAGGCGATGCGGCCCACGGCATACTGCTCGTCGAGTTGGTGCTGCACCTCCCAGGGAATCGCCTCGGGGCCGCCGGCGAGGAGGAGATAGAACGGCACCCGGCGGGGATCGGCCGGGCCGGGGCCGGCGTGGTGGCGAACGAGGAAGTCCAATGCCCGCTCGCCCGGCTGGTAGCCGCCGTCGCCGGTGTACTCGCGGAAAAGCTCGCCGGCCTGCTCCCTCCGGTGGTCGAGAAGCGGCTTTAGAGCATCGTGCACGGCCGCATCGCCGCCCTGGGGAAAGATCACTCCCCAGCCGGAGGAGGCGAGGCTCAGCGGATCGACGCGCTCGCGGGGAGCGCGCCCTTTTTTCGGCGGTTGCGAACTCCCGGCCGGCTCCTGGAAGGCGGGTGCGAGATCGGCCAGCGAGAGCCCGGGATGGAGATACTCGCCGGTGGCGCCGTCGAGGCCGTCCGGCGCGAAATCAGGAAAAATGGAGTCGTCGGGAGTCGGGTTCATGAGGGGCTCCAGCTCTCAGGTTTTGGAGTCGCGCAAAGGCGCCCGGGATTTCGATCCCGGGCAGCCAGGCGGAGATCAGAGCGGCCCCCTCATCAGGCGGGCGGTGGCGGTGGCACGTGGGCCTGGCTGCTGTTGTCCACCGTTCCAGCGTCGCCTTCGATGGGAAAGTCGCCGTCGAGCGAGTCCTGGGGCGCGGAACCGTTGAGCGTGGTGGTCGGGGCGTCGGGGGTCTCGGAGTCCGTCGGAGTGTTGAGCTTCATCGCATTCTCCTTGCGTTTGTGATTTTGAGAGGGTCATCCTCGTCCAGGATTGATCCGAGGCCGGCGAGTTTTGGTTAGCTCCAATCGCCCTGGAGCACGAATCCTGCCCAATAGTGAGGAGCCTGCCGGTTCGGCTGGCGCCGCAGATTGTCTTGGGCCTGCCGGAGAGCCGCAGCCGGCGTCAGGCCGTCCTGAAAGAGGCCGGCGTAGAACAGGCGCATCAGATCGGCGGTGGCGCGATCCTCCACCGGCCAAAGACTGACGAGGACCCTTCGCGCCCCCGCGTGCAGGAAGGCGCGTGTGAGGCCCATCACTCCTTCACCGCGCACGTTCTTGCCGAGGGCGGTCTCGCAGGCCGAGAGCACCACGAGGTCTGCCGACAGATGCAGGCGATAGATGTCGGAGAGGCGCAGGAATCCCTCCTCCGGCCGGCCCTTCTCATCCACCATCGACAGAGCGATCCCCGAAAGCTCCGGGTGCTCGGAGTCGACCACCGCGTGAGTGGCGAAGTGGACGATGCGAAACCGGTTCAGGGCGCCGCTGGTGGCCACCTCCCGTCGGGCGGCAAAATCGAGGTCCATCTGCCGCTCGCCGGGAGGAGCCAGAGAAACAGCGATTTGCGCCTCTTCGCGGGAGTAAGGCAGGCGGGAGAAACGGTGAACCGTGACGGCCTGAGGCGTGGCCGTATTCCTCCGGATTGGTACTCGGGGATCGGAGGCGTCAAACACGGGATCCGCCAGCACGGCCAACACGGCCGGAGCTCGCCTGCGGCCGGCCGCGTCGCGTCGGATAGCGGCGAGCGCCGAAGAAGACGGGGCAGTTACCACTTCGCAGCGGGCCAGGAGGGGAAGGTCCGGTGACCTTGGGTCCGGCAGAGCACCGAAGGGAATCAAGTGGAGGGCGCCGTCCGGTACCACCACCAGATGCTGGAATTTGAGGTCGTTCGCTGCCGGGCCGAGAAGCTCGCGGGAGAGCTCCGCGAGGGCCTCCCGGGCCGGCGCTCGGGCGAGAGTGCGCCGGCTGTCGGCGAGAAGGCTGTGAGCCTGGCGAGCCGCATCCTCCAGCACCTTGCGCGGCGGCAGCTCATAGGATTGTACGCTGCGAGAGGACACAGTCCAGAGAAAGCTGCGGCGCTCGCCCAAGGCGTATTCGAGGAGGAGGACGTCCGGGCCCAGGACCTGCCTTTGAATCTGGCGAACGGTGAGAGTCTGGAAGGCGGCTCCGGGTGGGGCGACCCGGGCAAGCGCGTCGAGGAGACTGCGAGCCCGTGCCCGCTCGACAAGCTCCAGGGCCTGGGCATCGAGCCCTTTCCTCGGCTCGCGGTGGTGGAGTTCCATGGCCGCCTCCACGGTGAAGCCGAAAGCATCTTGATACGGAGCAAAGAAAGAGGTCCGCAAGGTGAGGCTCTCGAGCTCGGTACGACGCGTCTCGATGTGGAGCAGTCCCTTGTTGGCGGCGCGGAGAGCTCCTCGCAGATCCCCTCTCGCCCTGCGGACTTGGGCAATGCCCATCCAGGCCTCGGCTTCGCCTCTTCTGCGATCGATGGCGAGGGCGCGAAGGAAGTCGGCTTCCGCATCGTTGAGATCGCCTTCGTCGACACGCAGTCGGCCGAGATTGATCAAGGCGGCAGCCTCACTGGCAGGGTCTCCCAACTCGCGGAACGTAAATGCCACTTTCTCGAAGGCTCCCTTGGCACCCTTCTTTTGGCCGAGGGAGAGCCACAGCAGGCCGAGGTCGTTGAGCGCCACGGCCTCACCACGCCGGTCCCCGGCCTGCCTATAGAGGTCCAGGGCCTTCGCCAAGTCGGTAGCGGCTTCCGCTGTCCTTCCGGTTCGGCTTCTCAGGAAACCGCGCTCGTCGAGGGCTTCAGCGGCATCGTGTCCGGTGAGCAGTGGAAGGGCCTGATCCAAGTCAGCGAGAGCACGTTCGTTATCGCCCAGCATTGAGAACAAGCGAGCCCGATTGGTGAGAGTCCTTCCTTCATTGATTCTGAAGCCCAGATGCCGCCACAGAGTCAACGTCCGATCATAGTCATCAAGGGCATCCTCGCTGTGGCCGAGAGCTGCCTGTACCCGGCCACGATTGTTGAGAGCTGTAGCCTCGCCGCGCAGGTTGCCTAGCGACCGATGAAGGGCCAGCGCTTCGCGGTCACAGGCCAGAGCTTCATGGAGAAGTCCAAGCGTGAATAAGTCCGGGCCCAGACTGTTGAGAATCCGGCCCTCACCACTCCGATCACCCACGGTCCGGAAACCACGTTGAGCTTCCAGGAAGGCGCTGCGGGCCGCCTCGGTCTCGCCCAATTTGTCGCAGATCCGTCCAAGCGCGTAGAGGGCTTCCGCCGTTCTCGCCGTGGCTCCGAGGGTCTTGAATCGCGAGACCGCCTGCATTGCCCCGGCCTTCGCCGCGAGGAAGGATCTGCCGGTCGCCTTCCTGCGCAGACTCTCGGTGGCGGCGAAGTCCCGTTCTGCGGCGACACTCGCGCGATCCCGATCGGTCGCCGGCCGCACGGCGCCGACTCGCACGGCGTAGCGTCCGGCGGCAGCCTCCGGGTTCGTCGAATAGATCTTCAACCGCATCGGTCCTGACGCGCCGAGGAGGGGGAGCGGCTCCAGGCCCTGCTCGCCGTTCGGGGTGTCGACTTCCGGGAAGGCCCCGCCGTCCGGTCCTACAAGCCTCAGTACTACGTCAATTCCCTGTTGCGCAACCACCAGATCGGCGAATTGACCCGGAGGCAGGTCGATTCGGTACCGGTGGGACTCGCCGCCCTTCAGAGCAGCTTCGACCGTACTATGGGGAATCAGGGAAAGGGAGCGCTCGGGCGGGGGAGGATCTGCGAGGATGGGAGAGAAAGCCGGAGCCGCCGGGAAGGAGCTTGGACCGTAACTCGCGGCGATGCCCAGGCTCAGGACGAGGCAAATCCCCGCGAGGCGACTCCACCTCCTCTGCTCCGCCCAGCTCATCTCTGCTCCGGAAGCGACCTCGCCGATTGAGTTGAATTTAAATCAGCATAACGCTCCTCCCACAGGGAATCAATCCGGGAGCCAACGGAGCCCATCTACCGGGGCGCCACGATCCTCAATCCGTACTCGCCCAGCACCTCGCGTCTCTTCTCGGCCTCTCCCCACAGATGGAGTTGGTACTCCCCTTCGCCCACCAAGGCGCGCGGCAGGACGAGGCTGAAGGAGCCGAGGTCGTTGCGCGTCAGGTTGCCGCGCCAGACGACCGCGCCGCCGGTCCGGGCGATCTCCATCTCGTATCTTGGGAACATTCGCGGAACCGTCGGATTGATCACGAGGAGAAAGACGCGGACGTCCGGCGCCAGCGTCAGCGTCAGCGTTTCGATCTTGTCCTTGTCGCCCCGGAGAGGCTCGGGGAAGAGGTCGCCGATCGGCACATTGGTCTGGGGTCTGCCCAACTCGTTCACCGTCCGGCGCAGGGAGGCCGCGTAGAGAGAGAGGCCCACGACGGCCACCAGGAGTGTGGCCGCGAGGGCGCCGAACCAGCGTGGCGCTTCGGCCCGCCGGGCGGCGGGGAAGGGGAGCGGCGCCGGCAGGACGGCCGCCGGCTCTTTGGCGGGAAGAGGGAGAAGGGCTCTCATCTGTTGCCAAGCCGCCGCCACCTCTCCCGAGGGGACGGCCTCGCCTTCTCCGGCCAGCTCCTCCAACCCGAGAAGCAGGTCCGTACACGCCGGGCAGGCCAGCAGGTGGTCTTGCGCTCGCGCCTCCTGGTCCGGCGGCAGCGTTCCGGCATGGTAGGCCGCAATCTCGTCTTCGGTGAGATGAGGTCCTATCCCCCGAGCCTTCGCCAGCCCGGTCACGACCGCCTTGATCTCTGCCGCCGGATCAGTCATGGGTCCGCGATCCTGTCGAGCGCTTCATGAAAATAATCTCCCAACTCCTGCTGCAGCCGCTTGCGGGCGGCGAAGAGATGCGCCTTCACCGTCTCGATCGACAGCCGGACGACGACCGCGATCTCCCGATACTTGAGATCCTGGTAAACGCGCAGCATCAGACACTTGCGCATTTGCTCCGGAAGCCGCTCAATCGCTTCGCGGAGCAGCCGCGAGCGTTCGTGGTCGAGCGCCGCCTGGCCCGGGTCGGGAGAGGTATCCGGGGCCAACTCCTCCCGGGGCTCTCCCGTCAGCTCCATGACCTCATCGAGCGGCACCTCCTCGGCGGCCCGTTTGTCCGCCGACCACCAACGCCGTCGTTTGCGCCAGGCGTTGTTGGCGATCTTCCACATCCACGTCTCGAATCCGGCGTCACCCCGAAACGAGCCGATACCGGTGTAGATCCCGAGGAATGTTTCCTGGGTTAGCTCCTGGCAGTCTTCCGGTGTGAAGCCCCGCCGGGCGAAGAAACCGCGTAGCGGCCCGTAGTAGATCTCGAACAGGTGGCGGAAGCGCTCCTCGGGCGGGGCGCCGTCCCGCAGCTCCTGGAGGATCGCCTCGACGCGCTCGGCACGGCCGGCCAGCGAGAGAGGGGGGACGGATTGATAGCTCAACGCGTTAAAGATACCAGGAAACCGCGGCGCAGGGCGCAGCGGACGGGTAACCAAACCCCCGCTGGGGGTGTCTTCTCCCACTGTGGAAAAGAAGGACTACGAAGACTTTGTCCTCCGGATCCGCAAAGACCCGGCGGGATACGTCGCCATTCCCTCCGGTCCCGCCGAGGTGGAGACGGGAAAGCCGTTCCCCAGTCCCTTCGAAGAGGGTGAGATCGAGATGTTCCGGGGGAGCCGCTCCCGCGATCTCGATCCACCGAAGTGGACGCGTTCGAAGGCCGAGGATCTGGGCGAGCGACTGTTCGAGACGATTTTTTCCGGGATCGTCTGGAAGCTCTGGGTTATGGCGCTGGCCGCGGCGAGCCATTCCGGACGGAGGTTGCGTCTCCGCCTCATCCTCGAAAGCCCGAAGCTGTGGGAGTGGCCTTGGGAATACCTTCGGGAGCCGGATGACGACTATCTGATCTTTTCTCGCGAGATCTCCATCGTTCGTTCTCCAGGGATCTCACAGATTATACCTCCTCTCCAGGTCAAGCTTCCGCTTCGCGTCCTCGTCGTCAGCGCCCAGCCCAGCGGTTCTGGCGATCTCGATTCCGAGGGAGAGTTCCTAGAGCTGAAGAAGAGCTTGGAGGACCTCGAAAGATCAGGCGGCGTCGAGCTGAGTCGGGTGGAGTCAGCAAGCCTTGCAACCCTCCGGCAGGATCTTGAGAGGCCTATCCACGTTCTGCATTTCATCGGCCACGGCGGGTTCGATCGAAACTTGGAGCAGGCGTTTCTGCAGTTCGAGACGACGGATGGAGCTCCCGATCCCGTGACCGGAGTGGATCTGGCACGGGTTCTCGGTCGCCAGCCGCCGCCCGCTCTCGTCGTTCTCAACGCTTGCGAGGGGGGAAGAGCGTCGAAGGCTGATCCTTTTGGCGGAGTGGCGCAGGCACTCTTGAAGAAGGGAACGCCCGCGGTGGTGGCGATGCAGTTTCGAGTCACCGACGAGGCTGCTCTGGTTTTCTCCAAAGAGTTCTATAAGGCCTTGGCTCTGGGCGCTACCTTGGACCACGCTGTCTTCGAAGCGCGGCTCGCTCTGCATGCGAAGCGCTTCGAGGATTGGGGAAATCCGGTGCTTTATCTGCGGGGGCCGCAAGGAAGGATTTTCGTCCGTGAGAAACAGTCTAATAAACTCTTCCTCATCGCCGGTAGCCTCCTACTCGCGCTCAGCCTTGTGACCGGCGGATATTTCTTGCTCCCTAGCCGGTCGAGGACTACAGAGCCGAGTCCCAGGCCTATATTCTCTACTCCCGAGCCCACAGAAATCTCTTCTATGCCTTTGGAGATCACGCCTGTACCTACTGAGCCTACTCCTGGCCCTACCGCGGCTACTCCAGAAACCAGTCCTGTTCTACCCCCTCCCAAGCTTCGTCCTACCCGAGGCTGTCCTTCGATTCCAGAGATGGAGATCGTCTTCAGGAGGATCGAACCGGGAACCTTCATGATGGGTGCCCATGGTGAAAAGGATGCGAAGCCGCACCAGGTCACGATCACGAAACCCTTCTGCATGAGCGAGAAGGAAATCACCCAGTATCAGTGGCTGACCGTCATGCACGAAGACCCGAGCAGGTATAGGAGGTGGTCGAAGCAGCCTGTCGAGTCGGTCTCATGGATCCGATCTCAGGATTTTATCCGAGAGCTCCAGAAGAAAGATTCCAAGGCGCATTTCCGGTTAGCGACCGAGGCGCAGTGGGAATACGCAGGGCGGGCGGGCTCTACGACCAAATACAGCTTCGGGGATGATCCCAATCGGCTTTACCTCTATGGAAACTGCAAGAGCGTGGACGTTGACGATCATTACGATGTCACGGCGCCGGTCGGAAAGTTCAAGCCCAACACCTGGGGGCTCTACGACATGCAAGGCAACGTCTCGGAGTGGGTCGCGGATTGGTACGCGCCCTACGACTCGACGCCGCAGACCGATCCCAAGGGGCCCAAGTCCGGGACGGAGAGAGTCCGCCGCGGCGGCAGCTTCAGCATCCTTTCGAAGAATTGCGGCATGGCGCGCCGCAACAAGATGAAGCAGGACAAAGCCAAGGACGATGTCGGCTTCCGCATCATCCGCGACGTCGAGCCTTGAAACAGGATTCCAAAGAATCCCTCGAAGGTGCCCAACGTAGAGACGCCTCGCGGGGAACCCCGCGGGGCGTCTCCGGGGCGGGGAAATCCTCCTAGACGCCCAGGACCATCCCCGGGCAGATCTACGTTTCGGATCTCAAACGTTTCGATATCCTCTCGGCCGCATAGCGGCGTCGCTTGGACGTCGGTGGTTTTGTTTCAGATTGGACCGTCATCGCCGCGCCGGAGACGCCCCACGGGGTACCCCGTGGGGCGTCTCTACCTTGGGAAGGTCCACGCGGATTGGGCGGTGTGGCGGGATCGGGCGGTCCAGGGTTGAACGATCCCACGGATAGGAACATCCGCGCGGATCAGGCGGTGCAGCAGGGTTGGGTGGGACTTTATCGCACGAGCAGGATGAGGCTCGGACCTGACCGGTCCAAGGGCGGGGCGAGCAGGGGGAAAGCTTTCCCCAGCAGGGAGAGGCCTTGCCCCAGTGGGGCTTGGCTTTGCCCAACTCGGGCGAAGTCTTCCCCTTCTTGGGCGAGGCTTTGCCCCACCGGGGTGAGTCCTGTCCCCACTCGTTCGAGGTTTTGCCCCATAGGGGCGTTGGCTTTTCCTACTCGGGGGAGGGGATGCCCCACTGGGGAGCAGGTCGCCCCCGCTTGGGCGAAACTCAAACATCATCGTCGCGCCGGAGACGCCCCACGGGGTTCCCCGTGGGGCGTTTCTACCTTGGGAAGGTCCACGCGGATTGGGCAGTGTGGCGGGATCGGGCGGGTGTGGCAGGTTGGATGGGATTTATCATTCCCGGTTAGCAAGGTTTCCTATGGGCGCCTCCCTCTCGAATCACGTTACCGCTTCGCCCCCAATGTAGAGACGCCCACGGGGTACCCCGTGGGGCGTCTCCGAAGCGGGGAAATCCTCCCAGACGCCCAGGACCATGCCCGGACAGATCTACGTTTCGGATCTCAAACGTTTCGATACCCTCGCGGCCGCATCGCGCCCTCGCCTGACGTCGGTGGTTTTGTTTCAGATTGGACCGTCATCGCCGCGCCGGAGACGCCCCACGGGGTTCCCCGTGGGGCGTCTCTACCGTGGGAATGTCCACGCGGATTGGGCGGTGTAGCGGGATCGGGCGGTCCAAGGTTGAACGATCCCACGGATAGGAACGTCCACGCGGATCGGGCGGTGTGGCTGGATCGGACGAAAGACGATCGGGTTACCGGAGGGGGCCTGCCTTTCCGGGGTGGTGTTTGTCTTTCTCCCACTGAAGAGGATTCTCGACAATGTATTTCCGAAATCGGATCAGGGTTTCCTCATCTCTGATGATTTGATCGAAGAAGCGTTCCTGCCAGGCGAAGTCGCTACGACCTTCGGCCCAGATCCGACTGGAACAGGCGCCTTTGAAGTGTCCGATCATCGAGCCAAGAGAACGGGGACGGCCCCCGAGGGGTGGCGGATCGATGAATAGGATTCCGTGGAAGTGGTTGGGCATCACGACCCAGGCGTCGAGATGGAGGTAGGGCCGGCGTCTTGCGGTCTCCACCCATTCTTCTTCCACGATCTGACCGTCTGGTGACGGAATCATCTTTCCCTCTTGGACCTCGCCGAAACAGCACGCCCGGTTCTGTGTGCAGATCGTCACACAATAGGAACCGCCCCGGCCGTAGTCCCAGCCTGCCAGGCGAGCCGACGGAGATCGGTATCGGTTTCGAAACAAAGGATCGTCCATGGCGGCATTATCGCCGATTTTCATCATTCTCGGTGAACAACAACCTGCTACGGGCGCCATCTATCCGTTACATCACCGCCTCGCCCCCAATGTAGAGACGCCCCGTGGGGAACCCCGCGGGGCGTCTCCGAGGCGGGGAAATCCTCCTAGACGCCCAGGACTATCCCCGGGCAGATCTGCGTTTCGGATCTCAACGTTTCGATATCCTCTCGGCCGCATCGCGGCGCCGCCTGGCGTCGGTGGCTTTGTTTCAGATTGGACCATCATCGCCGCGCCGGAGACGCCCCACGGGGTACCCCGTGGGGCGTCTCTACCTTGGGAAGGTCCACGCGGATCGGACGGTGTGGCAGGATCGGGCGGTCCAGGTTGGACAACCCCCGGCAGGACCATTCCCCCGCAGATCTACGTTTCGGATCTCACTTCCCCAGCGCCTTCTTCCTCGCGGCCTCGAACTCGTCTCCCGGGTTCCAAGCGGGAAGGGTAGGGTTGTCGGCGATCGAGAGCGCTGCGAAGAAGCCGAGGCGGGTATCTTCGATCATGCCGTCGTAGTTCCAGTTGGGGTTGAACTGATCGCTGGGCTGGTGATAGCGGTGCTTCTCGTAGTCCTCCGCCTGCTCCTTGCCCCAGCCGGCGGGCTTGCCGATGTAGTCGGTGCCGGATTTGAGGTAGAGCGCCGGGACGCCGATCTTGGCGAAGTTGAATTGGTCGGAACGGTAGAAGAAGCCCTTATCCGGGAACTGGTCACCTTTCAGCGTGCGACCCTGCTGCGTCGCGAGCGCCTCGACGAGCTTGTCCAGGGTCGACTTGCCCAGGCCGATATAGGAGAGGTCGCGGGTGCGCCCGAGAAAGTTGGCGCCGTCGTAATTGATGTTCGCCGCGATCTTGCCCGGTGGGAACGGCGGGTGCTTCGCCAGATACTCGGAGCCCAGCAACCCCTGCTCCTCGGCGGCCACGAAGGCGATGAGGATCGAACGCTTCGGCCGTTCGGGCAGCGCGGCGAAAGCCTTGGCGATCCCCATCACCGTGGCACAGCCGGAGGCGTTGTCCACGGCGCCGTTGTAGATCTTGTCGCCCGTCTTGTCCGGCTCACCGATTCCCAAATGGTCGTGATGGGCGGTGAGGATCACCACCTCGTCCTTGAGCTTCGGATCGCTCCCCGGCAGCAGCCCGAGGACGTTGGCGGTCTTCACACGGTCGATGTCGTTGGTCAGCTCGAGGGAGGTGGTGATCCCCAGGGGAACGGGCTTGAAGTCGCGGGATTTCGCCTGCTGGATGAGCTTGGCGAGATCCTGGCCGGCAGCCTGGAAGAGACGGCGGGTGGCGTCCTCGGTGGCCCAGCCTGCGACCTGGATGCGCGGCTCGCCCTCCGCGGGGAGCTCGAACTTCTTACCGCTCCAGGAGGTCTGCACCACCTGCCAGGGATAGCCGGCGGACGGTGTGGTGTGGATGATGATGGCCCCGGCCGCACCCTGCCGCGCAGCGCTCTCGTACTTGTAGACCCAACGGCCATAAAAGAGCCGGTGGTCGCCCTCGAAGAGCTTGGGATCCCAGTCCGGATCGTTGTTCATCATCACCAGGACCTTGCCCTTGAGATCCATTCCCTTGAAATCATCCCACTTGTACTCGGGCGCCTGAATGCCGTAGCCCACGAACACGAGCTCGGCGTTCTTGATGCTGGAGGTGGGCTCCTGGACTTTGCTGGCTGCGATGTAGTCGTCCCACCACTTGAGCTCGACCGACTGGCCGCCGGCTTTGAAATCCCAGGTCTTGGGGGCGTGGGACTTGATGCCCACCATTTCGACAGGCTGTTGCCACGAGCCGCCGGGAGCGCCCGGCTGGTAGCCCAGCAGCTCGAGGGCGGACGCCAGATAGAGGCGGGCCGTCTCGTCACCCCGGCTGGCGACGCCGCGGCCCTCCAAAAGGTCGTCGGAGAGAAAGCGCAGGGGCGCTTCCAGGGCGCCGCGGTCGATGGCCTGGGCCGCCTTGGCGGCGCTCGGCGGGAGGAAGAGGTTCGCCGGGGTCGCCTTCTTCCCGTTCCCGGATTTCTCGGCTCCGAGGAGCAGCGCCGGCACCGCGAGGAGAAGGAGGCCGCAGGCGAGGATTTGCTTCCGGACGATTTGTTTCCGGATATTCGGCTTCGAGTCTTGCATGAGAGATGAACCTCCGTGGTGGGCTTTACGACTTGGGAGGCCGACTCTAGCATCCCTGCGAGGATCTCTCCATTTGGAGGCGGTGTCGCGTTGTTAGCGCGTCCTCTAATATCCAAGCTTCTTCTTCGCCGCCGCGATCGCCTCGTCGTTGCCTTCGATGCTCAGCTTCTTCCGCTCCGCGCCGCGGCCAGGTGGGTATTGACTCTGGCGGTACATGGGATAGGCCTCGGTGCGCAGGTGGGCGAGGTTCTGGTGGCCTCGGCGGACGGCGCGCTCGTGCCGCAGGGCGCCGACGTCGACGGGTGCCACGACGATCTTTTCCCCCGGCCCGGGATCTGCCTGGGCGAGGATGCGGCCGTCGAAGTCCACGACCATGCTGCCGCCCGGCCAGGAGAAGGGCGGGTAGTGCGAGAGGCTCGCCGCCTGGTTGGAGGCCACGACGTATGCGACGTTTTCGAGCGCCCGGCAGCGGTTGACGACCGTCCACCAGTCCATGGGCGCCGTGGCGCCCCACGGGTCCATATAGGCGGAGACCCTGATCAGCACCTCGGCGCCGTTCGCCGTGAGCTGGCGGATGGCTTCGGGATGAAGCCAGTCGTAGCAAATGGCCGCCCCGAGATTGCCGATGGGCGTCTTCGCCACGGGGAACAGCTCCTCTTCATAGTCCGGAATGTCGTGCGGGCTGGCGTGGACCTCCCAGGGAATCCACGGGTTCACCTTTCGGTACTTGCTGAGGATTCCGCCGGGGCCGATGAGGCAGGTGGCGTTGAAGACTGCGCCGGGATACTTGTCGTCGCGCTCCAGGAAGCTCCCGGTTTGAATCCAGATCCCGTACTCTTTCGCCTTGGCCGCGTAGCGCTCGGTGTGCTCGTTGGGAATCGGGATCGCAAGCTTGTCCAGCAGCTCGCCGGCGGTGTGATAGACCGGCGCCGCGTGGGCGAACTCGGGGAAGACCACCAGCTTCACGGGGAGGAAGGGCGCATAGCCCTCGACCGCGTTGGCGATCATCGTCAGCATCCTGTCGGTATGGGCCTTGATCCCGGAGCGGTCGGCCGGGTTGGGAAAGTCCACCTGGCAAGCCGCTGCCGCGTAGCGTAGGCTCTCGTCGTTCATGGGTGGATTATGCGGGAGAATAGAGACGGCAAACGGAGAACGCCACCCGGCATGACGACTTTTCTGGCGCTGCTGGCCACCGTGACCCTCGCCGCCGCCGGCCCTCCCCAGCGCGGCTTCGAGGACGTGACGGCGCGGGCCGGCGTCGCCGCGCCTCATCACAACCGGCAGTTTCAAAATCCTTACGCCGCGATCATGGCCGGCTACACCGCTCTGGGGGCTGCCGCGGCCGTGGCAGACTACGACGGCGACGGCTGGGAGGACGTGTTCGTCACCGACTCGGCCGAGAAAGGCAAGAATCACCTCTACCACAACAATGGGAATTTTACGTTCACGGACGTGGCGGCGAAGGCCGGCGTGGCGGCCGGCAACGACGCCACCAACGCCACCGCCGACGCTCTGTGGCTCGACTATGACAACGACGGCCGGCCGGACCTCTTCGTGGTGCGCTTCGGCCACAGCCAGCTCTTCCACAATCAGGGCAATGGCCGCTTCGAGGACGTGACGAAGGCGGCCGGATTGGACCGCAACGCCAACTCGATCACCGCCATTGCCTTCGACTACGACCACGACGGCCGGCTCGACATTCTGGTGGGCAACTACTTCCAGCCGGTGAACCTGTTCAATCCGGACACGCCCCGTTTCTTTCCCGAGAGCTTCGAAACCGCCAACAACGGCGGCGGCGTCACTCTGTGGCACAACAACGGGCAGGACAAAACAGGCCGCGTGACCTTCACCGACGTCACACAGAAGGCGGGCCTCGCCCTCTCCGGCTGGACCCTCGACGCTGGCCACGGCGACTTCGACAACGACGGCGACGACGACCTCTACATCGCCTGCGACTTCGGCACCGACCGCTTTTTCATCAACAATGGCGACGGCACGTTCACCGACCGCACTAAGCAGGCGGTCGGCATCGACACCAAGAAAGGAATGAACGCCGAGTGGGGCGACTACGACAACGACGGCCTGCTCGACATCTTCGTCACCAACATCACGGACGACTACATGCGCGAGGGAAATTTCCTCTGGCGCAACAATGGCGACGGCACCTTTTCCGACGTGGCGCGGGAGACGGGTGT
Source organism: Thermoanaerobaculia bacterium (assembly GCA_035996875.1). Lineage (GTDB taxonomy): Bacteria > Acidobacteriota > Thermoanaerobaculia > Multivoradales > UBA5704 > DATARR01. Next base: position 49,802 of record DASYJD010000034.1, read on the forward strand.
CTACGATACGGGCTGGGGCTGGGGCGGCAAGTTCTTCGACTACGACAACGATGGCTGGCTGGACCTTTACGTGGTCAACGGCTGGGTTTCCGCCGGGTCTGAAAACTATGTGCCGGACATCTTCGCCATGATCACCCGCCCCAACGTCGATCTCACGGACGCCCGCAACTGGCCTCCCATGGGCAAGAAGAGCCTCTCCGGATATCAAAAGAAAAAGCTTTTTCACAATCAGGCCGGCAGCTTTCGTGAGGAGGCGGCCCGTCACGGTTTGGACTCCGCGCGCGACGGCCGCGGCATCGCCGTGGCGGACTTCGACAACGACGGCCGGCTCGATCTCTTCGTGGCCAATGCCAACGCCGAGCCCTATCTATATCGCAACGTCATGCCGTCCACCGCCCATTGGGCCGGGTTTCTGCTCGAGGGACGCAAGTCCAACCGCCAGGCCGTGGGAGCGCAGCTTCGGGCTACGGCGGGCGGGCTCACCCAACTCCGTTTCGTCGACGGCGGCAACGGCTTCGCCGCGCAGAGCAGCCCGCGCGTCCACTTCGGCCTCGCCGGCGCGGCGATGATCAATCGATTAGAGGTGCGCTGGCCGTCGGGAGCGCGCCAGACGTTCGAGAAGATTCCGGCGGACCACCTGTACCGCCTCGTTGAGGGTGAGGGGGCGCTGAAACCCCTGGTCACGGAAGAGCGGAAGAAGCCGTGAAGCCGTCGAATTTTGACCCGTCGGCTGCCATTGTAGAGACGCCCCGTGGGGAACCCCGCGGGGCGTCTCCTTCGAAGCGTCGCCCTCTCCGGTTTCGCAACGTTCTGGGGCGCGTATTCGTCGGTGTTCAGACCTTCCAGGCGGCGGTGAGGATCTCGCCTCCGAAGAGACGCCCCGCGGGGTTCCCCGCAGGGCGTCTCTACATTGGCTGGCATGGGTATCGCGACGCCCTCCTGATTCTCCTCTCGGTCCTCCTGCTCGCCGCGGCCCCGGCCCAGCCGCCGTCGAAGGAAGACCTTCTCTGGCACCACCGCAATCTGGGGAAGGCGTTCTATGAGAATCCCACGACCCAGTACCAGGCGGTCGAGGAGCTCAAGGCGGCCCTGGACCTGGCGCCGGACTCGGCACGCGAGCGGGTCAACTATGCCCTGGCGCTGCTCAAGGCGGGCAAGGCCGGCGAGGGGATCGCCGAGCTTCAGAAGGTACAGAAGCTGGATCCGACCGTCCCCTACACATGGTTCAATCTCGGTATCGCCTACAAGCGGGCGTCGGACTACGACAAGGCCATCGCCCAGTTCGAGAAGATGGTGGAGCTGGTGCCGGACGAGGCGGCTTCCCACTACAACCTCGGCATCCTTTACAAGATCGCCGGAAAAGCGGAGCTTTCCCTGCAACAGTTCGAGGCGGCGGCGCGCCTGTCTCCAGGGCTTGCCGCTCCGCACTTCCAGCTTTACAACGCCTACAAGACCGCCGGGCAGACGGTCGAGGCGCAACGCGAGCTTAAAGATTTTCAGGAGATCAAAAAGCGGAACGAAGGCGCGGCCGTTCCCGAGGACCTGGAATGGAGCTGGTACGTGGAGCTGTGGGACGAGCCCGCGCCGGCCGCCGCTGGCCTTGGAGCCGTCGCTGGGACCGCTGTGGCCCCCAAGTGGGAGATCCGGCCTCTCGCGACCGGAATTGATGCTGCGACCGCCGTCCTCACCGTGCTCGACGCGGACGGCGACGGCAGGCCGGACCTCCTCGTCACCTCGGCCGCGGGCGCGATCCTCTTCCTGGGCGGAACGACCCGCGTCGAAGCGAGCGGCCTCGAAGGGCTCAAAGGCATTACGGGCGTGGCGGCCGGCGACTTCGACAACGACGGCCTGCCCGACCTCTGCGTCGTAGCCGGCGGCACGGCGGCGCTGTGGCACAACCTCAAGGGGAAATTCGAAAAGGTTGCGGCGCCGATCCCCGCGGGCAGCTTTACGAAGGCCCTCTGGCTCGATTTTGATCACGATTACGATCAGGATCTCGTGCTGCTAGGCGACTCCGCCGCCTTGTTGCGCAATGCGGGCGCGGGCGGTTGGACGGACGAGACGAAGCGCTTTCCCTTCGTGGCGGGCAAGGCGGCCGCCGCCGCGCTGTTCCATGCCGTTTCGGACACTCAGGGGTTCGATCTCGCCGTGACTTACGCCGGCCGGCCTGGAGTGATCTATCGCGACCGGCTCGGCGGCACCTACGAGGCGGAGACGGTGGAGGCCCTGGCCGGGGCCTCTCCCCTGGCGGCCTTCGACGCCAATGGCGACGGCTGGAACGATCTCGCGGCCGGCAACAGCCTGCTGGTCAATCAGAGAAAGCAGCGAGCCAGCGCCTGGAAGGTGGAGAAGGCCGCCGTGCCGCCGCCCTTCGTCTTCGCCGACCTCGACAACCGCGGCATCGCCGCCTTGTCGTCCCTGCCGTCTCTCCCGTCCCCGCCGTCCCTACTCCCGGCCGCCGCGGACTTCGACGGCGACGGCCGTCTGGACCTCGCCGCGGTCTCCCGGGACGGCGCCCTGAAACTCTTCCGCAACGTCACCGAGACGCCCAACCACTGGCTCGCCGTGAGCCTCCAGGGTGTAAAGAACCTCAAGCTCGCCCCGGCCGCCGAGGTGGAGGTCAAGGCCGGCCCGATCTACCGCAAGCAACTCTACCAGGGTGTGCCTCTGGTCTTCGGGCTCGGAGGTCAGGCTGCGGCGGACACCATCCGCATCACCTGGCCCAACGGGCTGATCCAGAATGAGGCCAAGCAGCCCGCCGGCCGTCTCCTGGCTTTCAAGGAAGCGCCGCGCCTCTCCGGCTCGTGTCCGATGATCTTCACCTGGAACGGCGAGCGCTTCCAGTTCATCACCGACGTCCTGGGCGTCGCCCCCCTCGGCGCCAGCTCCGGCGACGGCGACTACTTTCCGGTCGATCACGACGAGTACGTCCAGATTCCCGGCAAGGCGCTGGCGCCCGTGGACGGCGCCTACGAGGTGCGCATCACCGAGGAGCTGCGGGAGGTGTCCTACCTCGACCAAGTGCATCTGCTGGCGGTCGATCATCCGGAAGGTGTCGAGATCTTCACCAACGACAAGTTCAAGAGCCCGCCCTTCCCCGAGTTTCGGCTCTTCGGCGTCGAAAAGAAAATCCGTCCCATGGCGGCTCGGGAGGAGTCCCCGAAGGATCGTGGCCACGACGTGCTGGACCGTCTCCTGGCCCGCGACCAGCGCTATCCGGACGGTTTCCGCCGCGACACGGCCGGCGTCGCCGAGCTGCACCGCCTCGACCTCGACTTCGGTCGCGAGGCAGCGTCCGGCAACCGCGCCGTTCTCATCCTCTCCGGCTGGGTGGACTGGGCGGACGGCTCGACCTTCCTCTCCGCCGCTCAAGGCCGCCCGGGTGGCCTGGTGATGCCGCGCCTCCAGGTGAAAGACGCCGCCGGCCGCTGGGTGACGGTCGTCGAGGATATGGGCATCCCCTCCGGCAAACCCAAGACCATCGCCGTCGACCTCACGGGGAAGTTCCTCTCCGCCTCCCGCGAGGTGCGCATCGAGACCAGCCTCTGCGTCTACTGGGACGAGATCTTCCTCTCCGAGGACACGGGCGAGCCTCCGGTGGCCCTCACCGAGTGGGCCCCGGCCGCCGCCGAGCTGCGCTTCCGCGGCTTTTCGCAGCCGGTGATCCACCCCGAGCGCAAGCAGCCGGAGGGCTTCGACTATCAGACGTTCATGCCGGTTTCCCAGTGGAACCCGACGCCCGGGCTCTACACCCGCTACGGCGACGTGCGCGAGCTGCTCGGCGACATCGACGACCGTCTCGTCATCCTGGGCTCGGGCGACGAGGTCCGGCTGCGTTTCGATGCCCTGGCCCTGCCGCGGCTGCCGGCCGGCTGGCGGCGCGACTTCCTCCTCAAGGTGGACGGCTGGGCCAAGGACGCGGACGCCAACACCGCGTTTTCCCAAAGCGTCGAGCCGCTGCCGTTCCACGCCATGAGCCGCTACCCGTATCCCCCGGGTGAGCGCTTTCCGGACGACGAAGCCCACCGGGCGTACCGAGAGCGTTTCAATACGCGGCCGGCCCTGCGGTTGATCCGGCCTTTGGTCAATCGCAGCGAGCTCGACCTAGGCTCATCGCCCGGCGGCGCTCCTCGAACAATCGGCATGCAAAGGCATACAGCTCGCGATCCTGGGCGGTGAGATCGACGAGCGCCTCGATCGTGGCAGGGTCCAGCGAGGCGACCGCGGGACGCGCCGGGCCTCTGTTGGCCATGCCGACCTCACAGAACGGGTCCCCCTGCAGCGAATCGGCGAGAAGGTACACCGACTCGTTCATCCGCTCGGTCAGCCCCACAAAATCGCAGGCCGCGAGATGCTCCTTCGCGCGCTCCAGGTCGGAGTCAAACACCGAGACCCGGTACTCGTCGCGATACTCGAATCTCTCGCTCACGTTCGGCGTGGCGAGAAGCCACGCTTGAAGGTTTCCGAGGTGACGTGAAGCCGCCAGCGGCTCGCGACGGATCAGCTCGCCGATCGACATCCGGCCCGCCGCCGCATAGTCCCGCGCCCGCGCGGCGGACACGTCGCCAGCCTTGAACGCCTGCGCCATGGCCGGCACCTGCCGCTGCATATGGTGGAACGCCGAGACGGCGCGCTCCAACGGGTCCCGGAGGATCGTCGCCACGAACGGATGGCGCTCGAACCGATCGACCAACGCATAGGGCATGTGTCCATGAACGAATCGATAGCGGTCGACACTGGCCAGCTTTTCGCTGTGGAGATCGCGCGAGTCGCTGCGCTCGAAGGTGAGAGTTTCGGTCGGGGAGAACCGAGTGGAGAGAAGCTCGCGCAGCGAAATGCCGGCCGTCTTGGGTATGTGGAGAAAAAACAGGGTGCGATCGCGAAGGGCGTGCACGCAGCGGCTCCTCGACTGCCGCCGGTTCTCTAGAACGTGTCGTGCGTCGACACCAGCCACTGAACCGCGTTGATGCCGGCACCCCGGCGATCGAGGGGGAAGGCGATGTCGAGGTGCACCACGGCGCCGCGGGCGGAGCGGCTGGAGCCCAGGCGCAGGCCGAGGCCGGCGTCGCGCAGCACCTTGCCGTAGGCGTTCTGCGAGGTCTGGAAGAAGCGCTCCAGCGGATTGAGGGGAGCATCGACGAACCAGGCGCGGCCGGCGTCGAAGAAGATGGCGGCGCCGGGGTGGATCAGGTGGAACACCTCGCGGTCGCTGAAGAAGCGCTGCTCGACGGTGAAGAGCACGCGGCGGTCGCCGGCCTGGTACCGCAGCGGATAGCCGCGCAGGCCGCTGTCGCCGCCGAGCAGGAGCTGGTCCTCGCCGTCGAGCCGGTGGGCGAGGTCGGCGCCCAGGGAGCTGTAGAAGACGTTGTCTCCGAAGTCTCGGGCGTACCAGCGGACACGTCCGCCGGCCACCAGGTTCTCGGCGTCGCTGCGGTACCACTGGCCGGAGGTCCCGACTTGCGCGAGCACGAGCTGCCGCGGAGTCGGCCGCCAGCCGTTCGACGCCGCGCTCTGGAAGACCCAGCGATTGCCGAGGCCTCCGAAGGCCGGCGAGGAGTAGCCCACCAGCAGGTTCCACTGGCGTCCGAGGTTGAGGTCCTCCGAGCGTTGGATACGGTCGAGGTCCTTCTCGACCACGAAGCGGTTCTCGACCGACTCGAAACGCACCCACGGATAGGAGAGGGCGCGGTCCGCCGGCGGCGCGAAGAGCTGGTTGGCCGGGATTCCGGTCTTGGCCTTGAAGAAGAGGAAGCCCGGATCCTGCACGGAGAACAGAGGCGAATTGGTGAAATCGTCCCGCGACCAAGTGTAGCCGAGCTCCCAGCGATGCGTCGTGCCGCCCACCAGTCCGGGGGAGAATCCGCCGTAGATCTCGGCGGACTCGTTGACGTGGCGGAAGCCGGTGGCGACCTTGCCGCCGGTGTAGAGCTGCTCGAGGCGGTCGTCGCGGAACAGCCGCATCCCCGCCGCCCACCGGCTGTCGAGCGAGTAGAAGGGGCGTTCGAGCTCGAGGCGCTCACGGCCGCCGTCGGAGTTCTCGGCATGGGAGGCGAGGAGCTGAAGACGGCTGCCGGCGAGGCTGGGATCGGTGTAGCGAACGAGGTTCGAGATGCGGTCCACGGTGCCGATGCGCGCCACCGCCAGGTCCTTGCCGGTGCCGAGGAGGTTCGTGTCCTCGGCCGAAAAGCTGGTGGTGTTGACGCCGCCGGCGCGGCCGAAGCTCACCCCCCCGGAGAGTGTCCAGACGTCGCGGGTCACCACCTCCACGTCCACCTTGCCGTCCTGGCGCAGGGTGGGCTTCACGTCCACGTCATAGAGATAGTCGTTGGTGCGCAGCAGGCGGGCGGACTCTGCCACCAGCTCGGGGGAGAAGACGTCCCCCGGTTTGAACAGGAGCTGGCGCTCGATCACCTTGCCGCGGGTGGTGCGGTGCAGCCGGTTGGCGAGGCGGAAGAGCCGGTGGTTCTCCTCCGGCCGGCTGGTGTCGAAGATGTCGCGATTGACGACGTGGACCTCGCCGATGACGCTGCCCGGCGGGATGGTGGGCGGCGAGTCCGGCCCGGCAGCGAGGACAGGCGTCTCGGCCGGTATCCCGGCGCGAAGCCAGGACAGCAGGCTCGCGGACGGCTGCGCCCTGGCGGGAACGGCGAAGAGCGCCAGGGCGCAGGCTCCTGCCAGGACAACGCGGACGAACACTGGCGGGCGGCCGCAGCCGGGGCTTACAACCATCAAGAGGCTCCCTGGAGATCCGTCAGTTCATACGGATCATACCCCGAGAACGTCATTTTGGAGGGGATGGCCTTCCGATCACGGTTCCCGGTGCCAATTTGGCGCGCGCCGATCGGGCCGGAGCTTCGCTCCCTCGGGAATTTGCCTGGCAGGTTCCTTGCTTAGCCTGGAATGACGAAGTGAGAAAGGAGACCGGAAAGCGCCCATGAGCACCTCATCCAAACGCAACCTAGCGACGTTCCTTTTAGTCTTGGGAGCGGTCGTCTTCGGCATGGTTCTGGCCGGGGGACTGCAGTTGACCGTCCCCGGAGCCGCGGAGCAGGATACGAGCAGCCTGTCCGCGACGAAGATCGCCTCGCACCATCTGAGCTCCCTGCCCAGCTTTGCCGACCTGGCCGAAGCGGTGGATCCGGCCGTGGTGTCGATCCAGGCGGCCACGATCGAGAAGACTCCTGCCGGTGGGCGCCGGGGCAACGATCCGTTCGAGTTCTTCCTCGGTCCCCGCAACCGCCAGCGGCAGCCGCAGCAACCGCAGCAGCCGGACGGCGAGGATCAGGAGCAGCCTGACGAGTTCCGGTCCGACGCCGGCGGCAGCGGCTTCGTCATCGACCCGGACGGCCTGATCGTCACCAACAATCACGTCATCGAGGGGGCGACCACGGTCAAGGTCCACCTCGGCGACCGCGACTACATCGCCGAGGTCAAGGGCGCCGACAAGTCGACCGACATCGCGCTGCTCAAGATCAACGCCGGCCATAAGCTGCGCTATCTGGAGCTGGGCGACAGCGACGCCATCCGGGTGGGCGACTGGGTGATGGTTGTCGGCAACCCGCTCAACCTGGACAAGACCGTCACCACCGGTGTGGTCAGCGCCAAGGGGCGGGCGATCGGCATCAGCCGCGACGTCTCGTTCGAGAACTTCATCCAGACCGACGCCGCCATCAACTTCGGCAACTCCGGCGGCCCGCTGCTCAACCTGCAGGGCCAGGTCGTGGCCATTGCCACGGCGATCAACGCTGGCGCCGAGAACATCGGCTTCGCCGTCCCCGTCAATACCCTCAAGGAGATCCTGCCCCAACTCCGCGACAAGGGGAAGGTCAGCCGCGGCTACCTGGGCATCAGCATCCGCAACCTCGACTACAACCAGTCCCAGGCGTTCGGCTTGAGCAGCACCGACGGCGCCCTGGTGCAGTCGGTCGAGCCCGATACTCCGGCGGCGGACGCCGGCGTGCAGCACGGCGACATCATCACGGCGGTCGACGGCCACAAGATCAAGGCCACCCGTGACCTCATCAGCTACGTCTCTGCCAAGGGGCCCAACGCCTCGGTGAGCCTGGACATCCTGCGCGACGGCAAGTCGATCACCAAGACCGTGAAGCTGCGGGAGCGCCCCGGCCAGAACGACCAGGCGCAGGAGCGCAAGCCCGAGGGCCGCGGCGGCATCGACTGGCTGGGCATCCAGTACCAGGATCTGTCCGGCAGCCTGCGGCAGGGCCACGCCATTCCGGACGACGTTCAGGGCATCGTCGTCACCAGTGTCGCCCCGACCAGCCCGCTCTACGAGCAGCTCGTGCGGCCGGGCATGGTCATCTCCGAGGTCAACGGCCACCCGGTCAAGGGGGTCGCGGACTTCGAGAGCGCCATCAAGAGTGCCAAGAAGGGATCCTATCTGCGGCTCTACACCCAGCAGCTCGCACAAGGGGGCGGCAGGCCTCAGCCGTTCTTCGCCGTGGTGCAGGTGCCGTAAGCAGGAGTCCCGTTGACCGATAGCAGTTAGACCAAGAGCGACAGACATCCCCGTGGTGGTTGACGGGCCGGCTCGCAAGGGCCGGCCCCTTTTCTTTGTTAGACTGTAACCAATCATGCCGAGACCAGGTGACAGTTACCGCGCCTCCGTTCTGGTGGTGGACGACGAGGCCGCGATTCGCGACAGCCTTCACATGATCCTGGAGTACGAGGGCTACCGGGTGGAGGAGGCGGGCAATGGCTCGCAGGCCCTCTCGAAGGTCGCCGAGCGGGCGCCCGACGCCATCGTGCTCGACATCAAGATGCCCGAGATGGACGGCCTGGAGCTGCTCAAGGCCCTGCGCGAGCGGGGCTACGAGATGCCGGTGCTGGTGATCTCCGGTCACGCCGACGTGGCGACCGCCGTCGAGGCCACCCGCCGCGGCGCCTTCGACTTCTTCGAGAAGCCGTTGCAGCGCGAGCGGGTGCTGCTGTCGCTGCGCAACGCCGTCGAGGCTTGGCGGCTGCAGAGCGAGAACCGCAACCTGCGGGTCGAGCCCGAGCAGCTCATCGGCTCGGCGCCGGCCATGCGCCGCCTGCGGGAGACGATCGAGAAAGCGGCGCCCACCAACGCCACCGTGCTCGTCACCGGCGAGAGCGGCACGGGCAAGGAGCTGGTGGCCCGCGCCGTCCACCGCGGCTCGGCCCGCCGCGACCGCGCCCTCATCCAGGTCAACTGCGCCGCGATTCCCGAAGAGCTGATCGAGTCCGAGCTGTTCGGCCACGAGAAGGGGAGCTTCACCGGCGCCGTGCGCAAGCAGATGGGCAAGTTCGTGGCCGCCGACGGCGGCACCATCTTCCTCGACGAGATCGGCGACATGTCCGCCCGCACCCAGGCCAAGGTACTGCGCGTGCTGCAGAACGGCGAGGTCGAGCCGGTGGGGGCCGAGCGCACCGTGCAGGTCGACGTGCGGGTGGTGGCCGCCACCAACCGCAACCTCGAGGACGAGATCGCCGCCGGCCGCTTCCGCGAGGACCTCTTCTATCGCCTCAACGTCATTCCCGTCCGCACGCCGGCCCTGCGCGAGCACTTGGAGGATCTCCCTCTGCTGGTGGAGCACTTCGTGCGGCGCTATGCAGACCAGAACAACTACAAGGCCAAAGAGCTGGTTCCGGAGGCCATGGCCCATCTGAAAGCCCTGCCGTGGAAGGGCAACGTGCGCGAGCTCAAGAACCTGGTGGAGCGTCTGCTGATCCTCTCGCCGGGCGACAAGGTGACGCGCGACGATGTGCTCGGCGCCACCGGCGGCGCGCGGCCGGAGCTTTCCACTTCGCTGCTGGCGGTCGCCACCCTGCGGGAGTTCCGCGACCTCTCGGAGCGCATGTTCCTGCTGCACAAGCTGGAGGAGAACAACTGGAACGTCACGCAGACGGCCCAGGCCATCGATACGCCCCGCAGCAACCTTTACAAGAAGCTCGACCAGTACGACATCCAACGCGAGGAGACGGTGCGTGAGTGAACAGAGGATTCTGATGCAGATGCTGGAGGCGAGCGGCGCCCTGCGGCGTGGCCACTTCCTCCTCTCCTCGGGCCTCCATTCAGAGGCCTACGTCCAGTGCGCCCTGCTGCTGGAAGACCCGGTGCGGGCGCGCAAGGTCGGCCACGACTTGGCGGAGTTGCTGCGCAGCTTCCACCCGGACTCGGTGCTCTCGCCGGCGCTGGGCGGCGTCGTCATCGGTCACGAGGTGGCAGCGGGCTTGGGCGTGCCCTTCCGCTTCACCGAGCGCAAGGGCGACGAGATGGGACTGCGCCGGGGCTTCTCCCTGCGCCAGGGCGAAAGGGTGGTGATCGTCGAGGACGTCGTCACCACCGGGCGCTCCACCCTGGAGACGGCGGCGCTCGCCACCTCCCGCGGCGCCCGCGTCGTCGCCGTCGGCGCCATCATCGATCGCACCGCCGGCCGCGATCCCTTCGACGTGCCCTTCCGGGCGCTGATGAAGCTCGATCTGCCGTCGTACGCCCCGGGCGATTGCCCCTCCTGCCGCGCCGGCGCCACGCTGGCCGAGAAGCCGGGCAGCCGGCCGGAGGCCGGGGTGGAGCGGGGCTGAGCTGGCTTCTGAAGAGCACGGACCACAAGGACAACAGGGACGGCAAGGACACCAAGGACAGTAGAGATTGCCGGACTGGCGTCGTCGTCCCCGCAGGCGCTCCAATCGACGGCTCACCCCGCTCCAATCGACCTTCCGGAGCGTCCAATCGTCCGTCGATCTCGCCCTATCGACTTTTCGACCCGTCCCAATCGCCCATCCTCACCTTCCAATCGTCCGCCGCTTGGAGTCGAAGCGGCTTCTGAGAGCCTCCAACCGCCCGTCGCCTGGGCTCCAATTCGCGGTCGTTTGGGCTCCAAGCATCCGATGATTGGACTCCAAGCGACTGACGGTTGGGCTGCAATCGACCCCTGCTTCGGCCGCATCCACGGCAGCTTGGATCGCTATCGTCCGTCGCTTCGAAGGCATCCACGGTCCATTGGACTGGAGGAGCCCGATGATTGGACCGCAATCGCCCTCCGGTTGGGACTCCCTCCAGGGCCGCTTGGATGGAAGCGTCCGGTGATTGGACTCCAGCGATGAATGATAGGGCGCAGAGCCCCGAAGGGGCGGCGGCAGTTTGTCCTTCGGGCCGAGCTGCCGTCGCCCTTTCAGGGCTTTTGGGTTCTGCAGATCGACCGGTCCCGAGGCTGGCAAAAAGCCGCCAGCCCCGGGCTACATGCCTTGGCCCCTTCAGGGACGTGTGCCGACCGGTGACTGGAGGCGCGGGTGTAGGGCGACGGGAGAAGATAGCGTGATTTTGACGAGTCGGCTGAGGTCTCGATAACCGTGCCAGCCAATGTAGAGACGCCCTGCGGGGAACCCCGCGGGGCGTCTCCTCGAAGCGAGAACCTGCCGGTCACGTGAAGGTTTGAACCGCGATCAAGACGGGTTTTAAAACGTTTCGGAACGAAGAAGGTGACCTGCCCAATCAAGGCGGGACCCAAAACGTTTCGGAACAAAGAAAGCGACCGACCGATCAAATCGTGCCCCAGAATGTTGCGGAACCGGGAGAGGCCGACGCTTCGCCGGAGACGCCCCACGGGGTTCCCCGTGGGGCGTCTCTACAATGGCAGCCGACGGGTCAGATCCGTTCCTTTTTCCCGCCCTTCAACTCATCCGCCCGGCACCTCAATCTCGGCCTTTTGGGATCGCTCAGGTCGAGCTGATCCCAGGGCACGGCGACCGGTTTCCGGCGCTGGAAGCCGACGAGGTGGAGAGTCGAAATACCGAGGCGCTTGAGCAGGGCGGCGGGCCCCAGCAGGAACTCCCGCACCACGCAGTCGTCGCCGTCGCGCTCGGCGGTCACCGAGAGCAGCCGGCCCACCCGCTTGCCTTCGGAGTCATGGACCTCCTTGCCCACGAGGAGCTCCAGGTGGACTTTCGTGCTCTTCACTTGGCCACTCCGGGAAGGTGGGCGACGATGTGGTCGCGCAGCCAGCACTCCCAATCGAAGGCCGGTGTTTCGGCCGCCTCGACGTCGAGCGTGACGCAGAACGGGGTGACGTCCAACACCCGCGACCAGGGGACGCTGTAGCACGCCTGCTTGCGGACTTTGACGCGGCGGCGCAGGCGCAGGAACCAATCCCCCAGCCGCGGATGAAGGCGCCGCACCAGGACGACGAAACCCATCTCGATGGCCACGACTCGCGGCGGTTGGCCCTCGCGCAGCTCGAGCACGAGGCCGTCGACCCGTCCCATCTTCGTCTCCTCGCGATCGGTCACCTGCGTGTCGAGGATGTCGCGGACCAGGTCCAGGCGTTTCATCAGCCTCCTCCCAGGAAAACCAAGGGAATCGTCACCACGGCGAGCACGATCGAAAGCACCAGTAGAAAGGCGGCCACCGAGTTCGAGATCCAGCCGTTGGCGTGCTCCTTGAGCAGCTTCCGGTCGTTCATGATCAGCAGGAAAGGAATGGCGACGAATGGCAGCACGAAGGCGCTGATCGCCATCGTGAAGATCGTCAGCTTCAGCGGATCGATGCCGAACAGGATGAGCAGCGACGACAAGAAAATGGCGCCCGTGTACGTGAGGCAAAAGCGGGCGTCCTCCCGCGGATTGAGGTCCTCGCCCCAGTTCCAGCCGAACGTCTGGGCCGTCGTATACGCCATGGAGAGCGACACCTCGATCCCCGCCCCCAGGCATGCGATGGCCATGATGGCGGCAAACAGGATGAATCCCCAGAAGGGGAACGCATCCGTCAGCATCATCGCCGCCTGGTGGTAGTCGTTGACCTCGATGCCTCGCGGCGCCAGCACCAAGGCGGCTACGACGATGGCGGCGAAGGCAATGAGGCTGCCGAAGCCCATACCGAGGAAGGCGATCCCCCGGTTGACGCCGACATAGGAGGGGTCCCATTTGTCCTCCACCGCGCCCGAGGAATAGAAATAGAAAAGGTAGGGAGCGATCACCGAACCGAGGATGCCGACGGCGATGAGCCAGTACTTCGCCGGATCGTGGTGGGGGAGCGAGGGCAGCATCCCGGCCAGCAACTCGCCCGACGGTGGATGGTGTTGCACGGCCGCCACCACGAAGCCCAGGGTGAGGAGACCGAGCAGCGAGGTGCTGTTCTCGATGGTGCTGAAGATCGACCGCCAGAGGAAGAGCCAGGTGAGGATCGCCACGGGGAGCGCCCAAACCGCCGGCGGCAGGCCGGTGACGAGGTGGAGGGCGAAGCAGATGCCGCCGATCTCGGAGGCGAGGACGAGGAAGTGGACGACCGTCAGCACGAGGAACGGGACGAGCCAGAAACTGAAGCCGAAGTGCTCGCGGATGGCGTCCGGTAGAGCCTTGCGGGTGACGGCGGCGAAACGGCCGGACATCTCGACCAGGAAGATCACCAGGATCGTTCCGAGGGCGAGAGCCCAGAGAAGCTGAAAGCGAAAGCTGGCGCCGGCCTGGGCGCTGGTGGCGAGGTTGCCGATGTCGAAGAACCCGCCGACGCCCGTCACGATACCGAGCGCGAGCTGCGTCGCCTTTCGCATGTTCATGGCGGGCTCACGCTCTTCTTCCAGGCCTCGAATTGTTTTCGGAGCGCCGCCAGCCGGGCATCTTGCCGTGCTACTTCCGGCCGGTCGTTCGCCGTGACGGCCTGTCGCAGGCTCTTCCCCGCGACCTGAGCCTGGGAGATCATCCGTCGCAGCGGATCGCGCATGTCGGGACGGGCCTTCGAATTCGCCGCTTGCTCAGCGGCGTCCCTGAGGTCGTCGTCCGCCGCTTGACAGGTCGTCTTGACGAACGAGGTCGGTATGCTGTTGGCGAGCCACTTCTCGCCAGCCATCTGGAGGGTGGAGATCCAGGAGCCCGCCGGATCAGCCTTGTCCAGCAGCTCCTGCTCGGGGGTTTGGTGCTGGCAGGACGCAAGGAGGGCCGCGGCGACGAAGATCGCCCCGCAATGCCGTCCCGCCGGCGACCTTCGAGAAGAGACGTTCCGCATGGAGGAAACTCAGCGTGCTGCTGGTCGCCTCCAAGGCAAAGCAAATTCCGGGCCTACGCCTCCCCCCGCAGCACGAGCTGGGGGTCCGTCGTGGCCGCCCGGCGGGCCGGCAGCCACGAGGCGACGGCCGCCACCAGCACCAGCAGCGCGGCCACGCCGGCGTAGATGGCCGGATCGCTGGCGCTCACCTCGTAAAGCAGGCTCCGCAATCCCCTCGTGGCGACGAGAGCGCCGAGGAGTCCAGCCACGGCTCCCGCGACGGCCAGCGCCAAGCCCTGGCCCACCACCATGCGCACCACCTTCTCCCGGGAAGCCCCGAGGGCCATGCGAATGCCGATCTCCTGGCTGCGTTGGCGGACTGCGTAGGCGATCACGCCGTAGATGCCGATCGCGGCCAGGATCAGGGAGACGAAGGCGAATCCGCCGAGCAGGACCATGTAGAACCGGGACTGCGAGGTGGACCCGGCGACCACCTCCGTCATGGGCTGGAGCCCGAAAAGGGGAAGGTTGGGATCGAGCTCGCGGACCTGCTGCTTGATCGCGGCCGCCAACATTCCCGGGGACTGGGGCGACGACGACCGGACCACCACCGACAGCGACTGCTGGGGGACCTGATCGTAGGCCTGGAAGACCTGCGGCTCCACCTCCTGGTCCAGCGCGTCCTGCTTGAAGTCGGCCACCACTCCCACGACCTCGCCGCCCGGAATGTCGCCCTTGGCATCCGCCAGGCCGAAGGCGATCTGCTTGCCGAGGGGGTCCTCGTTCGGAAAGTACTTGCGGACGGCGGCGGCGTTGAGGAGGACAACGCGAGGAGCGCCCTGGCGGTCGCGCGGGTTCAGTGCCCGGCCCTTCACCAGCGGGATGCCGAGAGTCTTGAAGTAGTCCGGCGTCACCGCGGCGACCCGCAGGACGGGCGCCTTGCCCGGCTCGGACGGCGGCCAGCCGGCGACGGTGAAGGTCAGCATGTTGACCCCGCCGGCGAAGGGCATGCCGTAGACGGTCACTCCCGCCGCGCTGACTTGGGGCAGCCGCTGCATCCGCTCGAGCAGCGCGGCGGTGACGGACCGCAGCTTCGCCTCGTCGGAATATTGGCTCGTGGGCAGCTCGACGTTGAAGGTGACGACGCCCTCCGGCTTGAAGCCCGGGTCGACGTGTTGGAGCTCCAGGAAGCTGCGGATCAAGAGCCCCGCTCCGGCGAGGAGCACCACGGCGAGCGCCGTCTCCACCACCACCAGCACGCTGCGGGCCCGGGTGCCGCCTCGCCCCTTCGAGCCGCGGCTTCCCTCCCGGATTGCCGCGGCGAGGTCGGTGCGCGAGGTCTGGAGAGCGGGAGCGAGGCCGAAGAGCACGCCGGTCGCCAGCGCGATCCCCAGGGCGAAGGCGAGCGCCACGCCGTCCAGGCCGATCTCCGACAGCCGCGGAATTCCCTGCGGCCCCGCGCTCACCAGGAGCTTCAGAGCCCAGGCCGCCAAGCCCACGCCGGCGGCTCCGCCCAGGAGGGCGAGGACGAGGCTTTCCGTGAGGAGCTGCCGCACGATGCGGGCCCGCCCGGCGCCGAGCGCCGCGCGGATGACGATCTCCCCCTCGCGGGCGGCGGCGCGCACCAGCAGGAGGTTGGCGACGTTGGAGCAGGCGATCAGCAGGACGAAGCTGACGGCCCCGAGGAGGACCAACAGCGGCTTGCGCGTATCCCCGACCACGCGCTCCAGCATCGGCACGACGGTCAACGAGTCGATGTAGCCCTTGTTGTCCGCCGGGAATTGATCGCGGAGCCGGTGGCCGACGACGCCGGCCTCCGCCTGGACCCCCTTCAAAGTCGCGCCGGGCGCCATCCGGCCGAGGGCGCCCAGGAAGACCGCGCCGCGTTGCGCCAGCTCGGTGGGCGAGAAGACGAGCGGCACCCAGACGTCCGTGCTGAACGGGAAGCGCTCGCCGTGGCGCAGGACGCCAATCACCTGGTAGGGATCGCCGCTCAGGGTGAGCGACCGTCCCACCACTTGGCGATCGCCGCCGAACCGCCGCCGCCAGATCTCCTCGGAGAGGATCGCGACCCTTGGCGCGCCGGGCCGGTCCTCCCCGGGTGCGAAGGTGCGCCCGGCGAGCGGCTTGGTCCCCAGCACCGAGAAGAAGTTGGCGCTCACCCAGGAGGTGGGCAGCCGCTCGGCCTCGCTGCCGTCGCCGGAGAGGTTGAGCGTGCCGCCGTGGTAGCCGGAGAGGCCCGAGAGCGCCCGGCTGGCCGCGCGGTAGTCCAGGAGGTTGGGAGGCGAGAAGGCGCCGTGGAGCTGGCCTGCCGGACCGACGGCGAAGGCGCGGACCAGGCGCTCGGGCTGCGGGTAGGGGAGCGGGCGCAGCAGCACGCCGTAGACGACACTGAAGATGGCCGTGGTGGCGCCGATCCCCAACGCCAGCGTCAAAATCGCCACGAGGGTGAAACCGGGGCTCTTGGCGAGCTGGCGGCCGGCGAAGCGGAGGTCCTGTCCGAGCTCGCCGAAAGAATCCATCCACTTCATCCGAGTCTCCTTGCGCGAGTCGAGGTCGCGGCAGATCCTGCGAGTTGCTTCGAGGTCGCCGAACCGCCGCCGGGCCTCAGACCCTGCGGCCTCCGCCGGCCACCCCTCGTCCATCAGCTCCCGCGCCACCAGTTCGAGATGGAAGTCCAGCTCCGTGTCGACGTCCGCCGCCACCTGGGCGGCGGTGCGCCAGGGGAAACGGAAGAGGCGCCTTCCCGGCAGGTGGCTCATCGGCTCACGACGCCGCCGGGCGGGTTTCCAGCACCTTGGAGACCGCGTCCACGTAGCGGCTCCAGATCGTCAGCTCGGTCTGGAGCGCCTGCCGCCCCTCGCCGGTGAGGCGGTAGAACTTGGCCCGGCGGTTGTTCTCCGACAACCCCCACTCCGCCTCGATCCAGCCCTTGCGCTCCAATCGGTGGAGGGCCTGGTACAGGGCCGCGTCCTCGACGCCCAGGGCGCCGTCGCTACGCTGGCGGATGGAGCGCGAGATGTCGTACCCGTGCAGGGCGCCCCAGGAGAGGGTTTTGAGGATCAGGACCGCCACGGTCCCCTGCATCAATTCGAGAGAGGTGGTCTTGGGCATCAGCTTCCCTCACAACGTGAGGGGAACAGAATACAGCAGCTCCCGGCGGTTGTACAGCCCCCTCATCGCGTGAGGGGAGATTTCAGGGCGGTGTCCGCAGCTTGCCGGCGGCGTGCTCGCCGGGCTCGGTGCCGTGCTGTTGCAGGTAGAGGTCGAGCACCTGGGCCGATTCGCCGTCGGCGCGCAGCCGGCCGTCGTCGAGCCAGAGGCAGCGCGAGCAGTTGGCGAGCACGGCCTGGGGGCTGTGGGAGACGAGGATCACCGTCGAGCCGGCGTCGTGGAAGCGGCGAATGCGCTCTTCGCACTTGGCGGTGAAGGTGGCGTCGCCTACGGCGAGCACCTCGTCGAGAATGAGGATGTCCGGCACCCAGGCGGTGGCGACGGCAAAGCCGAGGCGGGCTTGCATCCCCGAGGAGTAGTTGCGCAGCGGCACGCGGATGAAGTCCCCGAGGCCGCTGAAGTCGACGATCTCGTCCACCCGGGTCGCGATGTCGCGCTTGCTGTGGCCGAGCAGCAGAGCATTGAGATAGATGTTCTCGAGGCCGGTCAGCTCGTGGTCGAAACCGCTGCCCAGCTCGAGGATGGGCGCCAGGCGGCCGCGGATCGAGGCGCTGCCCTGGGTGGGCTTGATCACTCGGGAGATCACCTTGAGCAGTGTGCTCTTGCCGGCGCCGTTGCGGCCGACGATGCCCAGCGTCTCGCCCTTCGCGACGGTGAGGTCGATATCGCGCAGCGCCCAGAGCTGCTCATAGGCGAGCGAGCCGCGCATGAAGTGGATCGCGTACTCCTTGAACGAAGGAATGCGCTGCTTGGCGAGCCGGTAGCAGAGGGAGACCCCTCGCAGTTGAATGCTGGTCTCGGACATCAGATATAGAAGGGAATGCGGTCGCTGCTCTTGCGGAAGGCCCAGGCGCCCACGCCGAGGGCGACCAGGACGATCAGGCAGGAGACGGTGAGGTGGCTCAAGGGCGGCACTTTGCCATAGTAGATCGGGTCGCGGAACACTTCGAGGATCGATCGCAAGGGGTTGAAGCGGACGATCCAGCGCATCTTCTCGGGAACGATCTCCTTGGGGTAGAAGATCGGCGTCAGGTACATGAGCACGGAGAGGATGACGGTGATCATCTCCACGATGTCGTTGAAGAAGATCGAGAGAGGCGACAGCAACAGCCCGGCACCCAGCGTAAAGAGAGCGACCAGCAGAATGGAGACCGGCAGGAAGAGGAGGGCCGGCGTCAGCGGATGGCCCGTGATCACCAGGATCAGCAGCAGCGGTACCAGGGCGAAGACCAGGTTGATGACGCCTGAAGCCACGGTGGCGACGGGGAAGACGGCCTTCGGCACCGGCACCTTCTTCAGGAGCTGGGCGCTGCTCCGCAAGCTGTTCATCGAGGTGACGACGCTCTGGCTGAAGAAGTTCCAGAACAGGATTCCCGCCATGGCATAGACCGGATAGTTCGCCAGCTGGAAGCGGAAGAGGGAGCTGAAGACCACCTGCAACACCAGCATCATCAAAAGCGGCTGCAGCATCGTCCAGGTGAAGCCGAGGGCCGAGCGCCGGTAGCGCACTTTGAGCTCCCGGGCCACCAAGGCGAGGACGAGGTCGCGATAACGATAGATTTCGATCATTGAGAAGTGGGGAGGTGCCCGCTCCGGGGCCGAGGGCTTTGTACACCGTCAGGGGGAGGATGGCAAGCGGCCGGGGCCGGGGGAGACGTCAGATATCGCCGCCAGAGCTTTCCGCAGGGCCTTCGCATCCTCTCGCCACTCCTCGCGGCGGCGGGGAGCCACGAAGGGCGAGGCGAGACGGCGGCTGGCGAGGCGCAGGGCGGCCCCCACTCGCAACGCCGCTCCGGCTCGCGCCGCCCAGCGCTCGCCGTGCTGCTTGCGGGCCCAGCGCAGCAGGTCGGTCCACAACAGCTCGTGCTGCTGGCGCCGGCTGGCGCCGGATTCCCGCCCGATGGTGGCGCCGTGGTGGTGGAGCGCCCGCAGCTCCGGGCGCACCGCCACGTCCCAGCCGGCCCGGCAGGCGCGCAGGCAGAAGTCGAGGTCCTGCACGTAGAAGCGGAATCCCTCGTCGAGCGGACCCGCCGCCTCCCACACCTGCCGGCGCAGGGCCATGGCCGCGCCGGTCACCCAATCCACCCGCGCCGGCCCCGTGGCGGCGAGCGGTTTCAGGCGGCGGTAGAAGGGGAGGTGCCGGAGCAGCACCGGCAGACCGCTCGCCAGGGCAAAGAACCAGGGCAGCGAGGGCTCCCGGCCGCCGCTCCACTGCGGCGAGCCGTCGGGATAGTGGAGAAGGGCACCCGCAATTCCCAGCTCCGGCTCCCTGGCGAACACCGCCAGCAGATCCTCTAACCCCTTTTGCTCCAGTTCGGTGTCACTATTGAGGAGCAGCAGGATTTCGCCCTGTGCTCGGGCGAGCCCGCGATTGGCGGCACGGGTGAAGCGCTCCGCCGTCTCGTGGCGCTCGACCGTCGCCGCGGGGAAGCGCTCCCGTATCGCCTCCGTCGTGCCGTCCCGGCTGGCATCGTCCACCACGATGACTTCCATCCCCGCGACCGGCGAGCGGAAAATCGATGCGAGGCAAGCGAGCGTGAGATCCCGCGTGTCGTGAGTGGGAATGACGATGGAGAGAGAGAGAGGTCTGGAGGAGTCCGGTCGGGAAGTCATTGGAGCGATTGTAGGCTGACCCGCCGTCCGGAGGCTTGGCCCGCTATTTGCCTCCTCGATCTTGCCAGCTTTCCGTGTAGGAGGAGAAAAGTCGGATTCCTGGACACGGAATGGGAATTTGAGGTGACAAAGATTGTTGGCTGTGGAGTTAGGTTTATGTGTCCGTTGACATACTCCATCCAAGTCTTCAGAATGAACGAATAGCCATGGTGCTATGAAATACAACTCCCGGAGGAGAAAGCTGTGACCGCACTCAAGAACTTCGGTCTTGCCAGGTCGTTCGCCCTGATTCTCGCCTTTGCCGCGGCGGCACCTGCCCTGGCAGACGGGCCCTTCCAATTCTTCCCGCTGACTCCCTGCCGTGTCGCCGATACGCGCAATGCCGCCGGTGTCAATGGCGGCCCCGCCATCACCGTCTTCGCCACGCGCCAGTTCCGCATCCAGGGGAACTGCGGCGTTCCGGTCGGCGCCAAGGCGGTCACGTTGAACGTCACGGTGGTGCAACCGGGAGAGGCCGGCTGGCTGGGCCTCTACCCCTCGGCCACCAGCTTCTCCGGCACGTCGACGATCAACTTCGACACCGGCGAGTTCGCGATCGCCAATGGAGCGATCGTGCCGCTGTCGGCCGCCACTAACGACATCTCGGTGCTCTGGGGTAACTACTCCTCCAACAGGACGAATACCACCAACGTGATCCTGGACGTGACGGGTTATTTCGCGCCTTAATCGACGACCGTAGGCTTCGCCAGAAAGAAACACCCCATGAAACCGATACGCGTCCTAGCGTTTCTAGTGGGCTCGTGTGCCCTCGCGACTTCTCTCGCCGCCGCGGCTCCCGCTCGCACGGTCCTCCCGAAGGCGGCTTCCGCCGGCGACCTGATCGAGGTTCCCGGTACTCCTGAAAAAGCGGAGTTGGTCACCCTTGGCACCTCCCTCGCCGACGGCCTTCTGAAGGTACGGCCGGAGGAGGAGGTTGCCGTCCCCGGCTGGCCGGTGGCTCCCGGCGAACGTGCCGACGTCGTGTTGACGCGGCGGGAAGTCTACGCGCCGGATGCGGTCATTTGGGAGGCGACCGCGGACGGCATGCGCCGCGTGCCGCGGTCCTCGCTGGTCTTCCTCTGGGGCGTGGCCCAAGGGACCGCCGGCGTGCGGGTGATGGTGAGCGTCGATCCGGCGACCCGGGAGATGCGCGGCTTCTCGATCACTCCGGGGGGAGCTCACGAGCTCGAGCGGGTGCCGAAGTCGTGGCGCGCCGGCGACCGCTACGTGGTGGGGCCGCACGACCTCTTCCTCGACGATAACGGCAAGGCGGTGGCGAAGGACTGGAAGTGCGGCGTGGAGGATTTGCCGCAGCCCGACTTCCTCGGCTCCGGGTCGGTCCACGGCACGGAGAAGGACTCGGGTCCAGCCTGGGAAAAGGCCGCCATTACGAGCCTTCACACGGCGACGATCGCGGTGGAGACCGACACCCAGATCATGACCAACAAGTTCGCCAACAATACCACCACGGCCTCCAACTACATCGCGTCGATGTTCGCCCAGATGAACGTGATCTACGAGCGCGATCTCCTGGTACGCCTGCTCCAGGGGACGACGTTCCTGCGCACCACCGATCCCTATGTCATCAACGACACGCCGCCCTACGACGACAATACCAACGGCAACAAACTGACGGAGTTCACCAACTACTGGAGCGCCAATGAGGGCAGCGTCAACCGCGCCTCGGCGTTGATGCTCTCGGGCCGCGGCGGCTCGGGTGCCGCGGGAGTGGCGTGGGTGGACGCGCTGTGCAACACGGGGATCGGCTACGCCTTCAGCCGCGTCTCGGTCTCCGGCACGACGCCGAATCTCGGCGACGTCATGGTGACGGCGCACGAGATCGGGCACAACTTCGGCTCGCCGCACACCCACTGCTACAACACGATCGGGCTGGTCAATCCCGACAATTGTTTCTCCGGCGAGACCTACAACGGCCACGCCTGCTTCAGCGGCACGACGGTCTGCCCCAACCTGCCCAGCGGGACGACCTACAACGGCGTCACGGGCGTTTTCGGCACCTTGATGAGCTACTGCCACCTCGTGGGAGGGTGCCCCTTCACCACCTCCTTCCTGGTCTTCCATCCCGCCACCGTCGACCTGCTCGACGACATCATCCTGAGCCACAGCACCGGAGCGGGCGCCTGCATCCTCCCGATTGCGGCGCCGGGACCGACGGTGTCATCCGCGATCCCGAACATCGGGCTCACCACCGTCTCCACGCCGCTCACGATCACCGGCAGCAACTTCCAGAACGGTGCCACGGTGACCTTCGGCACCGGTGGCAGCGCCGTGGCCGGCACCAGCGTCGTAGTGGTCAACGCCACCACCATCACCGTGGTCGCGCCGCCGCACGCCACCGGCGCGGTGCGCGTCACTGTCACCAATCCCGGCAGTCTGAGCGGCTTCCGCGACAGCACCTTTTTCTACTCGCCCCCGGCGGCGGCCACGGCCTTCAACACCCTGACGCCATGCCGCATCGTCGACACGCGCAACGCCGCCGGCCCCCTCGGCGGGCCTGCCCTGGCAGTCAACGCCACCCGCACCTTTACGGTCACGGGCATCTGCGGCATTCCGGCGGGCACCAAGGCGATCTCGGCCAACGTCACCGTCGTGGCGGGCAGCGCCACCGGCGTCTTCAGCCTCTATCCGGGCAACGCTTTTCCACTGGGGCCCACCAACGTCAACTTCGCGGCCGGGCAGATTCGGGCCAACAACGCGGTCCTCGAGCTCGCGACGGACGGCACCGGCACGATCGGCGTGCAGAACGCCTCGACCGGTGCCAATCACATCCTCATCGACGTCAACGGCTACTGGAAGTAGCCGACGAGGTCGATGAGGGCATCGGCTGTCGAACCGCCGGGCATGGCGCAGAAGATCGCCAGGTCTCCCGCCACGCCGAGTTGGGAGGTGGCGTTGTTGGCACGCGTCTGCCCGGCAGAGTAGTTCAGAGTGCTGGTGGCCGGCACCGGCGTACCGGCCGGGTAGACGGTAAAGCTCCCGGCAGCGGTGGGGTTGGTCACCGTGAGGTTGATCGCCACGGCGACCGCGGAGGCGGGAACGCCGCAGGCGCCGGTGGCGACGAAAGAGCGTGACATACCGCCCGCGAGCGCCGGTCCGCCGTTGGCGCCCGCCGGCTGGCGGGTGTCCGCGAGGCGGCAGGGAGTCAAGGTGAAGTACTTGGTGGAGGTCGCCACCACCGGTGGCGGTCCGGTGACCCGCCGCACCTGGCCGCCGGAGGCGTAGGTCGTGTAGTAGAGAGCCTGGCTGGTGCCGAAGGGACCGAAGATGAGGTGAACCACCGTCCCGAGGCCGCTGGCGAAGTCGCTGGCCGTGAAAGTGCTCGCGGACTGGCTGAGCCGGAAGATTCCGCCGCAGGTGCATTCGCCGAAAAGGTACGCGCCGTCGTAGCCCGCCCACAGGCCGTTGGGAACGAAGGCACCGCCGGCGATGCAGTTGCAGCTCGCGGGGCTGGTGGTGCCGGGGATCGTCGTGTTGTGCGCGTACTCGAAGATCGGGTCCACCATGCCGGAGGGCGTGGGATTGCACGGGCCCGAGGTATTGTTGGTGTGCCTGCCTTCCCGGCAGTTCCAGCCGTAGTCGGTGCCCGCCTGGGCGATGTCGATCTCCTCCCAGGCATCCTGCCCCACGTCGTCGACGAAGATGCGGGTGCCGGGGTCGTTGGGGTCGGCGGCGATCCGGAAGGGATTGCGGAAGCCCCAGGCGAAGGTCTCCTGGCACTTATTGCCCGCCGTGGTGCCGCCGGTGACGTTGCAGCGCGCCGTACCCGCCCCTTGGAAGGGGTTGCTGGCGGGGATGCCGCCGTCCTCGGTGATGCGCAGCAGCTTGCCGGTGAGCTCGTTCTGATCCCGCGACCCGTCGTTCTGCCCGGCGCAGCCGCCGCCCGCGTAGTCGCAGCCGCCGTCGCCGATCGTCGCGTAGAGGAATCCGTCCCGGCCAAAGATCAGGTCGCCCGCGTTGTGGTTGCCGGCCGTCGAGGGCATGTTGTCGATCAACACCGTCTCGCTCGCCGGGTCGATGACGTTGGTGTCGGGAAGAGTGAAGCGGGAAACGCGGTTGACACAGGAGGCGCTCGGCGTCTTGAAGGTATAGAAGAGGAAGATGCGCCGGTTCGAGCTGAAGTTGGGAGAAACGGTGACGCCCAGCAGGCCGCGCTCGGAATTGGTGCAGATGCTGCTCGTCGGGAAGGTGATCGCCGGCGTCGGCAGCAAGGTGCCGTTCTGAATGACGCGCAGCACTCCGCCCTGCGAGGTGGCCAGCAGACGGCCATCCGGAGTGAAGGCAAGGGCGGTGGGGGACGACACGCTTGCCACCAGGGTGTCGCTGAAGCCGGTAGGAAGGGCGGTCGCGGAAGGAGTCAGAATGCTCGCGAGCGCCCCGGTTCCGGCCAGCATTCTCAGTAGTTTCAAATATCGCACGAAGCAAGTGTACCAGCCCCCCGATCCGGCGTCGAGACGTTCATAGAGATCCAACGATTCTTCCGCGCAATCCGTATACGGTGTGTCAAAGTAGTGCTTCCAGGAGTACGGCGATGCGAACGAGCTTGAGAGTGTGGTTTCTGGTACCGGTCGGACTGTTGGTCGCGGTGGCCTCCTGGGCGCAGAGCGGTCAAGGGGTCGCGATCGCCTTCGAGGAGAGCGCCGTGGTGGCGAGCGGTTTGTCGCCCGGCAAGAGCGTGGTGTGGTTCGGGGTCGAGCGGCTGGTGGATGCCACCTACTCGAGCGACCTCTACGAGCGCTCCACGGTGGATACCGCGGCAGCCGACGGCACGGCCCGGCTGATACTGGATCGGCCGGTGTCGGCGGCGTCGATCTGGGTCGCCGTGGATCTCGAGACCGGAACCTTCGCCGTGACCTCTCCCGTCACCTCCCAGTTGCACCGGACCCCCCAGACGGCGAGCGCGCTCTTTCCGGGCGCCGGTTCGGTGTCCGATCAGTTCCAGGACACCCGAGTCTACGTCCTCGGATTGGCGGTTCGTCCGGGGCGAGGCGCCTGGACCTTTGGCGGCGGCGCCGGCGGCCCGCGGGACTTGGACAAGAGCGGCAGCGGCCGGCTACGGTTCGCGCTGGACCAGTTCGACGCCCTGCCGGGGAGCCCGGCGGCGCCCGCCAAAGCAGAAAGCACGGACATCTGGTTCGTCATCGATCCTCAGGCCATGGAAATCTCGATCTTCCAGCCGGTGGCGAGAGGCAAGGCGCAATGAGCGCGATGAGCTGCCGCGTCTCTCTGGCCCTGGTCCTCCTGACCGCTCTCGCCGCCCCCGGGCTGGCGGACGTCCATCCCAATACCGCGGGAGGTTTCCCCGTCGACCAGTCCTTTCACGTCGGGGATATCGACAACGTCAACCTGTTCAATGGTGCCTTGACCGTTACGATTCCGATCGGCCCGAGCTATCCGGTCAATGGCGGCTTCTCCTACAGCCTCAAGTTGGTGGCCAACTCGAGTCCCTGGATTTTTCAGACCGTTCATTATCTCATCGGGAACGAGGACCAGGCCCGCCTGCAGGCCAATCCGAATCCTTGCTCGAACGCCGGGCTGGGCTGGCGGGTGTCGCTGGGGAGGCTCAATCCGCCCTGCCAGGTGCCGGACGCCAACGACACCCTCCTCGGGCCGATCTATCAGGACGAGATGGGGACGGATCACGTGTTCTACCCCACTCTCCATTGGGGCGATCCGGAGGATGCTGCGGTCTCCGGGATTACCGACATCGAGTACACCCGCGACGGCACCTACCTGCGTCTGAAGGTCTACGCCAGCGGGATTCAAGAAGTGGAGTTCCCGGACGGAATGGTGCGCAAGTTCGACAGCACGGGGATGCCCACCGAGATCCGGGACGCCTTCGGCAACTGGTTGCACATCGCCTATCTGACCCAACCGTACCGGTGGCTCCTCACCGACAGCCAGAATCGAACCCACACGCTGTACTTCCGCAACGACCTGCCGCAGTACGCCCAGGTGCTGGATCGAGTGGTCCTTTCAGCCTTCGGCAGCACCGCGGCAAAACCGGTCACGGCGACCTACCAGCTCACCTACGGCTCTCAGCAGATCGGGCGAAGCTGTCCCAATTCCGACACCGACCTTCCCGGCAGCCAGGGGGACAGGGTCAACGTGCCGTTTCTCACCGGCGTGACGCTGCCCGACCTGTCGACGTTTCAAATGCCGCTGAGCAGCTACGTCACGGCGCTGCCGGCCGCGGGCCAGAAGTGCACGAGCTTTGCCGGCAACCCGCTCGGCATCACCTTGCCGACGCTGGGCCGCATGGAATGGACCTGGCAGACCTTCATGTTTCCGATCAGCTCCGCGACCAAGGCCCACTTTCAGACGAATCCGGGAGTCGCCACCCGGACGATGCGCAATGCCGCCGGCGGCGTTCTGGGAACTTGGAGCTACGTCCAGCAGCTGGGCTCGACACAAAGAGAGGTGACGACGACGGTTACGGACCCCTTGGGCAATCGCGTCGTCAATCATTTCTCGACCGCGGTGGACCTCCTGTACAGCCTGCCCTTCACCCCGGACGCGACGCTCAACGTGGCGGTGGGAGTCGACCTCAACCTCTCCCGGCAGACCTTCCCGGCCGGCTCGTCCGTACCGTTGCGATCGGAATACGTCCTTTACGAGCGCGATCCGGTCGGTGGCGTAGCCGGGGTGCCCAACATCTACAACACCAACCGGCGGCCGGTTCGCAGCCGTACGGTCTATGAGGACGACGGCACCTATACCGGAGCCGTCAGCTCGCAGTTCGATGGCGTGGGCCACTACCGCAGCCAGGACACGGAGGGCAACTTCCCGGGCTCGAACGTGCGCCACCACTTCGCCAACTCCAACCCGGCCCGGGGGACCTACGTCGTCAACCCCACTGCCAATACCGGCTCGGGATTCACTCCCGTGCCCTCGAGCTCCCCGTGGGTGCTGGAGACGATGACCTACGCCTCGGACACCGAGAATGGCGCCACCGCCTGGACCGACCTCTGCTATGCGCCCGGCACCTCGACGGTGATCCGCAAGCGGGAGCACCGGCTGGACGGTGCGAGCCAGTCGGCCAACGATCTGCTGGCGGTGTACGGGCTGGATGCGACCGGCAACGTGGCCAGCGAGAGGTACTTCGGCGGCGATTCGCCGGGTTATGGCATTGCGACCGGCGTGAGCGACCTGTGCTCCATGGGCCTGCCGGCCACGCCCCAATATCAGCTCAACCATACCTACTCGTCCGGCGTGCGGGCGACATCCCAGTATGCCGGCGCGAGCTTCCTGAGCCTCAATCAAACGATCGACGCCGCCACCGGTCTCGTTTCCTCCAGCCGGGATGCGGCGGGAGTCCTCACCAGCTATTTGTACGACACCCTGGGGCGCCGGACATGGGGCAAGCCGGCTCAAAGCGGCTGGACGCAGTACGTCTACACGGCGGCGACTCCGTCCATCAAACCCAACGTCGCCGTGCGCCAGCGCGACAACGGCAGCGAGACCGCAACGGTCCTGGCGGTGAGCCAGGTGGTCTTCGACGATTTCGGCCGGGTTTATCAGGAGCTGCGCCAGATGCCCGACGGCAGCACCGGTAAACGGCAGACCGCCTACGACGGAGCGGGCAACAAGTCCACCGTCTCCGAAGTGATGACGGGCACTCCAAGCAACGTGACGACCTTCAGTGGATACGATCCCTTCGGCCGGCCGGGAACGATCACGCCGCCCGACGGCGCCGCGCACAATGTGACGATGACCTATCACGGCGTGCGCCAGGTGGACCGCACGGTCAAAATCGGCACCGTCCTCGGCAGCTTGAGCCCGTCGACGACCACGGAGGTCTACGACCGCCAGGGCCGGCTCCTCTCCGTCACCGAGCCGTCGGGCAACGGCGGGTCGCAGGTGACCACCACATACGGCTACGACGTGGGCAACCGCCTGTCGTCGGTCTCCACCCTCGGTCAGAGCCGCAGCTTCGCCTACGACCGCGCCGGGTTCCTGCAGTCCGAAACTCATCCGGAGAAGGGGGCCGGCGGCAACGGCACGGTTTTCTATTCGGCCTACGATTCCCGCGGCCATGCGTTGCACAAGACCGATGGTCCCAACAACCTGGCTTTTGTCTACGACTCGTTCGAGCGTCTGACCCAGGTCAATGAATTCGGCGGTCTTGGCCGGCCGCTCAAGTCCTTCACCTATGCGCCGTCCAACGGCACCAACGATCTGCGGCTGGGCAAGCTCTGGCAGGCCAGCCGCTTCAATTACTTCACCCTGAGTGGGTCGAGCTTCACGGTCCGCGTCGACGAGACGTATGTCTACGGCGGCCGCGACGGCCGAGTGTCACGGCGGGATACCGCGGCCTCGACCGGTGAGTCGTTCACCCAAAGCTTCTCTTACAACGCTCTCGGTCTGACCGACACACTGGGCTATCCGGCCTGTACTCAGGTGACCTGCACCCAGACGCCGGTCCCGGCGCGAACGGTGCAGAACACCTACTCCCAGGGCTTGTTGACGGGAGTGAGCGCCGGAGTCACCAACTACGGCACGATTTCCTACTATCCAAACCTTCTCGTCAGCCAGGTCGTCCACGGCAACGGCGTGGTGGACACACAGGGCAACGATCCGTTCTCCATGCGCCGTCCCTCCTCCGAGGGAGCCTCGGGTCCCAGTGCTGCGTGGAGCTCCGGTGCCTACAGCTATGACGGCGCCGGCAACATCACCCGCATCGGCACCTCGTCGTACACCTACGATGCGGTGAGCCGGCTGACGTCAGGCACGATCTTCGACGGTCCCACGGGAGGCGGCACCCAGAAGACACAAAGCTATACGTTCGATTCCTTCGGAAACCTGACCAACATCGCCGGCACCAGTGGCCGCGTCACACCCACCAGCAGCGCCACCAATCGCCTCAACGGTGCCGGAACGGCGTACGACGCGGCCGGCAACCTGATCAACTGGAACGGAGCGGTCTATATCTATGACCACTTCAACCAGATGACCGACATGACCTCGGGAAGTGAGCACGCCCTCTACATCTACACGGTGGACGACGAGCGCGTCTGGTCCTACGATCTCACCCGCAACATTTCCCACTGGACGCTCCGCGACCTGGGTGGCAAGGTTCTCCGCGACTACGTCAACAACGGCGTCTGGAGCCTGGGGACGGACTACATCTACCGCGACGGTCTCCTGCTGGCTTCTGAAACGCAGACCAGCCAATTCCACTACCACCTCGATCACCTGGGAACTCCGCGGCTGATCACCACCGTCTTCGGCACCCAGGCGGCCTACCACGCCTACTATCCCTTCGGAGAAGAAGCGACCGCCTTCAATCAGGACACAGAGAGGATGAAGTTCACCGGGCACGAAAGGGACTTGGCGAGCCCGAATGGTGCCGGGGATGACCTGGACTACATGCACGCCCGGCATGAGAGTCCGGTGACGGGGCGGTTTTTGAGTGTGGATTCGGCGGTCGCCAAGCCATCCAATACGCAAACCTGGAACCGATATGGCTATGCCCTAAACAATCCACTCAAAAACGTCGATAAAGACGGTCACAACGCTGTCTTGGTCGTAGGCGGAGTCATTGTCGCACTGGCTGTGACGGTGGCCGTTATGCATGCAGTCGAGATGAAAACCAATGCGAGTTATCAGCAGAGGGTTATCGATGGTGCTAAGCGCTCAGCCGAACTAGTGACGGCGGCCGCCTCCTCAGTTCTGAGCAAGACAACAAAAAGTGACAAAAATGAGAGAGACTACGACATAACTGGCCCTCTCCCCACAAAAGAGAATAAAGGAGGAGGGCGCGGACGGTTCCAGACGGTAGAGGATGCGCTCGATCAGGCTGACAGCATTGCGTCAAGGCAAGCTAAGATATGGAAGGGGCAAGCCGACGGGATCATTGATTCGGTGGAGAAAAGCCTTGACCGTCTTATTAATTCACTTAAGGACATCCGGACTCCGGCAGATGCAGAACCGAAAGATGAGAAGAAAGATGACGGGTCAAAAAAACAAAGCTCCCGATGAACTTCTTATTGAAGCTAAGCGAATTTCTGCAGAAGGAGATCTCGAAGAGGCGGCGAAAGAGCTATCTATACTAGTAGAGACGTATCCGGATGATATGGATGTTCGTTTTTCCTACGCGGCAGTTCTATTGCAGTTGAGACGCTTTGCTGACGTCATATCGCATTTTACTAGAGTACTAGAAGATCAGCCTGTGAATGAACGGGCTTCCCTAGGGTTGTTTCATTCGCTTTGGAAGATTGAAAAAAGAGATGATGCTATTAAAGAAGTCAGAAGGTTTCGTGCTGCAGGGGGAGAATCTATGGAGTACAGAAGGCTTGCGAGAGATATAAGCAAGTTTTTGTGATAGATCACTTGCTGCAGTAGGAAGTCGATTATGGTCCTCGTTTGTCAAAGGAACGGTCTATTGCTTGGCTATTATGAAAGATGGCAAAATTGCGATTATTCCTCAAGTCAATAAAGGTGCCAGAGACGGTTTTCAGGATGACTCAATCCAGCTATTGACTCTGTGCTCGGACTCTGAGGAGGTTCTTCTTGGGGCTAGTTTAAGAAAGGCGCTCACCCGCGTCCAGCGCGACGCTCAAAGGACCCAGAGAGCCCCACACTCCCCAACATGCCGGAGGGCGTGGGATTGCACGGGCCCGAGGTGTTGTTGGTGTGCCTGGCTTCCCGGCAGTTCCAGCCGTAGTCGGTGCCCGCCTGGGCGATGTCGATCTCCTCCCAGGCATCCTGCCCCACGTCGTCGACGAAGATGCGGGTGCCGGGGTCGTTGGGGTCGGCGGCGATCCGGAAGGGGTTGCGGAAGCCCCAGGCGAAGGTCTCCTGGCACTTATTGCCCGCCGTGGTGCCGCCGGTGACGTTGCAGCGCGCCGTGCCCGCCCCTTGGAAGGGGTTGCTGGCGGGGATGCCGCCGTCCTCGGTGATGCGCAGCAGCTTGCCGGTGAGCTCATTTTGATCCCGCGACCCGTCGTTCTGCCCGGCGCAGCCGCCGCCCGCGTAGTCGCAGCCGCCGTCGCCGATCGTCGCGTAAAGGAATCCGTCCCGGCCAAAAATAAGGTCGCCCGCGTTGTGGTTGCCGGCCGTCGAGGGCATGTTGTCGATCAACACCGTCTCGCTCGCCGGGTCGATGACGTTGGTGTCGGGAAGAGTGAAGCGGGAAACGCGGTTGACGCAGGAGGCGCTCGGCGTCTTGAAGGTATAGAAGAGGAAGATGCGCCGATTCGAGCTGAAGTTGGGAGAAACGGTGACGCCCAGCAGGCAGGTTCCGTCGAGATTAAAGACGGCAAAGACGGTCAACTCGTGCTTGCTGGCTCCGTGGTCTTCAGAGCCATGAAGAGCCGCTCAGAACCCGAGAAGCGGTCAGGCCTTCAACCCGAAAGCAAAACGCCGGATCAATGGAAGATCAAGGAGAGCCCGGAGCAGATGGAGAAGCTGCGCCAGGCAACCAGTGCAACGGTTAAGCAAAGGTACTGGAGATTGATGAAAGACCTGTTTCGTCGCTATAACTATGAAAAAACGAACAATAGTTGCCCTTGTTTCGAGCGTCTTGGCGAGCTGTCTGCTTGCGGTTGGCTTGTATCTTTTTGTGATATTCGATCCGTTCGAATGGGGCGTAGTGCGATCGCACGACTTCACGTGGGAAAAATTCGCTTCGGTGAAAC
Source organism: Thermoanaerobaculia bacterium (assembly GCA_035996875.1). Lineage (GTDB taxonomy): Bacteria > Acidobacteriota > Thermoanaerobaculia > Multivoradales > UBA5704 > DATARR01. The sequence goes on from DASYJD010000034.1 coordinate 81,242, forward strand.
CGGGTGAGCCTATCGATTCCGTTATTGCCAAGCTTGGCAATCCGGTGCGAGAACCATCCACTATCACGATAATAGAGACTGGTCCTGGCGATCCGTGCGCTAGTGGGGGATGTAAGAAATATCTGTTTGCCGGAGCGAGATGGGGAGCCTCGTTTAAAGAGGCAATCGTTATTGTCGATCAAAAAGGCCGCGTCCTGAATGCACTGGCGCGGCAAGAGTAATCGCGATCTGGGGTTCAAGAAGTGGAGCCTTCCAAAATGGAATCTAGATTTTTGGGAATTCTCCGTGAGATCCCTGGAGTTTTGAATTCGGAATTTCGTACTGGACAAAAACATGCTTTGTCCGAGCGCTGCCGACATGACCTCGGGAAGTGAGCACGAGAAGGTTGATGACGATTGGGTGGACCCTTACATTTTTCCTCGATTCACCGAGTTGCTTGTCGTCCGGAACGCTGGAAAGCGCTTCACATATATTGATCTTGGCGGCCAGGACTGTCTCATCGGATGTGCTACTCCCGGGCAGCGCGCTCTCTTAGAGTCTAAGACTGGGCTCAAGGTTGATTGGCTAACGTAATATTATGCCTCCTGATTACAAGCGCCGCTTCGAGGACGCCCTATCAGCGAAAGGCCGCCAATCGCCGCAGTGTTTGGAGAGGCGCCGTAAAGTTTGTAGCCGCATCGTAAAGTTTGGTGGGACATCGTAAAGTTTGGAGCGGCGCCGTAAAGTTTGGAGCCGCATCATAAAGTTTGGTGGGACATCGTAAAGTTTGGAGACGCGCCGTAAAGTTTGGAGCGGCGCCGTAAAGTTTGGAGCCGCACCGTAAAGTTTGGTGGGACATCGTAAAGTTTGGAGGCGCGCCGTAAAGTTTGGAGCGGCGCCATAAAGTTTGGAGCGGCACCGTAAAGTTTGGAACCGCATCGTAAAGTTTGGTGGGACATCGTAAAGTTTGGTGGGACATCGTAAAGTTTGGAGCGGCGCCATAGAGTTTGGAGCCGCATCGTAAAGTTTGGTGGGACGCCGTAAAGTTTGGAGCCGCGCCGTAAAGTTTGGAGCGACGCCGTAAAGTTTGGTGAGACGCCCTAGAGTTTGGCGGCTGGCCCAGAGGGGAAGGAGCGGGCTGCCGAGAGAGAGCTCGGCGGGGCTGCCGGGGAGAGAGCCCTGCGGTTGGGTAGCGTAGCGGGATCTACTCTCGGAGGTTGACGGTCGCCGGGGAGGAGTGGTTGGCCGGTGCTGACGGTGAAGGAACGGGGGCTGGGCATCGCCCAGCTTCTCCAGACGGAGCCGAGCACCTGTCCAGAGGAGCCCGAAGGACCACGCCACCCGCGTCCAGCGCGACGCTCAAAGGACCCAGAGAGCCCCACACTCCCCAACACGTCAACTGGTTTCCCATGATCCCTTCTCCTTCCCGCCCGTACGTCTGTTAAGGGTGACCCCATCCATCTCTGATGCGCTTCGCGCTTCACATTATGTGCATAGCAATGGTCCTGTGTCAACAGAGAACCTCCGTGATAGTCTCCCAGCCGCTCCGCCGAGACACTCGTAAGGAAGACGGAGTGGATCTCGCGGCACCAACCCTGGAGAGAACATGAACGGGAGAGTCCTGATCACGGGCGCTGGGGGCGCGCTGGGGCGGAGCGT
>DASYJD010000035.1:0-17208 GCA_035996875.1 Thermoanaerobaculia bacterium
TCTGGGGCTCGCCGGCGGCTATCTGCTGTCCCGTTTGCTGGCGAGCGTTCTTTTCGAGATCCAACCGCAAGACCCGTGGACCTTCTCCGCCATGGCGCTGCTCTTGCTGGCGGTCACCCTGGCGGCCACCTATCTGCCGGCGCGGAAAGCCTTGCAAATCGATCCGGTCCGGGCTCTTACCGAAGGCTGAAAACCATCGATCGAATCCATTTCGCCTGCCAGGCTCTCCCGTTCCAGCATGCTGAACCGATTCGCCATCGCCCTGTCCGTCGTTGCTATCGCCGTGCTTGCCTATCTCGCGTTTCCACTCCTCCCCGGATCCCGGCCGAAAACGCCGAGCCCTGTCTCTGCGACGGTGAAGACGACTATGGCCAACGACGTCGCCTACAGCAAGCCGAACGACGCCAGCCGCCAGAGAATCCATCAAATGGAAGCCGAGCTGAACGCCCTTCAAGCCGAAGCCGCGAAAAATCCGGCACGGCCGACGGTCGCCGAAATGGAGCGTGAGCTCAACCGAATGGTGGCGGAGCGCCACGGTGATTCCGACGTCACCCGCCTGGAGCGGCTGGTGAGAGGCTCGCTGGCCGTCTCGCTCGTCCTGGCTCTGTCGCTATGTGGCCTCGCGCTCTTGAATCTGCGGTCGACCCGTAGCCGGCCGAACCAGCCGGCGATGTAACTTTCGCGGCTTCTTCTTTGGGTCATGGCCGCAGCCTTCCCCGATCTCCTGGGCGCGATCCGTGGCCTTCTGCGTAGCCGCACCGTCCTGATCCTGGCGCTTTCCAACCTGGCGCTGGGAATCGGGACGAGCGCGGCGATGCTCGGTCTGCTCGACGTGCTGATCTTTCGCTGGCAGGAGCCTGGTGTTTCGACATAGGCTCCAACCAAAAGAAACCGCCCAATCAAAACAGCCCTGAAAGGGCGACAGCATAAAGCCTGGGGCGTAAGCCCCGGGAAAGGTGCCCCAAAAACTCTAACAGCCCCGAGGGGCGACGGCAGAACGGTGCTCGATTCACCTCAGCACAGGCGTTGATTTCTCGATAGGAGTCATATAAGTCACCTCTTCTTTGAACCAAGCGCCCAAGGATCTCGCAAATGGCGCGAGGGAGATCGCCTGTTACCTCGCAGCAAAAACTGCACCTCACGGGCACGTCGCGAACGCCGACGAGTCCTGGATCGGCCGGAAGGCCGTCCCCTGCGGGTTCATGTAAGTCTTTGACGCCCCCGTCATCGTGTCCGTCACGTGGATGGTGGTCTCGACGTCGGTGAGGCCGCCGGCGTAGACCCAGAATTTCTGGTTGAAGCCACAGGCGTTGAGGACCTTGATGACCATCTCAACGTTCGAGGCGCCGAAGAACCAGAAGTAGCCGGTGTCCGCGGTCAACGGCACGGCCTGGCCCACGCCGGTGTCGCCGTTCGAGGTCTTCCAGGCGACGTCCACCTGGAAACGGCCGCCGGAGAGGCAGAGGCTCGTGGGACCGGCGACGCAGAGGCCCGTCGCCGCGGAGATGCGGGCGAGATCCTCGGACGTCTTTTCCACCAAGCTCCCGATGTCCTCCGCCGAGGCCGTGCTCGCCGCGGTGCCGCAGGTGGCGAAGGCCGAGGTTTCCTGGATGGGCTGGAAGGCCGTGCCTTGGGGGTTGCGCCAGGTGCGGACGGCGCCGCTGGCGGTGTCCGTCACCGTGAGGTCCACCTGCACGTCGGTGAGGCCGCCGGCGAAGACCCAGAACTTCTGGTTGAGGGTGCAGGCGTCCAGCACCTTGACGACGGCCTCCACGTTGCTCGCGTCGAAGAACCAGAAGTATCCCGTGTCGCCGGTGAGCGCCACGGCCTGGCCCGAGCCGGTTTGGCCGTCCGGCCTGCGCCAAACCGCCTCGACCTTGAAGCGGTGATTGGCGAGACAGAGGCTCGTGCCGCCCGGGAAGCAACCCGCCGGCCCCCCCGTCTGCAGCGTCACTCCCTTGTACGAAGAGTGGCTGTAGAGGCCGATGTAGTAGGTGCCCTGCCGGGGTGCGGCGATCGTCACCGACTCGGTATTGCCCGCGGTGACGGAGGAGACGTCGGACTGGCCGGTCGTGGGAGGCGCGCCAAAGCGGAGGTAGAGATCGACGTCCCCTGTCCCTCCGGACGTCGAGAGCGTCAGCGGCGGTGCGCCGGCTCCCACGTCGAGAGTCCAGAGCACGAATTTTCCCGTTCGGCGGTCCGCGAGGCCCGAGAGCGGCACGCTCGGATCGAAGGGCGCGGCGGCCGCCTGCGAGCTGATCCAATCGCCGCCCACCTGCTTGGCGTTCAGGTCGCCGAGGAGGCCGGGCTCGGTGTCGGTCGCCAGGGCGTTGTTGCGCAGGTCGAGCCCGCCGTCGTCGTCGAGAGTGGGAATGGCCCCCAGCTCAAAGGGCACGGGGCCGGTGAAGCGGTTGTGGTCCAGCCACAGGGTCTCGAGGTTCGCCGGGAGGTCGAGCGTGCCCGGAATGCTGCCGGCCAGCGCGTTCTGGCTCAGCAGCACGCCGATGAGCGACGAGGCGTTGCCCAATTCGGGCGGCACGACCTCCGAGAGGCGGTTGCGCTGAAGATTGAGATACATCAAATTCGCCAGATTCCCGAGCTCCTTCGGAATGCGGCCGGTGAGCAGGTTGTCCGCCAGCCCGAGCTGCTCCAGAGCGGCCAGGTTTCCGAGCTCGCCGGGGATGGCGCCCGAGAGCTGGTTGTCCCCGAGATAGAGCGTCTGGAGATTCGCCAGGCGGCTCAGGTCCGGAGGAATCGCACCTGTGAAGGCGTTGTCCGAAAGATCGAGATAGGTCAGGGCGGCGAGGTTTCCAAGCTGCGGCGGCACCGTGCCGGTCAACCGATTGGACGACAGGTCCAGGATCTGCAAATGGGCGAGGTTGCCGAGCACGGCGGGCAGCGATCCGGAAAAACGATTGAACGACAGGGAGAGGGTCTCCAGCAGGGCGATATTCCCCAACTCGGACGGCAGCGCGCCCGAGATCTGGTTGAGGCCGAGGCGCAGGGTCCTGAGGTTGCCGAGAGACCCAAGCTGATGCGGCAGCGCGCCGGTCAAAGAGTTGCCCTCCGCCTCCAGCGACTGAAGGCCCGGAAAGCTGCCGATGGCCGCCGGCAGGCTGCCGGTGAGGCCGTTGTTGCTGAGCACGAGTTGGGTGACGGTGGTGGCGGCGGAGTCGCAGGTCACGCCCGCCCAGGAGCACTCGGTGCCGGCCGTGCCGAGCCAGCCGGCATGGGTTACCCATCCCGGTCCGCCTGTGGCGTTGTAAACAGCGATGAGGGCCGTCCGCTGCGTCGCCGGCACCTTGGCGCTGCAGGGTGCGACGGCCAGAAGCGAAGTAAGGACCAGGAGAACCAGCAAATGCGCAACGGTTTTCAACATCTCCTCCGGTGAATCTGAAACAGGCCCCTAGAATACGCTGCGAATCCTTTCCAGGATATCCTGCCCTCGGTCGAGCCGGAGGAAGCCACCTGAAAGTCCTGGTCATCGAAGACAACCTTGACGCCGCCGAGACGCTCGGCGACCTGCTGTCGCTGTTCGGGCACGAGACGGAGGTCGCCCTGTCCGGTCCGGCGGGCGTCGAGACGGCCCGGAGCTTCCGGCCGGAGGTGGTCCTCTGCGACATCGGCCTCCCCGGCATGGACGGGTATGCCGTGGCCCGCAGCCTGCGCGGCGATCCGGCGATGCGTTCCGCTCGCCTCATCGCCCTCACCGGCTACGGCCGCGAAACCGACCGCCAGCGCACCCAGGAAGCGGGCTTCGACCTCCACCTGGTCAAGCCCGTGGAGCCGCTGGAGCTCAAGCGACTGCTGGAAGACTGGGCGACGAGGATGTCCGAGTCGCCCGAGCCCGCGGCCTGACCGGGCGGAAGAGAACGGAGCCGCGCCGTGTACGTCATCGCCATCCACTTCGCTCCAGAGGCCGGCGAGGCTCTCGCCCCACCGCTCGCCGAGGCGCTCGGCAGCACCCTCTACGAGGCGCGGGCGCGGCTGAGCGATCCGGCAGGCGGCCCGGCCGTCGTGGCAACCTACGGTGAGATCCAACCTTCCTGGGCCTGCGCCGGCCGGCTGCGGGCCAACGCCTTCTCCCCCATCCTGATCACTCCGGAGGAGGTGGAATCGAACGCCTCCCGGTTTCAGGTGCGCAGCTTCACTCTCGGCGGGCAGGGCTTGACCGCCGTTTCGCGCCGGGGCGAGACCGCCGAGATCAGCTACCGCGAGATCGACTTCGTCCTGCGGGCGACGCGCCTCGAAGAGCGGACGGAGACGAAGACCACCGAGCAGCGGAAGTTCAGCGCCGGCCGGTTCCTCGCCTCGGGCGGACTGATTCTCACCAAGAAGACGCGCGTCGTCGAGCAGATCACCACGGAGGATCGGGACGAATTCATCCAGCTCTACTGCGAGGGCCGGCCGCCCGTGGTCTTCCACGCCTCCGGCCTCAATTATCAGTCGCTGGGAACTGCCCTCCAGCCTTCGGTGGCGGCGAACTTCGCGCAGTTGATCGAACGGCTGCGCCAAGCGGCTCCTCATATCCGTTACGACGAGCGGCTGGCCAACCGTGCCGGCCGCGCCCGCATCCTCGGGCCACTGCTCAAGGACCGGCACCTGGACATCGCCATCTCCCTGCTCGCCCGGGTGATGCGAGCTCCCGAGGCTCGCGGCGGCGGCTTCAAGAACTGAGGCTCAACGCCTACCGGCTGACGACGAGAATCACGAAGGAATCCGGCAGAATGGCCGGCCGGGGGTGCGGCTGCTCCGCGGTGGCGGCAGGCGGCGGGCCGAACTGGGCCGTGGGCAGGTAGATCTTGTGTGCCCTGTCGTCGATGGCCAGGGTCCGGGCACCGCGGCGTGTGGGGACGTTCTCGACCACGGTGAAATGGTCGGGCGTCTCCTCCTGGATCACCGTCAGCGTACCGTCGCCGTTCGAGCTGAAGCCGAGCTTCGTCCCGGGATCGAAGGCGTTGGCGTCGACTCCCTGGCCGATGGGCACCGTGGCGACCACCTTGCCGCTCTCGGTGTCCACCACGGCCGCCAGCTTGTTCGAGCAGCCGATCAGCAGCCGGTGATGCACGCGGTCGATCGCCATCCCGGAAGGCTCTTCACAGGGCGCGAGCGGCCAGCGCGCCTTCACCGCCAGATCCTTCACGCCGAGGGCCACGACCTCGGATTTATCCTCGATGTTGACGAAAACCTTTCCTTCCAGATCTGTCGTGGCGAACTCGGGCTTGCCTCCCAGCTCGATGGTGCCCACGACCGCGCCGGTCTTCGCCGAGAGGACCGTGGCGTTCTTCGAGCGTCCGTTGAAGGCGAAGACCTGGTAGGAGTAAGGATCGTAGAGGATGGCGTCCGGGTTCTCGCCGGTGGATTTGACCTCGCCGACCGTGGCGAGGGTCTTGAGATCGAAGATCGTGATCATTGAGTTTCGGCCGTTGCTGATGTAGCCCCGGTTGTAATCCAGGGCGAGGGCGATGCCGTGCACGCCCGAGAGATTGCCGATCTCGCCGACCGTCTTGTCGCTGTCGACGTCGACCACCACGACCTTGGTGTTGTGCGAGATGTAGAGCCGCCGCGCCGAGGAATCCACGGTCAGGTAGTCCCAGCCACCCTCCCCGCCGATCGGAATTTCCTTGACGATGTGGTACGCGGCCTTCGCGGGCGCAGCCTTCGCCGGAGCCGCTTTCACCGGCGCGGACGAGGTTTTCTCCGGTGGAGCGCCGAGCAGCGCAACCGGTACGAGGAAAAATAGAAATGCGGCAACTTTCGGGGTCATGAACGCTCTCCTTGCGGCTGAGAGTAGCAGCCTTTCGATGAAGGAATCATGAAAGCGTAGCGCGTCCCGCAGGCTTTGACGAGCCCTGAGCGGGTGAGCCAGCTCGCTCCCTGTTCAGAAACTGAGGCTCACTCCCACTCCCGGCTGGTTCTGCGGCCCTACCAGGGGCGCGACCCGGAACCGGCGGCGCTCCCCGTCATTGCGATGAACCACTGCACGCCCCACCGCGGTACCAATGAGCGCGCCGGCCGTGACATCCGAAAAGAAATGGGCCTGATGATGGATGCGTGCGAAGCCGACCAGCGCCGCGGAACCGTAGGCCGCCGCTTTGATCCAACCCGAGTCGTATCGTGTGGCGATGACCGAGGCGACCGCAAAGGCTTCGGTGGCGTGCCCCGACGGAAAGGACGAGCTGCCGCTGAAGGGATCGAAGTCGAAGGTCCCATCCATGGCACGCGGCCGGCTGCGGCCCGTCGCGGCCTTCAGCGCCGGCGTGATGAGGCCGCTCGCGATCAGGCTGGCGATCAATCCATCCTCTCCCACCGAGCGCGCCTTCGAATCGTTCCCCAGCACACCCTCGAGATAAAACGCTCCGAGGACCGTCCAGGCCCCGCCGCTGCCCAGCACCTCGAAATGCGCTGCAACCTGGTCGGCCAGACGATGGTGATCGTGCCGCTCCCAATCCCGCACCCGGCTGTCCAGCAGGGCCGCGGCGCCGACTGACGCGACCGCGAGAGAAAAGTGCTCCCACTGCGGCGCTTTCCAATCGAGCGGCGCTCCCAGGACGTCCCGCAGATCGACGAGCACCAAGCGAGGAAGGCTGGGCGAGGTCGCCGCGGCATCCCGAGGCGCCGTGGCGCTGGCAAGCGAGGCCTCCTGGGTCTGAGCGATTGCGGCCGGCATGAGGAAGAGCATAAATGCGATCAATCGCGAGGCGATGGGCGTCATGAATGCCCTCCTTGCGGGTGAGCCTAACGGCCTCTCGATGAAGGAATCATGAAGCCTGCCGGCTTTGACGAGCCCGGAGTGGGGCGAGTAAGCTGAACGCCCGCCATGCGGCTGCTACTTATCGAGGACTCTCCGCGTCTACGCTCGACCCTGCAGAAAGGGCTGAGCCGGGAAGGCTACGCGGTCGACACCGCGAAGGACGGCCGCGAGGGCCTCTGGCTCGCGACGGAGAACGAGTACGACGTGATCGTGCTCGATCTCATGCTGCCGGAGATCGATGGCCTCACCGTCCTCGAAAAGTTGCGCGGCCAGGGGAAGGACACGCACGTCCTCATCCTGTCCGCTCGGGATCTGGTGGAGGACCGGATTCAGGGCCTCAGGCGCGGCGCCGACGACTATCTGGTGAAACCCTTCTCTTTCGACGAGCTCCTGGCCCGCCTCCAGGCGCTCGTCCGCCGTTCGTACCACGCCAAGAATCCCCAGCTCCACGTCGGCGAGCTGAAGGTCCACACCGCGGCCCGGCAGGTGACTTACCGGGGACAGCCGGTGCCGCTGACGCCGCGCGAGTACAGCCTGCTCGAGATCCTGGTGCTGCGGGCCGGCGAGGTCGTGAGCCGCCGGGACCTGTGGGAACGCCTCTACGAGTTCGACTCCGAGGCCGCCAGCAACGTTGTCGACGTGATCGTCTACTCGCTGCGCAAGAAGCTCGACCCGCAAGACCCGCAGAGTGTGGTCAAGACCCGGCGCGGTCAGGGCTATCTGGTCGAGGAGGCCGCGCCATGAGCTCGCTGCGCGGCCGGCTGACGGCCGGCCTGCTGATCGGCACGGGCGTGCTCCTCGCGGCCGGCGGATGGGTCCTCGATCATGTCCTCAGCACGCGCCTGCGGCGGGACTACGATGCCGCGCTGCTCACGCGGGCCAGGTCGCTGGCGACCCTGACCGAGCAGGGATCGGGCCGGGTCTGGCTGCAATACACGGATGAGGTGATGCCCGACTTCGGGCTCCGGCGCCATCCCGATTACTTCGAGCTCTGGCTCGCCGACGGCTCGATCGTCGAGCGCTCGCGCTCCCTTGGGACTCGGGACCTTCCCCATTCGGGCGCACCCCTCGATCACCCCCGGCTGCGCGACCTCACCCTGCCGGACGGCCGGCGGGGGCGAAGCGCCGAGATCACCTTCCATCCGCTCTCGGAGCAGGAGGAGGACCGGCTGCGGGACAGCGAGCAAAGCGCCGGGCACGGCGCCTCTCCCGAGGACCTCCGGGTGACGCTGGTGGTGGCGCACGGACGGGACGAGCTCGATTCCTTCCTCGGCACGATTCACCTGGCCCTGACGCTCGTCGCCCTCGGTCTCCTCCTGGGCACGGCAGCCCTCGTCAAGCTCGTCGTGGGAGCCGGCCTTGCGCCGCTCGACGACCTCGGGCGGCGTCTCGATTCCCTGGGAGCCGAGTCGCTGGGGGAGACGCTCGAGCTCGCGGATGCCCCGGCCGAGCTCGTCCCCACGATCCGCCATTTGAACGGACTGCTGGCTCGCCTCCAGGAGTCCTTCGCCCGCGAGCGGGCCTTCTCGGCCAACCTCGCCCACGAGCTGCGGACCCCTCTCGCCGAGCTTCGCGCCGTGACCGAGGTCGCCCTGAAATGTCCGGAGGACTCCGCGTCATGGCCGGCCTCCTTCGCCGAGATCCGGACGATCGGGCTCCAGATGGAGACCCTGGTGGTCAATCTCCTGGCGCTCGCCCGCTGTGACGCGCGGCAAAGCACGGTCCACGCCTCCGAGGTGCCGCTGCGCGAGCTGGCCGCGAACGCCTGGAGCGCCTTCTCTTCCGCCGCCCGCAAGAAAGGGATGGCCTTCCAGCTCGACGTTCCGGAGGGACTCCTGCTGGCGACCGACCGGGAGAAGCTGGCGTTGATCCTCTCCAATCTCTTCGCGAACGCGGTCGCCTACGGCTCTCCGGGATCGGCGGTACGCTGCCTGGGGAAGACGACGGAGGCCGGCTTCGCCTTGAGCATCCGCAACTCGACCGCGGACCTGGTGCCGGACGACCTCCCCCGGATCTTCGACCGCTTCTGGCGCAAGGACACGGCGCGCTCGGACGGCCAGCACGCGGGCCTCGGGCTCGCCTTGGTGGCGGCTCTCTGCGAGACGCTGGACCTCGGCAAAGAGGCGCACCTGCGAGGCGGCTGCTTCGAGATCACGCTCAACGGACCGGCCGTACATTCATCGTCTCTTCATTGAAGCGTCGGTAGCATGGGTCGCGAGAGTCCGGCTGATCTGATGAAAATCCTTTTCTTTCTCGCCGCGGCCGCCCTCTTAGCAGCCCGGCTGGGCGCCGAGCCGCCGCTGTCCCTGGACGAGGCCATGACGTCTGCGCTCGCTGCCAATCGCGCCCTCGCCGCGGCGCGGCTGGGCCGCGAGGAGGCGCTGGCGCGGGGGGACGTGGCGCGCCAGCGGCCCAATCCCGAGATCGCGATCGAGGAGTCGCGCGATACGCCGCGGGATTCGGCCACGGTTTCCCTGCCCATCGAGCGCGGAGGAAAGCGCCAGCGCCGGATCGCCGTGGCGTTTGCCCAGGCGAGGAGCAACGAGGCCGAGATCGCCCGCCTCACGGCGGCCACCCGCAACCAGGTGCGCCGCGCCTACTTCGCGCTGGCGGCGGCCGAGCGGCGCGCTCATGAGACCGCCCAGATCCAGGGGCTGGCCGAGCGCGCCCGCGACGCCGCCCACGCGCGCCTCGACGCGGGCGACGTCCCCCGGCTCGACGCGCTGCAGTCCGAGTTGGCCGCGGCCCAGGCGGCGAGCGAAGCCGATAAGGCCCGCGGTCTCGTCGCCGGTGCCCGGGCGGACCTGAACGCCGTTCTGGCCCGGCCGCCGGACTCGCCGCTCACCGTGAGCACGGAGCTCGAAGCCGGCCGGGTGCCGCCCGCGGACGCGGCGATCGCCCTGGCCCTCTCCGCCGGCACCGAGCTCGCGGCGCTCGACCAGGGGATCGCCGAGCAGGCGGCCCGGGCCGAGCTGGCCCGCGCCGAGTCGGTTCCGGACCTCACCGCCGCAGCCGGCGTCACGCATCACGCGCCGCCCGACTTCGACTGGGGATGGCGAGGATCGCTGACCTTCACGCTCCCGATCTTTACCCACCGCGCGCAGGCCCGGCTCGAAGAGGCGACGCTGGCGCGCCTGAAGGCGGAGCGCGACGCCGCGGCGGCCCAGGTCCGCAGCACGGTATACGCCGCCGCCGCCAACGCCGAGGTCCAGCGGCTGGCCCTGCTGCGCTACCGGGACGAGATCCTGCCGCGCGCCGCCGAGGTCGAGGCCATGGCCGAGGACTCCTACCGCTCGGGGCAGACGGGGCTCGCCGCGCTGCTCCAGAGCCTGCAATCCGTGCACGACCTGCGCCTCCAGGCGGTGCAGGCGGGGACCGACTATCAGAACGCGCTCGCCGACCTGGAACGGGCGATCGGAGCGCCGCTGCCGTGAAGATGCCCGCACCTCTCTCGCTGCTCCTCCTGCTGGCCCTGCCCGCCTGCCACAAAACCGCCCCCGAGGCGGTGGAGACGGCCGAAGCCGTCCCGGTCACCGTGGCCACGGCCCAGGCCGGCCCCATCCGCCCGGTGATCGCCGCCACGGGTCAGGTGAAGCCGGCGGCGGGTGCCGAGCTGCTGGTCACGCCGCCGCAGGACGCCCGCATCGCAGAGCTGACGAAGTCGGTGGGCGACCGCGTGCACCGCGGCGAGCTGCTGGTCCGCTTCCAGATCCCCAGCCTGGAGGCGGACGCCGCCGCCCGGCGCTCGGACTTGGCGCGGGCCGAGGCCCAGCTCAAGACCGCACAGCAGAATGTCACCCGCCTCTCCGGCCTGCTCCAGCGCGGCATCGCCGCCCGCAGAGAGGTGGAGGACGCCCAACGCGACCTCGCCCTGGCCCAGGCGACCGTCGGCGAGGCCCGGAGCACGACCTCGGCCGCCGGCCAACTCGCCGGGCGCGAGGTGGTGCGGGCGCCGTTCAATGGCGTCGTCGTCGCCCGCTCGCACCAGGTGGGCGACATGGTCTCGGCGGGCGGGGCGGAGCCTCTCCTGCGCGTCATCGATCCCACCCGGCTGCAGGTCGAGGCCGCGGTGCCCGCGGGCGACCTGGGGCGCGTCGCGACGGGCAACCCGGCCACGGTGCGGGGCGCCGCCTTCCCCGACGAGAAGGCCCGCGTCATCGCCCGGCCGCCGTCCGTCGATCCGGCGAGCGGCACCGCCCTGGTGCGGCTGGCCTTCGAGGCGCCGACGAGCCGGCCGGCGGGGCTCGCCGTGGGAGTCGAGATCCAAGGCGAGGAGCACCAGGCCGCCGTGCTGGTCTCCGCCGACGCCCTCGTGCAGGAGGGGACGGAAAGCTACGTGTTCGTGATTGATGGGCCGAAGGGCCAGAAGAAGGCCCACCGCCGCCCGGTGACGGTCGGCGTGGTGGCGCAGGGCCAGGCCGAGATCCTCTCCGGCGTCAAGGCCGGCGAGCCGGTCGTCGTCCGCGGGCAGACGGCGCTGCCGGACGGCGCGACCGTCGAGTTGTCCGAGGCAGCGGAGCCTGAGAAGTGAGCATCGCCCGCTTCGCCGAGCATCAAGGGCGCGCGGTCCTTCTCATCACCCTGCTGCTCGCGGGCGCCGGGGCGCTGGTGATGCAGTCGCTGCCCTCGGACATCTATCCGCCGCTCCAGTTCCCCCGCCTGCTGGTGATCGCCCACAGCGGCTCGCTCCCCGCCCGGGCGATGATGACCTCGGTCACCCGGCCTCTGGAGCAGGCGGCCATGGAGGTCCCCGGCATCCGCCGCGTGCGCTCGCGGACCTTCCGCGGCGCCACCGAGATCTCGGCCCAGTTCGATCCCGGCACCGACATGGCGGCGGCCCTGCAGCAGCTCCAGAACCGGGTCGTCGAGGTGCGCCAGGACCTGCCGGCGGAAACCTCGCTCTCCGTCGACCGCCTCACGGTCTCCGCCTTCCCCATGCTCAGCCTGAACCTGACGGGCGGCCTGCCGATCCCGGACCTCAACGACTACGCCTTCTACGTCATCCGCCCGGCGCTGGCGCGGGTCGCGGGAGTCGGCCGGGTGGAAGTCTCGGCCTCCGATACCCGGGAGATCGAGGTCGTCACGGATCCCGGAAAGCTGCTCGCGGCCGGGCTGACCGTGGACGACGTGACGACGGCGCTGAAGGCCGCCAACCGCTTGGCGCCCGTCGGCCGCTACGCCGCCGCCGGCCTGGAGCACTTGGTTTTGGCGTCAGCGCTGTGGGGCTCCGCCGCCGACATCTCCCGCACCACGGTTGCCGTGCGCAACGGCGCGACGATCCGGGTGGCGGACGTGGCGACCGTCTTCCCCGGTGCTCCGGACCGCACTTCGCTCGTCACCGGCAACGGCCGCGACGCCGCGGTCGTCAGCGTCTCGCAGCAGCCGGGCGCCAGCATCCTGGCCGTCAAGGCGGGGATCGAGCAGACGCTGACCGGCCTTACCCATACTCTCCCCTCGGGCCTGCGCCTGTCGAAGGTCTACGACCTCGCGGAGTTCGTCGCCACCGCCATCGCCAACGTGCGCGACGCAATCCTGATCGGCGGCGTGCTGGCGGTGCTGGTGCTGCTGCTCTTCCTGCGCGACTGGCGGGTGACGCTGATCGCCTCGATCACCCTGCCGCTCACCGTGCTCTCGACCTTCCTCTTCATGCGCCTGTTCGGCGAATCGATCAACCTGATGTCGATGGGCGGCCTCGCGGTCGCCATCGGCCTGGTGATCGACGACGCAGTGGTGATGGTCGAGAACATCCACCGCCGGCTGCGCAGCGGCCGAGGCGAGGCGGCCATCGAAGAGGCGACGGACGAGCTGTTCGCGCCGGTGGTTGGCTCCACCCTGACGACGGTCGTCGTGCTGGCGCCGCTCGGTTTCCTGTCAGGCGTCGTGGGGCAGTTCTTCCGCGCCCTCTCGCTCACCCTGTCGGTCTCCGTGCTGATCTCGCTCGCCCTGTCGCTCACCCTGATTCCCCTGCTCTCCCGCTTCGCCTATCGCCACGGGGAGCACGCCCGGGAGATTCCGCCGGGCCGGCTGGAGAGAGCCTACACGCGGACGCTCACGGCGTCGGTGCATCGGCCCTGGCTGGCGGTGGCCGCCGGCCTCGTCCTGGCGGTGGCCGGGTACCTCCTCTACCGCGGGATTCCGAGCGGCTTCCTGCCGCCGATGGACGAGGGCGGGTTCGTCCTCGACTACCTGACGCCGCCCGGCACGGCGCTCGCGGAGACGGACGCCAAGGTGCGCAAGATCGAGACCCTGCTTTCGCATACTCCAGAGGTGGCGGCCTTCTCCCGCCGCACCGGCGCGGAGTTGGGCCTCTTCGCCACCCAGCCCAACAAGGGGGACATCCTGGTGCGGCTGAAGCCCCGCTCGCAGCGCAGCCGCACCGCCGAGGGGGTGATCGCGAGCCTGCGGCCAGAGGTCGCCGAGCTCGTTCCCGGCATGGACACGGAGTTCGTCCAGCTCCTGCAGGACATGATCGGCGACCTGGAAGGAGCCGCGAATCCGATCGAGGTGAAGATCTTCGGCGACGACTCCGGCACGCTGACCGGTCTCGCCGAACAGGTCCAGCACGAGATGGAAAAAGTGAAGGGCATGGTGGACTTGGTAGGGCCCCAGCAGGGCGCCCCGGAAACCACCTGGCAGATCGACTCGGAGGCCGCCGGCCGGGCCGGGCTCACCGTCGAGCAGGTCCAGAACCAGCTCGCCGCCGCTTGGTCGGGGCAGAGCGCAACCGACCTGCGCGTCGGCGACCGCAGCGTGCCGGTGCGCGTGCGCTATCCGGATGCCGACCGTTTCGATCCCGCGCGCCTGGGAGCGCTCACGCTACGAACTGCGGACGGCCGCATCGTGCCGCTGTCGTCCGTCGCCAAGCCGACAGTTGCCACGGGCGACGGCGAGCTCACCCGCGAGAACCTGCGGCAGGTGGCGCTGGTGACCGGCCGTCTGGAGAACCGCGACCTGGGCGGTGCGGCCACCGAGATCCAGGGCCGCCTCGCCCGTCTCAAGCTGCCGGTGGGCTACTCCCTGGAGGTGGGGGGCCAATATGAGTCGCAGCGCCAAGCCTTCCGCGAGCTGATGCTGGTCTTCGGCGCCGCCGCCGCGCTGGTGCTGCTCGTCCTGGTCTTCGAGTTCCGCTCCCTCACGCCGTCGCTGATCCTGCTGCTGGCGGCGCCGCTCTCCTTCGGCGGCTCCTTCCTGCTGCTGCGCCTCGCCGGCTCGGAGCTCGACGTCTCCTCTTCCATGGGCCTGATCCTGCTAGTGGGCCTGGCGGTAAAGAACGGCATCGTGATGCTCGACTACGCCCACCGCCTGCACGCCGAGGGGCAGCCGTTCGTCGACGCTGTCGTCAACGCGGCGCGGGTGCGCCTGCGGCCGATCCTGATGACCACCCTCTGCACACTGTTCGGGTTGTTGCCCCTCGCGCTCGGACTGGGCGCCGGGGCCGAATTGCAGAAGCCGCTGGCTCTAGCGGTGATTGGCGGGTTGGGGCTCTCGACACTGGTGACGCTGCTGGCGGTGCCTTCGGCTTACGTGGCGCTGCGGCGGGAGAAGCGCAGGGCTCTTCCATAGAGCCCATATCGGTGATATGGTCGACCCATATGAAGACGACAGTCGAGATCACCGAAGACCTGTTTGCACGCACACGGGAAGTCGCCCAGCGTGAGGGAACGACGATGCGCACTCTGATCGAGGAAGGGTTGCGAGCTGCTCTGGCGAGGCGAGAGCAGAAAACGTCCTACCAATGGCCCGACCTCAGTGTTTCCGGCGAAGGTCTCGCTCCCGAGATCGAAGAAGGGAGTTGGGAGCCGCTTCGTGACCGGATCTACGCGGGGAGAGGGGCTTGATCGCTGTCGACACCAACATCCTGGTCTATGCCCACCGCCGTGATTCGCCTTGGTTCGAACCGTCGCGGCGGTCCTTGGCCCTCCTGATCGAGGGTACCGCCACCTGGGCGATCCCCTCGCCCTGCGTGCACGAGTTCCTCGCCATCTCCACTCACCCCAAAATCTATCGCCCCCCGACTGAGCTTCCGCGCGCTTTGGAGCAAGTCACCGCTCTGCTCGCCTCCCCGAGCCTCCTGCTATTGAGCGAACCCGCCGGTTATTGGCCGGTGCTCAGGCGACTGCTGGCCGCTGGACAGGTGACTGGTGGCAGGGTACACGACGCCCGCATCGCTGCCCTTTGTCTCTGCCACGGCGTCTCCGAGCTTTGGTCAGCCGACCGCGATTTCACCCGATTCCCCGAACTGAAGACGCGGAATCCTCTCGTCTCCTGAAGTCCCTCTTATTCCGCCGGAATGACCATCACCGGCACCTTCACCTGGTGGCGCAGGCGCTCCACCGAGGTGCCGTGGACGAGGTCGCCCATGCCGCGGTGGCCGTGGCTGCCCAGCACGATGAGCTCCGGCCGGTGCTGCCCGACGAGATTGGCGAGCTCGTCCGCGGGATCGCCGAAGCCGAGGTCGTAGCTCGCATCCACGCCGAGCTGCTCGAGCTCCTGGGCGTAGAGCTCCAGCCGCTGCTGGTCGGCCCGCGCTTCGCTGTCCCGCAGATCGCCGCCCATGATCCGGGCGCCGCCCGACTCCACGACGTGGAACAGCAGCATCTTGGCGCCACGTCCGCCGGCGCGGGCCAGGGTCACGGAGTAGGAGAGGACGGCCTTGTCGGCGCGCGAGAAGTCCACCGCCGCGGCGATCAGCCGCGGCGAGCGCGGCGGCTCGATCTCCGGCACTTCGCTCGGCCCGTGGACGCCCTCCAGCGCGGGCACCGGCTCCCCCCGCCGCCGCTCCAGCGCGGGCACGACGATCACGTATCCAAGGAGGGCGAGCAGCCCCAGGGACAACGGCACGGCGGTCGCCCAGAGCAACCAGGCGTGGCCTCCAGCCCCCTGGATGCCGCCCACGATGGCGTCGAACACCAGCTTGAGGTTCAAGGCCGCGATGACCACCGCCACCACCCAGCCGGAGATCTCCAGCCACCGGGGCACGACGTACTGCCCCATCCAGCGGCGATCCGAGACCACCTGGATCAATGGGACGACGGCGAAGGTGAGCTGGAGCGAGAGGACGACCTGCGACAGCAACAGCAGGGTCCCCGTGGCCCGCTCGCCGAAGAACACGATGGTGATCACCGCCGGCACGATGGCGAGCGAGCGGGTGAGGAGCCGGCGGATGATGGGCCGCAGGCGGATGTGGATGAACCCCTCCATCACCACCTGGCCGGCCAGCGTCCCTGTGATGGTCGAGGATTGGCCTGCGGCGATCAGCGCGACGGCGAAGGCGATCGGCGCGATCTTCGCTCCCAGCAGCGGCTCGAGCAGCCGGTAGGCGTCCTGGATCTCGGCGATGTTGAACAGGCCGGCCTTGAAGAAGGCGGCGCCGGCCAGCACCAGCAGGGCGGCGTTGACCAGCAGGGCGCCATTCAGGGCCACGAACGAATCGATGGTGTTGAAGCGGATCCCCGCGCGAAGGCCCGCCGGCGTGCGGGTGTTGCGCCGCGACTGCACCAGGGCCGAATGCAGGTAAAGGTTATGGGGCATCACCGTGGCGCCCAGGATGCCGATGGCGAGGAAGAGGGCGCCCTCCCCGGGCAATTGGGGGACGAGGCCCGCCGCGAGCGATCCCCAGATCGGCTTGGAGAGGAAGACCTCGATCGCCAGACAGATGCCGATGGTGAACACCAGGGTGAGGATGAACGCCTCCATCAGCCGCACGCCGCGATGGTGCAGGAGCAGGAGCACGAAGGTGTCGAGCGCCGTAATGAAGACGGCCAGCAGCAGCGGCATGCCGAAGAGGAGCTGGAGGCCGATGGCGCTGCCCAGCACCTCCGCCAAGTCGCACGCCGCGATCGCCACCTCGGCCAGAATCCACAGCAGCCACGAGATCCGGCGGTCGAACATGGCGCGGCAGGCCTGGGCAAGGTCCATCCCGGTGACGATGCCGAGCCGCGCCGAAAGGCTCTGGAGGAGAATCGCCATGATGTTCGACATCACCAGCACCCAGAGCAGGCGGTAGCCGAACTTGGAGCCGGCGGCGATGTCGGTCGCCCAGTTGCCGGGGTCCATATAGCCGACGCTGATCAGATAGGCCGGACCGCTGAAGGCGAGAAACCGGCGCCAGAAAGAGAGCTGGCGCGGGATCTCGACGGAGCTGTGCACCTCCGAGAGGGAGCGCTGGTGGGGCTCAGTCGGTGGGACCGTGACGTTCACGGTCGCCAGCATTCCCGGAAGGACGGCTGCTGTCAAGCCAACCCGGTTTCCCAGGTTTCCCACCGGCTCCTCCGCGGAGCCAACCCCGGGTTCACACCGGCTCCGCCGGTTTCCACCCGGGGCTTCTATGAGGGCCCCGGTTGTCAAGCTCTGAGATCGGTCGTTTCTCTTCGTCCACCTCTTTCTTCGCCGCCTACGATTAGGCGACGGAATCGTCAGCCTGCAGGAAACCGGTCTTTTCGATCTGGGGCTTG